>NZ_CAJXJS010000013.1 GCF_913055165.1 uncultured Devosia sp.
CGCCCCGGCGGGACGTCGCGTGGGCCTTCGCGCTCGACCGTGGTCGTGGAAAAACGCACCCGCGTGGTGCCCAAGCCAGGCGGCCAGCCGGGCATGGGTGGCGCCCGTTCGGGTGCACCGGGTGGCCAGGGCGGTCGTCCGCAGGGTCGACCCATGCAGCAGCAGAACCGCGCCCCGCTCGGGCTGAGCGCCGCCGAAGCCGAAGCCCGCCGTCAGGCGCTGGCCCTGGCTGGTGCCCGCCAGGCCGAAGACAAGGAGCGTTTCGCCGCCGAAGAAGCCCGCCGGATCGAGGATGAGAATCGCCGGCGGCAGATTCGCGAAGAAGCGGCTCGCGCTGAAGAAGAGCGCGCCAGGGCCGAGCAGGTCCGGCAGGCCGAAGAAGCCGCCGCGCGCAGTGCCGAGCCCGAACAGGAAGCCCCTGCCCCGCGTGAAGATTATGTGCCGGCCAGCCAGCGCAATCCCGGCCCGTCGGCCGTGCGCACCGTGTCGGGCCGTCCCGGTCAGGCCAACCGGCCGCAGCGGGCTGAGCGCCCTGCCGGCCGTCCCGGCGAAGGCGAGCGTGGCCCCCGTCCGGCCGGCGATCGCCGCCCCGCAGCGGGTGGTGCCGCACGTCCTGCCGGAGAACGCCGTCCGGGCGCCGGCATGTCCCCGATCGGGAATGTGCCTCCTGCCCCGCCGAGCGAAGCCGATGGCCGCCGCACCCGTACCGGTGCACCCCAGCATCGCCCGACCACGGCCGCGGAACTGGAAAATGCCCGCCGCGCCAGCCGTGCGCAGCCCGAGCGCCCGTCGCGGCGCGGCGCCGATGATGGCTCGTCGCGCGGCCGCCTGACGGTTGCCAGCGCCACCACGGAAAGCGATCGCGATCGCGGCCCGTCGCTGGCCGCCATGCGCCGTCGTCGCGACAAGAAGATGGGCCGCAACCAGCAGGATGCGCCCAAGCTGAGCCGCGAAGTGATCATTCCCGAAGTCATCACGGTGGGCGAGCTGGCCAACCGCATGGCCGAGCGCTCGGTAACCGTCATCAAGATGCTGATGCAGCAGGGCGAGATGGCCAAGATCACCGATGTGATCGATGCCGATACGGCCGAGCTGATCGCCACCGAACTGGGCCACACCGTCAAGCGCGTCAGCGAAGCGGACGTCGAAGAAGGTCTGTTCGACCTGCCCTCCGACGACAAGGCCGAGGATCTGGCCGATCGTGCCCCGGTCGTGACCATTATGGGTCACGTCGACCACGGCAAGACGAGCCTGCTCGACGCCATCCGCGAAGCCAATGTCGTCAGTGGCGAAGCCGGCGGCATCACCCAGCATATCGGCGCCTATCAGGTCGAAAAGAACGGCAACAAGATCACCTTCCTCGACACCCCGGGCCACGAGGCGTTCACCGCCATGCGTGCCCGCGGCGCCCAGGCGACCGATATCGCGGTTCTGGTGGTGGCGGCCGATGACGGCGTCATGCCGCAGACCATCGAATCCATCAAGCACGCCAAGGCGGCCAATGTGCCGATCATCGTGGCCATCAACAAGATGGATAAGCCCGAGGCCAATCCGCAGCGCGTCCGCACCGAACTGCTGCAGCACGAAGTCTTCGTGGAATCCATGGGCGGCGATGTGCTCGACGTGGAAGTCTCGGCCAAGACCCAGGCGGGTCTGGACAAGCTGCTTGAGACCATCCTGCTGCAAGCCGAAGTGCTCGAACTCAAGGCCCCCCATGACGGGCGGGCCGAGGGTCTGGTCATTGAAGCCAAGCTCGACAAGGGTCGCGGCGCCGTGGCCACCGTGCTGGTTCAGCGCGGTACGCTCAAGGTCGGAGACATCGTGGTGGCCGGGACCGAAATGGCCCGCGTCCGCGCGCTGATCAATGACCAGGGCGAGCAGGTCAAGGAAGCCGGTCCCTCCGTGCCGGTGGAAGTGCTGGGCTTCTCGGGTGTGCCGAGCGCCGGTGACCGCTTCTCGGTCGTCGAAAGCGAAGCGCGTGCCCGCGAAGTCACCGAATATCGTCAGCGCGCCATCCGCGAAAAGACCGCCGGTGGCGGTGCCACCAGCCTTGAGCAGATGATGAACCAGCTCAAGGCCTCGGGCATTTCCAAGTTCCCGCTGGTCATCAAGGGCGACGTGCAGGGTTCGGTGGAAGCCATCGTGGCTTCGCTCAACAAGCTCTCGACCGAGGAAGTCTCGGCCCAGATCCTGATGAGCGGCGTGGGCGGCATCACCGAAAGCGATGTCACCCTGGCCTCGGCTTCGAACGCCATCATCATCGGCTTCAATGTCCGTGCCAACAAGCAGGCGCAGGACCTGGCCACTCGCGACGGCATCGAAATCCGCTATTACAACATCATCTACGACCTCGTGGATGACGTGAAGAGCGCCATGTCGGGCCTATTGGCGCCGGAACGCCGGGAAACCTTCATCGGCTACGCCAAGATCCTGGAAGTCTTCCAGATCACCAAGGTCGGCAAGGTCGCCGGCTGTCAGGTCACCGAAGGCATCGTGGAACGCGGTGCCGGCGTGCGCCTCCTGCGCGACGACGTGGTCATCCACGAAGGCAAGCTCAAGACGCTCAAGCGCTTCAAGGACGAAGTCAAGGAAGTGGCCGTCGGCCAGGAATGCGGCATGGCCTTCGAAAACTACGAAGACATCCGTGCCGGCGACGTCATCGAATGCTTCCGCGTCGAGACCGTCCAGCGCTCGCTGTAGGTGCTACGCAGCTGGAAAAATTGAAAAGGGCGCGGAACAATCCGCGCCCTTTTTGCTGAGCGGGTCACCATTATTGAACCTTACCCCAGGGCCTGAACTGCCAACTGCAACAAGCCGACGGCACCGCCAATGGTACTGACAATTATGATCGCCTCCCAGAGCCGGGCCTGCCATTTGAGCCTCGCATGTAAACCCCAAACTTTCAAAGTTTCAGGGGCACCAAAATAGACGGTGAATCCGCGTCTACGTACAGTGACAAGAGAAATGTTTTCGTGACCGATCATCTCCCTGTTCTTGGAGAATGCCACAAGGCCAAACGGTCCCTGGAATTCTGCTACCGAAAGTATCTTGGATAAAGCTGCTCGGCTTTCGGCAATGGTTTGCATGTGACTCTGTTCAAGTGCGGCAACTGCTTGTGAAATAACATGCATCGCCAGCACCGATGACAGGGATACTTCCTCTCCTGCGTCATCTTTGCCTAAAATTTCCTGTAGGTATTGTTGCACGATTGGATTGTAGTCATCGTACTTGATGTCACAGACCAATGTAGTTCCAACAGCGGAGTGGCGCAGATAATTGCGGTTTGAACCAAATGAATAAATCGGTGAGGGTAGCCGTCGTGAGCGCAGTTGCTCAATCAACCAGGTAGACTCATGGCTCGGAGCACAAATAACGACTGGGTGGCGTCCGGTGTCCATCGGTATGTCGACCTGCCCTATACTAAAGGTGACGTGATTGAGGTGGAAGTCTAGGTCGGCTGCTGCCTTGGTTAGATCGTCAAGTAAACCGGACGCATAGGAGTCTGGATGATCATCAAGGCTAAAAACCGTCAGATCGCGGCCACTGACGGTTTGCTGAATAAATCGCAAAAGGATCATGACCCGCCTGAAGTCAGGCGTGGTCACGCGGAATAGTTCGTTTTGATGTGGCCCCAGCAATGCCGTACGTGTTGCAAAGGACAGAATGAAGGGCACTTTGGCAAAGTCTGGGTGATTGGCAATCACTCCAGCGCAGGCGGAGTCGGAAGGTCCCACAATGGCCAAAGCACCAGCGCTAAGGCACCGACGAACGGCGTCGGCTACCAGTGATGGTTCGGAGCGATCATCCTCAATTACGAGCTCGACCGGCCGCCTTTGGCCCGTCAGGGCCTTACCGGTTTCCCAGGTGAGATACTTTTCTAGAGAGGTGACAATACCGAGCCCTTGACGCTTACGCTGTCCAGTTAGTGGTGCCACTACTCCGATCTTAACAGGAGTGCCGCTCAGGGCAGAGCTCGAGAATAGATTAGCGTTTTAGGAGTCTCTAGAAGCACTGTGTAGCCGTGTCTTTCGTAAAAGGATCGAGGGTCGCGTTTTGGAAGCAGGGTCTCATATAATTGGCTATTGCTCAAGATCATCGCGGAGAACCCATCCACGATTGCGGCCTGATGAACCAATCGGATGAGTTCAGAGCCAATTCCAAGGTTGTGTTGCCTATGGTCGACATAAATATTGCAGAGTTCCAGCACATCAGGAGCAAAACTATTGGAATAGCAGAACCCGACTAGAGTGTTGCCAAGCGTCGCTTTGAAGGCGGGGTAGTCCGATGCGAGATGGGCGATGCGGGCGGCCGTTTGGCCGGTGCGCATATAGCCGCGATAGAGCGCTAGGACATCTTCTGCGTCGTTCCCCGTCATTGGCGAGAAAAAAACATTGTGGTGGTTAGACATAGCGCACTCAATTCAAAAGCAGTCGAGCACCAACATAAACCGTAACGGTGCAAAGAAAAGGCCCGCCTCCAATGCTGGAGAGCGGGCCTTGGTGTTGCCGGGAGCGGGTGACTACGGTGGGGGTCCGCCGCCGGCAATTTCTTGAAACTGAGGTCTACACCACCGGGGTGAAACCCGGCGTCGCCACCAGGCTCCCTGGCGTACCATTGATCACCGTGACGCGCGCGCCGACCGGCACGCGGGCATAGAGATCGATGATGTCCTGGTTCATCAGCCGGATGCAACCCGAGGAGACATTGGTGCCGATGGTATAGGGCTCTGTGGTGCCGTGAATGCGAAACAGAGTGTCGCGGCCATTCTTGTAGAGATAGAGCGCACGGGGACCCAAGGGGTTTTCCGGGCCCGGACCCATGCCGCCGGCATAGGGTCCGTAGCGCTCCGGCTCGCGCTCGATCATGGATTTGGTCGGGGTCCAGCGCGGCCAGACGGCCTTGCGGCCAATGGTGGCCTCGCCGCGGAACACCAGGGCCTCGTCCTTGCCCACGCCGATGCCGTAGCGCAGGGCGCGATTGTTCTCCATGACGAGATAGAGGTAGTGCGCCGGCGTGTCGACCACCAGCGTGCCGGGCCGTTCGGAGGTGTAGTAGGGCACTTCCTGGCGCCACCATTTCGGATCGACGCGCCGCAGATCCATGGCGGCGACCGGATAGGGCTCGCCCGGCACCGGTCCATACATGCGCAGATAATAGGGATCGATGACCGGTTCCTGCACCACGGGCTGACGCGTGGTGGAACAGGCCGAAAGGGCAGTGGCGCTGAGGCCAAGCAGGAACAGGCGGCGGGAAATCAAAACAACAACCTCAAGGCAGACGGGAGAAAGCGGACGCCGGGCACGTCACGCTATTGAGTAACGCTTGGTGGCCTTAACGTGGCACCAATGGGGCCGTTCCTCGCCGCAATGTGATGGATGAGGCGCTGTGGTGCAAAGGACACACTAGTGCTCCGCCAAATCGCTGACGGCGGCAATGACCGCGTCGGCCGCCCCTGCCGCCTGGTGGTCGATGCCAGGCAGTATCTGCACCTGGGCGTTGGGCAGCAGGGCCTTGTAGCGCTTGGGATGGTCGGCTGGCACCACCTCATCCCTGTCGCCCTGCAGGATGACGAGCCGGGCCAAATCGACCAGTTTTTCGGACGCGTCTTCAGGCAGGCTGAAGCTCTCCATTTCCCAATCGGGTGCGCCCCAGAAGGGTGCCGCCACCACGATCACGCCTTTCAGGTTCACCGGCACTCCCAGCCGCGCCAGGCCTTGAAGCGCGATTGAACCGCCGAGGGAATGACCGACAATGATCAGATCATGCTCGATGCCCGTCACCTCTGACTCGAAAGCGGCCAGCCAGAACTCGGCCTTGGGATCATCGGGGTCCGGCATTTGCGGGGCCTTGAAGTGAATGCCCGAGGGCAGTCGGGCCTCCAGCGCCTCGCGGAGCCGGCTGCTGCCCTCGCCCTGATCCTGGGCGCCGGCGCTATGGATGAAGAGCACTGTGGTCATGGTGGGTCCCCTGCAACTGCTCCATCAACGCCGGCCGGCCCGCTTCCGGTTCCACCAGCCCCGTAAAAGAGAAGGCCCGGATCACTCCGGGCCTTCCGCATTCGTGTGGTCAAGAAGCCTGCCTTACTCGGCAGCGTCTTCCTTGGCTTCCTTGGCAATTTCCTTGCCGGTCTCCTGGTCGACGACCTTCATGGAGAGGCGGACCTTGCCGCGCTCGTCAAAGCCGAGCAGCTTGACCCAGACCTTGTCGCCTTCCTTGACCACGTCGGTGGTCTTGGCGACGCGCTGATCGGCCAGCTGGGAGATATGCACCAGGCCATCCTTGGCGCCGAAGAAGTTGACGAAGGCGCCGAAGTCGGCGGTCTTGACGACCGTGCCCTGGTAGATGGCATTGACTTCCGGCTCGTCGGTGATCGAGCGGATCCACTTGATGGCGGCTTCGATCTGCGACCCATCCGAGGAGGAAACCTTCACGGTGCCGTCGTCTTCGATGTTCACCTTGGCGCCGGTCTTTTCCACGATT
This sequence comes from uncultured Devosia sp., assembly GCF_913055165.1. Lineage (GTDB taxonomy): Bacteria > Pseudomonadota > Alphaproteobacteria > Rhizobiales > Devosiaceae > Devosia. The sequence continues at coordinate 6,481 of NZ_CAJXJS010000013.1, forward strand.
TCGCGGATGACCTTGCCGCCGGTGCCGATCACTTCGCGGATCTTGTCGGTCGGGATCTTGAGGGTCTCGATGCGCGGGGCGAATTCGCCCACTTCACCGCGGCTCTCGGCCAGGGCCTTGGCCATTTCACCCAGAATGTGGATGCGGCCGTCCTTGGCCTGGGCCAGGGCCTGCTTCATGATCTCTTCGGTGATACCGGCGATCTTGATGTCCATCTGGAGGGAGGTGACACCGTCTTCGGTGCCGGCCACCTTGAAGTCCATGTCGCCCAGGTGATCTTCGTCACCCAGGATGTCGGACAGCACGGCGAACTTGTCGCCTTCCAGGATCAGGCCCATGGCGATACCGGCCACCGGCTTCTTCATCGGCACGCCGGCATCCATAAGCGCCAGCGAAGTGCCGCAGACGGTTGCCATCGAGCTCGAGCCATTGGACTCGGTGATCTCGGAAACCACGCGGATGGTATAGGGGAATTCCTCGATCGAGGGGCGGATCGGGTTGATGGCGCGCCAGGCGAGCTTGCCATGACCGATTTCGCGACGGCCGGGCGAACCCATGCGACCCGCTTCACCGACCGAATAGGGCGGGAAGTTGTAATGCAGCAGGAAGTTTTCCTTCTTGGTGCCTTCCAGGCTATCGATGAACTGCTCGTCTTCAGCCGTGCCGAGGGTGGCAACGACCAGCGCCTGGGTTTCGCCGCGGGTGAAGACGGCCGAACCATGGGTGCGCGGCAGGACACCGACTTCGGCCAGGATCGGGCGGACAGTCTTGGTGTCGCGGCCGTCGATGCGGCTGCCGGTATCGAGAATGTTCCAGCGCACGATCTTGGCCTGGAGGTTGTGCACCACTTCGCCCAGATCTTCCTTGGAAACTTCGCCCGCTTCGATCTTGGCGGCAAAAGCCTCCTTGACCTTGGCATTGGCGGCGTCCACGGCGGCATAGCGCGCCTGCTTGTCGGTCAGCTTATAGGCAGCACGCAGGTCGGCTTCGGCCAGTGCCAGGACTTCCTTTTCCAGATCCGAATAATCCGGAGCGGCAAAGTCGCGCGGTTCCTTGGCGGCCAGTTCGGCCAGCTTGATGATGGCCTCGATCACCTGGGCTGAGGCCTTGTGGCCGAACATCACGGCACCCAGCATCACCTCTTCGGAAAGCTCCTTGGCTTCCGATTCCACCATCAGCACGGCGTCGGCGGTGCCAGCCATGACAAGGTCGAGCTTGGAATCCGCACGGCGGTCGACCGGCAAGTTGAGGACATATTCGCCGTCGACATAGCCCACGCGGGCGGCGCCGATCGGGCCCATGAAGGGCACGCCCGAAATGGTCAGGGCGGCGGAAGCAGCGACCATGGCCAGAACGTCCGGATTGTTCTCCATGTCGTGCTGGAGCACGGTGACGATGACCTGGGTCTCGTTCTTGTAGCCATCGGGGAACAGCGGGCGGATCGGGCGATCGATCAGGCGGCTGGTCAGCGTCTCGTTTTCGGTCGGACGGCCTTCGCGCTTGAAATAGCCACCCGGGATCTTGCCGGCAGCGAAGTATTTTTCCTGGTAGTTGACGGTCAGCGGGAAGAAGTCCTGGCCCGGCTTGGGCGACTTGGCGCTGACAACGGTGGCGAGCACGACGGTCTCGCCCAGAGTGGCGAGCACAGCGCCATCGGCCTGGCGAGCCATCTTGCCGGTTTCGAGCGTCAGGGGCTGGCCGCCCCAGTTGAGCTCGACCTTGTGGTGATCAAACTTGATCGACATCTTTGTTCGTCTTTCCATTCTGCCGGAGGCGCGGGAACGCGGGGCCAGGCTAGCTCCCCACGAACGTCTCCGGTGTGCCCGCACTCGACGTCGCACCCATGTGCACGCCGGCTCAAAATCAGGCACGGGTTCATGTCTGGCACAGACAGAACATGGACAAGACAATGAGCCTCTCCAGCAGCGGAAGAAGCCGATAATCCTGCCATGCTCCGGCAATGCCGGCCTATGGCGCCGGGTTTTCCGGCATGCCCCAAAAGGGCAACCGGCGCGGAAGGCCTGGCCTCCCGCGCCGGAAAGCGTCTGTTAGCGACGCAGGCCGAGCTTTTCGATCAGCGTCTTGTAGCGGTTCTCGTCCACGCGCTTGAGGTAGTCGAGAAGCGAACGACGGGTCGACACCAGCTTGAGCAGGCCACGACGGGAATGGTTATCCTTGTTGTGGCCCTTGAAGTGCTCGGTGAGGTTCGAAATGCGCTCGGACAGGATCGCAACCTGAACTTCCGGCGAACCGGTATCGTTCGGCTTGGTGGCGTATTCCTGGATGAGCTGCGTCTTGCGTTCAGCAGTGATCGACATCGGGCATATCCTTTCGATAGAGGAGGATGTTGGTCGCCCCAGCCGGGATGTCGTCCAGGAGGGGCCATGACTGTGCAGGATCGGGGGCAAATGCCCCAAAAATCCGGCTGGCGCTGCTATAGGGCAAACAGGGTGCAAAAGCCAGAATTTATTGGAGGCGCGCATCTGGCCTGGCGAGAGGCCGCAACACAAGGCCCGACCAGAGTTATGGTGACATCGGTTCGTCCGGCCGCGCGGCGGCAAATTCGGGGTCGAGGGCGCTGAGCGGGACGGCAAATATCCACTCCACGCCATCCTCATGGACCTCCCTCCGCACCTGCGCTCCCAGGGACCCGCCGACCATGGTGCGCAGCACGATCGTGCCAAAGCCGGAGCCTTCGCCGACCACCAGCTTGCGCCCCAGATGCTCGCGCCAGCAGATGGATAGGGTGTCGGCGCTGCTTTGCCAATTGAGCTCCACCCGGCCCTCGGCTGCTGCAAAGGCGCCATGGCGAGTGGCATTGGTGGCCAATTCGTGCAGGGCCATGCCGAGGATCTGTGCGCCCTGCGGGTTGATGCGGATATCGGGACCCTCAATCGACAACCGGCTCTCTTCGGCCGGGCGGAACGGGGCCAGTTGCTGGTCGACGAGGTCGGCCAGCATCACACCGGCCCGGCCATGGGCGAGCAGCAGGTCGGTTGAGCGTGCCAGCCCCATGATGCGCCGCTCGAGCGCCGCCACATAGGTCGGGATATCGCTGGCGCCGCGGGCCGTCTGCTTGGCCATGGCAGCGATCACCGCCATCTGGTTTTTGGAGCGATGCGCCAATTCGCGCATCAGGAAGCGGATGTCCCTGTCGGCGGTCTGGCGCTGCTCGGACGCTTCGCCCAGCGCCTCGGATATCTCGGCGATTTCCGAAACCGGATAGGTGCGCGGATAGACCGCCTCGCCGCGGCCGAGACGCGCCGCGTCGAGGCGCAGGCCCTGCACCGAACTGCCGATGCGGCGGGCGATCAGCGCGGCCACGCCCGAAGCCAGGAGCGCGATCAACACGCCCCAGACGCCCAATTGCATCACCGATTCCTGCAAGGGCCGCTGCACCTGGCCAGCCGACGCCCAGGCAATGATGCGCCAACCGGTATAGCCCGAACGCCATTCGGCCGTGACCACGCGGTCGCCATTCCATTGCTCCTGCGCCCAGCTATCGCCAGCGTTCTCCTCGAGGTCCTGCCGAATGGGCAGGATGGACCCGATTTCGAGATTGGATTGTGCCGTGGCGGCAATGACCGCGTTATTGGTATCGACCAGAGCCGCATGCCATCCTTCTGGCAGTTGGCGCGATTGCAGGGCCGGAACCAGATTGCGCGCATTCTGGGTCATGGCCACCAGCCGCACCGGCTCGACGCCGGTCACCGGGAGCCAGACATTGAACACATAGGTTTGCGCCACCTGCCCGAAGAACAGCGGGGAGATGGTGGCCACGCCGCGTTCGATCGCGCTGATTGCCGTTTCGGGGTCAGACGAGTGCCCGAGTTCGTCGCCATAGTCGACCCGGGTGTTGAGCAATTGCTGGAAATTCTCGTCGACTGCGATCAGATAGGAGCCGCTTCCCGCCAGAGCGCTCAATGACCGGTCGTGAAAAGCGGCGAGATCGCCTTCTTCCAGGGCCTGGCTGGTGGAGAGGACGCGCAGCGTCGTCGCCATGCCACTGATTTCGCGGTCCACCGACTGGCCCATGGCCTGGACCGTGGCATTGGTGAGCGCTGCCAGAACACGTTGCTGGGAATCGTTGAAGCTATTGAGCAGCACCAGCGCCACCGCCAGGGCAGGAACGAGAATGGCAAGCACCAGGGCGATGAGATAGACTGCTATCGGGCGGCCACGCTGCGTCGCCGCCACAGTCCCTCTTTGGACCATTCTGTCCGTCATCTCGCCCCAGCTTTCCTTGCCTGCGCCGCCCTCTTTAGCGGGCGCGGGTTACTCAATACTTGGCACTTGCATCACTGGCCGGGAAGCTCTCGTCCACCGCTTCGTCGGTCTCATCCCAGCTTGCGGGCTGGTCGGCCATTTCCTCCGGACCGGCATTGCGCACCTGAACGGGAGAATCCTTGGGCCCGGGCTTGCGCCCATTCCGCAGGGCGGCGGCCTGATCGGATTTTTGTTTGTTGTCAGTCATCGAGATGCATCCTTCTGCGCGAGTACAACACCGCAGAAGCGCCCGAGGTTGCAGGGCATGGCATCTAACTTCAGGCTCTGGTAAACAGCGCCGCATGAACGAGACTGCAAGCAGCCCCCGGACCGCGCAAAAGCGCGTCTTCATCAAGACCTATGGCTGTCAGATGAATGTCTATGACAGCGACCGCATGGCCGATGCATTGGCCCCGCACGGCTATATGCCGACCCAGGAGATCACCGAGGCCGATCTGGTCCTGCTCAACACCTGCCATATCCGCGAAAAGGCCAGCGAGAAGGTGTTTTCCGAGCTGGGGCGGCTGAAGGAATTGCAGGGCGAAAAACGCGCCGCCGGTGGCGACATGATGATCGGCGTGGCCGGTTGCGTGGCCCAGGCCGAGGGCGAGGAAATTGCCCGGCGCGCCCCGGTCGTTGACATGGTCTTTGGGCCCCAGGCCTATCACCGCCTGCCCGACATGCTGGCCCGGGCCGAGGCGAACCGGCATATGCATCCGGCGCTCAAAAAGGCCGTGATCGATACCGACTTCCCCGAGGAAGACAAGTTTGCCCACCTTCCCGCGGCAAGGAAGGAAGCCACCATTGCCCGCGGGCTGACGGCGTTTCTGACCGTGCAGGAGGGCTGCGACAAGTTCTGTTCCTTCTGCGTGGTGCCCTATACCCGCGGCGCCGAAGTCAGCCGCCCGGTGGCCCAGGTGCTCGACGAGGCGCGCCGCCTGGTCGATGCCGGGGTCAAGGAAATCACCCTCCTGGGCCAGAATGTAAACGCCTATCACGGCACCGATGCCGCCGGGCGGGATGTGGGGCTGGGGGAACTCTGTTTCCTTTTGGCCGAAATCCCGGGCCTCGAGCGCCTGCGCTACACCACCAGCCATCCGCGCGACATGGATGACGGCCTGATCGCCGCCCATCGCGACCTGCCCTTGCTCATGCCCTATCTGCACCTGCCGGTGCAGTCCGGCTCGGATCGCATCTTGAAGGCCATGAACCGCAAGCACACGGCGGCCAAATACCTGGCCCTGATTGAGCGCATCAAGGCCGCCCGGCCCGACATGGCGCTGTCGGGCGATTTCATCGTCGGCTTCCCGGGCGAGACCGATCAGGATTTCGAGGACACGCTGACCATCATCCGCGAAACCGGCTATGCCTCGGCCTTCTCGTTCAAATACTCCACCCGCCCGGGCACGCCCGGCGCGACCCTGGGCGACCAGGTCGACGAAGCCATCAAGTCCGAGCGGCTCTATCGCCTGCAGGAGCTGGTCAACAAGCAGACCGCCGACTTCCACGCTTCCTGTGTCGGCAAGACGCTGCCCGTGCTTATCGAGCGCGTGGGCCGCATGCCCGGCCAGGTCGGCGGCCGGTCGCCCTATCTGCAGGCCGTGCACCTGGAAGGCTCGACCGATCTCATCGGCGCGATCCATGAGGTTGAAATCATCGGTACCAGCACCAATTCGCTCGAAGGGCGGCTGGTGCGGGCCGTGACGGCTTAGCCTTACCGCAGGTATGTTCAAAGGGTCAAAAAATGCAGTCCGATGAAGAAATTATGCTCAGTCGAGTACAATCCGAGACATTGGGCGCGCTACTTTCCATCCAGTCATATCGAGAGATCGCGCCAGCTTATTTTGACCGGCTAAGGGCGGCGGTGCTCGATGCAGTTGCATTTTTTGGCCAAGAGCCAACGATACCTGAGGCGCTATTTGAAGAACTAGCGGGTGCGGAACGTACGTTGCGAAACGAAGCTACCGCTTTTCCGGGTAGGACTGTCGCATGCGTTGACATGGCCGACTGGCTGGCAGAGCAGCGAAAACTTATCCGGTCGCTGTAGCATCCTCAACTCCCAACTCGCGCTCACCACAGCCCAGCCGCCAAGGCCCATCCTGCCGCTGCCGGCAGAAGCGCAGCGGCGCGTGGCTGAGGTGTTGGAACGGATGCAGGGGTAGCTAACGCGTGTCGTGGCTTGCCCTTCGAGCCCAGCTCTCATGGCCTTGCCGCCTCAAATCGCTCCGCTGGAGCGATTCGCGCCCTTGGCGACGGCGGCAAGCGTCACAATATTGCTACAGACAACGAACCCAAATCAGCCTAGCCTCGTTGTGGTCAGGGCGACGCGCTCCGCGGCGCCCCATTCGGGAGCCGAGAAAGTTTGAGCAGGCACTTGCCACCCACCGCCGATAACGCCCTCGCATCGCAACTCGAACTCGCCTTTGAAGATAATCGCCTGGCTGCCCAGCTCTATGGCGACTTCGACCAGAACCTCGCCCTTATCGAACAGCGCCTTGCCGTCAGCGCCACGCCGCGCGGCAATCATGTGCTTTTGAAGGGTGCGGCTTCCAAGGTCGATCAGGCGCGCCGGGTGCTGGAATCGCTCTATGCCGGCCTTGAAGAGGGCCGCAGCATGGACATTGCCGATGTCGATGCGGTGATCCGCATGATCGAGACCGAGGACAGTCAGCTGACCCTGCCCACGCTGGAACGCAAGGGCAAGGTGCGCATGGCCCAGATCGCCACGCGCAAGTCGACCATTGTCGCCCGCACCCCGGCGCAGGACGCCTATATGCGCGCCATGGAGCGGAGCGAACTGGTTTTCGGCACTGGCCCCGCCGGTACCGGCAAGACCTATCTGGCGGTCGCCCATGCTGCCAGCCTGCTCGAGCGCGGCGACATCAACCGGATCATCCTTTCGCGCCCGGCGGTGGAGGCCGGCGAGCGCCTCGGCTTCCTGCCCGGCGACATGAAGGAGAAGGTCGATCCCTATCTCCGCCCGCTCTATGATGCGCTTTACGACATGATGAAGCCCGAAAATGTCGAGCGCTGCATCACCTCGGGCATTATCGAGGTGGCCCCGCTCGCCTTCATGCGCGGCCGCACGCTCGCCAATGCCGTGGTCATTCTCGACGAGGCGCAGAACACCACATCCATGCAGATGAAGATGTTCCTCACCCGCCTGGGCGAGAACTCGAAAATGATCGTCACGGGCGACCCCAGCCAGGTCGATCTGCCGCGCGGCGAGAAATCGGGGCTGGTCGAGGCGATCAAGCTGCTGGACGGCGTCGAGGGCGTGCATATCTCGCGCTTCGGCGACAAGGACGTGGTGCGCCACGCGCTTGTGGGGCGGATCGTTCGGGCCTATGAGCAGGACGCCGCGCGCCGCCTCGCCGAAAAGGACGGGGACAGGGAAGGCCTGGCGCGGACACTGGGCACCCTGCCCCGGAGTTGAACCCCAAGCCGATGCCGTCCTCGCCCCCCCTGGAAGTTGCTGTCATCCGCAATGCGGATGGCTGGCCCGATCATTTCGACGCCCTGGCCGAACGGGCAGTGCTGGCCGCCCTGGCCGGTGCTAGGCCCAAGATCAAGGGCGCGGCCGAGATTTCGGTGCTGCTCACTGACGATGAGGAGCAACGCGCGCTCAATGCGCAATGGCGCGGAAAAGACAGCTCCACCAATGTGTTGAGCTTTCCACAGATTGAACCGTTCGCGCCCGTCATGGGGTTGCTGGGGGATATTACCCTGGCGCGTGAAACGCTGGAGCGGGAAGCGGCCGATCTGGGCAAGAGTCTCGACCATCATTTCACCCACCTTATGGTGCATGGCTTTCTCCATATTTTAGGGTATGATCACCTTGATGAGGCCGAAGCCCTTCAAATGGAGGGGCTGGAAACCAAGATATTGGCCGGGCTGGGGATAGACGATCCCTATGCTGATTGATCTCTGGCCATGGAACCCCAGCACTTCGGGGGCTTTTCCGGTCTCATAGGACAACAGAAGCCGCTGTTTTCAGCGGCACGAGATGAATGAACGATAGCGACAGTAGGGCCCTCCGGGTGGCCGAAAACCCCGAACCTCCCTCTAGTCCCGCCCCCGCCGCGCCGCGGGGGCCGAGCCTGTGGCACCGCATCCGCAGCCTGATGGCGCGGACCACGGTGTCCCTGCGCGACGATCTGCAGGTCGCGCTCGAGGAAAGCGGCAGTCCCGAGACAGCCGATTTTTCCGAAAGCGAGCGGCTGATCCTGCAAAATGTCCTGAAGCTCTCCAAGGTGTCGATCGACGACGTCATGGTGGAGCGCTCGGACATCCAGGCCGTGCCATCCGACATCAATCTGGGGACCCTGTTGGCGCGCTTCCGCCAGGTGGGGCATTCGCGCCTGCCGGTCTATGAGGATGGGCTCGACAACATCGTGGGCTTCATCCACATCAAGGATGCGCTGCAAAAGATCACCGAGCCGGTAACCGATCCTGAAAAGGAGGTGCCGGTCAAGCTGCTCTCCACCGCTCTCCGGCAGAAGATCGGCAAGCTGGGCATCCTGCGCAAGGCCATGTTCGTGCCCACCTTCATGCCGGCAGCAGACCTCCTGCAATCCATGCGCGCCAGCCGCACCCATATGGCGATCGTGGTCGACGAATATGGCGGCACAGATGGCCTCGTCACCATCGAGGATCTGCTCGAAGCCGTGGTGGGCGAGATCGAGGACGAACACGACGTCACCGAGGCAGCCCTGATCCGCAAGGTTGGCGAGGACGTTTATGTCGCCAATGCCCGCGCCGAGCTTGAAGACGTGCAGGCCTTGATCGGCCCCGATTTCGACCCGGGCGAGCACGCCGAGGATGTCGACACGATCGGCGGGTTGGTCTTCGACCTGGCGGGCCATGTGCCCAAGCGCGGCGAACGGATCAACGGCATCAAGGGCTTCGAATTTGAAGTGCTGGCCGCCGATAGCCGCCGCGTCAAACGCCTGCGCATTCACCGCAAGCGGGCCGAAGAGATCGTCGCCGTCGAACCCTTGGCCATCACCGACCAGCGCCCGCTGCTGGAGAACCAGGCGGCGGAGTAGGTTTCGAGCCATCCCACAGGGCAAATCTCTCCAGTGGAGAGGTTTGAGGCGAGAAGGCCGCGAGACCTATGGTCGAGTGGCAGCTCGAACGGCGCTAAGCCGCTAACGCATGGGGCACCCAACCCTTGATCCCTCCCCCTCTGTGGGAGGGAGAGGGAATGAGGGTGGGGTGACTGGACGAAACCTACCGGCTCGCCCATTCCAGCAGGCTCGCCAGGCTGACAAAGGGCACCCCCGACCGCTCGGATAGTCCCGAGGCGCAGGTGGACACTGTCGACACACCCAGTTCGCACCCCTCGGGAATGTCGTTCCCCACCCGCCGCGTCGCATGGGCGTTGAGTTCGGGCAGGAACAGGCCTCTGTCCCCGGCATAGCCGCAGCAGGTGATTGAGGCGAGCACGGCGACCCTGTCGGCGCAGGCCGCGGCCACGGCCTCGGTGGCGGGCTGCTCGGCCAGCCGCTGGGCGGAGCAATTGTGGTGCACGGCCACGACCGCCAGCTTCTGCGACACGGTCAGCTTGGGCAGGACATGCTGCGCCAGGAATTGGGCGGAATCGGTCACGACCGCATCCCCTGGAAACTCCTTGAGATGCTTGGCGCAGGTCGAGGCATCGGTCACCACGCTCAGCCGGCCAGCATCGGACAGGCTCGAGAGTTCAGCCTTGAGCTCTCCACCGACCCTTTGCGCTTCCTCGGGAAACCCCTTGGACTGGAACGGTTGCCCGCAGCACTGGCCATTGAGCTTTTCCGGCACGATCACGTCATAGCCGGCTCGCTCCAGCAGCCGGACCATGGCCGCCGGGGTATCAAGCAGCTCATGCGGGGTTTTCGGCGCGCCAAACATGCGGCTGGGACAGGCCGGGAAATAGACGACGCTCGGACGCCCCGCCTGGGTGATCGGGACCGGAAAGCCGGTCCGGCGTGGGTCCTGCCGATTGTCTCGGACCTTGGGCGCGCCCGGTCCGTGATGCAGCGCCCGCGATACCCGCGGCACCCTGTTGCCGGTCACCCGCCGCGCCGTATCGGTGATCGCCTCGAGCGCAGGCGCGGGGATGATGGTGCGGGCGGCATCGGCCAACGCGACCCCGCCACGCATCGCGGCTTCGACTGCACCGCGATGATCGGCGGCAAAGCGGGCCGCCGAATGAGCCATGCCACCGCGTCGCCGGGCGCGCTCGCCCATGATCATGGTGCCGGTCTCGATCCCAACTGGGCATCTGAGCGAACACAAATTGCACGCCGCGCAGGTGTCCATGCCGGCATATTGGAAATCGGCTTCGAACCGCGCCAGCCGCGCCGGGTCCTCTCCGGTTTCGCGCAATCGCGCCCGCTCGCGGGTCACGGCAATGCGCTGACGCGGGGTCAGGGTCATATGATGGCTGGGGCAGGCTGGCTCGCAGAAACCGCATTCGATGCAAAGATCGACCAGTTCGTCGGCCAGCGGCATGACCTTGAGGTTCTTGATGTGAATTTTGGGGTCGTCATTGAGCAGGACGCCCGGATTGAGCAGCCGTTCCGGGTCGAAGATGGCCTTGATCCGGTGCATCAGGGCGTAGGCCTTGGCGCCCCATTCAGCTTCCACAAAGGCCGCGATGGCGCGGCCGGTGCCATGCTCGGCCTTGAGCGAGCCGCCATAGCGCACCGAGACCAGATCAGAAAGCTCGCGATTGAAGCGGTCGAACTTCTCGGCCGCCCCTGCCTCGGCGAAATTGTCACTCATCTGGAAGTGAAGATTGCCTGCCAGCGCGTGGCCAAAGATGATCGCATCCTCGTAGCCATGGGCGTCCAGCAGGTTCCGCATGTCGATGACGAAGGCGGCAAGTTGCTCGATCGGCGCAGCCACGTCCTCGGTGAGCATGGCGGTGCCCTTGGGCCGCGCGGCGCCACCCGAGGCAAAGAACCCCTTGCGAATGTCCCAAAGGGCATGGCTGCGTCCCATGTCCGTGGAGAGATCGATATGGGTAGCCCCATGGCGTCTCAGCAAATCTTCGGCCTTGGCCACCTCAGAGGCCAGGGTGGTCGCGTCGGGGGCCGTGACATCGATCAGCACCGCCGGCGAAGTGTCCGTCAGCCAGGGCAGGAGCGGCGCCATGGGCGGCAGATGCTCAACCGTCGCCAGCGCCCGGCGCTCGATATATTCGGCCGCGGTGATGCCGGTGGTCACCTGCACCCCGCCATTGGCCATCTCGATAATGGCCCGGCCCGCCGATTGCGGATCGGGGAAGGGAATGAGCCCGGTCGCCTTGAAGGGATGTTCGGGCACGGTGTTGTAGGTGACTTCGGAGACGAAGCCGAGCGTGCCTTCCGAGCCGACCATGAGGTGGATCAGGATGTCGAGCGGATCGTGGTAGTCGACCAGGGCATTGAGCGAATAACCCACTGTGTTCTTGATCCGGTACTTCCGGCGGATCAGCGCCACCAGCTCGGCATCAGCCATCACCTCGTGATGCAATTGATGCAGGGCCTCAAGCATGCCGGCATGACTGGCGCGGAACGCGTCGCAACTGGCCTTGTCGCCCGAATCCAGCATGGTGCCGTCGGTCAGCACGATCCTCAGACGCGCCATGGTGTGATAGGTGTTCTGCGCCACCCCGCAGCACATGCCGGAAGAATTATTGTTGACCACGCCGCCGATCTTGCAGGTGGCCTGGCTTGCCGGGTCGGGGCCAATTTTCCTGTCAAAAGGCTTGAGGGCCCTGTTGGCCTCCGCCACGATGATCGCCGGCCCCAGCGTGATCTGGTCAGCGCCGGGGTGGATATCGAGCTTGCGCCAGCCATCGCCGAGCACCGCCAATACACCATCGGTCACCGCCTGACCCGAAAGCGAAGTGCCGGCCGCCCGGAAGGTCACCGGCAGGCCCTCGGCGCGCGCGGCCTTGAAGACGGCACGAACCTCGTCCTCCGAATTGACAAAGACCACCACGGCCGGGATCAGCCGGTAGGAGCTGGCATCGCCGCTCCAGGCATAGGTCATCAGTGGGTCGGTGTGGATCGCGCCGGCAAGCTGGCTCCTGAGGCGGGCGGCAACGCGCTCACCGGCCGCCAGGCGATCAGGAGCGGGAGCATGGGGCTGTAGGGATGAGGCGACGGCTTGCTGCATAATGCGTAACTAACATGTTAGCCCTGCAAAGGGGAGAGAATTTTGTGCGGTGCCAGTGACCGCGCCTGGTCGCTTCTGCCGTCGATTCAGCGCGATGAATTGTTCCAAAGATATATCTTGATACTGCGCCAAACAGCACCAATCTCCTAAGGCCAAGGGCTTTGCGATATATCTGGAGACAGACTGATGAGCTACTGGAAGAATGGCGAGCCGAACTGGCGGCAATTCGAACGCATGGCGCGGCGCGGCTGGGGCCGCATGCAGCGCATGGCCGATGAGGAATTCGGCAATATGGGTGGCAATTTCCGCGTTGGGCGGATGCTGGCCTCGGGCGATCTGAGGCTGGTGGCGCTCTATTTCATCGACCAGCAGCCGCGCCACGGCTATGACCTGATCAAGGCGGTGGAAGAGCGGTCCAATGGCGTTTATTCGCCCAGTCCCGGCATCGTCTATCCGGCGCTGACCTATCTCGAGGAGGCCGGCTATGTCACCTCGGCCCCGGACGGCAACAAGAAGCTCTACACCATCACCGATGAGGGCCGGAGCCATCTTGAGGATAATCGCGAGGCCGTTGCCTCGACCCTGGATTTCCTGGCCCGCACCGGCGAGCAGATGAACCGCTTCCGGGAGTTCGTGAAGGCCGACTGGCCGTTCTCGGGCGACCCCGAAAATGGCAATGTGCCGCCCCATTGGGGTGAACGCGAGGCCGAACCCGACCGTCCCATGCACGACGCGGCTCCCGAACTGGAAGCGGCGCGCAAGGCGCTCAAGGACGCGATCAAGAAGGCGCGCAAGGGCAGTGCCGACCAGCAGCGTCGCGCCGCCGAAATTCTGCGCCGGGCGGCCTCGGAAGTGGGTGGTTTGGGCGAAGACGACATAGACATCTGAGGCGCAGCCTTTAAAGGCCTCTTCGCCCGTTCATCTTGGTGGTCCTGGCCCACCTCCTGGCCTCGGCAAGGCCCGGAGGTGCCCGCCGCGTCACGTGCCCGGCTTGGTGCGCAGGAAGTCCAGCACCATCTGCACCGCATGCGCCTCCCGCTCCTGCACCATGTTGACGCTGGTCAGGTCACGCTCGAAGATCACCGACAAGGTCGCCGTGTTCGACACGTAGAAAAAGCCCAGCGCGGCGACCGATATGTAAAGCTGCACCGGGTCGACATCGCGGCGGAAAACGCCTGCGGCCGCGCCGCGCTCGATGATCGCGGCGATCTGCCCGACCAGTGGCGAATGCAATGCCTTGATGTCCGGCAAAGTCTTCAAGAACCGCGCATTCTCAATGTTTTCCGTGCCCAGCAGGCGCGGAAACCAGGGATTGGCGAGGAAGTGCCGGAAGGTGAAGCGCACCAGCCGATCCATGGCCTGGACCGGGTCATACTGGTCCAGGCTCAGCGCCCGTTCGCCCTGGCGGATTTCCTGATAGGCATCGAGCAGCACCGCCCGATACAGGTCCTCCTTGTTCCCAAAGTAGTGGTAGAGCAGGCGCTTATTGGCGCCGGCCCTGTCGGCAATGGCATCCACCCGCGCGCCCTCGAAGCCCCGGTCAGCGAACTCCACCCGTGCCGCCGCAAGGATGGAGGCCTTGGTCTTGACCGAGTTGCGGGGGCGCTTTGCGGGCTCGGCTTTGCGCCGAGGCGTCTCCAAGACAGCGGGTGAAGAGGAATCTGGCACTATTGGACCCCGCCGGTATGGCCTTGAAGACGGTCAGCAAGAAGGATGCAAATAACAGCGGTGGCAGGCCGGGTAAAGAATGGGCCGAAACGCCAGGCGCCGCCCGCAGCCAAGTATGCTGAAACCGTTCGTCTGCTTCTCGGCGGGCAGCTTGCGGTCCATGCCAGGGAGAGTCAAGGCAGATGTAACTGAACGGTGATCTAAGTCGTTCACGAGAGGATATGAAATTACGGTGGTACTGTGCGACATCGTGGTGCGACCTAAGGACTGGAGCCGAGTGCATGGAAATGGATATCGGTCGCTTGGCCATCATGACGCTGGCGCTGGGGGCAGGCGCCATCGTCAAGGGCGCGACCGGCATGGGGTTGCCGCTGGTGGCGCTGCCGGTGCTGACCACAGTCTTCGGGTTGCAGCATGCCGTTGGCCTGATGTGCGTGCCGCTGATCTTCACCAATGCCTGGCAGGTCTGGCGCTTTCGCGCCTCTGCACGGGATGACCGCATGGCCTTCCTGCCGCTGTTTCTCGCCGGTGGCGCAATCGGGATCGGGCTGGGTACCTGGGCACTGACCAGCCTGCCGGAGCGGGCTCTGGTGCTGACCCTGGGCATAATCCTTCTGGGCCATGTCGCGCTCAAGCTGATGGCGTCGCATTTCGTGTTGGGCCGATCCTCGCGCGGCGGGTGGGGCCACTGTTCGGCATGGGGGGTGGCATCCTCCAGGGTGCCACCGGTATTTCTGCGCCGATCGGCGTCACCTTCATTCACGCCATGGCCATGGAGCGGGACGCCCATGTCTTTGCTGTCTCAGCCATGTTCCTGCTCTACTCGGCGGTGCAGCTACCCGCCCTGGCAGTGGCCGGGGTGATGCAGGGGCAGTGGCTGCTCGAGGGCATTCTGGCGCTCATTCCCATCCTGATCTTCATGCCGCTGGGCCAGGCCATCGCCGGCAAGCTGAGCCGCAAGGCCTTCGACCGGATGATCCTGGTCTTTCTCGGCGTGATCGGGCTCAAGATGGTGATCGGCCTCTAGCGGTCTTCCGCTCCCCGCCTTTTTGCTCAACCAACGCATCCTGCGCTTGACGGGGGCCGGCGCGCTCATATAGGTAAGTAACTAATCAGTTACACTGAATGCTGCGGCTTGGGAGGTTTTCGAATGGCAGAGCAACGGCTTGGCATCATCATGCATGGCGTCACCGGACGCATGGGTTACAACCAGCACCTGGTGCGCTCGATCCTGGCGATCCGCGACCAGGGCGGCATCATGCTGAAAAATGGCGACCGGCTTGTCGTCGATCCGATCATTGTCGGGCGCAATGCCGATAAGATGCAGGCTCTGGCCAAAAAGCATAATATCGCGCGTTGGAGCGACGATCTGGATGCGGCCTTGGCCAATCCCGACGACGCCATTTTCTTTGATGCCGGCACCACGTTGATGCGCGCGGGCCTGCTCGAGCGCGCCCTGGCCGCCGGCAAGCATGTCTATTGCGAAAAGCCGACCTCGGACGATCTCGAAGTTGCGGTGAACCTGGCCAAGACGGCCCGTGCCTCGGGCCTCAAGCATGGCGTGGTGCAGGACAAGCTGTTCCTGCCGGGCCTCCAAAAGATCAAGATGCTCAAGGACAGCGGCTTCTTTGGCAAAATCCTCTCGGTGCGCGGGGAGTTTGGCTATTGGGTGTTCGAGGGCGACTGGCAGAAGGCGCAGCGCCCGAGCTGGAACTATCGCAAGAATGATGGTGGCGGCATCATCCTCGATATGCTGTGCCACTGGCGTTATGTGATGGATAATCTCTTCGGCGAAGTGCAGGCGGTTTCGTGCCTGGGCGCCACCCATATTCCGCAGCGCGTCGATGAACAGGGTAACACTTTCAATTGCGACACCGACGACGCCGCCTATGCCACGTTCCAACTCGAGGGCGGCATCATCGCCCAGATCAATTCGAGCTGGACCACCCGCGTGCGCCGCGATGATCTGGTCACCTTCCATGTCGATGGCACGCATGGTTCGGCCGTTGCGGGCCTCCACAAATGCTGGACCCAGCATCGCGTCAACACGCCCAAGCCGGTGTGGAACCCCGACCAGCCGCAGACCATGAACTTCTTCAACGATTGGGAAGAGGTTCCGGACAATTGGCCCGCAGACAATGGCTTCAAGGCCCAGTGGGAGATGTTCCTGCGCCACGTCGCCGAGGACGCCCCCTGGCCCTATGGGCTGGAAGCCGGTGCCAAGGGCGTGCAGCTTGCCGAGCTTGGTTTGAAGAGCTGGGCCGAACGCCGCTGGCTGGATGTGCCCAAGCTGGAGTTTTGATGGCGGGCCGCAAGGCCCCCTCACCCGGCCCCCAAGGGGGCCGACCTCTCCCCCAAAGGGAGAGGTGTCGCCCGACCCGTCATTGTGCCCTCTTCACCTCTCCCTTGGGGGAGAGGTCCGTGCGTAGCACCGGGTGAGGGGGCCTTTCTTGGAGGCCTTGATGCCGACCATCAACCTGCCCAATCCCGACCGATCGGTCACGCCCTATACATTGACCGGCGATCCGATCCCCTTCGTCAAATTCAAGGCAACGGATTTTCCGCGCATCGCCTATTCGGCAGCCCATGTCGTGGCTGATCCGCTGGCCAGCAACGACCCCTGGCTGACCCCGGCCATTGACTGGGACACGACGCTCAAATTCCGCCACCGCATGTGGGATCTGGGCCTTGGCGTCGCCGAGGCCATGGATACGGCCCAGCGTGGCATGGGTCTCACCTGGACCGAAGCGCAGGAGCTGATCAAGCGCTCCCAGGCCGAAGCGCGCACCCGCGACGACGGCCTGATCGCCTATGGCGCAGGCACCGATCATCTGACGCCCGGCCCCGATGTCAGCATCGACGACATTTTGAAGGCCTATGACGAGCAGGTCGGCTTTGTCGAAGGGGAGGGCGGCCGCGTCATCCTGATGGCCAGCCGTGCCCTCGCTGCCGCTGCCAAGTCGCCCGACGATTATGCCCGCGTCTATGGCCACGTCCTCTCCCAGGTGAAGCAGCCTGTGATCATGCACTGGCTGGGCGAGATGTTCGACCCGGCCCTGCAGGGTTATTGGGGCGATATCGACCACGACAAGGCGATGGAGGTCTGTCTCGACGTCATCGCCGCCAATGCCGACAAGGTCGATGGCATCAAGATTTCGCTTCTGTCCGCGGAAAAGGAAATTGCCATGCGGCGGCGCCTGCCGGCCAGTGTGAAGATGTATACGGGTGACGACTTCAACTATGCAGAGCTGATCGCCGGCGACGAGCAGGGCTATTCCCATGCCCTGCTCGGCATTTTCGACGCCATCGCACCCGCCGCCTCGGCGGGCCTGGCGGCCTTGGGTCGCGGCAACAAGGCAGAATTCTTCAACATTCTTGAGCCGACAGTCCCGCTCAGCCGCCATATCTTTGCGGCCCCCACCCGCTTCTACAAGACCGGTGTCGTCTTCCTCGCCTATCTTAATGGGCTGCAGGACCATTTCGCCATGATCGGCGGGCAGCAGTCGACGCGTTCGCTGCAGCATCTTGCTGAACTTTTCCGTCTCGCCGACAAGGCACGAGTTCTGGCCGATCCCGACCTCGCCGCCCAGCGCATGGAGGCCGTTCTCGCCGTCCATGGAGTTTCCGCATGAGCGCCGATACCGTCATTTCGCTGAACCTGGCGACCACCCGCCCGCAATGGGGCTTTGCCGAAGCCGTGGATGGCTGTCTGCGTGCGGGTGTCACCGCCATCTCACCCTGGCGCGACCAGATCGAAGCCATTGGGCTCGATGAGGCCGCCCGCATTGTCCGGGAGAACAAGCTCCGCGTCACCGGTGTCTGCCGTGGCGGCATGTTCCCCGGCGTCGACGCCGCTGACCGGCAAAAGCGGATCGATGACAATTTGAAGGCTATCGACGAGGCAGCAGCGCTCAATGCCGATTGCCTGGTGCTGGTGGTGGGTGGCCTGCCGGGATCATCAAAGGACCTGCCCGGCGCTCGCCAGCAAGTGACCGACGGCATTGCCGCCATGCTGCCCCACGCCAAGGCCTCGGGGGTGAAGATCGCCATCGAGCCCTTACATCCTATGTATGCGGCCGACCGCGCCTGCGTGAACACGGTCGATCAGGCGCTCGATATCTGCGAAATGCTCGGGGAAACCGTGGGCGTGGCGCTCGATGTCTATCACATCTGGTGGGACCCGAACCTTGCCAATGCCATTGCCCGGGCAGGGCGGATGAAGCGCATCTTTGCCCATCACATCTGCGACTGGCTGGTACCCACCAAGGACATGCTGCTGGACCGCGGCATGATGGGGGACGGGGTCATCGACTTGAAGGGCATCCGCAGGATGATCGAGGATGCCGGCTTCCATGGCCCTCAGGAGGTGGAAATATTCAGCCAGGACAATTGGTGGAAGCGACCAGGTGACGAGGTGCTGCAGGTGATCAAGGAGCGGGTCGCGGCGGTCTGCTGAGGCAAGCCGTTGCGTTCAACAAAAAGCCCCGGACCGCAGTCCGGGGCTTTTGCATGGCGCCTGCCGATCAGGACATGCGCTGATATTCGATGCTGGAACACAGCAGCTGGCAGCCGGTCAGCTTGATGGTGTCGGGACCGGTCAGCTCGACAATGGCCTTGGCATTGGTGCCGTTGAGCGCGATCTGACCTTCCCAGGTGCCGGGAGCGGTCTGCTCGGCCTTGACGACCTGCTGGTTCACATAGGCCAGGTTTTCTTCGGTGCGGCTGTCGCCCTGAATATCGTTCAGCGTTCCGCAAAGCTGGGTGCCGTCACCGCACAGACGGAAGGTGAAGGTGGTGCCCCAGCGGTCCTGCCAGACGCCAGCGGGATCGGCGGCGGATTGTCCAATAGCAGGCGCGGCGAACGCGGCCGCTACAGCGGCAGCGGCAAGAAAAGTCTTCAGCATCATCACAATGCTCCATCAATTGTCGCGCCCGGCCAGGGAGGGGGGCCTTGCGCGAATGCTTCGATTTCAAAATGCCCTGATGGGCCAACGCCGCACCCGCGCAAACTGTTGCGCAAATGTTACCGGCGAAATGTCGCAGCCAGTTCGATGTGACTGGACCAGGCGAACTGATCCACGGCTACTAGGTCACTCAACATGAACCCTGCCTGAACAAGCAGGGCGGCGTCTCTGGCAAAGGTCTTCGGGTCACACGCCACCATCACCACATGGGCGATACGGGAAGCGGCGATTTCCTTGACCTGGGCCTCTGCGCCAGCCCGCGGAGGATCGAGCACTATCGTGTCAAAATTGAGTTCAAAGCGGGTGAGGGGATCCCGGAACAGGTCGCGGGTCTTGGCGGTGATGGTCTTTAGACCCTTGGTGTGCCGTGCTGCCTTGTCGAGGGCCGCAATGCCGGCCCGGTCGCTATCGGCGGCATAGACCGGAGCGATTTCGGCCAGTCGCAAGGCGAAGGGACCGATGCCACAGAAAAGATCGGCGATGGATTTGGGCTTGCCCACGGCCCCAAGCACATAATCGGACAGCACCTGCTCGGCCTCTGCGGTTGCCTGGAGGAAACTGCCGATGGGCAGCTCGACTTCGGAGCGCCCCATGGTCACGGTGGGCTGCTGGCGCAGCAGGATCATTTCTCTTTCGAGCGCCAACCGGGCCAGACCCAGCTCATTGGCGAGCGGCACCAGCTTCTCGGCGCTAAGGCCCTTGGGCGCCTTGCGAATGCCAACATCAATGCCGGCATTGGTAGCGGTGACGCTTATGTCGCATTCGCCAACTGCTGCCCCCAGCGCTCGGGCGATGTCGGGCGCCCGCTTGAGTTGCGGCACCAATATGGGACAGGCATCCAGATCGAGCAGCTCGTGGCTCCTGAGGCGCATATAGCCGGCGCCGTCCCGGCGCGCATGTAGGGTCGCGCGCCGCCGCCCCTTGCCATGGGCCAGGACAAACCGGGTCACCCCGGCCTCGATCCCCACCTGACGCAGTGGCGCTTCGACCAGCCCGGACTTGAAGGCGGCGTAGCTTGGTGCATCCATATGTTGCAGCTGACAGCCACCGCAGATGCCGAAATGGGGGCACAAGGGTTCAATGCGATTTGGCGCAGCGCTCAGCAGCTCGACCAGCGCGCCGCGATTGCCATCGACCGTTATCGCAACCCGCTCGCCGGGCAGAGCAAAGGGCACAAAGACGCGCTGCCCCCCAATGGTGGCTACGCCTTCGCCTTTATGGCCGAGTGTCTCGATAGTGGCGGTGATGGTCATTGCCGGAGCCCCGATAGACAGAAGCCCGATGATTGCTCATCGGGCTCCCGGCTTGCTGCTTAGCTGGTTTATGTCAGACTTGCTGGACGGCTTCTACGCCGGGCACGAAGTGCCGCAGCAGATTTTCAATGCCATTCTTGAGCGTGGCCGTAGAAGACGGGCAGCCGGAACATGCACCCTGCATGTGCAGGAACACCGTGCCTTCCTTGTAGCCCTTGAAGATGATGTCACCGCCATCCATGGCCACGGCAGGCCGCACGCGGGTGGCCAGAAGCTCCTTGATCACTTCGACCATCTCCTTGTCTTCGTCCTCGAAGAACTCATCGACTTCATCGAAATCGACGGGATTGGCGTCGCCCTGGGCCAGTACCGGCTTGCCGGACAGGAAGTGATCCATGATCACGCCGAGAATGGCGGGCTTGATATGCGCCCAGTTGGTATCGTCCTTGGTCACCGAGATGAAATCGGATCCCAGGAACACCCCGGTGACGCCGGAAATGGCGAACAGCCCAGAGGCCAGCGGCGATATCGCAGCGGTCTCGGGGGAGCGGAAGTCGCGCGGCTCGCCGACCAGCACTTCGCGCCCCGGAAGGAACTTCAGGGTCGCCGGATTGGGCGTGGCTTCGGTCTGGATGAACATGGGCGTTTCCGCTGAATCGATACGATTAGAATGTTTCTAAAATAGACTTTTGGTCTGCCAGCGCAAGGGCAATAATGCTATCGGTCGCGGGTTCGTCATCGAGGCCATCATCTCATGTCCGTCGAGCTCTGGACCTTATTCGGCGCCATGATCCTGGGGCTGGTGCATCTGAGTGCCGCCTCTTTCAGCTTCAAGGCCCAGGTGGGCAACCGCTATACCGTTGGCGCCAGGGACGAAAACCTGCTTCCCACGGGCGTCGCGGCCCGGCTGGACCGCGCCCAGCGCAATTTCCTCGAGACCTTTCCGATCTTTGTGGCCGCCGTGCTGACCCTTGAGCTGCTGGGTGGAGCGGGCGGTTGGCTCAGCATTGCTGGCAGCGTGCTCTACCTCAGCTGCCGCTGCCTCTATCTGCCGCTTTATGCCCTTGGCCTGCCCTGGGTGCGCACCTTCAGCTGGAACGCTGCCACCGCTGGGCTGGCGCTGGTCATGGTGGCGATTGCGCTCAAGGCGGCCGGAGGCGGGTAATGTGTCCGCCACTCGAGCATAGCGCTCATGGCCTGCTGCGCTAAAATCTCCCCGCCGGGGAGATTTTCCCTGCGGGACGCTTAGCAGATCGCGATGACCTCTTCATCGCTCATACGGCCCGGCACGATGGTCAGGGGAATGGGCAACACATTGGCGCGGGCTGCAAAGTGGGTCACCAACGGGCCCGGACCTTCCGGTGACTTGGAGGCCGCCAGGACCAGAATGGCGATGTCGTGGTCCTTGTCGATGACCCGCTCGATCTGTTCCGGGCCATTGCCCTCGCGGATCACCGATTCGGCGCGCACTTCGCCGATTTCCTTGATGCGGGCCATGCGCCGGTCGAGATTGCGTTCCGCCTCCTCAACCGCCTCGGCCCGCAACACGTCCTCTACACCCAGCCCGATGAATTCGGGCTGAGGGATCACCGTCATGAGGACCACCGTGCCACCGGTCCGCTTGACGCGCCAGGCGGCAAAGGTGAGAGCCCGGTCGCATTCCTCGGTCTCGTCGATGACCACGAGAAATTTGCGCTTGTATTCGACCTGCGAAACCAAGAGCGCCTCCGAATTCTCTTAACGAATGAAGCCGATGATAGAACGAACCTGTTTCATTGTCTCTTCGGCAATGGCACCGGCCCGTTCGCCGCCGTCGCGCAGCACAGCATCAATGGTTTCCGGATCGTCGAGCAAGCGGCGCATTTCGTCGGCCATTGGTGCCAGGACGGCAACAGCGAGATCAGCCAGCGCCGGCTTGAACTTGCCCCAGCCCTGACCGCCGAACTCAGCAAGAACCTCGCCCTTGGTCCTGTCGCTGAGGGCGGCAAAGATGCCCACCAGATTGTCGGCCTCGGGGCGTTCCTTGAGACCATCGACGTCATGCGGAAGCTCGGCCGGGTCGGTGGTGGCCTTTTTGATCTTCTTGGCAATGGCATCGGCATCGTCGAGCAGGGAAATGCGCGACTGGTCGGACGGGTCCGACTTGCTCATCTTCTTGGTGCCATCGCGCAGGCTCATGATGCGGGTGGCGGGCCCGGCGATCAGCGGCTCGGTGATGGGAAAGAACTGGCCCTCATCGGTTGGAACGCCCTGGGCAGCGATGGAGGCGGCATAATCGTTGTTGAACTTGGCGGCGATGTCGCGCGTCAGTTCCAGATGCTGCTTCTGGTCATCGCCCACGGGCACGTGGGTGGCCTTGTAGAGCAGGATATCGGCAGCCATCAGCGAGGGATAGGCAAACAGGCCCAGCGAGACGTTTTCGCTGTTCTTGCCGGCCTTGTCCTTGAACTGGGTCATGCGGGCCATCCAGCCCATGCGCGCCACGCAGTTGAACACCCAGGCCAGTTCCGCATGCTGCACGACCTGGGACTGGTTGAAAACGATGGAGCGCTTCGGGTCGACGCCAGCGGCGATGAAGGCGGCCGCCACTTCGCGGGTGGCGCGCCTTAAGGCATCGGGCTCCTGCCAGACGGTGATGGCATGCATGTCGACCACGCAATAGATGGTTTCATGCGTGTCCTGCAGCGGCACGAACCGGCGGATGGCGCCGAGATAATTGCCAAGGTGCAGATCGCCAGATGGCTGGATACCGGAAAAGACGCGGGGGCTGAACGTCATGATGCCCTTCAGTGAATAGTCGAGAAATCAGGCGCCCGTTCTATACGGGCGCGGCCGAGAATGGAACCGGCTAGCGGCGCTTCAGGCGCCCCAGCAATTGTCTCAGGTTCTGCGTACCGCTGACATGGACAAGGGTGAAGTAGATCAGCACTCCAAAGCCAATCAGCGCGGCCAGCACCCCGGCCTGATGCCAGAGCGGCACGCCGGTGGCCAGATGCGCGACACCGCGATCGGCCAGGAGCCACAGCGCTCCGCCCATGACCAGGCTGATGGCTGCAATGGCCAGCTGCGCCCGCCATTGCAGCCAGGTCAACCGGAAACTCCCACGCAGCGCCAGCGTGCTGCCGAGCAGAATGACATTGATCCAGGCCGATGCCGCCGTGGCGATGGCAATGCCGACATGCTGCAGGCTTGGGAACAGCCAGAGCGAGATGGCGATATTGGCCGCGACGCTGACCCCGGCATAGATGGTCGGCGTCAGCGTGTCTTCACGGGCGAAAAACCCAGGTTGCAACACGCGAATGAGCACATAGGCCGGCAGGCCCGTCGAGAAGGCCATCAGGGCATCGGCGGTTTGCCGGGTCGCCAGGGCGTCAAAAGCACCGCGCTCGAACAGTACCCGCACGATCGGTTCGGCGAGAGCGATCAATGCGATGGCGGCCGGCATGGTCAGCAGCATGGACACGAACAGCGCCTGGTCCAGGCTGGCGCGGGCCTCGAGATCGCGGCCGCCTTTCAGGTGCCGGCTCAATTCGGGCAGGAGCACCGTGCCGATAGCGATGCCGATAATGCCGAGCGGCAGCTGGTAGAGCCGGTCGGCATAGGACAGGACGGAAATGGCGTTGTCGGCGCCCGAGGCGATGATGGTGCCCACGAAAATATTGATCTGGGTGATTCCACCGGCGAGGATTGCCGGCACGGCGAGCATCCAGAACCGGCGCACTTCGGGATCGAAGCGCGGCAGGCGGAACTGCGGCCGGAACCCGGTGCGTTCAATGGCCACCCAAACCAGCACCAGTTGGGCCACGCCGCCCGCCATGGTGGCAGCGGCGACCCATAGGGTAGCGTCGGCAGGCGCCTGCACCCAGAAGGAGGCCAGCGGCACCAGCATCGCGATATTGACGATATTGAGCAGCACGGGCGCAAAAGCGGCTGCGAAGAACTGTCCCAGTGTATTGAGAATGGCGCCATAGGCCGCCATCAGCGACATGCAGGCCAGGTATGGGAACATGATCCGGGTGAGCAGCACGGTCAGCTCGAACTTGGCCGGGTCGTCCACAAAGCCGGGCACGAAGGCCAGCATGATCTGTGGCATGAAGATTTCGGCCAGAATGGTCACGGCAACAAGAACCAGCACCAGCCAGCTCATGATGCGTGCGGCCAGCAATTTCGCTCCCGCCTCGCCCTGGTTTTCCAGCGCCCCGGAGAACATGGGCACGAAGGCGGTGTTGAAGGCGCCCTCGGCAAAGAGGCGCCGGAACAGGTTGGGAAAGCGGAAGGCGGCAAAGAAAGCGTCAGCCGCCGGGCCGGTGCCCAACACCGCTGCCATCAAGGCGTCGCGGACGAAGCCGGCGAGGCGGGAGAGCAGGGTGAGTGAGCCCACGGAAACGAAATTGCGGAAGAGGCTCATGGGTAGCTCACCCCCACCCTAGCTTCGCTGCGGCCATCCGGCCGAGCTGCGCTACTCTCCCCACAAGGGGGAGGGAGGCGTTGAACCCCGGCGCTTCAACCCTGCGCCTCCCTCCCCTTGATGGGGAGGGAATGAGGGTGGGGTGGGACCACGCACACCAAGTTCGCGGTTCCCACAATGCCTCACCCATTGACCACCTTCTTGTCCTGCGCCTTGTCCTCGCTGGGCCGCTTGAACACCGCCATCAGCACATCGTGGATCTTTTTTTGCCGCGATTTGACGTGGATTTTCTGGCCGGTGAGATCGGTGACGTAGAAAACGTCCACGGCCTTTTCGCCATAGGTGCCGATATGGGCTGAGCCGATGGTGAGGTTGAGATCGGAAATCTCCCGGGTCAGCGCATAGAGCAGACCGATGCGGTCGAGGCCCGACACCTCGATGACCGTGAACTTCTCCGAAATGGCATTGCTGACCGAAACCTGCGCCGGCAGGCTGAACGGCCTGAGGCGCTTGTTGTGACGGCTTTCCTTGCCCAGATCGATCAGCACCTGCCGCTTGCCCTGAAGCAATTGCTTGACGGTATCAATGATGCGGGTAGCGCGCACCTTTTCGTCCTCATCTGAGGTGAAGGAGCGTTTCAACCGGAAGGTGTCGATCGCCCTTCCGTCGCGGGTCGAGAAAATCTGCGCGCCGATGATCGAGGCATCCTGCATGGTGCAGGCACCAGCGATCAGCGAGAGCAGCCGCGGATGGTCGGGTGTATAGAAGCTGACCTCGGTAATCCCCTCAAAAGCCTTGACCCGGATGGAGCCGGCAAAGGGCTGATCGGTGCTGTCGGCACTGCGGATCATCCGGGCGTGCTCGAGCTGCAATTCGGGCTCGGCGCGCAACCAATAGTGGTCGTAGTGCCGGGCCGTATAGGCTTCGATGTCGGCCGGCGCCCAACCCGAAAGGGCTTCGGTCAAGGCCTTGCGGGCCTCGTTGACGCGATCGGACTGGCTCACCTGGCTATGCCCCCCGGAGAGCAGGGGCTCGGTGGCGAAATAAAGGGCGCGCAGCAGCGAACCTTTCCAGCCGGTCCAGGTGCCCGGTCCGACCGCCCGGATGTCGCAAGCGGTGAGGATCATCAGCAGCGCCAGGCGCTGCGGCGACTGCACCACGTCGGCAAAGCTCTTTGCGGTTTCAGGGTCCTGGATATCGCGGGCCTGGGCGATCTCGCTCATGAGCAGATGGTATTCGATCAGCCAGGAGACGGTGTCGGTTTCGGCCTCGGTCAACCCGAACCGCGGACAGAGCTTTTTCGCGATACGGGCGCCGGCAATGGAATGATCTTCCGGCCGCCCCTTGGCGATGTCGTGCAGGAACAAGGCCACATAGAGCAGGCGCGTGTCGTTGAGCTGCGGGAGGAGCTCATGGGTGAGGGGCAGTTCGTCGCGCAGCCCACCATTGGCGATCTGGGCCATGACGCCGACGGCACGGATCAGATGTTCGTCCACTGTATAATGGTGATACATGTTGAACTGCATCAGGGCGACGATCTTGCCGAAATCGGGGACGAACTTGCCCAGAACCCCGCTCTCGTTCATCTGCCGCAGAATGCGCTCGACATAGTTGGCGCTGGTCAGGATGGTGAGGAAATGCGCATTGGCCTTGGGGTCGTTGCGCAGCTTGTTGTCGATCAGCCTGAGGCTGTCGCGGATGACCTTGATGGCGTCTGGGTGGAACAGCAATTCCTCGCGACCGGCCACCATGAAGGCGCGGATGAGATTGACCGGATCCTTCTCGAACACGTCGGGCCCGGCAATATTGAGCCGCCCGGTATCGATGATGAAGGCGGTCTCGCCCTTGATCTTGGATTTGCCGGAACGGAAGGGGGCGAGCACGCGCCCGACCAGGTCCATGTCCTTGGCGTGGTGGAATTCCAGGCTCGCGCAGATGATGCGGGTGAGGTCCCCGACATCCTTGGCGACCAGAAAATAGCGCTTCATGAAGCGCTCGACGCCCAGCATGCCGAGCCGCTCGGCATAGCCCATGCGATGGGCCAGTTCGGGCTGCATGTCGAAGGTCAGTTTTTCGTCGGCGCGGCCGGTGATGAAATGCAGGTGGCACCGGACCGCCCAGAGAAAATCCTCCGCGCGCGAGAACAGACGATATTCGGCCGCCGAGAGCACACCCTTGCCCACCAGCTCCTGGCTGGTGCGGACGGAAAAGAAGTACTTGCCGATCCAGAACAGCGTGTTGAGGTCCCTCAGGCCGCCCTTACCGTCCTTGATATTGGGCTCAACCACATAGCGGGTATTGCCCATCTGCTTGTGCCGTTCATCACGCTCGGCCATCTTGGCGGCAATGAACTCGGGGCCCGTCTTGGGCATGATCTCGGATTCGAAGCGATGGGTGAGCTGGTCATAGAGCCCCTTGTCGCCGGTGAGAAACCGCGCTTCGAGCGTTGCGGTGCGCACGGTCATGTCGGCGCGGGCCATGCGGATGCATTCGTCCACCGAACGTACGGCGTGGCCAACCTTCTGGCCGAGGTCCCAGAGCATATAGAGAATATATTCGGTGACCTGTTCGCCCCAAGGCGTTTGCTTGTAGGGCAGGATGAAGAGCAGATCGATATCCGATCCCGGCGCCAGCGTGCCACGGCCATAGCCGCCAACGGCCGACAGCGCGATGGCCTCGGCGCCGGAGGGATTGTCGACCGGATAGACGCGCATGGTGGCAAAGCGGTGCACGGCGATGATGATCTCGTCCTGTGCCGCGCACAGATTCTGGGCGCAACGCGTACCCTTGCCGTTGGCAACAAGCTCGGCCTCGGCGCTTGTGCGGGCATCAGCCAGGGTCTGGCGGATATGGGCCAGCACCAGCGCACGGGCATTGGGCGAGCGGGCCGGCTCATCGCCCACAAGGGCATCGAACTCTGCCAGCAGCATATCGGCGGTCTTGAGCGCGAACTGTGCCTTTTTGGGCCGGGCCTCAGCTTCGACGAGCGTCATCGCGGATTTTCTTTAGTTGGTAGAGCGCTTCGATAGCCTTCAGGGGTGTCATCTCATCGGGACGAATGGCGTCGAGCGCTTCATGGATGGGATCCTTGCCCTTCGATGCCGGGGCCGGCTGATGGGCAAAGAGCGGCAGATCGTCTAGCACGCTGGCCTTCTGGCTGGAAGAGGCGGTACCGGCCGAGCGCTGTTCGAGTAGATCAAGAACCTGTTTGGCGCGGGCAATGACCGGTTCGGGCAGGCCCGCCAGGCGCGCCACCTGAATGCCATAGGAGCGGTCGGCGGCGCCGGGCCCCACTTCGTGCAGGAACACCACCTCGCCCTCCCATTCGCGCACCTTCATGGTGACATTGGCGACGCGAGACAGGGTTTTAGCCAGCGCGGTCAATTCGTGGAAATGCGTGGCGAAGAGGGCCCGGCAACCGGTGGTTTCATGCAAGGCTTCCACGGCGGCCCAGGCGATGGAGAGGCCATCGAAGGTGGCGGTCCCACGCCCGATCTCATCCAGAACCACCAGGGAGCGCCGGGTGGCGCGGTTGAGAATGGCGGCGGTTTCCACCATTTCGACCATGAAGGTTGATCGGCCATGGGCAATATCGTCGCTGGCGCCGACGCGCGAGAACAGCCTGTCCACCACCCCGATATGGGCGCTGTCGGCCGGCACGTAGCAACCCATCTGGGCGAGAATGGCAATCAGCGCGTTCTGCCGGAGGAAAGTCGACTTACCCCCCATATTGGGGCCCGTGACCAGCCAGAGGGCCCCGCCGCCGGCCTCTTCGCTTCCCGAGAGATCGGCATCATTGGCAACAAAACTCTGGCCCTCGGCCTTGACCATCAACTCCACGACAGGATGACGACCGCCGGAAATGGCAAAAGCAAGGCTGTTGTCGACGATCGGGCGGCAATAGCCGCGCGTGGCGGACACTTCGGCGAGAGCGGCGGTCACATCGAGCTCGGCCAAGGCATCGGCAAGTCCCTGCAACTGGCTGGTGCGCGCCAGGGTCTCCTGGCGCAACCGGGCAAAGATGGCCAGCTCGATTTCGAGCGCCGCGTCCTGCGCCCGGGCGATGCGGCCTTCCAGTTCGGCCAGCTCGGTGGTGGTAAAGCGCATGGCGTTGGCCAGCGTCTGACGATGGATGAAGCTCTCCCGAAAGGGGGCTTCGAGCAGTTTCTGGCCATGGGCAGCCGGCACCTCGACGAAATAGCCGAGCACACCATTGTGCTTGATCTTCAAGGACCGCACATCGGTCTCGTCCATCAGCCGGGCTTGGAGCGCCGCCACCACAGCGCGGGTCTCGCGGCCCAGCGCGCGTTCCTCATCGAGCTTTGCGTCATAGCCGGCGCGCACGAAGCCGCCGTCACGATTGAGCAGCGGCAACTCATCATCCAGCGCCACCGCCAATTCGCTGGCAAGCAGCTGTGGCGCGGCGCCAAGGGTTTGCGTCAGGCCATCCAGTATGCTGGGCAAGTCGGATTGTGCGCGCAGATGCTGCGCCAGCTCCAGAGCGGCACCCACAGCCTTGCCAATGGCGCTGAGATCGCGCGGGCCGCCACGCTCCAGGGCGAGGCGCGACAAGGCACGGGCCAGATCGGGCACGGATTTGAGGTCCTGGCGCAGGCGGCCCCGCAACAACGTATCCTCGACGAGCCGGGCTACAGCATCGAGCCGATCATTGATCGGCCCGGCGGCGCATAAGGGGGCGGCCAGCCGGCCCGCCAGCAGGCGGGCACCGGGCGCGGTGGCGGTCAGGTCGATGGCCTGGCGGAGCGAGCCCCGCGCCTGGCCGCGCTGGGTCTGCAGTATTTCAAGGCTTGCCCGGGTCGCAGCATCAATGGCCATGCCCGCGGCTTCATCGGTGCGGGGCGGCCGCAGCGGCGGATGGCGGCCCTTCTGGCTCTCACTGACATAGGCGACCAGCGCCCCCAAAGCCGCTCTTCCAGCACGGGAAACAATGGTGGGGTCGAACTGATCATCCGCAAAACTCTGCCGCAGGCGTGGCATGGCTGCTTCGCTGTCAACCAACTCCGGGGCGATGGCCGAAGCAATGCCCGCCCAGGACGGCGCGAATAGATGCCGCTCGACAAGGGCTGCTCGCGTCGCTTCGGTCAGCAGCAGTTCGGCCGGGGCGATGCGGGCCATCTCGTCGGCCAGCTGGGCCGCGGCCAGATCGCAGACAAAGGTCTCGCCGGTCGAAATATCGGCCCATGCCAGGGCAAAGTCGGTATCGCCATGACGCACCATAGCCAGTGCGGCCAGATAATTGGCCGAGCGGGCATCGAGATGATCGTCTTCGGTCAGCGTGCCGGGGGTCACCAGACGCACGACATCGCGCCGCACCACCGATTTGGAACCGCGCTTCTTGGCTTCGGCGGGGTCTTCCATCTGCTCGCAGATGGCCACGCGGTGACCCAGGCGGATCAGCTTGTTGAGATAATCATTGGCGGCGTGGATGGGCACGCCGCACATCTGGATATCCTCGCCCAGATGCTTGCCGCGCTTGGTGAGCACGATGCCCAAGGCGACGCTGGCGATCTCGGCGTCCTCGAAGAACAGCTCGTAGAAATCGCCCATGCGATAGAACAGCAAATAGCCGGGGTTGACCGCCTTGATCTCGAAATATTGCGCCATCATGGGCGTCAGCCCCGCAGGTGCGGGGCCGGAGGCGGCCTCGAAAGGGGTCTGGTCCATGGGCGCGGGCAGTCAGGGCTCGAAATTGATCCCGGACCTTAGGCGGTTCGCGCACAAAAACCAACCGGGTGAAACAGGTTTGCCCGGTTGGTTTTGATCGAGATTCAGGCGTCGCGGATGAGTGACACCGGCTCCACCAGCTTGCGGTAGAGATGCCAGGTGGCGTGGCCAAGAATGGGCAGTACCACGGCCAGGCCAACAAAGAGCGGCAAGGAGCCCAGGAAGATGGCGGCCCCGACAATGACGCCCCAGGCAAAGAGCGGCACACGATTATACATCACGGCCCGGAACGAGGTTTCCACGGCCACATAGGCCCCGACATCCCGATCAAGCATCAGTGGAAAGGCGATGACCGTGGTGCAGAGCACTACGAGCGCGAACAGGGCGCCAATGCCCGTGCCGACCGCCAGCAGGGTCATGCCCCCCGGCTGCGTCAATACCTGGGCAAGCAGGGCGTCCAGAGTGCGTGGGGGTGATGCGCCGAACAGGCTCTCATAAAGCGTCTGGGCGCTGGTGAGCCAAAGGGTAAACAGCACGAAAAGCATGGCGCCGACCGCCAGGATGCCGCCCAAGGCAGGAGAGCGCAACACGCTCATCGCATCCCGCCAGCTTGGATCCTCACCCCTTTCGAGCCGTCGCGACACCTCGTAGAGCGGCAGGGCGGCGATCGGGCCCACCAGGGCAAAGCCGCCGACCAGGGGATAGAGCAGCGTCCAGGCGTGCCAGCCATTCATCCAGACGGTCAGGACGATGCCGATGATGGGATAGATCAGCATCAGCAGCACATAATGGCTCGGCTTGGCCCAGAAATCGGCCGCGCCACGCCGCAGCGCCTCGCCGAGATCAGCCATTGTGATCCGCCGGATTGCCGGCAAGTCGAGCTTGTCACCGACGCCGGACATGACATGCATTCGAGCCATGGTCGTCACTCCTCCACCTGATGCGGGGGTCGCAGACTGCGTGAAGCGCATGACCGGCGCGAGACGCAGGATGCGACCGCTATGACGCCATATTAGGCCTGAAACCGGGGGCTGTCGCCCCCGGCTCGGCATTTTGTGATCAGGCCTTGGCCAGGGCCTGGTTGATGTCGGCGATGATGTCATCGACATGTTCGATGCCCACCGAAATGCGCACCAGGTCCTCGGACACGCCAGCCTTCTCGAGTTCCTCTGGCGAGAGCTGGCGGTGGGTGGTGGTGGCCGGATGGCATGCCAGCGATTTGGCATCGCCGATATTGACCAGACGAAGGATCATCTGCAGGGCGTCGATGAAGCGGGCTCCTGCCTCCTTGCCGCCCTGGATGCCGAAAGAGAGGATGCCCGACCCCGAGCCCCTGGAGATCTTCTGCGCCGTCGGGTGATAGGGGCTGTCCTCAAGACCGGCATAGTTCACCCAGGCTACCTTGGGGTGGCTTTTGAGGTGCTGCGCGACCTTGAGCGCATTGGCGCAATGGCGCTCCATGCGCAGCCCCAGGGTTTCAAGGCCCTGGAGGATCATGAAGGCATTCATAGGGGAGAGGGCCGCCCCGGTATTGCGCAGCGGCACCACGCGGGCGCGACCGATATAGGCCGCCGGGCCCAGCGCTTCGGTATAGACCACGCCGTGATAGGACGGATCAGGCTCGTTAAGGACGGGGAAGCGGGCCGCATTCGCCTTCCAGTCAAACTTGCCCGAATCCACGATAACACCGCCGATCGAAGTGCCATGACCGCCGATATATTTGGTCAGCGAGTGCACCACGATGTCGGCACCAAAATCGAAGGGCTTGGTCAGGTAAGGGGTGGCCACGGTGTTGTCGACGATCACCGGCACACCATGGCGATGGGCAATCTCGGCGATCTTTTCGATGTCCACGACATTGCCGGCCGGATTGCCAATGGATTCGAGGAAGACGGCCTTGGTGTTCTCGTCGATGGCCTTTTCGAAACCCTCGTAGTCGTCGTGATGCACCAGCCGCGTCTCGATGCCCTGGCGCGGGAAAGAGTGGACGAACAGGTTGTAGGTGCCGCCATAGAGCTGGGAAACCGAGACGATATTGTCGCCGACGCCGGCAATGGTCTGGATGGCATAGGTGATGGCCGCCATGCCCGAGGCCAGACCCAGGGCACCGATGCCGCCCTCCATCTCCGCAATCCGCGCCTCCAGAACCGCAGTCGTGGGGTTCATGATGCGGGTATAGATGTTGCCCGCCACCTTGAGATCGAACAGGTCGGCCCCGTGCTGGGTGTCATCGAAGGTGTAAGACGTTGTCTGGTAAATCGGCACGGCCGCCGCCTTGGTCGTGGCCTCCGATTCGTATCCATGATGCAGGGCGATGGATTCGAGTTTCATTATTGGCTCCCTTTGACTCGCGGCAGCCAGACTCGCCGGTCAACCCGAAAATGACAAGGCGCGGAAGAGACAAGCCGTTCTCTCCCGCGCCTTTGATTGAGACGACGATGCTATTTGAGGCTGTCGATCTCGTAGCGGTCCGAAGCATCGTGCTGCGGACGATAGAGGAAATAGTCAAAGCTGGCCGGGCTCGCCGTGCCGTTGAGGTCGCTGGCCGCCATGCCGACAAAGGCGCCGGTGAAGCTGCCATGGGCCTGGTGGCCGCCACACTCGTCCGAGAGAATGGACGCATCGAGAACCGGGCCGATAGGCTGCAGCTCCTGGCCCTCGAGGGCGTAGAAGAATTGCAGCGCCCGGCCCCGAATGGTCAATGCGAGCTTCACCTTGCCCTCATTGGGGATCTGCACCGGATCGGCGGGGAAGCGAAGATTGCCGTCGGGCCAGGAGATTTCCGAGCTCATCAGCAGGAGTTCGCGCTGCCCGTCGGAGTGGGCGGTGACGGCGAGGTAGAAAAAGTTGTAACGGCTGTAATAGGCCGTCAGACCGGCAAAGGTGCGCTCGTCGGTTGGTTTGAAATCCACCACCGTCTCGGCATCATAGGAGAAATGCTGCTGCCGCCGGGCCACCAGCGCCTGCTCGAACCAGGAGCCGATGGATTCGCGCCCGAACAGGGTGAGCTTGCCGCCCTCGGTCGAGAAGATGCGATCGGTGTCGGGGGTGCGCAGCCACTGGAAGTCGATCGGGAGGCCCTTCTCGAAGCTGTAGCGCTGTTCGGCCCAGTATCCGGCTTCGTCGCGCGTGCCGGGCACCTCGACATGGAGGGAGGGCACCGGCCCATTCTTCACATAAAGCCAGTCGTCCTCGCCCCAATAGGCTTCCTGGATAGCGGTCTCACGCCCCAGTACGCAACGCCGCTCCTGCGTCGTCGGGCGGCCGGTCAGGTGCACGAGATAGGTCTTTCCCTCTGGGGTCTCGACAATGTCGCCATGGCCGGCGCGCTGTAGGGCTGCCAGCGGCGCATCCTTGGAAGTCAGCACATATTGATCCGGATGAGTCTCATAGGGCCCATCGATCGTGCGCGAGCGGGCGAAGGTGCAGGCATGGTCATAGGCCGTCCCGCCCTCGGCGGTGAGCAGATAGTACCATCCATTGCGTTTATAGAGATGCGGACCCTCGACCAGCTTGAGGTCGGTGCCCTTGTAGATGTTCTTGATCGGGCCGACGAGCTTGCCGGCCTTGGGGTCGAATTCCTGCAAGACGATACCGGCGAACAGCAGCGGTCGATGGCGGTGGTCCCAAGTCATGTTGACGAACCACTTCCTGCCGTCGTCGTCGTGGAACAGGCTGGGATCAAAGCCCGAGGAATTGACATAGATCGGATCGGACC
This sequence comes from uncultured Devosia sp., assembly GCF_913055165.1. GTDB lineage: Bacteria > Pseudomonadota > Alphaproteobacteria > Rhizobiales > Devosiaceae > Devosia. Next base: position 40,591 of record NZ_CAJXJS010000013.1, read on the forward strand.
AGGGGCCTTCGATATCGTCCGCCCAGACGATGTAATTGTGGGCGTCCTTGAACGAGCCGTCCTTGCGCTTGACGTCGGTGTAGACAAGCCAGAACTTCTCCCCATCATGGGTGAGGCAGGGGGCCCAGACGCCGCAACTGTCCGGATCGCCGCGCATGTCGAGCTGGCTCTTGCGGGTCAAGGGCCGCGTAATCAGCTCCCAGTTGGCAAGGTCCTTCGAATGATGGATTTGCACCCCCGGAAACCACTCGAAAGTGGAGGTGGCGATGTAATAATCGTCGCCGACGCGCAGAATCGAGGGGTCGGGATTGAAGCCGGGGAGGATGGGATTGGTCAGTTGGGGCATGAAAATCTCCTGCGATGGCACGAAATCGTCGTCATCTGCGTTTTGAGGGGTTGAAAGAGACATTCCATCAGTTGCCGGCCGGGCCATCTCGTCCGGACTGATCGGGAATAGAGTGAAGCGTCACAAACCGCAGGCCGATGGTCCGAGCGGTCAGAGATGGAAAGAACGCCTTGGATCTGCATATTCGCGAGCTGAGCTACTGGAAGAACGTCAAGTCCAAGATGCGGCTGCAGCCCTTTGTGCATGCCGTGGAATCCAGCGCGGTGCCTATTGCCATTGCCGACCCGTTCGAGCCCGACTGCCCGCTGGTGTTCGTCAATGACGCCTTTCTCAAACTGACGGGCTATGGGGAAGACGAGGTGCTGGGGCGCAATTGCCGTTTCCTGCAGGGACCGGAAACGTGCGACGAGGATCGGCAGGCGCTCAAGGCGGCGCTGGCAGAGCGCCAGACCATCAGCCATGAAATTCTGAACTACAAGAAGGATGGCACTCCGTTCTGGAACGAGCTGCATATGGCGCCCATGCTCGACGATGCCGGGGAACTGCTTTACTTCATCGCCACGCAGGTCGACATCACCGAGCGGGTGAACCGGCAGACAGGCCTGCAGCAGGCGCTGGACGAGCGCACCGAGGCCCTGCGCGACCAGGCGCAACGCACCCACGACATGGCTCGCGAGATGACGCATCGGGTGCGCAATTCCCTGGCGCTGATCCAGGCCATGCTGCGCATGCAGCTCTCCAGCCTTTCGGACGACACGGCGCGCAACGCCCTGGTCGGCGCCTTGAGCCGCATTCAGGCGATCGTTGAAATCCAGCGCATCATCGAGCACGCGGAACTCGATGTGCGCATCGAGATCGGCGATATCATCGGCTCGATCTGCGACAAGCTCGACCATATCAACCGCGCCCATGTGGTGGCCTCCGCGGACAAGATCGAGATCAGCGAGGAATTGGTGACCCCGGTGGCGCTGATCGTTTCCGAGCTGGTGACCAATGCGCAAAAGCATGCCTATGGGCCCGAAGATGGTGGCATCATTGCCGTGACGGCCCGGCGCCGGCCCGGAGCGATCGAATTGTGCGTGCGCGATGACGGACGCGGTGTGCCGGAAGGTTTTGACCCAAGGACGGTGAAGGGTTTCGGCATGAAGATGCTGATGCAGGAAATTGCGCATCTGGACGCCACCCTGTCGGTGAGTCGGCTTGATAAAGGCAGCAGCTTCACCATCACCATTCCGCACCAGACCTGAGATCCCGGCCCCTCGATGAAGGGGCCGGGCCCAGCATGGCTCAGACGAACCGGTTGACCAGGTTTTCGAGATATTCCTGGCGGCCTGACCTGGGCTGCGGGTTGATGCCGTCGGCATGGACCTTGTCGGCGATCTGAGCCAGGCTCAGCTTGCCGTCCAGGATGTCCTTGCCCATGCCGGAGGTCCAGCCGGCGTAGCGGTCATCCAGCAGCTTGTCGAACTCGCCATCCTCGATCAGCGCCGCGGCCCCCTTGAGGCCACGCGCCAGGGTGTCGAGGCCCAGAATGTGCCCATGCAACAAATCGGCGGCATCGAGGGACTGACGCCGCACCTTGGCGTCAAAATTGAAGCCGCCCTTGCCCAGGCCCCCCTGCTTGAGGATGTAGTAGAAGGCCAGCGCCATTTCGCCCGGATTGTTGGGGAAGTGGTCGGTATCCCAGCCGGACTGGAGGTCGTTGCGGTTGGCATCGACCGAACCGAGCATGCCCAACGAGGATGCCACGGCCAGCTCATGCTCGAAGGAATGGCCGGCAAGGAAGGCGTGGCCCACTTCGATGTTGCACTTGACGTCTTTTTCCAGGCCATAGCGCTGCAGGAAGCCATAGACCGTGGCGACGTCGAAGTCATATTGGTGCTTGGACGGCTCCTGCGGCTTGGGCTCGATCAGGATCTGGCCATCAAAGCCAATCTTTTTGGCGTGCTCGATGACCAGCGACAGGAAGCGCGCCATCTGGTCGGCCTCGTGACCCACCTTGGTGTTGAGCAGGGTCTCATAGCCTTCACGGCCGCCCCAGAGCACATAGTTCTGCCCGCCCAGTTCATGGGTCAATTCCAGCACATTCTTCACCTGCCCGGCGGCATAGGCGAAAATCTCCGGATCGGGGTTGGTGGCGGCGCCCGCCATGTAGCGGCGGTTGGAGAAGAGGTTCGCCGTGCCCCAGAGGAGCTTCTTGCCGGTCTGGCTCATCTTCTTGGCAAAGATGTCGCCGATCTCACGGACATTCTTGTTCGATTCGGCCAACGACGCGCCTTCGGGGGCAATGTCGACATCGTGGAAGCAATAGAAAGGCACGTCGATCAGATCGAAGAATTCGAAGGCGACTTCGGCCTTGAGCTTGGCGCCGTCCATCCCCTTGTCGAACCAGGGCCGGTCGAAGGTGCGGCCGCCGAACGGGTCGCCACCTTCCTGGGCGAAGGTGTGCCAATAGGCGATGGCGGGACGGATGTGATCTTCCATCCGCTTGCCGGCGACGATCTCGTCCTTGTTGTAGTGGCGATAGGCCAGCGGATTCTTGCTGTCCGGGCCTTCATATTTGATCTGGGACAGGCCCTTGAAGAAATCGGTCACGAAATTGCCTCCTCGATGGCGGGGTAAAGGGCGCGATAGCGCGCATATTGATCAGTATAGGCGGCCGACAGCTTTTCGTCGGGCGCGATGGTGGTCTTGATGGCCGGCATGGACATGACCTCCAGGGGGTTGGCGCCGGTGGCCGCGCAGAGGCCGAGACGGGCGGCGCCCAGTGCGCCGCCAAAGTCGCCGTCCTCGGGCAGGGCAATCTCCATGCCGAGATTGGTGGCCAGCATTTGGAGCCAGAGGGCAGACTTGGAACCGCCGCCAACCGCCAGCAGGCGATTGATGGTGGTGCCGGCATCGGCCAGCACGCGCTGGCAGTCCCGCATGGCGAAGCTCACCCCTTCCATGACCGCCTGGGCCAGTTGCGCGGCGTCGGTGGACTGGCTGAGACCCGTAAAGGAGCCACGCGCGCCGGCATTATTGTGCGGTGTCCGTTCCCCAGACAGATAGGGCAGGAAGATGGCCTCGCCGGGCCCCTTGAACTGGGCTTCGGCCGCCGCGGACAGGTCAGCCTGTTTCTGCCCGGTGATGCGGCTCAGCCAGTTGAGGGAATCGGTGGCCGAGAGAATGACCCCCATCTGGTGCCAGGTGTCGGGAATGGCATGACAAAAGGCGTGCACGGCCCCGTCGGTATTGGGGCTGAAGCGCTCGTTGGAGACGAAGAGCACACCCGATGTCCCCAATGACACGAAGCCTTCGCCGGGCCGCACCGCACCGATACCGCAGGCAGCAGCGGCATTGTCGCCCGCGCCGCCGGCCACGACCACGGTGCCGCTCATGCCCCAGCGCGCCATGAGATCAGGCTTCAATTGGGCCGAGACCGCCGAGCCCTCGACCAGGCGCGGCATGTGCTCGCGCTTTAGGCCGGTGACATCCAGCAAATCGTCGGACCATTGACGTTTCTGGACGTCGAGCCAGAGCGTGCCGGCTGCGTCCGACATGTCCTCGACATGTTCACCGGTCAGTAGCAGGCGCACATAGGCCTTGGGCAGCAGCACCTTTCTGATGCGCGCAAAGATGTCCGGCTCATGCTTGCGCACCCAGGCGATCTTGGGGGCTGTGAAGCCGGGCATGGCAATGTTGCCGGCAATCTGGCGCAGGGTGGGCAGGGTCGCTTCCATCTCGGCGCATTCGGCGGCCGAACGCCCGTCATTCCACAGGATGCAGGGACGCAGAACTTCATCATTGGCGCCCAGCAACGTCGCCCCATGCATATGGCCTGACAGGCCGATGCCCTTGACCGCGGCCAATGCCGCAGCATGGCTGTGCCTGAGCTTGTCGATGGCGCCCAGAGTGGCGTCCCACCAGTCAGCAGGGTTTTGTTCCGACCAGCCTGGTTGCGGCCGCACCGGCTCGACCGCTGGCGCCGAGGCCTCGCCAATCGCCTTGCCGTTTTCGTCGATCAGCAGGGCCTTGACGCCCGAGGTGCCGATATCAATGCCAAGAAAGGTCATGAGGCACGTACCTCATTTCCACCAGCGCAAAACATGCAAACGTCCTCCCTGCCCCTTGGGCTCACGCCGATTTCAGGATCGGCGTGGTGTTTAGCGCAGATTGTCGCGCAGGAAAATCCCAATTTCAATGGGCTGTCGACCGTCTTCCTGCAAATCACGCCCGGGGAGCGATTTGAGGGAGGAAGGCATGAGAGCTTTGCTTACATGGCGCGAGCGCCATTGTTCATGCCTCAATGACATGCGCGATTTGTCAGCGCAGGTTGTCCCGCAGGAAAATTCCAATCTCGATCGGATCGGTGACCGTGACACGACTGGCATCCAGTGCCAGGGCCCGGGCAGCGGCGATGACCTCGCGGATTTCGCCGTCCGGATTTTGGTCCAGGACTACGTCGATGGCGCCGCTTCTGAGCCCGGCCCGGGTGGGACCCGTCAATTCATGGGCAATGACGCGCACTGTGCCGGAACGGCTCGATTTTTCCAGCGCCGCGACCAGGCCGCCATTGCCGGCGCCCAGATTGTAGAGACCAGCCAGATCGGGGTTCTGATCCAGCAGGGCGCTGACGATGTCGGCGGTCTCGGTGCGCTCGTCATGCCCCTCGAGGGGTCCAATGATATCGACGCGGGGAAATTCTTGGCGCAGAGCTGCAGCAAAGCCTTCCAGCCGTTCGGCGTGATCGCGCAGGTGCAGCGACCCGGCCACCACGGCCACCTTGCCGCCCTGGGGCAGGAAGCGGCCCATCAACGAGCCGGCCGTGCGTCCGGCCGCGACATTGTCGATGCCGATGAAATTGCGCCGAGCCGAGCCGGGCAGGTCCGAGACCAGTGTCATGACCGTAACACCGCGACGGTGCGCCGCCTCGATCGCCGCAAGCACTTCGGGAGCGTCGCTGGAGACAATGACTGCGCAATCGCATTCCGCCGCGCTGAGCTGATCCAGGCTGCGGGCGAGGGCGGCGGCATCGAAGGCCCTGATACGGCGCAGATCGAGATGGATGCGGTCCGCCAGTGCCAGCGGCGAGCGCCGGTGCACCGCTTCGGCCAGGCCGTCCATGAATTCATTGGTGCCGTCGGGGATGAAGAAGATGACCGAGAGGTCGCGGGCGCGCGCCATCAGCGAAGCATTGAGGTCCCGGGCAAAACCCAGCTCGGCGATCGCCTGCTCGACCTTTTCGGCGGTGGCCGCACGAACCCCAGGACGGCCATTGAGCACGCGATCCACCGTTGCCAGGGACACACCGGCGGCCCGCGCCACATCGTGGACCGTGGCCCGCCGCCTGATCGTGTCTTCGCTCAAACCTGTTCTCCTGCCATGGCCCGGTCTTCGCCTGGCCCCATCAGGGTGCGGGGCCGGCCTTGCGTCCAGCGCACAGTCCCCACACCCTGCCCAAAGGTCAAGTGTGCCGTTGCAGCCCAAGGGCAAATAGCGCTACAGCTCCGCCCCGGAACAGACGGGATGGGGGACGCCTGAATGGCAATCGCGGTTTCAACCTTCGGCGAATTCAACGGTCAGCGGGTCGATCAATTCCGATTGACCAGTGACAGCGGCGTGACGGTCGACATTATCGGCTACGGCGTGGTGGTGCGCGACTGGCGGGTGCCGGTGACAGGCGGAGAGCGATCGGTGGTGTTGGGCTTTGACGCCTTTGACGCCTATCCGGCGCATAGTCCACATTTCGGCTCGCTGGCCGGCCGGGTTGCCAATCGGATCAAAAATGCCAGTTTCACGCTGGACGGTGTGACCTATGATTTGCCGGCAAATGAGGGTTCATTGCAGCTGCACGGGGGTCCGGAAGGCCTGGGGCGCCAGGTCTGGCAGGGCCAGGCTGACAGCGCCAACAACGCCGTGCGCTTCACCCATTTCTCACCCGACGGCGCCATGGGCTATCCGGGCAATGTCAATTTCGCCGCCACCTATACGCTCAATGGCAATCGGCTGCGGCTCGAACTGACCGCCACCACTGACCGGGCAACGCCAATAAGCCTGGTGCAGCACCAGTATTTCAACCTGGGCACCGCCGACACGGTGCTTGACCATACGATCCAGGTCAATTCGTCGGCCCATACCGAGTTGGGCGCGGATCTGGCGCCGACCGGGGCCATCCTGCCATCGGCAGGGACCATTTATGACCTCAGGCAGGCCCGCACCATGCGCGACGCCAAAGGCGCACCGGTCGACTATGATATCGGCCTGGTCCTCGATAGCGGACGAAAGACTGCTGATCCGATCGCCACGGTGGTGTCGCCCGAGCGCGATCTGACGCTCAAGCTGTGGAGCGACCGTCCTGGCGTTCAGGTCTATAACGGTGTGTGGACAGACGTGTCGGTGCCCGGACTCAACGGCAAACGCTATGGCAAGCATTCCGGCTTCTGCCTTGAAGACCAGGCCCTGGCCGATGCGGTCCACAATCCGCACTTTCCCAATGTCATCTATTCGCCCGATCGGCCCTATGGCCATTGGTGCGAATTCGAGATCGCCTGACGGGTTCGGCCGGGTCACGACCAGCCCTGCTGACATGATCCGTCCGGCTGTTCCGCAATGCTCACGACCCTGTGATAGACGGGGGGGGCGGTGGAGGCCTGCTGATGGACAAGACTGAACGGCTGTTTGCAATCATGGATGCGCTTAGGCGGCATCGGCGGCCGATTACGGCCGCGGCGCTGGCCGAAGAACAGAACGTGTCGGTGCGCACGCTTTATCGCGACATCCAGACGTTGATTGGCCTGGGGGCGCCAATCGATGGTGAGGCCGGCGTTGGTTATATGCTGCGGCCAGGGTTTTTCCTGCCGCCCTTGATGTTCAGCCCGGAAGAGCTGGAAGCGCTGGTGCTGGGCGCGCGCTGGGTGGAAACCCAGCCCGATGACGGTCTGGGCGCCGCGGCCCGCAATGCACTGGCCAAGATTGCGACCGCCTCGCCCGAAGATTTGCGCGACCGCATCAGCGATACCGCGCTCTGGCCGGTGGCGCTGTGGGGTCAGCGCAGGCCGATTCCGGTTCTCGCCGATATCCGGCTGGCCATGCGGCAGGAAAAGGCCGTGACGATCGACTATGAGGACGAGCAGGGCCGCCCCACCAGCCGCACGATCTGGCCGGTGGGCCTGGCCTTTTACGAGGGCAAGCAGACCATTGCCGCCTGGTGCCTGTTGCGTCAGGATTTCCGCAATTTCCGGACTGACCGCATTGTCTGCCTGACCCTGACCGAGGAGCGCTATGGCAAGCGCCGGGCCGTGCTGGAGCGCGAATGGCGCGCCAGCTGGCAGCATGACCACCATCAGGATCGCGAAACCTAGTCAGGTCATGCGCGCGTAAAGACTTTCGGGACGAATATTCTCGTCGAGCCGGAAGCGGTGATCGGCCGGGGGGTGGGCGCGCTGGCCGCACTCCATGCGCGGGCAGATGCGGCAACCGACGCCGATGGGCACGGTCTGCAGGTCGCTGGTGAGGTCGATCCCGTCCGAATAGATCATTTCCTTGGCGTGATGGATGGCACAACCCAGGCCGATGGACAGATAGCGGCGCGGCGCGTTGTAGCGATAATCGCCCTTGGTGATGGTGCGCGCGATGCAGAAATAGCGCTGCCCGTCCGGCATCTGGCTCAGTTGCACATTGATCCGCTCGGGCGCCAGAAAGGCCGCATAGACATTCCAGCGCGGACAGGCCCCGGAATGGCGCGGAATATGAATGCCCGAAAGTGAAAAGCGCTTGGAAATATTACCGGCGATGTCGGTGCGCACCAGATGCAGCGGGATGCCGGAAGCGCCCTTGCGCTGCAGCGTGGTCATGCGGTGGCAGACCTGTTCGAAACTGGCGCCGAACCGCCGCCCAAGACGCTCGATATCATAGCGGTAGTCGCGGCAGGCCTTGAGGAATGGGCCATAGGGCATGATGAGCGCGGCGGCGAAATAGGCCGACAGCACATTGCGCGCCAGCATCGGCGCGTCACCCTCGGGCAGGTCCGCGGCCGCGATGATCGCGTCCACTTCCGCCTCTGCGGCGACCTGGCCCAGATGCTGGGCGAGCAGGAAATTGGCCGTCTCAGGCGGCAGGAGGTCGGAGACCAGCAAATGCCGGCGGGCGGGGTCAAGCTGGCGCGCAATGCCATGGGGCAGGGAGGCCAGACGCACTTCCAGTCCGAAAACATTGAACAGATAGGTGCGGATCGCGCTTTCGAAGCCATCGCCTGAATTGTCGATATCGGCCCGCACCCGTTCGGCCGCGTCCTCCAGGGCTGGAAAGTGGTTGGAATTGACCTGCAGAAAATCGGAGATGGCGTCCGTGGCCAGGTGGAACGGCTCCCCTTCCCCCTGGCTGCTTGGCGCTGGCGTTCCCGCACTGGCAAGCCGATAGCGGTCATAAAGCTTGAGCACGGCGCGCGCCGCCGCCGGATTGGCCTGGGCCAGGTCCCGGATCTCGAGATTGGTCAGGTCGCTATCGGCAAAAATGTCGTCGCCGAAGGCCTCCATCAGGTCCCCGACCAGCCGGCCCTCGTCGCCATCCACCAATTCCCCGGGTTCGACGCCGAAATAGCCGGCGATGGAGAACAGCAGCGGCACGGTGACCTTGCGGCGATTGTGCTCGATCAGGTTGAGATAGCTCGGCGAGATGCCTAGGGCCTGGGCGAGGTCCGCCTGATTGAGATGCCGCTGGCGCCGCAGGCGCTTAATGCGACCGCCAATCTGGCTTTCCGCCATTTCGACCATTTCGTCCTCCTCCGAAATTTACAGACTTTACAAATCTGCTTCCGGCAATTGACCGCCGATTTACAGGTTTACTGGCGGCTCTTCCGTTATCTCTTGCATATTCGCGCACTTTGTCAAATCTTTACATCACCAGCAGGAGGAATTGCAGATGTCCCCGATCACCGACCAACGCGACGAATACATCACCATTATTGCCCCCACCGCCAATGAAGCCATGGCGCAGTTCAAGGCGCGCGGCCTCGCTTCACAAGGCTATTCCATTGCCGGGCGTATCGGGCGTCACCAGTTCACCCTGGTGGGCGGAGAGGACGCGCAGGAGCTGTTCTCCGGCGCCGGGATGATCGCCGCCACCTTCTGCCGCAAGGTCGCTATCTAGCGACAAGGTTCCTTCTCCCCGCAAGGGGAGAGGGACAGGCACAACTCTGCTTCACGTGAATCATTGCCCCCACCGCCCCAAGCGGGCGGATCGGCACAGCTATGTCCAACCGAGGAGACACGACATGCTCGACAAGCCGCATCAACCCGAGACCTTCCCTGCACCGGACTATGCCCCCGACCGCTGGAAGACCATCGCCCGCACCTATACGCCTGCCGATGTGCACCGGCTCAGCGGTTCGCTACCGATCCGCCATTCGCTGGCCGAGAACGGCGCCAAGAAGCTCTGGCAATTGTTGCATTCGGAAGATTTTGTTCCCACGCTCGGGACCTTCACTGGCAATCAGGCGGTGCAACAGGTCAAGGCCGGTCTCAAAGCCATCTATCTCTCCGGCTGGCAGGTGGCCGCCGACGCCAATTCCTCGGGCAATATGTATCCCGATCAGTCACTCTATCCCGTTGACAGCGTGCCCTCCGTGGTTCGGCGCATCAACAAGGCGCTGCAGCGCGCCGATCAGATCCAGACCATGGAGAAGGCCGATGGCGTGACCACCACCGATCTCGATTTCTTCGTGCCCATCATCGCCGATGCCGAGGCCGGCTTTGGCGGGGCGCTCAATGTGTTCGAGCTGATGAAGGCCATGATCGAGGCGGGCGCCGCTGCTGTGCATTTCGAGGATCAGCTCGCTAGCGAAAAGAAATGCGGCCATCTGGGTGGCAAGGTGCTGGTGCCCACCAGCCAGTTCGTCCGCACGCTCAATGCCGCACGCCTCGCCGCCGACGTCATGGGCGTGCCAACCCTGATCATGGCACGCACTGATGCCGAAGCGGCGCGGCTGATCACCTCGGATATCGACGACTATGACAAGCCCTTCGTCACCGGCGAGCGCACCGCCGAAGGCTTCTATCGCCTCAAGGGCGGACTTGATTGTGCCATTGCCCGCGGGCTGGCCTATGCGCCTTATGCGGATCTGATCTGGTGCGAAACCAGCAAGCCAGACCTGGGCGAAGCGCGCAAATTCGCCGAGGCCATCCGCAAGCAATATCCCGAGCAGATGCTGGCCTATAATTGCTCACCGAGCTTCAACTGGGCCAAGCATATGGGCGAAGCCGAAATGGCCGCATTCCAGCGCGAGATCGCCGCGATGGGCTACAAGTATCAGTTCATCACCCTGGCCGGCTTCCATAATCTCAGCCTCACCACGTTCGAGTTGGCCCGCAGCTACAAGCAGGACGGCATGGCCGGCTATTCACGGCTGCAGCAGGCCGAGTTTGCTGCCGAAGCCCATGGCTTCTCGGCCGTGCGGCATCAGCGCGAGGTGGGCACCAGCTATTTTGATGCAGTGTCGATGACGGTGAGTGACGGCCAGAGCGCCACGACCGCCATGGCCGAATCCACCGAAACGGCGCAGTTCCACTAGCGATAGTCTCCCACCCATGCCGGGCGGACCGTCCGCCCGGCACCCTTGAAGCCAATACGCGCAAAGCGCTAGAATTTTTCCCGGTCATCATCGGGATATGCGCTTCTCATGACGTCCGCCGCCAAACGCTTCGTGCTCGACCAGCTCGCAAGAGCCGACATTACCGTCGCCCCGGCACCCCAAGCCGAACTCACCATTCATGACGAGCGGCTGTTCGCCCGGCTGCTGCGAGATGGCACGCTGGGCCTGGGCGAGAGCTATATGGATGGCTGGTGGGATGCCGATGCGCTGGACCAGGTGCTGTTCAAGCTCGCCGCGGCACGCGTGCAGGATGCCTTTCCCCGCGATCTTCCGCTTATGCTCAGTCTCATCCGGGCGCGCCTGTTCAACCTGCAGCGCCTGCGCGTGCGCGAGGTCGGCGAGCGGCATTACGATATCGGCAACGACCTTTTTGAGGCCATGCTGGACCGGCGCATGGTCTATTCCTGCGGCTACTGGCCGGCCGCCGACAAGCTGGAGAAAGCGCAGGAGGCCAAGCTGGATCTCACCTGCCGCAAGATCGGCCTCGAGCCCGGCATGCGCATCCTCGACATCGGCTCGGGTTGGGGCAGCTTCCTGCACTTCGCCGCCGAACGCTATGGCATCTCGGGCCTGGGGGTGACAGTCAGCAAGGCGCAGGCAGCCTTTGCGAATGCACGGGCCGGACACCTCCCGGTCGAGACACGGCTGATGGACTATATGGATGTCTCGGATCAGTTCGATCGCGTCGTCTCAATCGGCATGTTCGAACATGTCGGCTACAAGAATTACCGCCGCTTTTTCGCTAAAGTGCGCTCGCTGCTCAAGGCCGATGGTCTTTTTCTGTTGCACAGCATCGGTGGCAATGTTTCGACCACCCATGGCGACCCCTGGACGGAAAAATACATCTTTCCCAATGGCATGCTGCCCTCCATTGCCCAGATCGGTATGGCCAGCGAGGGTCTCTTCGTCATGGAGGACTGGCACAATTTTGGTGCCGATTATGACCGGACCCTGATGGCCTGGCGGAACAATTTCGACTCCGCCTGGCCGATACTGTCTGCCCGTTACGACGATCGCTTCCGACGTATGTGGCGCTATTATCTCTCGGTCTTTGCCGCACTGTTCCGGGCACGGCAGATCAATCTCTGGCAAATCGTGCTGTCGCCCGACGGCATGCCCGGGGGTTATCGCCGGGTGAGTTGAAGCACGCAGTCGGCGCGATTCACGTGAAACGTTTATCCACAAGCCTCAGAAGATCGACTGCCTGAGCGGCAGCTTGATCGGTGCCGGAAAGCCAGACTGCAAATCTGCCCAAAAGCGATCGCGCAGTATTTCGGGAAAGACATGACCCGGCGGCAGCGCGTCGCGGGTATACCAGCCGGCTTCGCTGATCGATTCGCCTTCTGCAGGATTGGCCGACACATCGATCTCGCCGGATTCATAGTCCGCCAGGAACCAGAATTTCACCATCCGGCCCGACTGGTCAATCAATTCGTCAATATAGGCCATGGCCCGCATCTTGACCCTGACGCCCGCCTCTTCGAACGCCTCGCGCTCGGCCGCTTCATGCAGTTCCTCCCCACCTTCCACACCACCGCCGGGACCCGCCCAGAAATCATGGATGCCGGGGCGAAGGTGGCGCACCAACAGGATGGAACTATTGCGCAGCGCCAGGACGCCAGCGGAGATGCGGTGTTTCATGAGTGGTTCCAAACAGCCGTCATGTAGCGCCGAAATTGAGCCGATAGCTCAGGGCCTCAGCAATATGGGGACGCGCGACCTTATCGGAGCCCGCCAGATCGGCAAGGGTGCGCGCCACCTTGAGCACCCGATGATAGGCGCGGGCCGAAAGATTGAAGCGTTCCGCCGCCTGCAGCAGCAAGGACTGACTTTCGCGATCCGGCGCCACCAGCTTTTCGATCAAGGCCGAGGGCGCTGCCGCATTGGTCAGCACCTGCGGGTGCCCGGCCTCGGCATAGCGCTCCTGCTGGCGTTGCCGCGCTGCCGCCACCCGCCTGGCCACGTCGGCGGAGCTTTCTGCGGGCGCCGTGGGCACGATCATGTCGGCGGCGGAAACCGCCAGAACATCGACGCGAATGTCGATGCGATCCAGGAAAGGCCCGGACACCCGCGCCTGATAATCGCTGGCGCAGGCGGGACCGCGCTTGCAGCTATGGCCCGGCGTGCCGGCCATGCCGCATTTACACGGGTTCATGGCCGCGATCAGCTGGAAGCGGCTGGGGTAGGACACCCTGGCATTGGCACGCGCGATGACGGTTTCACCGCTTTCAAGCGGCTGGCGCAGGCTGTCGAGCACATTGGGCGCAAATTCGGGCAGTTCATCAAGAAACAGCACCCCATTATGCGCCAGGCTCGCCTCTCCGGGTCGCACCTTGAGGCCGCCGCCCACCAATGCCGCCATGGATGCCGAATGATGCGGGGCCCGAAAGGGCCGGCGATCCGAGAGCACGCCGCCAGCCAGTTCACCGGCAATGGACTGGATCATGGAAATGTCGAGCAGCTCGCGTGCCGAGAGCGGCGGCAATATGGAGGGCAGGCGGGCGGCCAGCATGGACTTGCCTGCCCCGGGCGGGCCGACCATGAGCATGTTGTGTCCGCCAGCGGCCGCCACTTCCAGGGCGCGACGCGCTACGGCCTGGCCGCGAACGTCGATGAGATCGGGCAAGGCACCGGGGGCGGCCAGATGGCGGCCCGGCTGCGGCCTTGCCTGCAGCTGATGACCGGTCAGGTGGTTGACCAGGGCGATCAGGCTGTCGGCAGCGATGATATCGATCTCCTCGCCCGCCCAGGCGGCCTCCGGACCCGAGATTTTTGGGCAAATGATCCCCATCCCCTTGGCGCTGGCGGCCATGGCTGCCGGTAGAATGCCGCCCACATGGGCGAGCCGGCCATCAAGCCCCAATTCGCCCAGCGCCATGAAACCATCCAGGGCATCCTGCGGAATGGCGCCGAGCGCTCCCATCAGGGCCAGCGCAATGGGCAGATCGTAATGGCTGCCTTCCTTGGGCAGGTCGGCCGGAGCCAGGTTGATGGTAATGCGCTTGGGAGGCAGACCCAGCCCTGTCGCCGTCAGCGCCGCCCGCACCCGCTCGCCGCTCTCGCGCACCGCCTTGTCCGGCAGACCGACCAGCACGAGGTTGGGAAAGCCGGGGGCAATCTGGGCCTGCACATCCACGGGCACCGCTTCGATGCCTTGAAACGCTACAGTCGTCACGCGCGTGACCATCGGCGCTGCCCCCAATTGCCGACGGCACGCTAGCAGATCACATTGGCACCAGCAAGAACGAAGAGCGAACGAAAGATGGCCTGTTAACCATGCACGCTGCCACAATGGTTACCCTAAAACTCCATTAACCGGGCCATGTTGAATCAAAGGACAGCGTTTTCTTGTTGCGTTTGAGTGTTTTCCGTCATGTCCCTGACTATCCGTCGCTCCGTCTCCGCCGCGTTTCGCGGCGCCGTTCTGAGCCTTGCCGTGGTGGCCTTGGCCGCCTGTGGCAGCATGGGCGGGCTCTATAGCGCCATTCCTGGCGATAATCGGCCCCATTCCGGTGTCGACCGCGCGCGGGGCATGCCGATCCAGGGGATCGACGTGGCGCGCTATCAGGAGAATGTCGATTTCGCGCGCGCCCGGGCTGCGGGCACACATTTCGTCTTCATGAAGGCGACCGAGGGCAAGGACTATGTCGACCCCAATTTCCGGGTAAATTGGGAGCGGGCGCGTGAAGCCGGGATGCCGCGCGGGGCCTATCATTTCATGACCTGGTGCTCGCTGGCCTCGGAACAGGCCGCCTGGTTCACCCAGAACGTGCCCTACGACCCCAGCGCCCTGCCGCCAGTGCTTGACCTGGAGTGGAACAACCATTCGAGCTGCAAGACCAAGCCGAACAAGGCCGATGCGCTGGAAAAGATCCGCCTGATGCTGGACGTGATGGAGCGCCATACCGGCAGGCTGCCGATCATCTATACCGATATGAATTTCCATCGGGACATTCTGGCGGGTGAATATTTCCCCAATGCGTTCTGGCTGCGCTCGACCGCGGCAGAGCCCCATGAGCGCTACCAGAACCGGCCCTGGACCTTCTGGCAATATACCCAGACCGGGGTGGTGCCGGGCGTGCGCGGCGAGGTCGACCGCAATGTGTTCTATGGTTCGACCGAAGACTGGTTGATGTTCCTCCATACCGGCTGCGATCCGCGCGCGATTGCGGCGCTGCAGGCCAGCGGGCGGTGCCTGCCGGCCAAATAACCTGGCAATTTTGTCGCTATCCAAGCGCCAAGCCGCCGCATAAAGTTGCGGCGCGAGACAGCACTGGAGGGCGGCGTCAATGGGCTTTTTCAATGAGTTGGGGCTCGATGGCCTCAGCGTGACCCTGATCGGGCTGGGGGTTTTGTTCGTGCTGGTGCTGTTCGCCGGCGCCAAGACGGTCCCGCAGGGCTACAATTTCACCATCGAGCGGTTCGGCAAATATACGCGTACGCTGAAACCCGGCCTCAACCTCATCGTGCCGTTCATCGACACGATCGGCAAGAAGATGAACGTAATGGAGCAGGTGCTGGACGTGCCGCACCAGGAGGTCATCACCCGCGACAATGCCACGGTCACCGCCAATGGCGTCACCTTCTACCAGGTGCTTGATGCCGCCTCGGCCGCCTACGAGGTGACCCATCTGGAAAACGCCATTCTCAACCTGACCATGACCAATATCCGTTCCGTCATGGGCTCCATGGATCTCGATGAGCTTTTGAGCCATCGCGACGAGATCAATGACCGCGTGCTGCGCGTGGTCGATACCGCCGTATCGCCCTGGGGCGTCAAGATCACCCGGATCGAGATCAAGGATATCGATCCACCCAAGGACCTGGTCGAATCCATGGGCCGGCAAATGAAGGCCGAACGTGAGAAGCGCGCCACCATTCTGGAAGCCGAAGGGCGCCGGCAGGCTGCCATTCTCAAGGCAGAGGGCGAAAAACAGGCGCAGGTGCTTGAGGCCGAGGGCCGCCGCGAAGCGGCGTTCCGCGATGCCGAGGCTCGCGAGCGCGCCGCCGAGGCCGAAGCCAAGGCCACCCAATTGGTGTCCGAGGCGATTGCAGCGGGCAATGTGCAGGCGATCAATTACTTTGTCGCGAACAACTACATCAAGGCGCTGGAGAAGGTGGCGACGGCGCCCAACCAGAAACTGCTGATGCTTCCAGTGGAAGCCTCCAGCGTTATCGGCGCCATTGGCGGCATCGCCGAGATCGCCAAGGAAACCTTCGGCACCGACAGGCCGGCCCCGGCCCGCTCCGGCCGGCCGCCCAGCAGCACATCCGGCCAGGGCTGACGGAGCAAATCCATGCAGATCGTCAATTTCCTGGTCGAGAACGGTCCCTGGAGCTGGATCGTCGCCGGGCTGGTGCTGCTGGCGCTCGAACTGGTCTTGCCCGGCGGGTTCCTTTTGTGGATGGGCATCGCTGGCATTCTCACCGGTCTCATCACCCTGTTCCAGCCGCTCGCCTGGCCGGTGCAATGGCTGGTGTTTGGCGTGCTGTCGCTGGTCTCGATTCTGCTCTGGGTCAGGTTCACGCGTAACCGTGCCACCCAAACCGACCGACCCTTGCTCAATGAGCGCACCGAGCATTTCATCGGCCGCGAGGTGGTGCTGGATCATCCGATCGTGGATGGATTTGGCCGCCTGACCATTGGCGACACCACTTGGCGGGTGCGCGGCCCGGATCTGCCTGCCGGGCAGCGGGTGCGCATTGTCGGGGCGGAGGGACCCGTCCTGCGCATCGAGCCTGTCTAGAGCATCCAGCCGGTGCTAAATCCTTGTGGCGCAAGGTCTGCACGGACTTCCTCAAGCTTTCATTAACCATAAGCTGCAAGGATTGGCACCCGGCCCATGGGGCTGCGCCGGCTTTCGCATGTCTGCCGGCATGATCGGCGGAGCGGGATTTGGCCCGGACAATTCGGACAGTGCTGGGAGCGATGCTGGCAGGCACGGCCCTGGCTGGCGCGGTCCTGGCCGATCCGCTCGTCATCGACGAGTCAGCGCTGGCCAATGAACGGCTGACGCCGGGCCTCTATCCGGCCGCGCCGGTTCCCGATGGCTTCGCGGTGCCGCCGGAGCCGGGTCACCCCCCCTTTGAGATCGATTGGTCCGTCGGCCTCAAGGGCAGCTATACCACCGCCACCACCGGACAGAGCTTTGTCACCAGGCTGACCCCCGGCGTCACCGCCACGCATCAGGGCGTGAGGACCGATATCACGCTGGACGGGACGGCAGAGCTGGTGCGTGACGATGACGGCACGCTTGGAGCGACCGCCCTCGATCTCGATCTTCGGACCACCACGCGGCTTGATCGCGACACCACGCTGGGGGCCTCGGCCCAACTCGGGCTGGCGCGCGATTTGTCCTCTACACCTGGGCTCAATCCGCTCATCATCACGCCGCCCCTGGAGGTTACGGGCGGTATGGGCGCAGAAATTGAGCGGCGGTTCGGCCATTTCAATCTGGGCCTTTCCGGCGATCTCAAACGCAGCATCTATGGCCCTACCACGCGATCCGATACCGGGGTGACGGACAATTCCAGCCAGAATGTCTGGGAGGCCGATGCCGCCCTGCGCCTGGGCTTCCAGGCAACACCGATCATCGAGGTTTTTGGCGAGGCCAGCCTGGGTCGTGATTGGTTCGACACGGCCCCTGCCAGTGGCGTCCAGACGGACGCGACCAGCCGGTCCTTGCGCGCCGGCCTCGCTGGGAACTGGAGTGGTCTGCTCACCGCCAGTGCGTCGGTTGGTGTGGGCCAGCATGACTTCGACAATGCTGCACTGTCCGACATCACCACGCAGCTCTACGATGCCAGTGTGAGCTTCGCCCCGGATCCCACGGTCAATCTCAAGGCCTCGCTGGCCACCACTGTCGCGCCCACCGGCGCCGACACGAACGGCACCGCCCGGGTGTCCCATACGGCCACTGCCGAGATCGACTACACCGTCAATGCCTGGCTGCGCCTGCGGGCCTCGGCCGAATGGGGCCGGTCATGGATCGAAGCCAGCACCGAGACCGAGAAGCGGCACGGGCTGGGCATGGGCGCCGACTACAAGCTGGGCCCCCACACCGCCGTTTCAGCCGATTACGGCTATGCACATCGTGACAACAGCCTCAGCGGCGTGCTGGACAGCCACACGGTCAGCCTCGGGGTCACGATCCGGCGCTGATGGCGGCCGCCTAGAGCTTGTCTTCGAGATCGAGCTTGCGCAGTTCCTCGATGAAACCCGGGCGGATATCGGGGCGGTCCAGGGCAAAGACCACATTGGCGGTGAGAAAGCCGAGCTTGGAGCCGCAGTCATAGACCTTGCCGCGGTACTTCACACCCGTGAAAGGCTGCTGGCCCATCAGCGACTGCATCGCGTCGGTCAGCTGGATCTCGCCACCAGCGCCGCGTGTCTGCTCAGCCAGCAGCGCGAAGATTTCGGGCTGCAGGATATAGCGGCCGGAGATGAAGAGATTGGAAGGGGCCTCCTCCCGCTTGGGTTTTTCGACCATGCCATTGATGACGAAACCTTCATCGGGCCCATCCCCGCGCACCACCACGCCATAGGAGGAAACGTCCTCCCAGGCGCACTCCTCGACGCCGACAATATTGCCGGCCCGCTCTTCATAGGCATCCATCATTTGCTTGAGCACGCCAGGCTTGGCCTGGAAGATCATGTCCGGCAGCAGCAGGGCGAAGGGCTGGTCGCCGACGATATCGCGTGCGCACCAGACGGCATGGCCGAGGCCCAGTGGCTCCTGCTGGCGGGTGAAGCTGGTGCGGCCGGCCGAGGGCAGGTCCTTCTGCAGCTCCTCGAGCGCCTTGGTCTTGCCGCGGCTTTCCAGGGTGGCCTCCAGCTCGAACTGCCGGTCGAAGTGATCCTCGATCACGCCCTTGTTGCGGCCAGTGACGAACACGAAGTGCTCGATGCCGGCCTCGCGGGCCTCATCGACCGCATATTGGATCAGCGGCCTATCCACCACGGTCAGCATTTCCTTGGGCATGGCCTTGGTGGCGGGAAGGAAGCGGGTTCCAAGACCGGCGACGGGAAACACGGCTGTACGGACACGTTTGGACACGCGATGCTCTCCTGAGTGGCATTCGGGGGATAGGCGACGTAAAGCTAAATCAACATCTGCCACATATTGTTGCAACCAAATAGCGTTACGATGTCGGGAGTTAGCGATAATGAGTGTCTTGGTTACCGGGGGCGCCGGCTATATCGGCAGTCATATGGTGCTCAATCTGGCCGATGCCGGAGAGAAAATCGTCGTGCTCGACAATCTGGTGACCGGGTTCGATTGGGCCATTGATGGCCGCGCCATCTTCGAGCCGGGCAATGCCGGGGACATCGACCGCGTGCTGGAGCTGATCGAAAAGCACGGCATTACCGAAATCATCCATTTCGCCGGCTCCATCGTGGTGCCCGAATCGGTCACCAACCCGCTCAAATATTACGGCAACAACACCGCCACTTCGCGCAATCTGATCGAGGCGGCCGTCAGGGGCGGGGTGAAGCATTTCATCTTCTCGTCCACCGCCGCGGTCTACGGCATGACCGGCCTGGCGCCGGTGGTGGAGGAAACCCCGCTCAATCCCATGTCCCCCTATGGCAAGAGCAAGCTGATGACCGAGTGGATGCTGGCCGACGTCGCCGCCGCCCATCCGATTACCTATGGGGTGTTGCGCTATTTCAACGTGGCCGGTGCCGATCCGCAGAAGCGCTCGGGCCAATCCACCCCCGAGGCCACCCATCTGATCAAGGTTGCCTGCCAGGCCGCCCTGGGCAAGCGCGAGAAGATGGATATCTTTGGCATTGATTATGAGACCCCGGACGGCACCTGCGTACGTGACTATATCCATGTCAGCGACCTCATTGCCGCCCATGCGCTGCTCCTGAAACATCTGCGCGGCGGGGGCGAGAGCACCACGCTCAATTGCGCCTATGGTCGGGGCTATTCGGTGCGCGAAGTCGTTGACACGGTGCGCAAGGTCTCGGGCGTTCACTTCCGGGCCGACGAAGGCCCACGCCGCGCCGGCGACCCGGCGTCGATCACCGCGACGGGCGAAAAGGTCCGGACCATGCTCGGCTGGGTGCCGCAGCATGATGATCTCAACGAAATCGTCGAAACCGCCTATAATTGGGAACGGCACCTGATGACGCGCAATCGCTAGGAGCGCATGCATGCTGTATCGGCTGGGGGTAGTGATCTGGCTGGCGCTGGTTGTGCCGGCCCTGGCCCAGCCGGTCGAAGGCTTCGATGCGTTCCTGCGCGGATTTCGCGGTGAAGCCGTTGCAGCGGGCGTCAATGGCGATTTCTATGACGCCATAACAACGGGCCTGACGCCTGATCCGCGCGTTCCCGACCTGGTGGAAACCCAGCCGGAGTTCACCACCCCGATTTGGGACTATCTCGATAATCGCGTCTCGACCGGCCGCATCGACCGCGGCAAGGCGGCCATGGCGCGGCACCGTGATTTGTTTGCCGCTGTCGGTCAGGCCTATGGCGTCGACCCCTATGTGCTGGGCGCCATCTGGGGGATGGAAACCGACTATGGCGCCGTGCTTTCCAATGACAGCCTGATCCGGCCCATCGTCCGGTCCCTGGCCACCGTCGCCTGGCATAGGCGCAGCCGTTTTGCCGAGGACAAGGCCGATTTCGTCGCCGCCCTGAAGCTGGCTGCCGCCAATGGCGGCGTATCGCCGGTCGGCTCCTGGGCCGGCGCCATTGGCCATCTGCAGGTCAATCCATCCAACGTTCTGGCGCACGGCACCGATGGCGACGGCGACGGCCGCGTCGACCTGCACACCTCCCTGGCCGATGCCCTGGCGACCAGCGCAAACTATCTCAAGCGCTTGGGCTACCAGCCCGGGCTGGACTGGGGTTTTGAGGTCGTGGTGCCGCCAGGCTTCGACTATCTGCTGGCCAGCCGCGAGCAGTTGCGGCCGATATCCTTCTTTGCCGAGCGCGGCATAGTCCGCGTCGCCAATCGCCAATTCGCCGACCTCTCGACCCCGGTCTTTCTTTATGTGCCGGCCGGGAAAGATGGTCCGAAATTCCTGATGACCGCCAATTACCTGGTGTTCAAGGGCTATAATTTTTCCGACAGCTACGCCATGGCGGTGGCCCATTTGACCGACCGCCTCAAGGGCAGCGGCCCCTTTGTCACGCCCTGGCCACGTGGGACACAATTTCCCAATCTCGCCCAGCGCCGGGACATCCAGGCTGCGCTCAAGCAGCTGGGATATTATGACGGGGTGATCGACGGGCGGATCGGGCCGATCAGCCAGGCCGCCTATGCCCGCTTCCAGGCCCAGCGCGGCGAGGTTGCCGATGGATTTGTGACCCGCGCCGCCCATGAAGCGCTCGCCAACGCCCTGTAGTAACGGGAAGGGGAGCGGCGTGGCCTTGCCCCGGCGGTGGTGATAGAAGCGGATGAACGTGCTTCGAACAGGCCTGCAATGCGATTTTTCCTGGTCCTGATGGTGATGGTCATGGCGCTCGCCGGGGGCGCGCCGGTACAGGCGCAGCCTGTCTCGGATGACCGGGTGCTGGTGGCGCAAAACGAACAGCCGCGCCGGCGGACGCTGTTCGACCTGTTGTTCGGGGAAGAACCGCAGCCGGCACCACAGGTTCAGCAGACGCGGCCACGCCCCCAGGCTGCACCGGCGCCCGCCGCCCTGCCGCCCCCCAAGCCGGCAGTTGACAAGGCGACCGATGCCACGCGGCTCGCGGTCTTCGGCGATTCCCTGGCTATCGATCTGGCCAAGGCGCTGGAACGCTTCTATGCCGAGGACCCCAATCTGGTCGTCATCGGGCAGGGCGTAAGCTCATCCGGCTTCGTACGCGACGACTATTTTGATTGGAATGCGGCCCTGCGGGAGGAAATCGCCAAGGACAGCTTCGATCTGGCAGTGGTGATCATCGGCATCAACGATAATCAGGACATCAACGCCAATGGCCAGTCCTTCGCCCCCCTGAGCGAGGGTTGGACGCAGGAATATCAGGCCCGCCTCAACGAATTTCTGGGCCAGCTGCGCGCGGCGCGCAAACCGGTGATCTGGATGGGCCTGCCGCCCATGTCACGCAGCCAGTATTCGGCGGCGATCAACCAGATCAGTTCCCTGCACAGGCTGGCGGCTTTTTCCGGCGGTGCCGAATATCTCGACATCTTCGAGCGCTTTGCCGATGGCGAGGGCAAGTATGCCGCCTATGGTCCGGATGTGAACGGGCAGAATGCGCTGATGCGCAAGGATGACGGCATTCACTTTTCCTCGGCCGGTTCGGACAAGCTGGCTTTCTATATCAGCCAGACCATGCGCACCTTTTATCGCGGCGGCCGGGTGAGCGTGGCTGTCGTTGATCCCCTGCAGGGCACGGATGCGGCCGGCATGCTGCGCCCGCCATTTCAGGGCCTTGGCCAGATTCGCCTGTTGGAGGTAGCAGGGGCGGTGATGCCACTTGGCCGGGTGCCGGACCGGGCCAGCGACCTTCTGACGGCCGGCAGCACTGCCACCGGTTCGCCGGGCTTCTCGCTGGAACGGCTGATCGAGGCCCCGGTGGGGCGCGTCGATGCCTTTGGCGTCGGCATCTCGCGCGAAGAGTCCTCTGCGCCTGTCAATAGCGGGCGATAGACCTCAAAGATCGACCGCTATGGGGCTCAGCAATTCGGACCGGGTTGCGCCCGTTCCGGCAACATTGGTGGCCATGATGGCGAAGATCAGCAGGGTCAGCGCGGCAGCCAAACGCATATGGATAACTCCCATAGGTATTGCTGCAGTCATCTCTGCGCCCCAGGGCGTCTGAAGGCAAGAATAGCGTTAAACCTTCGTTAACGCTGAAAATTTTCGACAAATCGCGGGGCTGCCTAGCCACCCAGCAATCCACTGGCCTTGATGCCGTCAAAGACGAACTGCACGGCCAGCGCCGCCAGCAGAATGCCGACAATCCGTGAAACCACCGAAAGGCCGGTCAGGCCCAGAAGGCGCTGAATGGGAATGGCAATCAAAAGCGTCAGCCAGCAAAGCGCCAGGATGACAACAATGGCAGCCAGAACCAGCCAGAATTCGAAATCACTCTTGGCCCCGGTTGTCAGCAGGATCACCGCGGAAATGGCGCCGGGCCCCGCCATGAGCGGCATGGCCAGGGGGAAGACCGAAATATCCTGGCTCTGCCGGGCTTCCAGCTCTTCCTCGCTGGTGGTGCCGGTGCCGCCTGAATGTCGCGCGAAGACCATGTCGATGGCGATCAGCAACAGCAGCACGCCGCCGGCGGTGCGCAAGGCTGGAATGGTGATGCCGAACAGGTCCAGGATGGCATTGCCCAGGACAGCGAAGAACAGAAGGATCGCCAGAGCTACCAGCACGCCGCGGGTCGCAAAGATGCGGCGCTGGGCCGGGGTGTTGTCCTTGGTCAGGGCGGCAAAAATGAACGCAATATCGGCCACGCCGACGGTGGCGAACAGCGTAGCGAATGCAACAAGAAAGGTATTCATGCCGGAGTCCCCATTCAGGCCCCAGCACTAGGGTATTTGCGAGGCGAGAGCAATTCAGGCCGCTTGCTCCAGCATGTCCGGCGGCAACTGCTTGCGCGCCTGCAGCACCTCCATGCCGACGATATGGCCGTCCTTGTCGAAGTCGAGCACAATACCAGGAGAAACCTCTTCGCTTTCCTCGACCGCGCCGGCGGAAAAGCGGATATAGGCGGCGTCCGCATCAGGGTCGTACTTGACTGTTGGCTTGGTCATTTTGGCTTCGCTCGCCTGTCCAGAAACGTCGATACTATACGGTATTCCGTGTCTGTTTCCACCAAGGCAACACGCAGGAAGCGACCGCCGAGTTCCGGAAGCATGCCGAAATGGCGCACGACCTCGGGATCAATCGGATCAGGCTCAGTCCACTGCGGATGGCGAGCAACTAGTTCAACCCAGTCAAGCCTAAGACCTCGCTCGGAAATCGCGGTCATGGCGTGCTTGGTGTAGGTGATCGCCTTGGCCATTCGGCCCTCCACGGTGCGCGGCCAACACACCATTCCAAAGGTTGTTGCGACCACTATCCCCGCCGCTTTTCGATCGCGTCCCAGATGAGCACGGCAATATCGGGTCCCCCGAAGCGCTTGATCTCGCGAATGCCGGTGGGGGAGGTGACGTTGATCTCTGTGAGATAGCCGCCGATCACGTCAATGCCGACAAAGATCATGTCGCGCTCCTTCAGCGCCGGGGCAATGGCCGCGCAGATTTCCTTTTCGCGCTCGGTCAGCGGAGACAGTTCCGGGCGGCCGCCGACATGCATATTGGAGCGCGCCTCGCCATCGGCGGGAATGCGGTTAAGACCCATGACCGGCTCGCCATCGATGATGATGATGCGCTTGTCGCCCTGGCGCACATCGGGCAGGTAGCGCTGCACCATGAAGGGCTCGCGATAATTCTGTTCGAACAGCTCGAGCAGGCTCGCCAGATTATGGTCGCCCTCCTGGATAAAGAACACGCCGGCCCCGCCATTGCCGTAGAGCGGCTTGACGATGATATTGCCGTGCTCGCGGCGGAAGGCGTGGATTTCGGCCCTGTCGCGCGTCACCAGCGTCGGCGGCATCAGATCGGGAAACTCGGTGACGAGGATTTTTTCCGGGGCGTTGCGCACGGCCGAAGGCGGATTGACTACCAGGGTATCGGGATGGATGCGCTCGAGCAGATGGGTGAGCGTGATGTAGTTCATGTCAAAGGGCGGGTCCTGGCGCATCAGCACCACGTCCTGGGTGGAGAGATCCACCCGTGCCGCTTCGCCCAGGATGAAATGCTGGCCCTTGGGGGCATCGGTCACCGTGATCGGCTGGGCCAAGGCGGACACGACCTCGCCCCGCAGCGACAGCGTGTCGGGCGTATAGTGCAGCAATTGGTGCCCGCGCGCCTGGGCTTCCAGCATCATGGCGAAGGTGGAATCGCCAGTCGGATTGATGGTTGAAACATGGTCCATCTGGACGGCGACTTTGAGCGACATGGCAATACTCACGCTGCAGGAAAGGCGTTGATGAGATGGCGTGGCCAGCGCCCGGGTGCAAGCAGAATCACGTCGAAACGGAAATCCTTGCCGGCCTCGGCCGGGTGGCGCGCCAGCCAATAATGCGCAGCACGCGTGATCCGCTGACGATTAATTGCGGCATGGGTGAGAAATTCGTCGGCGGCCCCGGCGCGGGCCTTGACCTCGACAAAGACGATGGCGCCCGCCTTTTCCACGACCAGGTCGATCTCGCCCATCGGGGTCTTATAGCGCCGGTCGCGCAACCGATAGAGTTTCAGCTGCAGGAACAGCGCCGCCAGCGTCTCGCCGCGATGACCACGGCGCTCGGCCGTGACCCGCTTCTTACTGGGTGTTCTTGCGGGCGAGCGCGGCATCATAGACTTCCTTGCGCTTGAGGCCGAAGCGCGCTGCGATCTCATCGACGGCCGCGCGCAGCGGCTGACCGGCCATGGCGTCCGCCAGCGCAGCCTGCCAGTCTTCGGCGGCCGGAGCGCTCGGCTCGGCCGCTCCGGCGACCACGATCACCGCTTCGCCTTTCGTCTCGCCCGCGCCGAACTGGCCGGCCAGTTCGGATAGCGAGCCGCGAGATGTGCGCTCGAAGCGCTTGGTCAGTTCGAGCGACACCACGGCCGGACGATCCCCCAGCACTTCGGCCATGCCGGCAAGGCTCGCGGCGAGGCGCCGGGGCGATTCGTAGAACACCAGCGTTTCACGTGAATCCTTGAGTTTTTCCAGGGCATTGGTGCGCGCACCCGCCTTGGGCGGCAGGAAACCGTGAAAGGCAAAGGCGTCGGTGGGCAGGCCTGCCACCACCAAAGCCGACAACAGGGCCGAGGCGCCGGGAATGGGAAAGACCGGCAAGTCCTTCTCGGCCAGCGCCCGAATCAGGGGGAAGCCGGGGTCGGACAGCAGCGGCGTGCCGGCATCCGAGATCAACGCAATGGCCGCTCCGCCCGCCACCAAAGCCGCTATATGGTCCGCCTTGTCTCGCTCATTGTGTTCATGCAGGGCCTGGCGTCGCGCCTTGATGCCATAGTGATCGAGCAGCTTTGCCGAAGTGCGCGTGTCTTCGCACAACACCAGTTCCGCCGCTGCCAGGGTCTCCAGCGCCCGCAGGGTGATGTCGCGCAAATTGCCGATCGGCGTGGCGACGACATAGAGCCCCGGCGCCAGGGGCGGAGCCTCAAATCGCGTGCCGGCGATGAAATAGTCCCTGCTCTCGCCGCTCATCGACTGACCTCGCCCATCTCAAACATTGGTTAACCATATGGGGCGACCTTGTTAACACATTGTGAGCATTCGCAGCGGCATCGGATGGAAATAGGGGAGAAAGGGGCGAGATGGGGCCGGCGCATGGTCCTGGCCGGGCTGGCCTCGACCCTGGCTGCCTGCTCGCCCGGCTCGCTGCAATGGGGTTCGCGCAGCTTCTCCCTGCCCTGGACCGGGGGCGAAGGCGGGCAGGGCGGTGGTCTATTGCCGGTCGCCAGCGCGCCGAAAGAACAGTTCGGGCGCGGGCGGGTCAGCGTCGCCTTGCTCCTGCCGCTCTCGGGCAATGCGGCGCTCAGCCAATTGGGCAAGGCGCTGGCCAATGCATCAAAGCTTGCCATCGCCTTCATCGAGGCCAATCCCAATATCGGTGAGAACATCACCATTTCGCTGCGCGACACCGGCGACAGCGCCGCCGGCGCCACCAGTGCGGCCAATGCCGCAGTGGCCGAGGGGGTCAAGCTCATCCTGGGTCCACTGACGGCCGAGCAGGTGACGGCAGCGGGTACTGTGGCGCGGGCGGCAGGCATTCCGCTGATCGGCTTTGCCAATAATAGCGCTGTGGCCGGTCCCGGGGTCTATGTGCTCAACGTCTTGCCGGAAACCGAGATGAAGCGGGCCGTGCGCTATCTGCGCGATCAGGGCCGGCGCGGCCCCGCAGGCATCTTTCCGGCGACACCCTATGGCGAAGCGCTGGCGACCGCCTTCCGGCAACAGGCCATCGCCGCCGGGTTCAATCCCAGCGCGGTCTACACCTTCTCTAACATCGCCGAAGCGCAGCAGATCGTTGATCAGGCCAGGCCGCTGATCGATCGCGGCATGATCGATGCGCTGTTCATTCCCGACCGCGCCAGCGCCGGCACCTTTGCCGGGCTCCTAGCTCAAGGCGGTGTCACTGGCGACATGGTGCAATTGGTCGGCTCGGCCGACTGGGCAAACGATGCCGCCCTGTTGCGCAGCCCTGCCTTGGCCGGGGCAATCTTTCCGGCTGTGGACGAGGCCGGGCTCAATGCCATTCGCGCCGACTATGCGGCGCGTTTTGGTGGCAATCCACCGCAAATGGCCACCATCGCCTATACCGCCACCATCCTGGCCAATGTGAACACCCTCTCGCTGGCCACCCCGCCCTATGAGGCGAGCCTGCTGACCAATCCGGCCGGATTTGCCGGACGCGATGGCCTGTTCCGGCTGTTTGCAAATGGTCGCAGCGATTATGCGCTGGTGATCAGGCGAATCGAAGCGGGCGGCGTCACAACCAATGTGGATGGGGCGAAGATCTAGCCCAGGATATCCCGGCTCTGAATACGGCTCACCCCCGCCGCTTCCATGTCGGCCCAGGCGTGTTCCAGCGAGCCATTGGCATTGATGGCCCGCGTCGCATCTTCGATTACCGTGACATCAAACCCACCGGCAGCGCCGTCCAGCGCCGTCCAGGCGACGCAGAAATCGGTGGCCAGGCCGACGACATAGAGCCGGCCGACATCGCGCTCATTGAGATAGCCGGCAAGGCCCGTCAGGGTCTGGCGATCGGCCTCCTGGAAGCCCGAATAGCTGTCGATCGATCGGTTGTAGCCCTTGCGGATGATCAGCTGGGCCTGGGGAATGTCGAGGTCGCGGCTCAGTTCGGCACCGCGCGTCTGCCACACGCAGTGATCTGGCCAGAGCACCTGGGTGCCATAGTCCAGTTCGATCGTCTCGAATGGCGCCTTGCCCGGATGCTGGCTGGCAAAGGAGATGTGGTCCGCCGGGTGCCAGTCCTGGGTGCACACCACGTTCCTGAAGCGGGTGGCCAGCTTGTTGATCAGCGGCACGATCTCGTCGCCGCCGGCCACTGCCAGATTGCCTCCGGGCAGGAAATCATACTGCACATCCACAACGATCAGGACGTCTTCTGGAGCGATGGCAATGGTCATGTTTTCGGCGTCTCCCGGTCTACCCACTCGGCGCGAATGAGGCCGCGCACGGAATTGCCCAGCCAGATTGCCTCGGCGGCACGCAGATCGGCAAGGGTGAGGACGCGCTCTTCTGCCTTGCCTTGAGCGATCAGCTCGGCCCGGAGCGTACCGGGCAGGAGGCCGGAGGTGAGCGGCGGGGTGAAGAGCTTTCCATCCCGCTCGACGAAGAGATTGGTGAAACTACCCTCGGTCAATTCGCCGCGCTCATTGGTAAAGACCAGCTCATCCAGTCCGCGCAGGTCATGCGCCCGCTGGCGTGGCCCATCGTAGAAGGCGCGATTGGTGGTCTTGTGGGCCAGCCAGAGGCTGCCTGAATCCAGGATTTCCTCGGCAATGGCGAACCGGAATTTTTCCGGTGTCGGGGGCAGGGGCACCGCGCTCAGGTCCAACCCGGCATCCGACAGGGTCAGACGTACTCGCATCGGCCCCGTCCAATCCACCGCTTTGGCGGCAAGATAAGCACCCGCCGACTCACGCGTGACCGGCAGGGCAAAATAGGCCGCCGAACCGACCAGCCGGTCCAGATGCCGGTCGAGCAGAACATAGCCGTCCTCCGGCGTCCATTTGAAGGTTTCGATCAAGGTCACGGGCGGGGCCGGATCGGCAAGAAAGGACAATTTGAGCAAGGCCTCCGCATATTCGTCGCTGCCTACCGAATCGGCGACGATTCCGCCCCCAACCCCGATCTCGCCCTGGCCATGCCGGTCGATCACCGCCGTACGAATGGCAACATTGAAGCTGAAATCGCCTGATGGGGCCACATAACCGATCGACCCGGTATAGAGCCCGCGCGGTGCGGCCTCGACATCGTTGATGATTTCCATGGCCCTGACTTTGGGCGCTCCAGTAACCGATCCGCAGGGAAAAAGGTTCTCGAGCACCTCGGCGATACCGACGTCCGGGCGCTTCAGCGCCTCGATCCCCGAGGTCATGGTATGCAGGCTTCTATAGGTCTCGACCGTGAACAGGTCTGTCACCCGGACCGAGCCAATCTCGGCGATGCGCCCCAGATCGTTGCGCAGCAGGTCGACAATCATCAGGTTCTCGGCCCGGTTCTTGGGGTCGGCAGCCAGCGCCGCCCGTCCAGCCTGATCCTCGGCCGATGACAAACCGCGCTTCAGCGTTCCCTTCATCGGCCGGGCCTTCAGCCGGTCACCCTCACCCGAGACGAAAAGTTCGGGGGAGCGCGAGAGAACATGGTGGTCGCCGGCGTGGATATAGGCGCCATAGGCGACGGGCTGGCTTTGCGCCAGCGTTCGGTAGAGCCCAAGCGGATCACCCTCAAGAGCGAAGCGGGCGCGCAAGGTGAGATTGACCTGGTAGGTGTCGCCGGCAGCGATCAGCGCCTTCACCCGCTCGAAGGCGGGCAGGTATTGTTCGAGCGTCCAGGACGGTGTGAGGCCCGTCGCCCGTCCCTCGGGAGCGTCCGCGAAGAGCGCTGAGACTTCGGGGCCGGTCAGACGCTGTAGCGCGTCGTAAAGGCCAAACCAGATGAGCGGGGTGTTGCTGCGCTCGGGGAGCAGGCCGGCGAGCCGTTCCTCGAACACAAGGCCCAGCTCATAGGCCAGATAGCCAGCGGCCCAGAGGCGCTGCTGCCCGGCCCCCGCGATTCGCTCCAGCGCCTGCCGGGCCTCGGTGGCCGTATGGGCCACCAGCACCTCGCGCGGGTTCTGGAACAACAAGTTCTGGCCGTCAGGATTGAGATTGTCGTGCAGCAGCACGGTGCCGGGCGTGATCATGGACCGCTTCTAATGTTTTCCACTGCCGCTGTAATCTCTGTCATCGGGCATGCAGCTATGCCAACTTGCATGGCCAGGGCAAGACGGACGGCCGATCTTGGGGAAATTCCCCGATCCGCGCGCTTGAAGCGTTCATGACACCCCCCTATATACGCCCCGAGGCCCCAATTCGGGGCGTGGAATTTATAGAAACCTACGAGGGACCCCGGCCCCTTTTCGGGCCAGGAAGCTGCTTTCATTGAGAGGGCTTCCATGGCGGGTTTGCTGAGAGAGAGGCAGAGTAAATGGCTAAAGTCATCGGTATCGACCTGGGTACCACCAATAGCTGCGTGGCCGTGATGGACGGCAGCAATCCCAAGGTCATCGAAAATGCGGAAGGCGCGCGGACCACGCCCTCCATGGTTGCCTTTTCCAAGGACGGCGAGCGCCTGGTCGGCCAGCCGGCCAAGCGGCAGGCAGTGACCAATCCGGAAAACACCCTGTTTGCAGTCAAGCGCCTGATCGGTCGCCGCTTCGAAGACAAGACCGTCGAGAAGGACAAGGGCCTGGTGCCCTACAAGATCGTCAAGGCCGACAATGGCGACGCCTGGGTGGAAGCCAATGGCGACAAGTTCTCGCCGTCGCAGATTTCGGCCATGGTGCTGCAGAAGATGAAGGAAACCGCCGAGAGCTATCTCGGGGAGACCGTGACGCAGGCCGTGATCACCGTTCCGGCCTACTTCAATGACAGCCAGCGCCAGGCGACCAAGGATGCCGGCAAGATTGCGGGCCTGGATGTGCTGCGCATCATCAACGAGCCGACTGCGGCCGCGCTTGCCTATGGCCTGGACAAGAAGAATTCGGGCACCATCGCGGTCTATGACCTTGGCGGCGGTACCTTCGATATCTCCATCCTCGAGATCGGCGATGGCGTGTTCGAGGTGAAGTCCACCAATGGCGACACCTTCCTGGGTGGTGAAGACTTCGACATGCGTCTGGTCGACTACCTGGCCGACGAGTTCAAGAAAGAGCAGGGCATCGACCTGCGCTCGGACAAGCTGGCTCTGCAGCGTTTGAAGGAAGCTGCCGAAAAGGCCAAGATCGAGCTGTCGAGCTCGACCCAGACCGAAATCAACCTGCCCTTCATCACCGCCGATGCCTCGGGGCCGAAGCACCTGACGCTCAAGCTCAGCCGCTCCAAGCTCGAAAGCCTGGTGGAAGACCTGATCCAGCGCACCATCGACCCCTGCAAGCAGGCGATGAAGGACGCCGGTGTTTCGGCCAGCCAGATCGACGAAGTGGTGCTGGTGGGCGGCATGAGCCGCATGCCCAAGGTGCAGGAAGCGGTCAAGCAGCTGTTCGGCAAGGAGCCGCACAAGGGCGTCAACCCGGACGAAGTGGTGGCGCTGGGCGCGGCCATTCAGGGCGGTGTGCTGCAGGGCGACGTCAAGGACGTGCTGCTGCTCGACGTGACCCCGCTCTCGCTGGGCAT
>NZ_CAJXJS010000014.1 GCF_913055165.1 uncultured Devosia sp.
CAGGCCGCCGGGGACTTCCAGGATGAGATCGCACCAGTCAGCATCGAAACCCGCAAAGGCGCGGTCGTCGTCGATACCGATGATCACTTGCGTCCCGACACCAATGCCGAGACCCTCGCAAAGCTTCGCCCCGCATTCGACAAGGACGGCACGGTCACGGCCGGCAATGCCTCGGGCCTGAATGATGGTGCAGCGGCTTTGGTGTTGATGCGCGAAGAGGATGCCACGCGGCGCGGCCTCACCCCCCTTGCCCGCATTGCCAGTTGGGCGACGGCCGGTGTCGACCCGTCCATCATGGGCACGGGTCCGATTCCGGCCTCGCAAAGGGCATTGGCGAAAGCTGGCTGGACGATTGACGATCTGGACCGGGTGGAAGCCAATGAAGCGTTTGCGGCACAGGCCTGTGCGGTCAATGCCGGCATGGGTTGGAACCCCGAGATCGTCAATGTCAGCGGCGGCGCCATCGCGCTGGGTCATCCTATCGGAGCGTCGGGCGCACGCATCCTGGTTACGCTGCTGCATGAGCTGAAGCGCCATGGCCTTAGCAAGGGCCTGGCAACCCTATGCATCGGCGGTGGCATGGGTGTGGCGCTCTGCGTGGAGCGGTAGCATCTCTCGAAGGGTGGCGCTCCGGCACGGATAGGCCGGACGCCGCGGACATTGCGCCTCTCATCTTGTCGCCCGGCGCCGATATGGCTAAGCCTTGGCGGGCAAGGAGGGGATTATGGCTGCATCAGAGCTCTACGAAGTCATCGACGGCCGGTTTGCGCACAAGATCGTCGGTAATGCGCGTCTGGACGAGATCAGCACCGGCCATCGCTGGACCGAGGGCCCGGTGTGGTTCTCCGACCATGATGCCCTCTATTTTTCGGACATACCGAACCAGCGGGTGCACCGCTATCTGCCGCGGGATAATTCGGTCAGTGTCTTTTCAGAACCCTCCAACTACGCCAACGGCCACACACGAGACCGGCAGGGCAGGCTGATTTCCTGCGAACATGGGCCGCGTCGTGTGACCCGCACTGAACTCGACGGGACGCTCACCGTGCTCGCCGACAGCTTCGGTGGCAAGCGGCTCAACTCACCCAATGACGTGGTGGTCAAGTCCGACGGGTCGATCTGGTTCACCGACCCCACCTATGGCATTCGTTCGGACTATGAGGGTTACATGTCCGAGCCCGAGCAACCGGTGCGCGGCGTCTACCGCATCGACGGCCAGACCGGCGAGATCCGGCTGATGATTGGCGATTTTGCGCAGCCCAACGGGCTGGCCTTCTCACCGGACGAAAGGCGCCTTTACGTCGCCGATTCCGGCGCCAGTCACGACCCAGATGTGCCCCGCCATATCCGCGCCTTCCACCTGGAGCAGGACGGCCTGGCGGTGGTCGACCGGGGGCCGTTCGCCGTCATTGACAACGGCATTCCGGACGGCTTTCGCGTGGACACGGACGGCTGGATCTGGTGTTCAGCGGCAGATGGCGTGCATGTCTTTGATGACACCGGCAAGCTCTGCGGCAAGATTCGCGTTCCACAGGTGGTCTCCAACCTCACCTTTGGCGGGCCGCGTCGGAACCGGCTGTTCATCACCGCGACCACTTCCGTCTATGCCCTCTACGTCACGGCGCAGGGCGTGCAGACCCCCTGAGGCGGCTGTCGACCACTGTGCCCAGCAAGCGATCGGCCGACAGGGTGCCTCCACCATAGACGAGTAAGGCGAGCGCCATGGCGAACCAAGGCAGGTGGAAGTTCACCAGTCCATCGGGCACGGTCAGCTGGATGACGATCGTCATGCCCAGAATTCCCAGGGCGGCGAAACGCGTGCCCAGCCCCAGGACCAATAGAACCGGCAGGATGATTTCACCCAGTCCAGCCAGAAAGGCCATGGTTAGCGGTGCCGGATAGGCAATGGCCTGGCCGAACAGGTGCAGCCGGAATTCCTGTTCGAAGAGATAGCGCGCACCTGTCGACAGGTTGAGAAACCCATCCCATTTGGTCATCCCGGACCGCCAAAACGGGATGGCGAGAGCAATGCGCAATGCCAGAAGCGGCACGGCGGCCGGGACCGCGCCAAGGCCGTTGTCGAGCCGTTGCCAGAGCCGATACAAACCGTCGAAGATCATTTTGAAGCTCCTGCTTGCGAAACGGCAAAGGCGCCCAGCCCCGCCAGACCGACCAATGCCGCGCCGGGATCGAAATCGGGGAAGCTTGTCAAGACGGCTTCCGCGGCCTCACTCAAGGACTTCCCCTGCTGGACGAACTCAAGGAACGCTAAGTCTGCGGACGGAATAACGGTCACGCGAACATCCGCTGCCGGACGGGTAAGCAAGACGCATTCGCCTCCCTTCACCGCGGGGATCACTACTGGTCTGGCCTGGTGCGCCGACCATATGGTGCCGACAGGGAAGCGCGAGCGAAGGAAACGTGTCGGCGGCGCCAGCTGCAATATCACTTCGGCGAGCAGCTGCGGGGGGACCGCCCCAAGTTCGGCGACCTGCAGCGTAGCATGATCGGCCGCGTTGTAGGCGTCGCTCCAGGCCGCTTCCAGTCGCGCCACGTCGGCCAGATAAGGGACAGTGGAGGCTGGCGGAAATCCCGCCACAAAGTCCGGGAAGCTATCCCCGTAATGCAGCATGACCGGGCTTTGCGGCTTGTTCTCGCCAACATAGACCCGCGCCATTCCGGTGAAGAACTCTTCGCCGACCAGTTGCCGGGTCACCGGAAAGCGCGCGGCGACGGCCTCTACGAGACTGACATGCACATTGTTGCGATAGACCGCGAAGCGCTTGGCATCAGGCGTCCCGCGCGGCGACACAAGCCCCTGCGGCACAGGACGGCCGGGGTCGATCAGCGCAGTGGTGAACTGGCGCTGACTGGTCACGATGCCAGCCTCTGTTCAGCCGTTCCGGCAAGCACATCATCGACCAGCCGAACCTCGTCCATCAGCACATCGAAGCCGGGGACATTGTTATCCCACTCGATCAGCGTCGGCAGTGCACCAGTGCGCGCGATCGTGTGGCGATAGAGCGCGAAAACATCGGGACGCACGCGGCTCCCATGGGCGTCGATCAGCAGGCGCTCGCCGGCCTCGTCGGTGGTTTCGTCATATCCAGCCAGGTGGATTTCGCCCACATGTTCGATCGGGAAACGGTCAATATAGGCGTGGGGGTCAAGCCGATGATTGACCGCGGAAACCATGACATTATTGACGTCCAGCAACAGGCCGCAGCCGGTGCGGCGGACGATGGCGTCGAGGAAGTCCACTTCGTCAATCGTGCTTTCGGCAAACAATACATACGTCGACGGATTTTCGAGCAGCATGCGTCGCCCAAGCACCTGCTGGACCTGATCGACGTGATTGGCGACGCGATGAAGCGTCTCGGAAGTATAGGGAACCGGCAACAGGTCGTTGAAATAGCCTTCGTCATGACTGGACCATGCCAGGTGCTCGGAGAAGGATTCGGGCCGATATTGGTCAACCAACCGGCGCAAGCGCTGCAAGTGCTCCTGATCGAGAGCATTCTGTCCGCCAATTGACAGGCCGACACCATGCAGGGAAAGCGGATAGTGTTCGCAGATGGCGCCGAGATAGCGGTGCGGGGGACCGCCCTCACCCATGTAGTTTTCGGCATGAACCTCGAAGAAGCCCAGTTCCGGTTTGTCGGCGATGATCTGGGCGTAGTGCTGCGGCTTGAGACCAAGTCCGGGACGGGCGGGCAGACGATCGAACGACATGGGGGCCTCCTCGGGTGAAAGGCGGGAGGCTCGCAAGCCCCCCGTGGTGCTTGCTGCTGTTAGCTGGCCATGGGCAGGTCGCGATCGAGCGGCTCGAGCGAGCCCATGCGATCGCCCTCGATCATCATGGTTTCGCAGGTGCCGGCGGGCACGGCCTTCCAGGCATTGCCCTGATAATCGATAGTGGAAGTGCCGGCGCAGGTGGTACCGGGACCGGCAGCACAGTCATTGGCACCGGCGAGGGCCACGCCATAACATTTTTCGGTGGCAGCCATGGCATCGCCGCCCATGGCATCCTGGGCCAGGGCCGGGCCGCTGAGGGCGGCGGTCAGGGAAGCGGCGAGTGCGAAGGTGGACAGGCGGTTCATTGAGACTCTCCTCTGTTGAGGAACCCTTGCGGTTCCAACACGAGGTCATTCGCTCAATGCCCAGGGAGGTTACGTGTTCACGCGCTCGTGAACAACAAAACACCGACGCCAGGAAATGGCGCCGGCTTGCAATCATTTGGTTATGAAAGAACGGGGCCGGATCAGATCCAGTATGGGGTCACGCCATAGTAGTCATAGACGCGGCGTCCATTCTCGGCTGTCCAGAAGTTGTCGTCCTCGGTCTCGTAGCGTGGGGCGCCCTCGAGTTGATCCTTGGTGACGTCGACCCGGTAGCCACCCAGGTTTTCATCGTAGTCCAGCTTTGACCACGGCAGCGGATAGTGATCGTGGCCGATCCCCATGAAGCCGCCAAAACTCAGAACGGCATAGGAAACCTTGCCACCGCGCTTTTCGACCAGAATACGTTCGATCGAGCCGATATGCTCGCCATTGGGATCGAAAACCTTGGTCCCCTCGACCTTGTCAGAGGCGATCAGGTCATGGGTCTCTTTGACGTCAGCCGTGGCGACGCGCTTGTCATCATAGGCCATATTGTCCTCCTTGCTTGGGGTGTGCAGGCAGAACGCAGGGCCCAGGGACTGGTTTCGAACGAAGTCCAAATGTGATCAGGCGACAAGCCGGGGCCGAGTTCGCGGCCGGGGGCCATGCTCGGCGAGGTAGGAGATGAGGGCCTCGATCAGCAGTGGTCGGGAAATCCCATAGCCCTGCGCAAAGTCCACCATCCCGGTCTTCTTGAGCGCGTCAAGGCGCTCTTGGGTTTCCACGCCCTCCACAACCAGCGAGCGGCCGGACGCCTGAACCAGGTCGATGGCATGCGCCAGCATGTTTGACATGACCGAATGATCTGGCGCCATGGCGAATGAGCGATCGAGTTTGACGCCATCGACGGAGAGCGCCGCCAGATTGTGCATCGATGAGTAGCCGGCGCCGAAATCGTCAATATAGACCTTGAGCCCGGCCGCCTGCAGTCGCTCTATTTCCACCTGCGCGGTTTCGGGGCGAATTTCGGCGGTCTCGACTAGTTCAACGACGACATCAAAGGGGGAAGCCTCGGTCAGGAAGGGAGCAAAGATCGGAAGCAGGCGCCTGGCATCCAGATCCTGGGGAAAGATATTGAAGTTGACCTGAAGGTTCACACCCTGGGGCAAACGCGATTTCAGGTCGGCCAGCGCCTGCGCTACCACCATGCCTGTAAAACGCTCGGTAAGACCTTGCTTTTCGATGATTGGCAGAAAGCGGTCGGGTGGGACAATCGTGCCGTCCACGTCGCGCCAACGCGCCAAGACTTCACAGCCATCGACGATGCCGGTTCGCAGATTGAGCAGAGGCTGATAGGCGCAGATCACCGATCCCTTGTCGAGCCGGCGCAGAAAGCGCGCTTCAAAGGACCAATACCGCTGGATGAGGCGATGGACCTGCTGTGCGACCCAGGCAGCAAGGACTGCGGCCACCAGCAGAATGACCCCGACCGTTGCCCAGCCGAGACCGAACAACTGGGTGAGGTAGCTCCGGCTGGCAACACAGTGAATGCCACCGGCGTCGCAGGACAACTCGTGGAATACGCCCGAGAGCAATGCGCCAAAGGCGGGCCCGTCAGAACTGACAGCATTGGCGTAAATCCCGGCGGT
Source organism: uncultured Devosia sp. (assembly GCF_913055165.1). Lineage (GTDB taxonomy): Bacteria > Pseudomonadota > Alphaproteobacteria > Rhizobiales > Devosiaceae > Devosia. Next base: position 5,750 of record NZ_CAJXJS010000014.1, read on the forward strand.
CCCGTCGCGATGACTCCAAAGCTCATCGCTGAATCGAAAGACCAGTTCCTGTTCCATCCAGCGGGGACCGATAGCAGGCAGGGTCTGAAGCGGCACGACCATTGCCAGGGGCCCGCGTTGGGCCAGAGTGCCCGTCATCCCCTCAAGTCCGAGAAAGCCGAGGTCGCGGTCAACCCAGAAGGTCATGGCGAAAGCGTTGTCGGGGTAAACGTCCGGTTCGCCCAGCACCTCTGGACGTTGGAGCCGGCCCGAATTGACGGAGCATTGTACCACTCCATCTGGCGCATAAAGCAGTTCGTTGATGCCATCGGGCAAAAAGGCGATCCGGCGCAACTCTTCAAGGAAAGCCGCTGAGCACGGCGGCTGCGTCAGGCGGCGGTCCATCTCGTCGAAGGTTGCGAGGACATTGGTCCGCAACCGCTCGTAGCCTTCAAGGCTGCGCTGTGTTTCCGCTCGCATGTTGAGAGAAACCTGCTCGGCCACGATCCAGCTTGCAACGCCAAGCAGGCCGACAAAAGCCACGACCCACAGCACAGCCTGAAGGCCACGCTGGTGGGTTCCGGATACCAAGATGCCGATCAGACGGCCCATCCGTGCTCCCTCCGCACTTTCCCTTATGGGTGAGAACTTCTCAAGAGCGGGTTAAGGGCCTGCGCTGGCCCCGGAAAGCGGAACTTGCCCGGTGGCTGCGGCATTGAGGTCACAGATGAAACAGTCTCCACACCACCCAAGGAGAGGATGATGGTCTTCGACACTCTGAAAGAGCGCATGGGCGGCAAGGACAATCTGAACCCCATGCAGATCGCCCACCACCCCCTGTTCACCGCGCGCGACAAGCTCGCACTGCTCAACCAGCTCAAGGCGGAGGCGACTGGAGCCGAAGCGGAAGGACCGCGCGTCGCCTACGAGCCTGAAGAAATCGACCGCGCAATCGCCGAGGTTCGAGAGGGTGTGCAGAATGCCGTCGGCACCGATACCGTGCTCAAGGGGGATTACTGATGGCCGAGCCAAAGGACAAGCGCGCGCCCAAGGTCGCCGAGGTCGACTATCTGGTTGATGAGAACTCTGCCCGGCTGGACGTGCCGGATGGCTCCGGCCTCAAGGTCGCCAATGAGCACGACAAGACCGTGGGGTCGACCGGGCCCACCAATTGGTGGCTCTATGGGCTGGGTGCCTTGGCGATCATCGTCGCCATCCTGCTCATCCTACAGGTGTTCTCTGGGGCACCCGGCACCGACATGCGCCCCAATTCGCCGACATCAGAGCCCGTAGTCGAGCCCGTAATCGAATAGAAACGCGGCCCGTGAGCCGCGTTTCAGGAGATTGATTGTCGGGATCAGCCGCGGATGGGCGAGAGCTGAATTTCAACGCGGCGGTTCTGCGCGCGCCCGGCTTCGGTGGCGTTCGACGCGATCGGGGACGTCTCGCCCTTGCCCTCGATGTAGAAGCGGCGCTGGTCGATGCCCTGATTGGCCAGGATAGTGGCCACCGAAACCGCGCGACGCTGGCTGAGCGCCAGGTTGTAGGCATCATCGCCCTGGCTGTCGGTGTGGCCGTAGACGTCGACGATAGTCTTGTCGAATTTCTTGAGCACCAGCGCAACGGATACCAGGGTCTGGTTGAACTGCGGCTGAACGGTGGACTGGTCGGTGGCGAAGGTGATGTTGGAGGGCATGTTGAGAATGATCTGGTCGCCCACGCGGGTTACGGACACGCCAGTGCCCTGAAGCTGCGCACGCAGTTCGGCTTCCTGCTGATCCATGTAATTACCGATGGCAGCGCCGGTCAGACCGCCGACGCCCGCGCCGATCAGTGCGCCAACGCGCGGATCACCGCCAACGGCGGCGCCAACGATGGCGCCTGCCACGGCACCGCCGCCTGCACCCAGGAGCGTGCCGCCAGCCGTGTTGGAAAGCTGGGACTGCCCGGTATAGGGATTGGTGGTGGTGCAGGCGCTAAGCGCCAGGGTCGCGGCAAGGGCGACGAGAACCTTCGACTTCATATGCTTCCCCCAAAAGGATTCGCGGTTGGTGGCCTTGTGTTGCCCCTGAATAAGGCAGGAGCGTGATGAGGGAAAGGGGATGAATGGGAGATGAATGCCAACTGCCACGCTCTGATTGCACAACAATTGTGCAACCACCACTTTTGTTCAAAAAAGCATCTATATTAAGAGTTGTTTATCCACTACCAGATCAAATAAGCCCGATATGGGAGCCTCGGATGACAACTGCTCTGGACTCTGTCGACATTGACGCCGCCCTGGGCAGCCTGATCAACCTCTCAGGCAAGATGCGCATGTTGTCCCATCGCGCGGCCCTGTTCGCCATGCTGATTTCCACCAAAGGCACTGCGGGGCAAGCCTATCTCGCGTCCTATGACGAGGCGACGCGCGAGTTCAGCGACATCTTTCAGGCGATTTGCCGCGGACACGACGCTCTCGGAATTCCTGCGCGGGCTGTGGAGGAATTGGCGGCCCAGGGCGCCATAGACGATGCCATTCGCATCCCGATCCAGACCTTTCTGGGCCAGACGACGACGCTGCGGACCAATCTGGAAACGGGAAATGCTTCCGGCGCCGAGGTGGAAAAGCTCGTCGACCTTGTGGCCGGTGATCTGCTCAGTGCGCTCAACCGGCTCACGGCCGCCGTCAGTGCCTGTCTCAAGGCGCGCATGGGGTCGCGCCAGGCGCAGTCCGAACAAACGCGCGTGGCCATGCTGCGGGCGGTCGGGTCGATCAGTGATGTGAGCATGAAGGTCAAGCTCATCTCGCTCAACGCAACCATCGAAGCGGCACGTGCCGGCCCCTATGGGAAGAGCTTCGGCGTTATTGCGGCAGAAATCCGGACATTGAGTGAGGACGCCGCCCGTTCCGCTCAAGGTCTCCGTGACCAGATGGAACGCACCGCCTGATCAGGCATTCGCCCAACCGGCATCGACCAGAAATTGCTGGCCGGTGATCATCTTGCTGTCGTCCGAGGCCAGGAACAGGGCCATGCGCGCACAATCGTCAGGCGTCACGTGGCCGGATAGCGCCTGCTGCGCCTCGATCTGCTGCAGTCCACCCGGCTTGATCCAGAGATCGAGCTGGCGCTGGGTGATCACCGCGCCCGGCACAAGTGAATTGACGCGAATGGCCGCGCGCCCCAGTTCGCGCGCCATGGAGCGGGTCAATCCGTGGGCGGCTGCCTTGGCGGTTTCATAGATCGGCAGGCTCGGGGTCATGATCATCCAGCTGATCGACCCATAGTTGATCACCGAGCCACGTCCGGCCTTGGCCATTCCGGGTGCCACCGCCTGAATCGCGAAGAAGGCATGCTTGAGGTTGACCGCCATCCGCTGGTCCCACTCGTCCGGCGTGACCTCATTCCACTGGTGCCGTTGATCGTGGGCCGCATTGTTGACCAGAACCAGGGCGTCGCCATGCTGTTCGGCAAAGCGCGCAATGGCAGCCTGGTAGGCGGCGATGTCGGTAACGTCGCATGCGATGAATCGGGCGGCCTGCCCGGCGGCTACGAGTTCTGCCGCCAGGTTCTCGCCGGCCTCTTTGGCGATGTCGACAAAACCCACTCTGGCACCCTGTGCCGCAAAGGCACGAACCATGGCTTCGCCAATCCCCGATGCGCCGCCGGAAATGACAACCGGGCAATCCTTCAGGCTTGGGTAAGTCGCAAAATCAGTCATGTCTGGTTCCGAGGCAAGTCAGGCATGGCGGCTATATAGACCGACCCGCGACGCAGTTCGCAACCAATTTCTGACGTACGTACGTCAAATCTGAGCCACGACGCGACCTCATTGGAGAGCGACCGCTATCTTGCTAGCGCAAGCGCTCGACCGAAGGAGCCATGCTGTGCGGACTGACCTCGCGACGCTCGACGTTTTCGAGCAGGTGCATGATCTTGTCCACATTGGCCAGATGCCGCTGTTCCATGGAGAAGTTGAAAGTCACATAGTCGCGGCTGGGGCAGAAGGTGCAGATGTTCACCTCCGAATGCCAGGCGCCACAATAGAGCGGTTCGACCATGCCATGGGTCATGGGCCCATAGGTGCGGTGTGGTGGCACCAGCGTGAGGACAATGTGATTGCCTCCATTGAATCGCCAGAAGCGCTTGTTGGGCAGAAAGGGGAAGACGCGATTGACCGCGCGCATCGCCTTGAACATCGAGTTGATAACGGCCTGGAAGGAAGTGATGTCCTTCTGCTCGATGCCGGCCACGGTGTTGTCGACCGCGCGCACGTAGTCGACAAAATCCTCCATGACGGTGAACTTGGCTTCCAGCGCGCGGACGCGGAAGAAGTCGTCATCGGTATTGTTCCGCTTGGTGTCGAGCATGGTGTAGTTGGCGCCGATCACCTTCTTGCTCATCGTTTTTTCCTCGCCTTCACCATTGAGGGCGTGGGTGACGAGGGCAAACATCAGCGACCGCTGACGGACGCCGAGCTTGTTGGCGAGCTGGCGCAGGCGATGACGCTCAATGGCAAGTGTCCTGAAGCCCCAAGGCTTTTCCTGAGGCGCCAGGATGTTGGCGAGAACCAGATAGATCAGCGTGGTCAGGCCGCCGCGCAGCGCGCTTCGTATCCGGTCGGACCAGGGAAGCTTGTTGGACTTGTCCGATTGCACGCCATGACCCGCAGCGGCGGAGCGGGTCAGAAGGGCCGAGTCGGACCCTTCCAGCAAAGCGTGGCTGGACCGCACCTGCAGGATGGCCGCCCGCCCCTGGCTGTCCGGACCATCGCGGCGAACCGCGGCCATGACACGGAACAGCGGCAAGTCTTCACGCTCGAAAATGTCGGACGACTTGCTCAGCCATTTGTCAGGATAGCCGTCGAACTCATCGACCATTTCCACTGAAGTGATGGCGTCCAGAAGGTGCTTCGGAAAAGGTTGACCCGGTTGGGCGCCGACAAAGCCATGGGTCAGTTGTGGCGCCAGGGCGACCATTTCTGCAACCATGTTGCCGAGGCGGTCCTTGTCGTAACTCTGGGTGGAAAAGGCCGTGAAGAAGACCGTGTCCCGCCCCTTGTACAAGAACCATTGGAAATCAGTGAACAGCGCCTGCGGATTGCGTTCCACAGCGGCACGCGCCAGGACCATGGCGTCGGTGTGCTCACCGGCAAAACTGGAAGACGAAAAGCTCTTCACTGCAACACCCCCTCATTCCCTCCCCCGAGGAATTTGATCTAAGCGCAGTCTAAACAATGTATCAACAAGTTCACCAAGGTCCGGTTAACTTGGCTGCGGACCTTTCGAATGGGCGTGCTGGGTCTGCCGCTGGCTGGCCCGGGTGGTTGGCAGAAGCCGCGGCTTATTTTAGAATGGCTCTCAAGTTTGCCGGTGGGCTCAATGCCGGCAAGGGTTTAGGCCCATCAGCGCGTCGAATTGACCTATGTCAATGTGGCTGCGCGGAGAATAGGTAGAGCATGAAAGAGCCCGGATCGGCTGGCTTGCCGCTCCCATGCTCACAAAGGATCGGCCCCATGGACTATCGCGGAATTTTCGAGGAAGCAGTGGACACGCTGCGGGCGGAGAAGCGCTATCGTGTCTTTGCGGACCTCGAGCGGATCGCTGGCCGGTTCCCCAAAGCGGTCTACCGCGACGATGCGGACAATGCCCGTGAGATCACCATCTGGTGCTCCAACGACTATCTGGGCATGGGCCAGCACGACAAGGTCGTAAAGGCCATGCAGGAGACCGCCGCGACCATGGGTGTGGGCGCTGGCGGAACCCGCAATATTTCGGGCACCAACCGGCCGTTGGTCGAGCTGGAGCGTTCGCTCGCCGACCTCCACCGCAAGGAAGCCGCGCTGGTATTCACCTCCGGCTTCGTGTCCAACGAGGCGGCGATCTCCACAATCGCCCGGCTGCTGCCGGACTGCATCATATTCTCCGACCAGCTCAACCATGCCTCCATGATCCAGGGCGTCCGCCAGAGCGGCATGGAAAAGAAGATTTTCCGGCACAATGACGTGGCGCACTTGCGCGAACTGCTGAGCCAGGTAGATCGCAAGCGTCCCAAGCTGATCGCCTTCGAGTCGGTCTATTCGATGGATGGCGATGTGGCGCCGATCAAGGAAATCTGCGATCTCGCCGAAGAATTCGGCGCCCTGACCTATATCGATGAAGTCCATGCCGTGGGCATGTATGGCCCCCGCGGCGGCGGCATCGCCGAACGGGAAGGGCTGATGGACCGGATCGACGTGATCGAGGGGACCCTGGCCAAGGGCTTCGGTGTCATGGGTGGCTATATCGCCGCCAACCGCTCCATTATTGACGCCGTGCGCTCCTACGCGCCCGAGTTCATCTTCACCACTGCCCTGCCCCCGGCCCTCTGCGCTGCGGCGCGTGCCTCGATCGAGCATCTGAAGGGCAATGGCGAGGAGCGGCAGATGCATCAGCGCCAGGCGCGCCTGACTAAGGCGATCCTGGCTGATGCCGGCCTGCCTGTGATGGAGACCGACACCCATATCGTGCCGCTGATCGTGGGCGACGCCCGCGCCGTCAAGGCCGCCAGCGACATGCTGCTGGACAAGCACAATATCTACATCCAGCCAATCAACTACCCGACCGTGCCCAAGGGCACAGAACGGCTCCGGATCACCCCGACGCCGCTCCATAGCGACGAGATGATCTTTGAGCTGCGCCATGCACTGGTGAGCGTCTGGACGAGCCTGGAACTGCCGCGCGAAAGAGCCGACGCTGCAATTACCGCCAGCAAGTTGACCAGCGGCGACCTCACCCTGCCCAATCTGGGCGGCTAGGCGCCAATATTCGGTCAGCAGCGCGATGGGCCGAACCCGGCGTTGGCGGCATAGCCTTCCGGTATCACTCAGGCTGGGGCCGTGCTATCGCCAGGATGGCGAAGCTTTCCAATAATTCATGCAGGTTACAGCAAGATAAGTTGGTTGCGGCCTGATGCTCATGCACCTTCTGGGGCACTGACATCAGGAGCATCAGCATGACCGAGAGCGCCGCAAGTGAGCGATATGACGGTGTAACCATCGGCTTGCACTGGTTAAGTGCCATCCTGGTGCTTGCGCTATTCGGGTCGGCCATGGCGTGGACCTATCTGCCGCGCGAAATGGGCCTGCGTTGGCTGACGGGCATACATGTATCGCTGGGCGTGGCGCTCACTTTCGCTGTCATTGCCCGGCTGACCTGGCGCCTGACCGCAGGGCGCCGCCTCCACTCTGTGCCAAGCACACCGCTCGCTCATGTGGCGGCACGCATTGTACATATGGCCCTTTATGGTCTGCTGCTGATTCAGATAGGCCTAGGCTTTGGAATTGAATGGCTCGGGGGCAGCCCGATTTCGCTGTTCGGACTAGTCGACCTGCCGAGCCCGTTTGCGGCCTCGCGAGAGTTGAGCAGCCGGCTCGAAAGCGTTCACGGTCTTGTCGCCTGGATGATGATGGCGCTGGTGGGTGGCCACGCCGCAGCGGCCCTCTGGCATCATTATGCAGCCAGAGATAGCGTCATGACACGAATGATCCCGCGCCTGAGGCGGTCCGCCACCAGCCTGCCCGGCGCTGCGGCTGACTAGAGGCGCGATGCGAATGCCGGTCCGGCTTTGATCGACGTCAAAACCTGGCCGCAGTTGGCGGCCCATACTCCCTCTGCAACGGGGAGTGTGTGCCATGTCCATCCTCATCGTGTATGACAGCATTTTCGGCAATACAGCCCAGATCGCGCGGGCGATGGCTGACGCCTTGACCAGCTCCCATGAGGTGAAACTGGCTTCAGTCCAGGAAGCGCGCGATATCGACCTGTCCGGCGTTGACCTGCTGATCGTGGGGTCGCCGACCCGCGGCTTTCGTCCGACACCGGAGATCCAGGAATTCGCGTCGCGGCCCGATCTGTCCGGGCGGGCGGCGGCGTTTGATACGCGGATCGACCTTGATACCATTCATCCGGCACCCCTGCGCTGGGTGGTCAGCGCAGGGGGTTATGCCGCCGAAAGACTCTCCGGCGAGTTGCGGGATCAGGGGTGTACCCTCGTTGGCGAACCGGCGGGGTTCGTCGTTCTGGGTCAGGAGGGGCCGCTCAAGGATGGAGAAGCCGAACGCGCCGCCGCCTGGGCACGCGATCTCGTGGCGGCGCCCCCGACATCCTGACCCGCCAGCTTCAACTGGTTAAGACGATCCGCATCAGGTCGGCCGTGTTCCGTGCGCCCAGCTTTTCCATCACGCGAGCCCGGTGCACTTCGATGGTGCGGGGCGAAATCCCCAGCTCCCGGCCAGCCTCCTTGTTGGATTGTCCATTGGTGATCAATTGCAGCACCTCTCGCTCCCGGGGCGTGAGTTGGGAAAATCCGCGCACCTCGACCGGGCGTCCCCCGGCCTGCATCGCCCCAAGATGAACATCCTTGCGCAGGGCATCCCGCACCACGGTCAGCAACAACTCGCTATCGATCGGCTTGCTCAATACGTCGGTAGCACCCAGCTTCATTGCTGTAACTGCCGCCTCCAGGTGTGGCTCGTTGGCCAGCATCACCACCGGCGCCCCGGTGCGGAGGTCCTTGATCCGCCGCAATAGCGTGAGGCCGCTCTCCTCGCCCTGAAAGATGTTGATCACCGCCACATCGGGCCGTCGGCGTTCCAGTCCGGCGACGAAATGCGCTGGTTCGAGCGAAAAGATCGTCTGGAACCCCTCAAGCCGAAACAACACGCTGAGTGCTTCGCAGGTCCCTGCGTCCGGATCCACGATGTGAACCAATCGGTCCCGATTGAGAAATGCGTGGTAGTAGGAATGCGTGTTCATGCCATAGCCCCTTTCCGGCAAGTTCCCGTTCTGGCCGGACGCCAGGGCGCAAGCTTTCGCTTGGCGGAAACAGCATGCTCCCGCCCCGCTGCACCTCTGCCCAGGTGTCCAGCAAGTGTAGTTTGCTCTAAGTGGTGGCGCCGTCCGATACGGAGAAGCCGTAGGATGGACTACCTAGCGATTAGGTATAAATTCATTGTACGATTAGTCAATGAACTTATTCCTATTTCCTGAAAGAGGAAAAGGCCGGCAACGCGGCCGGCCTTGCGAAGACATAACGGATCAGGCCTTGCCGTTGGCGCGAAGGGCGTCCCGGATCTCGGTGAGCAGCACTTCCTCTCGAGATGGAGCAGGCGTTTCTTCAATGGGCTCCTTAGCCGCCTCGCGCTTCATGGAGTTGATGCCCTTGACCACCATGAAGAGCACAAAGGCGATAATGGTGAACTTGACCACGGCGTTGATGAACAGGCCGATATTGAGCGTAGCGACGCCCGCTTCATTGGCGGCGGCAACGGAGGGCACCGGGACATCATTGGGATTGGAGAGGACAATAAACAGGTTCGAGAAGTCGATGCCGCCGATGACCAACCCAATCAAGGGCATGAAGATGTCATCGACGATGGACGACACGATGGCACCAAAGGCAGCGCCGATGATCACGCCAATGGCCAGGTCGATCATATTGCCCTTGACGGCAAAATCCCGGAACTCCTTGAAGACGCTCATTTTGTACCCTCTCTTGCTGCAGGCATCGCCCCACTCCGGCGTTCGCCCTGATTAACCACGGTTAACGATTGACCGGGATTTTGCCCAAATGCAATGGGCCCAAGGGCGTGCTTGCGCTGCGAGGACGTGAGGTCGATAAGGTCAGCAGACCCTGTCGCATATTGCACCAATCAGATGAGCCTGTTCGACAACGATCCGACGAGCGCCATTGCCCTGGCCATCGACCATATTCCGCAAGGCGTTGCCGTGTTTGACGCCGGGCTGCGCCTGGTTGCCTCCAACCAGCGCTACAACACCCTGCTCGAACTGCCCCAGGACCTGACCCGCCCTGGTTCGGCCCTGTTCGACATTGCCCTGTTCATGGGGGAGCGCGGCGATCTGGGGCCTGGCGACGCTGCACAATTGGCGATCGAACGCATCAAGGTACTGACGGCCGCTCCAACCACGGTAACCCAGCGCGTTGGCCAGGCCGGACAGACCCTTGAATTCCACTCCAGCCGGCTACCCAATGGCGGCCTCGTCATCAGCTTTTCGGACGTGACCGCAAGGGTCCACGCCGAACACCAGCTCGAGCAAATCAACCAGACGCTGGAGCGTCGGGTGGAAGAACGCACGGCGGCACTCAAGCAGGTGAATACAGAGCTGGAAGCGGCGCGGGCCAAGGCCGACGCGTCCAATCACGACAAAACCCGCTTTCTGGCGGCTGCCAGCCATGACCTGCTGCAGCCGCTGAATGCAGCGCGGCTCTACACCTCGACGCTGATCGAGCGTGCCAAGTCCACCGGCTTTGCCGAACTGGCCAATTCGATTGAGGCGTCCCTGACAGCGGTGGAAGACATCATGTCGGCGCTGCTCGACATTTCACGGATCGACAGCGGCGCTCTCAAACCGGCGCCAGCGCCCATCCAGGCGCAGGACCTTCTTAAAAAGACTGAGGTCGAGTTTGCGCCCATGGCGCGCGAGCGCTCCATTGCCCTCAGAATCGTGCCAACAAAGGCCACACTGCTGGCAGACCGCTCCCTGGTCGGTCGTATCGTCCAGAACCTGGTATCCAACGCCATCAAATATACGCCCGTCGGCGGCAAGGTCCTGGTGGGTGTGCGCAAGCGTGGCAATCGCTGGCGGCTTGATGTCATCGACACCGGCATAGGCTTCAACAAGGACCAGCACCGACTGGTCTTCGCCGAATTCTCGCGGCTGGAGCGCGGCGCGCGCATGGCGCAGGGCCTGGGGCTGGGCTTGTCGATCGTTCAGCGCCTCGTCACCGCGCTCGGCCTGACACTGGAGCTGGACAGCCGCGAGGGGCACGGATCGCGCTTCTCGCTTTATCTGCCCGCGGTACGCAACGCGCGGCCGGCCAATAGCCAGGAGGCTGCGGCGCCCGAACCCAGCTATGGCACGCTCAACCTCAAGGTGTTGTGTGTGGACAATGAGCGGGCGATCCTGGAAGCGATGGAAGGCCTGCTGACCCATTGGGGATGCGAGGTGCGCACCGCCTTGTCGCTCAAGCAAATCGACCGCGAGCGCCTCTTGGAAGGCTGGTATCCCGACCTGGTGCTGATGGACTATCATCTGGACCAGACCTCGGGCCTGGATGCCATAGAATGGCTGCGGCACAATGTGGGCGGACATCTGCCGGCCGCGCTGGTGACGGCAGATCGCAGCCCGGCGGTGCGCACGCTGGCTGAAGATCGCGGCATTGCCGTGGTCACCAAGCCGGTCAAGCCCGCGGCGCTGCGCGCCGCCATCAGCGGATTGGCCAATCAGAGCGGCGGCAAACGCCCGTAAGTCACAGGACTGCTTAGCCACCCCGCCAGACGGGCTCGCCCATTTCGGGCAGGTTGTAGAACTGGCGCACCACGTCCCACCCCTCCTTGGCGGTATCGACCACGGTGAACAGGTCCGGGTCGTCCGGCGAGATCGTGCCGGCCTCGGCCAGGGCCTCGAGATTGATCACCTTGGTCCAGAATTCCTTGCCAAAGAGCAGGATGGGGATGCGATCCATGCGCCCGGTCTGGATGAGGGTCAGGCTCTCGAAGAACTCATCCAGCGTGCCGAATCCACCCGGGAAGACGGCGACCGTCTTTGCGCGCATGAGGAAATGAATCTTGCGCGTGGCGAAGTAGTGGAAGTTGAAGCTGAGGTCGGGCGTGACATAGAGATTGGGCGCCTGCTCATGTGGCAGCACGATGTTGAGGCCGATGGTGGGCGCGCCCATATCGGCGGCGCCGCGATTGCCCGCTTCCATCACCCCGGGACCGCCGCCGGTGGTCACTACGAATTCCTTGAAATCGAGCGACGCGGCCGTCTGGGAAGCCAGTTGAGCGAACTTGCGCGCCTCCTCATAATAGCGCGAGGCGGCCTCGAGATTGCGCCGCTGGGTCTCATTCTTGGCCGCCCAGGCTGGCTTGCCCGGCTCGGGAATGCGTGCGCCGCCGAACAGCACCACGGTGGAATTGATGCCGTGCTCCCGCAGGCGGAACTCGGGCTTGAGATATTCGAGTTGGAAGCGCACGCCACGGGTGTCTTCCGAGGTCATGAACTCGTCGTCAGCAAAGGCGAGGCGATAGGCGGCGCTACGCGTCTGGGGCGTATCTGGCGCCTTGCGCGAGACCGCAATGTCCTCGCTGGAGGTTCGCAATGAGGTTGGGTGGCGGCGATTTGCCAAGGCAGGCTCCCTGATTGCCGGCGCCACATTTCGGTGCCGATCCAAAGGGCATAACCAGCCCGGATGGTTCGGGCAAGGGTGGGGCATGACCAATCGGTTCACGAGTGTGGAAGCGGTGATCGACCGGGCCGCTCACGGAATTCTGGCCCGCATGCCGCGCGGCCGGCTCGCCGACGGGCTGATCGAGTTCCTGGTCTTTGGCCTCAAGCAGGCCTGGGCATGCCTGTTCGGTGGACTCATGCTGGGGATGATTCTGCTGACCCGCCTATGGTGGCCGGAAATCGGCATTCATCGCTACGATTTCTGGTTCCTGGCCGCATTGGGCATGCAGTTGGGCATGATCCTGTTGAGGCTGGAAACGCTGGAAGAGGCTCGGGTGATCCTAATTTTCCATCTGGTCGGAACCATCATGGAACTCTTCAAGACCGCCATGGGGTCATGGATCTATCCCGAGCCTGCACTCTTGCGCATAGGGGGTGTGCCGCTGTTCTCCGGCTTCATGTACGCCTGTGTGGGCAGCTACATGGCGCGCATCCAGCGCATCTTCGACATCAGTTTCACCCGCTATCCGCCCATCTTGATGACCGCCGTGCTGGCTGCGGCGGTCTATATCAACTTTTTCGCCCACCACTATTTTTTCGATTTTCGCTGGGTGCTGTTCGCGGCCACGGCCCTGCTCTACGGCCGCAGCTGGATGCACTATCGCGTCTTCCGCTTCACCCACCGCATGCCGATGCTGCTGGCATTCCTATTAGTGGCGCTGTTCATCTGGATCGCGGAGAATATCGGCACCTGGTCGCGCGCCTGGATCTATCCGGGCCAGGAGAATGGCTGGACCCTGGTGAGCTGGGACAAGCTGGGCTCGTGGTACCTGCTGATGCTGATTTCGGTGGTGCTGGTGACGCTGGTGCATCGACCTCGCCAGCATGATGGCGCAACGCAGGCGCAGCCGGACACCGCAGGTATGGAATGGTCACACCGACGGCCCGATCCCGGAAGCTGGGCTCGCAATAATTCGAAATAAACGATCACATCAATAATTCTCCGCGCCCAGACAGTCCGAGTATTCACCACTCCTCAACAAACACATGATCTGCTGCCTGCAGGAGGGCGCAGAATTGTTGCTGTTTACCGACCGTCACCTGGAGCCTGAAGGCGAGCTCAACCGGCTAATCATGCGAGGGGTGTGCCGGTTGTTCCCGATCCATTCGGCCCCCTCCATCAAGGTCGACAACGCCCTGATCCTGTGTGACGTGGATTTGGAGAATTTCGCCAGCGCCCACATGCTGCGCCTGGCTCTTGCCGTTCATCGCTCACCGGACAACCCGCTGGTATTTCTGTTGCGGGACCGCAATCATCACAGCGAGTCCCAGGCTCGCGCGCTGGGCGCCAGCGACACAATCGATGGAGTTGAGGGCCTGGATAGTGCGCTAATGCATCTGCTGGCGAAATATCCGTTCCTCAACACGCATCAGAGCTGCGTGCCGGCAGAGGCGAAAATGGCGGTCGAAGGCCTGCTGGATCCCCGCATCTGGAACAAGCCGGGCGACTATAACGACATGATCGACACGGGTGCCCAGGCCGTGCTGGATGCCGTGGAGGCCAAGGGCATTCACCACTGGATGGACGAGGTCTGGTCATATGACGACCGCACCTATCAGCACTGTTTGCTGGTGGCCGGTATGTCTGCGGCCTTCGGGTCGTCGCTGGGCTTTTCACGCGGAGACAAGATCCTGCTGACCACGGCCGGATTGGTTCATGATGTCGGCAAGGCCTTCGTGCCAATAGAAATCCTCAATAAGGAAACCGCCCTCGATGCGGCCGAACTGGCGAATATCCGACGCCACCCGATGATCGGCTATGCCATTCTCAAGGAGCATGGCGTGCGCAACACCGATGTCCTGGGCTGCGTCAGGTCGCATCATGAGATGCTGGATGGTTCGGGCTATCCTGCGGGCCTAACCGGTCCGGCTCTTCCAGATCTGGTCAAGATGATCACCATTTGCGATGTGTTTTCCGCATTGGTGGAGCGCCGTGCCTATAAGGAACCGATGCCTTCTGAAGCGGCCTTCGATTATCTCAAGGAGAACCGGGGCTACTTTGACCCGGCTCTGGTGAGAGCCTTCGAGCCTTGTTTTAAGGCAGCGTGAAGAAGACGCTGGCCATCTATCGGCCCGCCCCCTTGCATCGCGCCGCATAAATTCGCATATAGCGCTTCGGGAGGTTGGCGCGGACGTGTTCCTCGCCAACCGGGTCAGGTCCGGAAGGAAGCAGCCCCAACGAGATCCTCACGGGTCGTTTGCCAGCCTCCTACTCAATCTGTTCACAACTGGGCATATCGACCTCGCCATTGGCCTCTTGGCTTTTGCGGTCGGGCGCGGCTTGCCCTATGGTCCGGGCATGAACAAAGGCAGATTCCCTGTTGAGCGCAGAACGGACGGACGGCATGGCTGAAACCCAGACCACGCCCTATCTGGTGCTTGCCCGCAAATACCGCCCGCGCGACTTCTCGACCCTGGTCGGGCAGGACGCCATGGTGCAGACGCTGGGCAATGCTTTTGCCCAGAACCGCATCCACCATGCCTTTATCCTCACCGGCGTGCGCGGCGTGGGCAAGACGACCACGGCCCGCATTCTGGCCCGCGCTTTCAACTATGAGGACGAGACCGGCCGCCATCCGACGCTGGAACTGGAAACCGAAGGCACCCATTGCCGCGCCATCATCGAGGGCCGACATGTCGACGTGGTGGAAATGGACGCCGCGTCCAATACCGGCATCAACGACATTCGCGAGATCATCGACTCGGTCAAATATGGCCCTGTTTCGGCGCCCTATAAGGTCTATGTGATCGACGAGGTGCACATGCTCTCGACGGCGGCTTTCAACGGGCTCTTGAAGACGCTCGAGGAACCGCCGCCCTATGTGAAGTTCATCTTCGCCACGACCGAGATCCGCAAGGTGCCGGTCACAATCCTGTCGCGCTGCCAGCGATTTGACCTACGGCGCATTCCGGCCGAGGTGATGAAGGCCTATCTCGAAAAAATTCTTGGCCAGGAAGGTATCGGTTTTGAGCCCGATGCGCTGGCCATGATCGTGCGCGCCGGCGAGGGCTCGGCCCGGGACTCGCTTTCGCTGCTGGACCAGGCCATCGCGCATGGCAATGGCGCGGTGAGCACTGCGACAGTCAAGGCCATGCTGGGCCTGGGAGACCGCGCGCGGATCATCGACCTTTTCGAAGACCTGATGAGTGGTCGGATTGCCGAGGCCCTGGGTGCGCTCAAGGAACTCTATGATCTGGGCGCCGACCCACAGACCCTGCTGGCGGACCTGGCCGAATTCACCCATCTGGTGACCCGCATCAAGGTGGTGCCGGCCGCGGCCGACGATGCGTCCTTGACGCCCGATGAGCGGACACGCGGTGCGGACCTCGCGCAGCGCCTGCCCATGCGGGCGCTGACCCGCGCCTGGCAAATCCTGTTCAAGGGCAATGAGGAAACGGCGCGGGCCGGCAATGCGCTGCAGGCGGCTGAAATGACGCTGATCCGGCTGGCCTATGCCGCGGACCTGCCCAGCCCGGACGAGGTCATCTCGAAGCTGACCCAGCAGGGCAACCTGCCCAGCGGATCGAGCGCCCCGCAACTGCCGCCACGCGGCCCGTCGGGCGGCGCTTCGGCCATGCGCATGGAAGCCGTGCAATCGGCGCCTGCGCCGGTCGCTGTCGCACCGCCCGCGCCCGCAGTTCCGGCGACGCGGCCACAAGCGGTTGCCCAGCCGGCCCTGGCAAGTGTGGCCAGCTACAAGGACCTGATCGCGCTGGCCGCGGCGAAGCGCGACGTGCTGGTGAAGCTGGCGCTGGAAAGCCAGATGCGGCCGGTCAGCTTCGAGCAGGGCCGCATCGAGGTGGCGCTGAGCGATGGTGCCGATCCGGGTATCATCGCCACGCTATCGGCCCGGCTGCAGACCTGGACCGGGCAGCGCTGGCTGGTGATGGTCTCGACCAAGGCGCCGGAGGGTCTGACCATCCGGCAGGAGAAGGAACAGCGCAAGGAGGCGGCCACCGCCGCCGCGCATGACGATCCGCTGGTCAAGGCCATATTGGAGACATTTCCCGGGGCCAAGCTGGTGAACGTGTCGGTGCGCGACGAGGAAGCCGCACCAGCCGAACTGGCGCCACCCCCACTTGAAGAGGACGACGAATGAAAGACATCATGGGCATGATGAAGGCCGCCGGCGAGATGAAGGCCAAGATGGAGGCCATGCAGGCCGAGCTGGCCGAGCTGGTGGTCGAGGGCCGTTCGGGCGGCGGCATGGTGAGCGTGTCGCTGAGCGGCAAGGGCGACATGCGCGGGCTCAAGATCGATCCGTCGCTGCTCAAGCCCGAGGATGCCGAAGTGGTCGAGGACCTGATCGTGGCCGCCTATAACGACGCCAAGGGCAAGAGCGAGGCCGAAGCGCAGCGCAAGATGGCCGAAGTGACCGCGGGCCTGCCCATTCCGCCGGGCATGAAGCTGCCGTTCTAGGCTGGTGCCAGATTGGCCACCGGCGGACCTGAAATCGAACAGCTGATCCAGCTCCTGGCGCGCCTGCCGGGGCTTGGCCCGCGCTCGGCGCGGCGGGCGGTGCTGCACCTGATCAAGAAGAAGGAGCAGCTGATGCTGCCCCTGTCAGCGGCGCTGGACCGCGCGGTCGTGGCCGTGAAAAGCTGCGAAGTCTGCGGCAATGTGGATACGACTATTCCCTGCTCGATCTGCGCTGACCCGCGGCGCGGGGAAAGCGGCATCCTGATCGTGGTGGAAGACGTGGCCGACCTCTGGGCGCTGGAGCGCGCCGGGGTGGGTCAGGTGCGCTATCATGTGCTGGGCGGGGTGCTGTCGCCGCTTGACGGGGTGGGGCCGGACGACCTCAACCTCGAAGGGCTGATCGCGCGAGCGCATGATTATTCGGAAATCGTGCTGGCGATGAACGCCACCGTGGAAGGCCAGACCACGGCCCATTACATCACCGACCGGCTGGCGGGTACGAACATCAAGGTGACCCGCCTTGCCCATGGCGTGCCGGTGGGCGGGGAGCTGGACTATCTCGACGAGGGCACACTGAGCCAGGCGCTCAAGGCGAGGACCGAGATTTAGGCGCTCTGACGGCGCTAGCGGTTTCGTTCCTGCCCCACACCCCACCCTAGCTCTGCCGCGCCCCGGCGGGCCTCACCACGCTGCCCTCCCCACAAGGGGGAGGGAAATTAGGGTGGGGTGACAGCCGGCTTTATAAGAGCGCTGCAACACTAGTGCATGTGCGGATCGAATTCCTCGCTGCCATGCCAGACGTGGTCATCGTCGACCGGGCCGTCCTCATCGTCCTCGTAGAAAACTTCTTCGCCGATCAACGCCTCCCGCGCGTCGCTGTCGTCGGGGGAAAGGGCGTCGAGGTGGTCGGAAGGGTCGACGGACATGGGCGCATCCACTGCGCCGGTCTCTTCGGCATTGTCCAGGTCGCGCTGAAGCTCGGCAATGGCGCGATCCAGTTCCTCGAGCACATAGACCGGGTCCTGCTCGCCAAAGTCGCCGCTTTCACGCGCCGCGGTTTCGTTGCGCATCTCCCACAGCCGCTCCAGACGTTCCTGCGCGGGGCGATCGTCGCCGTAGAGCAGGTCATCGATCTCGCTCTGGCTATAAGGCTGAGAGATGCCGGGCGTGTCTGCGTTGTCGAAATTGGTTTCCTGGGGCACCAGGCTCCCCGGATGATGATGGTTCTGGACCATGATGCGTCTCCCATTTCGCTTGGCCACGACAATGAAGGAACGCGATGGAGGGCAGAGAGTTCGACCAGATCGGACAAAAAAGACGAAGCGGATGGGACGGAAATGGGATTGCGAAACGGAACCAGGGTCAGTTGGCGATGGGGCGCGCACGCCACCTCAGGAAAGATTGTGGAGCGGTTCACTCGGCCGGTCGCCCGTACCATCAAGGGCACCGAGGTCACGCGCAACGCCAGCCGCGCCGAGCCGGCCTATCTGATTGAGCAGGACGACGGAGACCAAGTGCTCAAGAGCCGCAGCGAAGTAACCCGCAGCCGCACTTAGTTGAGATCGCCCGGCTCATCCCGAACCAGCCGCAGGGTGGGCGCCTCATCGCTACCGCCATCCCATTTGGGCGGAATGGCCTTGGATGACTTGGCCCCCAGCTCCCGGAGCATTTCAACCTGGCGCACCACATTGCCGCGCCCGTTGGAGAGCTGGTTACGCGCTTCATCGAAGCTCGATCGTGCCTTGTCGAGATGCCCGTCCAGCTTGTCCATGGTGGAGAGAAATCCGGCCACCTTGTCGTACAGCTGGCCGGCGCGTTCGGCGATCTCCTCGGCGTTCTGATGGCGCTTTTCGATGTCCCAGACATTGCGCACGGTGCGCAGCACGGTCATCAGCGTGGTGGGGGTCGTCAGCATGACGCCCTTGCCCATACCGAACTCGACCAGCTTGGCATCGTGCTGGATAGCCGTGGCGAGGGCGGATTCAATGGGCACGAACATCATCACATAGTCGAGACTGGACTTGGCGGCACGGTGATAGGTCTTGTCGCCCAAAGTGGTGATATGGCCGCGTACCGAGGTGATATGCGCCCGCAAATGCTGGTCGCGGTCATCCTCGGGGCTGTTCACGAAGGCCTCGAAGGCAGTCAGCGACACCTTGGAGTCGATGACCAGCCGGTCGCCATTGGGCATGAGGATTTCGACATCGGTGCGGACGCGCTGGCCGTCCTCGCCGGTGTGGCTCTGCTGGGTGAAATACTGCTCGCCCTCGCGCAAACCCGATTGTTCGAGAATGGTGGAGAGGATCATCTCGCCCCAGGCGCCCTGGGTTTGCGAATTGCCCTTGAGTGCGCGGGTCAGGTTCTGCGCCTCGGTGGTGATCTGCAGATTGCTTTCAGCCAGGGCGCGGATGCGCTCGCCCATGGCCGAGCGATCTTCGACCAGGTTTTTGTGGAACTCGGTGATCTTGTCCTGCAGCGGTTTGAGCAGCGTATCGACCTGTTCGCGGTTCTGCTTGGTGAAGGTCTCGCTATGGGTCTGTAGCACCTCGCCGGCGATGGACTTGAACTCGACGGTCATCTGCTGGCGCACTTCCTCGAAGCGCTTCAGATTGGCCTCATTTTGCCGGGCCTGCTCGTCCAGCCGCGTGCGCATGGCGGCCAGTTCGGATTGCAGTCCGCTGGATTTCTCGCGCTCAGCATCCAGCAGATCTGTGGCACGCTCCCGTTCTCGCTCAATCTGGCCCTCGAGTTCACGAATCCGGGTGTCGCGCGTGGCGATCTGGTCGAGAAAGCTGGCCTTAAGGCCGTCGCTGGCCTCTCGCGCCGCCTGCTCGGCTCGGGTGGCATTGGAACGGGCCGAAACCACCAGCCAGCCGGCCAGCGCGACAAGCAAGACTATGCTGACGCCAAGCAGCGCCATGGCAGCAGTGACGGAAAACTCGCCCAGGGTGAACAGTACAGTATCAAGGTCGCGCATGGCGGCACTCTAGTGCGATTCTTCTGTTCGCAAAATGTTCTGCTACCGCGCTTTGCAGCACCCCGGAGTTGACCCCGGGGCCGGAAATCGCCATATCGGAGGCAATCCACTCTTCGCCGGACTTTTTTACCATGGCCGTTCGCCCCATCCTGATCATTCCCGATGCGCGTCTGCGCGCCGTTGCCGACTCCATTATCGAGGTCGACGACGAGATCAAGGCCCTGGCCAAGGACATGCTGGACACCATGTATGACGCGCCGGGCATCGGCCTGGCCGCGCCCCAGATCGGGGTGATGAAGCGCATCGTGGTGATGGACCTGGCCGGCGAAGACGAGCCTCCCGCCCCGCTGGTGATGATCAATCCCGAGATCACCCATTTCGGCGACCAGATGCAGGTGACCGAGGAAGGGTGCCTCTCCATTCCCGAGCTCTATTACGAGGTCGAGCGGCCCAATGACGTGACGGTGAAATACACCGATCTCGAGGGCAAGGACGTGATCAAGGAGGCCTCGGGCAAGCTGGCCGTCTGCATCCAGCACGAGCTCGATCATCTCGATGGCGTACTCTATATCGACTATCTCAGCCGGTTGAAGCGCGACCGCGTGATCAAGAAATTCGACAAGGCCGCCAAACGCGCGGCGGGTTGATGGGGCGCCTGCCCCTGCGAGAGCGTCATCACCGGGCTTGACCCGGTGATCCATGCACCCCCAGATGGATTGTCCGGTCAAGCCGGGCAATGACGATGAAACAAGCATCCAGATCGTTCAAAGGGTTCCGGGCATGCGCGTCGTCTTCATGGGTACGCCCGAATTTTCCGTACCAACGCTGACCGAGATCGTCTCGGCCGGGCATGAGGTTGTGGCGGTCTATACACGCGCACCCAAGCCTGCCGGACGAGGCCAGGCCGAGCGCAAGACGCCGGTACATGAAACGGCGGAAGCTTTCGGCATCCCCGTCTTCACGCCCCGTTCGCTCAGGGGCGAGGCCGAGCAGGCGCAGTTTGCTTCACTCGGGGCCGATGTGGCCGTGGTCGTGGCCTATGGCCTCTTGCTACCCAAGCCCATTCTCGAAGCGCCAGAATATGGGTGTCTGAACCTTCATGGCTCGTTGCTGCCGCGCTGGCGGGGCGCGGCGCCGATCCAGCGCGCCATCATGGCCGGGGACAAGCAGACCGGCATTGTGGTGATGCAGATGGATGAAGGCCTGGATACCGGCGCGATGGGGCCGACCGAGATCATCCCGATTGCCCCGGATATGACGGCAGGCGAACTGCATGACCAGATGATGCGCCTGGGAGCCGACCTGATGGGGCGGGCGCTAGCTGCGCTGGAGCGCGGCAGCCTGGAGTTCACACCGCAGCCGGCGAGCGGGGAAACCTACGCGACCAAGATCGACAAGGCCGAAGCCCGGATCGACTTTGCCCAGCCCGCAGAGCATGTGCACAACCTGATCCGCGGCCTCTCGCCCTTCCCGGGCGCCTGGTTCGAACTGGAACTGGGCGGCAAGCCGGTGCGGATCAAGGCGCTGCGGGCCAGCCTCGCCGAAGGCGGCGGCACCCCCGGGACGCTGATTGGCGATGGCCTCACCATTGCCTGCGGTTCAGGAGCAGTGCGCCTGACCCAGGTTCAGCGCGAGGGCAAGGGCGTGATGGACGCAGCGACCTTCCTGCGCGGCGCAGGGACCCTGCCCGGCAAAGTTGCCTGATGCCGCGCTACAAGCTCACCATCGAATATGACGGAACCCCGTTCTGCGGCTGGCAGCGGCAGAAGGACCGGATGAGTGTGCAGCAGGCGCTGGAAGAGGCCATCTCCAGATTTTCCGGGGAAACCGTGACGACGCAAGCGGCCGGGCGCACGGATGCGGGTGTGCATGCGCTGGGTCAGGTGGCCCATTTCGATCTTGGCAAGAGCTGGGACCCGTTCCGAATCCGCGAAGCGCTCAACTACCACCTCAAGCCCCAACCGGTGGTGATCATTGAGGCCGAGGCCGTGCCGGACAGTTTCGAGGCCCGGTTTTCAGCCTTGGCCCGGCACTATGAATACCGCATTCTCAATCGCCGCGCCCCAGCGGCCATCGAACGCAACCAGGTGTGGCATGTCCCGGTGCCACTCGATGCCGAGAGGATGCATGAGGCCGCCCAGCTTATCCTGGGCAAGCACGACTTTTCGACCTTCCGCTCCTCCGAATGCCAGGCCAATTCGCCTATCCGCACCCTGGACACCTTCGCGGTCACCGGAGACAGCGAGGTGATCGCCCTCACCGCCAGCGCCCGCAGTTTTTTGCATCACCAGGTGCGCTCCATGGTGGGGTCGCTCAAGCTGGTCGGGGAAGGCAAATGGAGCCCGGCCGATTTCCGTGCGGCGCTGGATGCGGCCGACCGCAAGCGCTGCGGGGCCATGGCGCCGGCGAGCGGGCTGTACCTGACCGGGGTGGACTACTAGTCCAGGCCGCGGCTGGATTGAGGTGGTGACACCCCTAGCTGGGACGCGTCAGGGCAATATTGCACCCAGAAAAACCGGCAGCACCAGCGCCGTTCCGAGCAACGTTGCCAGGAAGACCGCAATGTGCAGCGGCCGCAGCGTCATGATGTGCCGGGACAGATTGAACCACACGACCAGCATTGCGATGCTCAGCCCGACATAGAAAAAACTGCCATTGGTCAATTGCGCGTAGCCTTGGCTGTCCACCGTCATCGGGGGACCGAGCAGGGCAATAATTGCGATGGTGATGACGGACTGAAACAGCGTTGCCCAGTTCTGCGCGACGAGAAACGGCACATAGCTATCGGTACGGCCCAGTTGGCGCAGCACCAACAGGATGATGCCGTATTGCCCCGCTAGGACCAGGGCGCTGACGATGACGACGCTCAGGGCCGAAACGGGTGGGGCCGCCGCATCTATGGGGTGCGGCCCAAAAGCCTGAATGGCGATACCCAGCACCAGCGCGATGAAGCTTCCGATCAGTCCGCGCGGCGAGAAATCGAAATATTGCGCCGCATCCCGCCGACCAAGCACAAGCGCCCAGACGCCGCGGGCAGCGTCCATGGCTTCTTCAACAAAGGTCGGGGAAGACTGTGGCAAGGAATAAACTCGTATCACGCGGGAGGAACAGGCGCTGGCATGATGTAGAGCGCGATGGGCGTTCCGGCAAGAAGCACCACCGTCAATACTGCAAAGGCGGCCGAAACGCCTATGCTCCAACCGCTCGCCAAACGCCCCAGGCGAAAGAACATGTAGAGCAGGCCCAACCAGACCAAAGGCAGCAGGAAAGGGATGGTCAAGGACAGCAGGGCGCCCAGACCAATATAGTAGGTCAGCGCATAAATGGCCGGCACTAGCAGCGGCAATACCGCTCCGCGATCCCGCAATGCGTAGCGGGTACCGTAAATGCCAATCAGCGGGGCAATCAGAAAGAGAGACTGAAACACCAGGGTCGCGACAAACTCGCCCAGGGTCGGGACACCAAAATTGAACGACCCCAATACGACCGCCAGAAAGGCGAACAGGTAGAACAGCACCAGACCAGTCGTCAGGCCAGGCATGGTCAAACGAAAGCGTTCCTGCCAGCCTGCCTCGTTCCTGAGGATCATGATCCAGCCGTAGACCGACTGGCGCAGGGCGCTGATGATCTTCATGCCGTCGTCGCCTCCGCAAAAAACCGGCGCATGAAGGCGGCGTAGATGTCCGTCAGCCCGGCGAGATCGGACAGGGCAATATGCTCGTCAGCCTTGTGCATGGAGGGGCCCACCAGCCCGCATTCGACCACCGGGCCGTATTGGGCGATGAAGCGGGCGTCCGAGGTGCCCCCGCCTGTGGAATATTCAGGGGGCTTGCCGCTGCGGCCAGCGATCACTGCCGACAGGGTCTCGATATCGGCGCCCAAAGGCGAGAGGAAGGCCCGCGAGGGCGCGCCGGCCAACTCGAAATCGACCCGGGTGCCCCTGGCATCGACCGATCCGATACGGGTGCGGACCCAGTCGGCCAGTGTTTCGGGTGTCCAAACGTCATTGTATCGGATGTTAAAACGCAGGGTCCCGCTCATCGGGATAACATTGCTGACCGGGTTTCCAACATCGATGGTGGTCAGCTCCAGATTGCTGGCCGGGAAATGTTCGGTGCCGGCATCGAGCTTTTCGTTTGAGAGCGCCGTGGCGATGGCAGCCAGCACCGGCAGGGGATTGTTGGCCTTGTGCGGATAGGCAACGTGCCCTTGCGTGCCGGTGACCGTCACCTTGCCCGAGAAGGAACCGCGCCGCCCGATCTTGATGCTGTCGCCCAGCGTCTCTGTGGAGCTCGGCTCACCGACAATGGCGAAATCGAAATTGTGGCCATTGTCCCCCATCCATTTGATCAGCTTCTCCGTACCGTTGATGGCATCGGCCTCCTCGTCATTGGTAATGGCGAGCTGAATGATGCCGGCATCGGGCGGGATCGCACCACAGGCCGCAACGAATGCCGCGATGCCGGATTTCATGTCGGCCGCGCCTCGGCCGTAGATTTTTCCACCTTCAACGCGGGGCGTAAAAGGTTCTGAGGTCCAGTGCGCAGCATCTCCGGGCGGCACCACATCGGTGTGGCCGGCAAAGAGCAGGCGGCGGCCACCCTGCCCCCGCGTGGCGAAGAGATTATCAACCGGATAGGAGCCGTCGCCATCGAAGCGCAGCCGCGTGACCGCAAAACCGATAGCCTCTAGTTCGGCCTGCAAGAGGTCGAGCGCGCCCGCTTCCTCAGGGGTGACCGAGGGACAGGCAATGAGGCGGGCAAGCAGGTCAGCAGGGTCGATGGTCACGACGGCTCCAGTCGGGTTCAGGCGGCGGCGTCCAGTGGGTCGGGACCATAGCTGTTGGATCCGGTCGTGCCCTTGAGGAAGCCAAGCTGGACGAGCATGTAGATGGCGAAAATGCCGTAGATGACGCTCAGGATAGTGAGCCAGATCGGTGGCATGGGATAGCTGACGCCACCGACATCGACCATGGAGGCGCCGATGCCCGAGGCCTGCAGCAGGTTGAGTATGACCGAGCCGGCAATCAGTATCTTGAGGTCAGTGCCATCATTGTCGCGATCGTGCCGGCGCTTGATGCCGATGCAGTAGCTTGGCCAGATCAGCACCAGATTGATCAGCACGCCGAGCCAGGCAATCACGGTCGCATTGCCCAGGCTGATGATGCTGACAATGATGCTGGCGACGATCGAGACGATGATGAGTACAACGATGCCGATCCACCATTGCTGACGGCCGATACGGCCCTCGGTGGTGGTCAAAAGCGCTTTGATATTGTCCATTCTTGTCCCCTCAATAGACCGGAATCAGCTCCGGTCAGGCCCAGAGTAGGACGCCGGTCTGGCCGGGGCCAGCACCGGCACTCTCGATCAATCGCGCAGCAGGTCGTTGATGCCGGTCTTTGAGCGGGTCTGGGCGTCGACAGTCTTGACGATGACGGCGCAATAAAGGTTCGGGCCGGGGGTGCCGTCGGGGAAAGGCTTGCCGGGGAGCGAGCCGGAAACGACCACCGAATAGGGCGGCACATAGCCCATGTGGATTTCGCCGGTCGCGCGGTTCACCACCTTGGTGGAGGCGCCGATGAAGACGCCCATGGAAATGACCGAGCCCTCGCCCACGACCACGCCCTCGACGATTTCCGAGCGGGCACCGATGAAGCAATTGTCCTCGATGATGGTCGGACCGGCCTGCAGTGGTTCGAGCACGCCGCCAATACCGACGCCACCGGACAGGTGCACATTTTTGCCGATCTGGGCGCAGGAGCCGACCGTGACCCAGGTGTCGACCATGGTGCCGTCATCGACATAGGCGCCCAAGTTGACGAAGCTGGGCATGAGGATCGCGCCCTTGCCGATATAGGCCGAGCGGCGGACGATGGCGCCGGGCACGGCACGGAAGCCGGCCTCACGCCAGGTATTGTCGCTCCAGCCCTCGAACTTGGTCGGGACCTTGTCCCACCAGGTGGAGCCCTGTGGCGCGCCAGTCATGGGCTCGTTGTCATTGAGGCGGAAGGAGAGCAGCACGGCGCGCTTGAGCCACTGATTGACCTGCCAGGCGCCGTTCACCTTTTCCGCCACGCGGGCCTTTCCGGTGTCGAGCAGGTTCAGCGCCTCGTTGACGGCATCGCGGATCTCGCCCGTGGTGTTGAAATTGACCTCGGCGCGGTTCTCGAAGGCGGTGTCGATGGTCTGGGCAAGTTGCTCGTGCGACATGGCGTGTCCTGGCGGTTTGACATTCGCGCGGACCATAGCGGGGGCGGCCCGCGTGTCAACGGGCCTCACGATGCGCCACACCGCACAAATTATGCAAAACGCGGCATAAATAAATTCGAGAGAAAGCGCTCGGATACGTTTACTTGAAATTTTTTGGACTGGTGCAGAATGGAAGTTTGGTAACCCGGAGCACTAAAATGAAGAACCTTGTCCTTCAGCTCTCGATTGTTCTGCTTACCACCGCTTCTATCCCATCCGTGGCGCTGGCGCAATCAGATGCTGTCATCCTGACAATTGACGGGAAGATCGATGGCGGCGTCCCGCTCGACTTCACGGCATCTCAGCTCGAAGCAATCGGTTCGGCCCAGATCGCCACTGCCACGCCCTGGCATGACGGAACGCCCGTATTTGAGGGTGTCCCAATGGCAATGCTGCTCGCCCATGTTGGCGCCGACGGAGAAGAGGCCGATGTCCTGGCCCTCAACAATTATCGCACCACAATCCCGCTTGAGGACTTTTCGGCCTATCCGGTGCTGCTGGCACTGAAACAGGACGGTGAATACATGTCGGTGCGCAACAAGGGGCCGCTCTTCATCATCTATCCATTCGATGATTTCGATGAGCTGCAGACCGATCTCTACCATGCCCGATCGGCATGGCAGGTCCGCAGCATCACAATCAAATAGCCCAGAAGGCATGGTGGGCCATGAAGCGGCATGCCTGGTTTCCGCAGTTCGCGATCGTCGTCATCGTGGTCTTGGGTATAGCCACCGTGTTGCATGCTCGGGTGGTGCAGGACACGGCTGATGCCGTGCGCGATTCCATGCGCTTCGATGTTTCCTGGATCGGGGCGCATGGCCGCATCGAAGCGGCCCAGCTGGAAGCCTATCTCGCCCGCTACGCCGCGATGGGCCGGCAGGCCGACGCCGACCGCGCCGAACTGTTCTACCAGATCCTGCTTGGCCGGCTCGATAGCTGGAATGTTGGCGGATACAAGGAATTCCTGGAATCCAGCCCGGAGAGCCAGCAGGCCTATGAAGAGCTGCAGCGTCTCCTGGTGTCAATCGAACCGGCAATGACGGACCTGCAACAGGCCTCCTCGATTTCAACGGTACTCGACACATTGGAACCGGTTGGGGCAATGATTGAGAAGATCGGTGCGGAGGCGACGATCTCGGCCGTCACCAAGGCGGCAGCGATAAGGCAGACGCTCACCGAAAAGCAGGCGATACAGCACTACCTGGTGGTGGCCGCGCTTTTGTCTGCGGGTATCATGCTTATCGTGTCGGCGTTCCAGAACCGGAATCTGCGACGGGCGCATGCCGAGGTCAGACGTGCCGCCGACACGTTTGCCTATCTGGCGCATCATGATCCATTGACCGGGCTGCCAAACCGGACGGCTTTTCCCGACGCTGATCAGCCGGCGACCAGGGATGAGCGACTGACGGCCGTGGTGGTGATCGATCTGGACGGCTTCAAGCTGATCAATGACACCTGGGGGCACATGTTTGGCGACAAGCTGCTCATCGCCGCCGCTCGCAGGCTCGAAGACGTAGTCTCGACCGGATCGGGGCACGTTGTCGCCCGATTGGGCGGAGACGAATTCGCGGCGCTCCTGCATGTGCGCGACCAATCCAAGGCCGAAACCATGGCGCAAAGGATGCTCGAAGCCCTAAAGCGGCCATTCGATATCGAGGGCAGTTCTGTGACCATCAGCGCGACTGCCGGCATCGCCACGACCGCAAATGCGATTCAAAACGCACGTGAGCTGCTGGCAGACGCCGACTTGGCACAAAGCGAAGCAAAGGCCCACCGGAAAGGGTCTGTTGCCATTTATGATGAGGCGCTCCGCGAGACGGTGGAACGCCGCCTGAAGCTTGAAAACGATCTGCGCTGTGCTGTCGGCAGGGACGAAATCACGCCGCATTACCAAATTCAGGTCGATATCGGAACGGGAGCGGTGGTGGGCGTTGAAGCCCTGGCCCGCTGGCACCATCCGCAATTGGGCCCGATCTCCCCCGCCGAATTCATTCCCATTGCAGAGGCATCCGGGCAGATTGTCGACATCGGCAAATACATGATCGCCTGCGCCTGTAGAGATGCCTTGCGGCTGCCCCCTGACGTTCAGGTGGCGGTGAACCTGTCTGTCATCCAGATCATGCAGGGGGAAGTCATGGAAGCGACGGCGGACGCGCTCATGGCGGCGGGATTGCCACCCGAACGGCTGAAGCTCGAGGTCACGGAGTCGGTGATGATGGCTGATGCCAAGCAGCCGATCGCCGTGCTTTCCGAACTCCGGTATCTGGGCGTGTCACTCGCGCTCGATGACTTTGGCACCGGGTACTCGTCCCTGTCATATCTGACAAAGTTCCACTGGGACGAAATCAAGATCGACCGCGCTTTCCTGCAAAATCTCGACACAGACTCGGTTGGCCTCTCGGTCATCGAGGCCGTGCTGGTGCTGGCCAGGAAGACGGGCGCAAAGGTCGTCGTAGAGGGCGTGGAAACGCAGGAACAGATGGAACTGCTGCGCGGCACAGGCTGCGACATCGGCCAGGGATACTTCCTGGGCAAGCCAGCTCCGATTGACCTGGTGTGCGCCCAGATCAGGGAGATCAATCCGTCCCGGCCCGCCCGATTGCATCACATGGCCCAGAAGAACCGGCACGACAGATCATCAAGATGAGAGAACGTCGCAGCGCATTTCTCTTCTAGTCCGCGGCCGGATAGACCCCCAGGATGCGGAAGTAATCGGTGAAGAACCCCAGTTCCTCGAACGCGTGCTGAACGCCGATGTCGTCAGGATGCCCTTCAATATCGGCGTAGAACTGGGTGGCGGTGAAGGCGCCACCGACCATGTAGCTTTCCAGCTTGGTCATGTTGATGCCATTGGTGGCAAAGCCACCCATGGCCTTGTAGAGGGCGGCCGGTACGTTGCGGACGCGGAACACGAAGGTGGTCTTTACCTTGCCCTGATTGGGCGCGCGCTTTTCGGTGGGCGACAACACCAGGAACCGGGTGGTGTTATGGTCGGCATCCTCGATGTTTTCGGCCAGGACGTTGAGGCCATAGATTTCCCCTGCAAGGCGCGAGGCAATGGCGGCGACTGACTTGTCCGCCTTTTCGGCAACCTCGCGGGCAGAGCCAGCAGTGTCGACAGCATTGATGGTGCGCAGGCCACGACCGGAAATGAACTTGCGGCACTGGCCCAGGGCCACCGAGAGCGACTGCACGGCCTTTATGTCGTCCAGCACTGCACCGGGAACGCCCAGCAGCGTCATCTCCACCCGCAGATAGGTTTCGCCAATGATGTGCAGGCCACTTTCGGGCAGCAGGTGATGAATATCGGTAATGCGGCCGTAGAGCGAATTTTCGACCGGAACCACGGCATAATCGGCCTTGCCGGTTTGAACCGCGTTCAGGGTTTCTTCAAAAGTAACACAGCCCAGAAAATCCTCGCCGGGGAAGAAATTGGCCGATGCAGCATGGCTGAACGCGCCGGGTTCACCCTGGAAGGCAATTTTCTTGGTCATGGGTCATTCCTGGACATTAAGGCAGGCGGGTTGTGGCGCGGGCCGGGATGGGAGTCAATGTGGATGAAGAGGGCTGGCAAAAACGCCCGAAATTGTCCGGGTCGACAGGGTGCCGGCGCGGCGCAACCCTAACCGGCCGGCAAACCGCGACGATTTGACGGTGCGTGGCCGGCTTTGGACGGTTGCGCCACAAAGGGCTTGATACTATCTTCCGCGCGCGTCGCACCGGCCGGTTGAGGCGGATTGCCCTATGGGGGATCCAAAGTTGGGCCGGTTCGGATAAATGTCCACGGGGATGGACCGGCAGAGAGACCAAATGGATTCGTTTGAGCTAAACAAGATCATCGGCGCCGTGCTCGGCACCCTGTTGTTCGTCATGGGTGTGGGCTTTCTGGCCGAAGCCATCTACCACCCGATCGAGAACCGCGGCCCCGGCTATGCCCTGCCCGAGCCGGAAGTGGCCGAAGGTGGCGCTCCCGTGGAAGAAGAGCCGGCGGTTCCGCTGAGCGTGCTGTTGGCCAGTGCCAGCGCCGAGCGTGGCGCGGCGGCTGTGCGCAAGTGCCAGAGCTGCCACAATTTCGGTGAAGGCGAAGCCAACAAGCAGGGGCCGCTGCTTTATGACGTTGTGGGCGCCGTGCAGGCTCATGTCGAAGACTTCGCCTATTCGGACATCCTGATGCAGCACCACAATGAAGGGCTGGTCTGGTCTTACGAGAACCTCGACGCCTTCCTGACCAATCCCAAGGGTTACGCGCCGGGCACCAAGATGAGCTTTGCCGGTGTGCGCTCGCCGGAAGAACGTGCCGACATCCTGGCCTATCTCCAGACGCTGTCTGCCAATCCCGTGCCCTTCCCCGCGCCTGAAGCCGTGCCGGCTGAAGGTGAGGATGCCGCCGGGTCGGATGACACCATCCCCGAAGAGCTGTTGACCCCGGCCGAGGGTGGCAGCGAGGAGACCGTGGTAACTGCCCCCGAGGCTGCCGCGGAAACAGCCACGGAAACCCGCGATGCGTCGCCGGTTGTCGGCACCCCCGTTCAGGAAACCACGCCGGCAGCGCCCGAATCGGGCGGTGCCGCCGCTCCGGAACCGGCGGCCGGCCAGTAAACCGGATCACCGCCGACATATGATCGAGCCGCGCCCCCTGCGCGGCTCTTTTCTTGAGGATGACCCATGCTGCTGCTGCACCTTTCCGATGTCGATGAGGCCAGCTGGGCAAAGGCCTTTGCCGAGGCCCTGGCCCCCTACCCGGTGGTGCGGCAGACCGATACGTTCGACCCGGGCGATATCCGCTATATCTTTGTCTGGAAGCCCAAGGCCGACGCCTTTGATGGGCTCGACAACCTCAAGGCCGTGCTGTCTTTGGGTGCCGGGGTTGATGCCCTGCTCAAGCATCCCCGGCTGCCGGACGCACCCATCGTCCGCTTCGTGGACGCCGATCTCAGCCAGCGCATGAGCGATTATGTGGTGGCCCAAGTCACCATGCACCATCGCCAGTTCACCCGCTTTCAGGCCGACCAGAAGGCGCATCGCTGGAGCCAGTATTACCCACCCGCCGCAGGCGAAACGACGGTGGGGATCATGGGCATGGGCGTGCTCGGACAGGATGCGGTGAGCCGATTGAGGCCTTTGGGCTTTGACCTCAGGAGCTGGAGCCGAACACCCAAGCAGATGGACGGGGTCGAGGGCTTTGCCGGCGACGCCCAGTTCGAGGCATTTCTGGCGGGCACCGATATTCTGGTGAACCTCCTGCCATTGACCCCGGAAACCACGGGCATTCTCAATCGCGACACTTTTGCGCGGCTCAGGCGCGACCGGCTGGCGGGTGGACCGGTGATCATCAACGCTGCACGGGGTGGCCATCAGAAGGAAGCCGATATTGTTGCGGCCCTCGCCGACGGGACGTTGGGCGCGGCAAGCCTGGACGTCTTCGAAGTCGAGCCCCTGCCCTCCGACAGCCCCTTGTGGGATATCGAGAACTGCTACATCACGCCCCATATCGCAGCCATTTCCGATGAGCAGAGCGGGGTGCGCTATTTCAGCCGCATCCTGATCGATCATGAGGCGGGCAAACCATTGCCCAATGTGGTGGACCGGCAGCGGGGCTACTGAGGTAATTCCGGCGAAATCGGTCGTGTCTGACACGCAAAATTCACTGGTCAGGCGGCAAGCTGTCGTTCAAGCAGGGTGCACTGGAAAAAGGGAGCCAGGTTGGGGGCATGACTGACACCACACAGACGGCAAAGCCGGGGCTCTACGAACGGCTCAAGGCCGCGACAGGCCATCCGCTGGCCGAACCGATCCTGGCCCTGATCTGCTTTCTCGAAGCCATGATTGTGCCGGTGTTTCCCGAGGTGATGCTGGCGCCCATGATCCTGGCCGATCGGCGCCGCGCCTGGCGCCTGGCAACGATCTGCACCGTGTTTTCCGTGGTCGGCGGCATCTTCGGCTATGCTATCGGCTATTATCTGTTCGACACCATCGGCAAGGGAATCGTCGAGTTCTACGGTGCCGGTGCCGGCTTCGAACAATTGCGCGAGAGCTTCGTGGCCAATGGCCCCTTCATGATCATGGTGGGCGCGGTCACGCCCATTCCCTACAAGATCATCACCATCACCAGTGGCGTCGCCGGAATCGATATCTGGACCTTCATCCTGTACGGGCTGATCGGCCGGGGCCTGCGGTTCTTCTTCCCTTGCGGCCTGTTCTATTTCTTCGGACCGGTCGCCAGCGAGTTCATCGAAAAGCACAAGAAATGGGCCGGCTGGGTCATGCTGGCCGCCATTATCGGCGGCTTCGCGGCCGCACCGCTGCTGTTTCCCAAGCATGGGGCCGAGGTGACGGACCGGGTGATCGAGCGGACCACCGGGACCGACGTGATCCCGGGAACGCCGCCTGCCGATCAGGCCGAGTAACGCTGGCGCAAAAGGCCATAGATCGCCCTTATGCCCTGATCGGTGCCGCCGGCCGGGCGGCCGGGCCGGGCTTCGGGTGCCCAGCCGAAGATGTCCAGATGCGCCCAGGCCTTTGCATTGCGCACGAAGCGCCGGAGGAACAGCGCGGCGATGATCGATCCGGAATGGCCGCCGCTGGCAGCGTTGTTCACATCGGCGATGCGCGAAGCCAAAAGGCTGTCATAAGCCGACCAGAGGGGCATGGGCCAGAGCGGGTCTTCGGCCGACAATCCGGCGGCGACCAGACCTGCCGCGACGGTATCGTCGGTCGCGTAGAGCGCCGGCAGCTCAGGACCCAGCGCGACGCGCGCGGCTCCCGTCAGGGTAGCCATATCCACAATCAGATCGGGCGCCTCCTCGTCGGCCAGGGCCAAGGCATCGGCCAGGATCAGCCTGCCCTCCGCATCGGTGTTGCCGATTTCGACGCTGAGCCCGGCGCGTGACCGCAGCACGTCGCCAGGGCGGAAGGCATTGCCGGCAATAGCGTTCTCCACGACGGGCAACAGGACGCGCAGCCGCACCGGCAGCCGCGCATCCATGATGGCGTGCGCCAGGCCCAGGACATTGGCGGCGCCGCCCATATCCTTTTTCATGATCAGCATGCCGGCGGCGGACTTGATGTCGAGCCCGCCGGTGTCGAATGTGACGCCCTTGCCCACCAGAGTTACCTTGGGGTGAGTGGTCTTGCCCCAGTGTAGATCAATCAGCCGCGGCGCCTGCGCGCTGGCGCGCCCCACGGCATGGATCATCGGGAAATTGGCCGCCAGCAGCTCGTCGCCGGCAATGACCTTGACCTTCATCTTGTGCCGGTGCGCCAGTTCGCGCGCTTTCTTTTCCAGCGCGTCGGGCCCCAGATCATTGGCCGGGGTGTTGATCAGGTCACGAGCAAGAGACGCTGCCTCGACCTGACGTTCCACTTCATCGGCGTCGGCACGGCCAGGTATGACCAGCTCGGGGCTCTTGTTGGAGCCGCGATACTGGGTGAAGCGGTAGGCACCCAGCCGGAAGGCAATGGCCCCCATGGTGGGGTCACCATAGTCGCCCTCCAGGCGATAGCGGCCTTCAGGCAGGCTGGCACCGGCGTGACCGGCGACGAAAACAGGCCGGTTCTCGGCAGGGCCGATGCCCAGCATATAGGCGGCAATGCCGCCATCAGCGTCCGGAAGGGCCAGAAGCGTTCCGCGCTGGCCGGTGAAGCCATTGGCAGTCGCCCAGGCCTGATGCCCCTCCGATATCCCGCTGGCCGCCACGCCCCCCTCCGAAATGAAGTGAACCGGGGTGATCGACGATTTGGACATAGCGGGGACTCCTGGGCTCTCCGCTCACTTCTAGAGAAGCCAGGCAGCACCGGCAACGGCACCCAGGGCCGTTTAACGCAGCGTTAGGGTTAATGATCTATTGCTCGGAGACAGGTTCATGCGGCCGGACACGGCCGGGAGTAAGAAGTGTTCGATCGAGCGCGGATCATCGGAACAATCCGTCCCCTGCTTCTGGCCGGAGTGGCGGCGTTGGCGCTTTCGGCCTGCGCATCCAACCGCGGGCAAATGGCGGCGACGGATTATGCGGGCATGAGCGCGGCAGAGAGCCACGCCAATCTGGGTGCGCTGACGGCACGCTATCGCGCCAATCCCAAGGACCGCGCCACGGTCATTCAATATGCAGCGGCGCTCCGGGCCGCCGGACAGCCGCAGCAATCGGCAGCGGCGCTGGAACAGGCCATCATCCACTACCCTGGCGATGTGACCCTGTCGGTCGCCTATGCCAAGGCGTTGACGGCCGCAGGCCGGTTCGACCAATCCATTCAGGTCTTGCGCAATGTCATCCGCCCCGATGCACCGGATTGGAATGCGCTTCTGGTGCTGGGCGCCACGCTGGACCAGACCGGACGCCATGACGAGGCGCGGCAAGTCTATGGGCAGGCGGCAATCATCGCACCGGGCGAGGCTTCGATCGAAACCAATCTGGGCCTGTCCTATGCCATGACCAACGATCTGGTCGCGGCCGAAAAGCACTTGCGGCGCGCCGTGCAGATGCGCGGTGCCAATACCCAGACGCGGCAGAACCTGGCCTTGGTCGTGGGCCTGCAGGGTCGGTTTGATGAATGCCGCGCCATTTACGCTGCCGAACTGCCCCCCGAACAGGTCGAGGCCAATATGGCCTATGTGCGCGCCCTGCTGACTCAGCAGAACCGCTGGGATCTGATCGACAAGGGTTGATCTGGCCCCCGGCCCATTCCCGTCCTGAAGACCTGCCTCCTGCAAGCCCGACAGGCGGCTCAGGCGTGTTCAGCCTGGATGCAGGATGATGAGGAATGCCGTCGCTAGCAGCGCCCAAATCAGGAACCCCACACCGGGCAGCAGCATGAACCAGATAATGATCGCCGCAGCCCAGAAACACAGCAGGGCCAGCACGACCAATGCTGCCTTGACTAGCCATGGCTTCATTCAGGTCTAGCCGCCGCCCACCGTCGAGGCGACCGAGCCGGAGAAGACCTTGATCATGGCCGGGGAGAGAATGACGATAAAGAGCACCGGCAGGAAGAACAGGATAAGCGGCACGGTGAGCTTGGGCGGCAGGGCCGCAGCCTTTTTCTCGGCGTCCATCATGCGCGATTCGCGGCCTTCCTCGGCCATGACGCGCAGCGCCTGGCCCACCGAGGTGCCGTAGCGGTCCGCCTGGATGAGGGCGGTCATGACCGACTTGACGCCATCAAGCCCGGTGCGCCGGCCAAGATTGTCATAGGCGCGGGTGCGGTCTTCGAGAAAGGAAAGCTCGGCGGTCGTCAGGGTGAGCTCTTCGGCCAGTTCCGCGGACTGCGCACCGATCTCCTTGGCCACGCGCTTGAATGCGTGCTCCATGGACATGCCGGCCTCGACGCAAAGCAGCAGCAGATCAAGACAGTCGGGCCAGGAGCGGCGGATGGAGGCCTGACGCTTCTGGGTACGGTTCTTGAGCATCAAAAGCGGCAGATAGGCGCCGACCAGGCCCGCGGCGATAGCGTAAAGCAGGTTGAGATAGACCGGCCGGTCGCCCGGGGACAGGACGAGCAGATAGACAGCAGCGACCGCAAAGATGGCGATGGGATAGCTGAAACGCTGGAACAGGAACTTGGTCAATTCCGCCTGCCCGCGCAGGCCGGCCATGGCCAGCTTGTCCACGGTGGTGTCGTCCTGGAAGGCCTTTTTGAGGTCGAAGCGCTCGACCGCCCGCTTCATATAGGTCTTGGCTTCCTTGCCGCGCCGGATGGAGCCACGCCCATCGGCATTGGCGCCGCCACGCAGACGCGCCATTTCCTCGGCCCGCATCTTGTCGCGTTCCACCGCCACGCGCTTGATGCGCTTCTTCATGTCCTGGCGAACCAGGAGCGACGAGCCGAAGGTGAACACGACCGCCGCCGCTGAAACGGCGGCGAGGACGGCTATGAGGAAGTCCCGCTGGGTAAGCAGCTCAACGATGTTCATGCAACAGCTCCCCTAGACCTCGAACTGGACCATGCGGTTCATCACGAAGATACCGGTGGCCAGCATCAACACGCCGATCCCCAGGCACAGATTGCCGACCGGGGTGACAAACAGGGGCATCAGGTAAGTCGGCGAGACGATGGAAACCAGAATGGAAACCACGACCGGCAAGGAGCCGATGATGCCCGCCGAGGCCTTGGCCTCCGAGGACATGGCCTTGACCTTCTGCTTCATCTTCTTGCGGTTGCGGAGCACGCGCGCCAGATTACCCAGCGCCTCGCTGAGATTGCCGCCAGCCTGTTGCTGCACGGAAATCACCACCACGAAGAAATTGACCTCGGGCAGCGGGACGCGGTCAAGCAACACCTGAACGGCCTCGGTCATGGACATGCCGAAGCTCTGCTGGTCGAGGACCCGGCCGAATTCGGATTTGACCGGTTCCTTGGTGTCCTTGGCCACCACGCGCATGGAATCGTTGAGCGGCAAGCCGGTCTTGACGCCGCGCACGATGGCTTCGATGGCGTTGGGCAGTTCGTCGAGAAACCGATCCTGGTATTTCTTGCGGCGGCGCGAGACATACATGCGCGGCAGCAGATAGCCGCCCGCCACTGCGAACACGACGGCGAAGTAGATCGGTACCTGTGCCAGCACCAGGATAACGAAGAGCGCAGCGCCGAAAATGACGCTGTTGCGGATGAACGTAGCCGGCTTGATGGTCATGCCTGCCTGGAAAATCAGGTCGGGCAGGCTCAGGCGTTTTTTGGCGTTGAGCGCATCGGTCTGCGACTTCAGCGCCTGCTGGACGGTTTTGCGCCGGTCTTCCCGGGTGCGGCTGGCATCGGCCTCGCGGCGATTGGCCCGGATGTCACCCTGAAAGGCCTTCATGCGCTGCTGGGCACGCTTGTTCCCGAGTGCCGAGGGCACCAGAGCGAAGCCTGCGGCCCCGATGGTGATGACGAACAGCGCAACGAGCAACAGCATGGTCATGGTCAGCGGCCCAAAATCTCGTGCTGCTCGACATTGGCCTTCTCGAGTGCCTCGACGAGATTGGCCTCTTCGTTGAAATAGCGCGCGCGTTCGGTGAATTGCGGCTTGGTGATGCCGGTCGAGCGGTGCTTGCCGATCAGCATGCCGTTCGCATCCTCGCCCATGATGTCGTAGAGGAAGACATCCTGGGTGACGATGACGTCGCCTTCCATGCCCAGCACCTCGGAAATGTGGGTGATGCGGCGCGAACCGTCGCGGAGACGCGCGGCCTGGACGATCACGTCGATGGACGAGACGATCATCTCGCGAATGGTGCGGCTGGGCAGGGCATAGCCGCCCATGGTGATCATGGATTCAAGACGGCTGAGGGCCTCGCGGGGGCTATTGGCGTGCAGCGTGCCCATGGATCCGTCATGGCCGGTGTTCATGGCCTGGAGCAGGTCGAAGGCCTCCGGGCCGCGCACTTCGCCCACGATGATCCGTTCGGGACGCATACGCAGGCAGTTCTTGATGAGATCGCGCATGGTGATCTCGCCCTCGCCCTCGAGATTGGGCGGGCGGGTTTCCAGACGCACCACATGGGGCTGCTGGAGCTGAAGTTCGGCCGAGTCCTCGCAAGTGATAACGCGCTCGTCCTTCTCGATGAAGGCGGTCAAACAGTTGAGCAGCGTGGTCTTGCCCGAACCGGTACCGCCCGAGATCAGCACATTGGCACGGACACGGCCCAGGATGCGCAGCACCTCGGCGCCTTCCGGCGAGATCGAGTTGTACTTGACCAGCTGCTGAAGGGTCAGCTTGTCCTTCTTGAACTTACGAATGGTGAGCGCGGCACCATCAATGGCCAGCGGCGGAGCGATGACGTTGACGCGCGAGCCGTCGGGAAGGCGGGCGTCGCAGATCGGCGAGCCTTCATCGACGCGGCGGCCGACCTGGCTCACGATACGCTGGCAGACATTCATCAGATGCGCGTCGTCGCGGAAGCGCACATTGGTGAGACGTACCTTGCCGCCCACTTCGATGTAGCATTTCTGCGAGCCGTTCACCATGATATCGGCGATGTCGTCACGGGCCAGCAGCGGCTCGAGCGGACCATAGCCCAGAACGTCGTTACAGATGTCCTCGAGCAGGTCTTCCTGCTCGGAGATGGACATGACGATGGATTTGAGCGCGATGATTTCGGCGACAATGTCGCGAATTTCCTCGCGAGCGGCCACCGATTCCATCGTGGCGAGCTGGCTCAGATCGATCGAGTCGATCAGCGCGTTGAAAATGGCGGACTTGGTCTGGAAATATTCCTTGGCGCGCTGCGCATCGGCGGGGGCGCGGACATCGAGCACTTCGTCCGTGGTGCGCATGCGCGCGCCTATCCCGTCACCATCGCTGGCGCGGCGCTGTTGCGGCGGGGCTGCGGATGGCGCCGGCGGCGGGCTCGCGACCGGCCGCGGTGCCTCGCTCAGTCCGGGCGTATTGCCACCAAATGTCGTACGCTTGCCAAACATGAAAGTCCCTACAGTTCCTGACCCCTAGTCCTGTCCTGTCACGCGCGTTTCTTGAACAGGGCGGGGAGTTTCAACAGGCTTCCCGGCTTAGCCGCACCATGGCTGACCTGCCGGCCGGTGACCTGCATGCCGATAGCGCGATAAACCTCGTTGATCTTGTTGTTGGCGGCCACCTCGGCGATCATCTGCCCATTATTGGCCGCCGTGCCGAAGACGGCTGCGTCAAACCCGATCTGCCCGATCAGCTCGCATTCCACCGAGGAGGCGAATTCGCCGGCGCCGATCTCGGGGCGGCGCGGGATACCAAGCTTGTTCAGCACCAGCTTGGGGGCGCTGTCGGTGGGCCGCATCGACTTGATGGCGTCGGCCATGTTCTTGGCATTGCGCAGATTGGCCAGGTCCGGCTCGGCGATGATGACGACATCGTCGATGGAAGCCAGGGTCTGGCGCGTCCAGGCTGTCCAGCCATGCGGGATGTCGAGCACGATGACCGGCACGCTTTTCTGGCAGATTTCGATGACCTGCTCGAACTGGCGCTCCTCGAAGTCCCAGGTCTGGTCGAGCGTGGCCGGAGCGGTGAGCAGGTTGATGTGATTGGCCGCCTTGCTCATCAGGCGATCGAGCATGGTCTGGTCGACCTTCTGGTTGGCCAGAACGGCATCGGCCAGGCCATGCGGCGGGTCCTGGTTGAAGTTGAGGCCAGCCGTACCGAAGGGCAGGTCCATGTCCACGATCAGGCAATCCTGGCGCAGATTGGTCGCGATGGCCCAGGCGACATTGTGGGCGATGGTGGAACTGCCTGCGCCGCCCTTGGCGGAGATGAAGCCGACAGTACGACCGATGGGTGCGGCGCCTTCGGCCGCGTAGAGATCGGTGATCGCGGTAACGATCTCGGCAGAGGTCGCCGGCAGGACGATATATTCGGAAATGCCCGAGCGGATCAGCTCGCGATAGAGCAGGACGTCGTTGACATGCCCCAGCACGATGACGCGAGTCGAAGCGTCGCAAACCTCGGCCAGTCGTCCCAGCGCTTCGGGAATGTCGTCTGGTGGCAAGGTGGTTTCGACGACAATCAGGTTGGGCGTGGGGTTGGCCTTGTAGGTCTCCACCGCGCCGTCAATGCCGCCATTATGGGTGGTCAGCGCCACCTTGGACATGCGCCGGTCGTGCAGAGCGCTCTCGACCAATTGGGCGGTCTGGGAATGCTCGCAGAAGGCCTGGATGGTGATGCGTGGCACCAGGCGGGCGCCCGAGGCGATCTCGGCGGCTGGTTCTTCGTTCTGTGCCGGCTGGTCAGGGGTAAGAAAACTCATGAACGCTGCTCCTGATCCAATATCAATCCAGGACAAACCCGACCGAGCCGGAGAACCCGCCCCGGAACTCGCCCGTGGCACCGACGCCGTATTGCTTTTCGATGGCGCCAAGGAAGAAGGCCTCGGCATCATTGGCTATGGCGACGCTGTCAGTCGGCACGGCAATGGCATTGGCGGGGCTCGGGGCGACGATATAGGGCGTCACCAGGATCACCAGTTCGGTCTGCTGGCTCCGGTACTCATTGGAGCGGAACAGGGCACCCAGGATCGGGATGCTGCCCAAGCCCGGCAACTGGTCGATGGCGCGGTTGGCGCTCTCGCTGAGCAGGCCGCCGATGGCCAATGTGGTTCCCGGCGGCAGCTCGACAGTTGTCGATGCCCTGCGGGTCGCCAGGGTGGCGTTGGTGATCGGTTCGGATACTTCGGTTTCCAGCGTCAGGCCGATCGAGCCATTGCTTTTGACAGTCGGGGTGAAATTGAGCCCAATGCCGTATTCGCGGAAGGTAAAGATGGGCAGACCGGTGGTCGGATCGACGCCGGTGACATATTGGACCTCGCCCCCGACCAGGAAATCGGCCTGGCTACCCGACATGGCCGTCAGCGTGGGCTGCGCCAGCATCCGCGCTGCGCCACGGTTTTCCAGCGCCTGCAGGGAGGCGTTGATCTGGAAATTGCCCAGTGGGAAGCCCGCGGTACCGCTGAAGGTACCCGCAGACGCGGGGCTGTTGTTGAAGCCCAGCGTGGTGTTGCCGATAGTGGCAGTACCCGAGAGATTGATGCCCAGCTGCTTGGCCACATCGCGCCGGATTTCTGAAACGGTGACCTGCAGCATGACCTGCTGGCCGCCAATGACCTGGATCAGGCTGCCGGTAGGCTCGTCCGACTCGGACAACTGGCTCGCCAGCGACTCGGCGACAGCCTTGTCTTCCGCGGTCTGCACTGTACCGGTCAGCAGGAAGTAGAGCTTGTCGTTGAGCGTGGAATTGGAAAGCGTCTCGACGCGAATGTTGGAATTGGGGATGACGCGGCGCAGCGTGTCCTCGAGCGCCTGGCCCACAGCGAGCGGCGGCTGGACGATACGCAGATCAAGGACGCTCATGGTGCGCCCATGATCGTCCATGAACAGGATGTTGGTTTCGCCCTCGGCCATGCCCTGCACGATGGCTCGGGTGCGGGTGCGCATGATGGCAGCTGCAATGCTGGGCTGGG
This sequence comes from uncultured Devosia sp., assembly GCF_913055165.1. Taxonomy (GTDB): domain Bacteria; phylum Pseudomonadota; class Alphaproteobacteria; order Rhizobiales; family Devosiaceae; genus Devosia. The sequence continues at coordinate 46,563 of NZ_CAJXJS010000014.1, forward strand.
ACACCACCACCTCGGCCACGCCTGCCGGCAGGTCCACAATCATGGATTTGTTGAGTTCGACCTCAAGCTTGCGCACGGAGCCATAGGCATTGCTGGCGATGGTGACATGGGCCTGCGCCTGGGCGTAGACCGGCTGCACCGGCAGTGCCGTCGCAACGACCGCCATCAGAGCCGCTGCAATGGCGGTTGCCGTACGGCGGCGGAATGTGGCGTGAATTGGCGTTTCCATTGTCGTCTCGCCCCTATTGCGGCACGACCACGGGCGCTTCTGGCGCCGTCTGGGTCGGGGTGTGGTGTGACATATTGGCGTTCTCGGCCGCATCGGCGGTCATGGAACTGCCGGCCAGGATGCTCTGTTCCTTGCCGTAGCGGATCAGGCGAACGGCCTGGTTGGTGGCCGTCGTTTGGGTTTCAGCCCGATTGAAGTCGGCGACCGAACGCAGGGTCAGGCTCAACTGACCGCGTGTGGAAGCATTGACCAGGGTCTCAGCCTGGGGCGGATCGAGCTCCAGCGTAGCGATTGTCGTGGCATCGAAAGTGGTCGGGGTGGGGCTGGCCTCGGCGCCGGATTCGTCGCCGCCGCTGACACCCATCTCGCCCAGCTGCTTGCCAATGGCCAGTACCCGCACATCGGAAAGGATGACCTCGGAGCGCTGACCCATCTCGGTGGACGTTGTGAGCAGCACGTCGACATGGTCATTTGGCACCACGAAGCCGCCGGCACTGGAGGCGGCGGTCACGGTGACTGAGACACCCCGCTTGCCCGGGGCCAGCACGGCCGAGAGATAGCCCTGGTCGGCGCGGACTAGCTTGGCCTCACGGATAGGTTCACCGGGGAAGAATTCGAAGCGGGCAACCGCGCCGGTCAGCTGTTCGGGGGCGTCGGGCATGGCCGAGACGGTGACGTATTCGGGCCGCAAGGCGCCTTCGGGCCAGTCCTGCCATTCGACCCGATCGATGCTGAGCCGCTCGCCGACGCCGATCGGTGCCCTGGCCACCAGTATCTGCGTCTTGGCTTCCTCGACGACCTGGGTAACGACCTCTGCGTTTGGCGCGGGAGCCCTGCCGCTCCGCATCACCAGAAAGGCCGCGAGCGACCCCGCCACCAAAGCTACCACCAACAGGATAATACGCGCCGGCCTCATGACCTACTCCGGTAATACGCGGGCACGAGTGCCCATTTCCACCGGCTGAACTATGGAAGCAAAGGGTCAAGGTTTAGTTAATCAGGGCTTTGCAAAAGTCGTTAACGAGTTATGAACACTAGCGTTTTGCAATTCTACTGGACAAAAGACAGCAAAAAGCGCCCGCGGATATTGCGCAGGCGCCCTTGAAAAATTGACGAGGGTCGGGTGTCAGGCGGTAAGGCGCTCGAAAATGGCCGTGTTGGAATAGGTCATGAGGCCAGCGACCGCCATGGCGACACCATAGGGCACCCCCTGCTTGGGGTCCCGCAGGCGGCTGAGCCACTGGGCGGACTGCACGGCATCGGGGAGCGGCACGCGCCGCAGCACCAGAATGAGCAGCGTAAGCACACCACCCAGCAGGGCGGTATAGGCCAGATAGGGCAAGGTCAGGCCAAAGCCTAGCCAGAGCGTGGTCGCGGCGGCCAGCTTGGCGTCGCCACCTCCGATCCAGCGCATGGCGAACATGGCAAAGGCCACGACCAGAACGATGAAGGCACAGAGCACATGCATGGCAAATTGCTGCAGCGGCAGTTCGACGATGAGTGCCATGACGACAAAACCGGCGGCCAGGAGCAGCACCAGCTTGTTGGAGATGCGCATGGTCAAAAGATCAGACGAAGCCGCAAAGGCCATGACCGCAGGAAACAGCAGGAGGGCGAGTATCGACATCACGGCACCCAAGTCAGATTTGATGCGTTTCAGACTGCGCCCAACGCGTTAAGAAACGCCAAATAGCAAAGGGAAGGCAGATTGCCTTCCCTTCGCGATATTCAACATGGCCCGCCCCGAGGAGCGGACACCAAATCACGGGACGGTGACGTCCAGCGTGTTGGCGATATCGTTGAACAGGTCGCCGAGGTTACCACCCAGCGTCGTGGCCGCCAGAATAATACCAACGGAGATAAGCGCGGCGATCAGGCCGTACTCGATTGCGGTCGCGCCCGACTCGTCCTGCGCGAAACGTGCGAAAATGTTCATTCCCAGGCTCCTTTTTACACGTCCTCGAGTGACGATAGCGTCGGGCCAACGTCACACATCGAACATGGCGCGACGCTACCGGCCACAGGTTGAAATAGCGTTAATGTCGGAGAGCCCCACTCGACAATGCGGCGACAAATTTCTCTTGGTAGACAACCACTTAACGAAATAGATTCAATTCTAATTACTGTAGGGACGACCTCTGCGCGCATACGTATATATAGGGACACTTCGTGCTGCCGCAGGCAATTGGCATAAATCCCATACGTTCACTTTGACCCTGCGGATTGTTGTTTCGACAGCTACGCCAATCCTGTTTGCCAAGTATTTACCATTCGGGTGGATCGTAGGGGCCAGAGTATCAGTACCCGGATTTGCGCCATGTTTCGTTCTGCCGCCATTGCCTTGTTGCTTGCCGCAACCCTGGGGGCGCCCGTTTCAGCCGTCGCGCAGGACGGTGCGCCGATTGATGTGAATGTGAACATGGCCCGGGTCCTGCGCATCAGCGCCCCCGCCGCAACGGTGATCGTCGGCAATCCCGGCATCGCCGATGTGACCATCCAGGATCCGCAGACGCTCATCCTGACGGGCAAGAGCTATGGCCAGACCAACCTGATCGTGCTGGACAGCCGCGGCGAGCCGGTTGCCGATACGCTGATCGAGGTGGTGCAGATGACGGCCGGGGTCATGACGGTCTATCAGGGGCTCAACCGCACAAGCCTGGCCTGTGCCCCGGTGTGCCAGCCGGTGATCATGCTGGGCGACGATACCGGCTTCTCCGGCCAGGCCATGGCCTCATCCCAGCTGGTGCAGTCGGCCGCAAACTAGCCGGCGTTCCTCACAGCGTTCACACACTGTTAACCGCTGCCGACGATCGGTGGCGTGCGACGCGCATTCCTAACCATTGGGTGAGGGTATCCCCATAGGGTGACCGCGATGCATATCCGCGGGAGCCAGAGGATCGTGTTCGGCAAGAGCTGGCGAACAATGAAACAGCAAGGTCGTTCGCTGTCGCGCGACGAGCGCGGGGTGACGGCCATTGAGTTCGCACTGCTGGCTTTCCCCTTCTTCGGCATTATCGGCGCCATCCTGCAGACCTCGTTGATCTTCCTCGCCTCGCAGGTGCTGGAAAGTGCCGTCCATGACGCCTCGCGCGCCATCCGCACCGGTCAGGTGCAGGGGGCAAGCATGACGCTGGATCAATTCCGCACCGATGTCTGCGGGCGACTTTACGGGCTCTTTGACGATTGTGCGGGTCTGCATATCCGCGTCAACACCGTCACCAATTTTCAGTCGGCGACCGTGGTGCCGCCCGTCAACTCGGACTGCAGCGCCCCCTGCGACTGGACCCAGGCCCAGACCTGGACCCCCGGCGGCGGCAATGCGGTGGTGCTGGTGCAGATCTACTATCGGTATCCGGTGCTGCTCCAATTGGGGCCGCTTGGCATGTCAAACCTGGGCGATGGTCGCCGGCTACTGGGCTCCGCAACCGTATTCCAGAACGAGCCCTTCACATGAGCGCGGCCGGGACACTCAAGCGCTGGCTGCAACGGCTGATCCGCACCGAAAGGGGCGTCGCGGCAGTGGAGTTCGCGCTGATCCTGCCGATCATGGTGCTGACCTATGTGGGCACCTTGGAGGCAAGCACGCTGATCACCATGGACCGCAAGGTTCAGTCGGTGGCCGGGGCCATGGGCGATCTCGTGGCACGCGTCGATGGTTCGGTCACGGCGAGCCAGATGCAGGATTTCTTTCGCGCCTCCAGCGGCATCATGACCCCCTATTCGTCCAGCGCTGTGCAGCAGGTGGTGACCGCGGTGCGCGTCAATAATGACCGCTCCACCACCGTCTTGTGGTCGCGCAAATATGAGGGCGGGGTTTATTCAAGCAGCACCCCGCATGCGGTCGGGGCAGCTTTCGCGCCGCTGCCCGAGGAGATGATCAATATCGCCCTGGGTCAGACAGTGATAGCGGCGGAAGCCCATTACTCCTACACCCCGCTTCTGGGCGTGATCTTCGACAGGCCCGTTCACCTTTACCGGTCCAGCTTCTTCATGCCGCGCTTCGGGGCCCCGGTGGGGATTCAGTAAGCCAGCTTGTCCGGGCTGCCTGGGCATGCCACAAGCCGCCCAGCCTTCTCCGAACGCAAGCGACATGACCATGAGCGACCATATCATCCCCGTATTCGACCTGGGCGGCGTCTTCGTCGACTGGGACCCGATGTATCTGTTCCGCAAGCTGTTCGAGAGTGAGGAGGATGCGCTCTGGTTCCACCAGCATATCTGCACCGGCGACTGGAACCTGGAGTTTGATGCCGGCGAAATCTATGCCGAGGGCGTGGCCAAGCTGATCACCCGGTTCCCCAAATACTGGCGCGAAATCCAGGCCTTCGACACGCGCTGGAAGGAGACCGTTGGCGGCTTCATCCAGGGCACGCTGGATATCCACAACGAGCTGATCGAGCAGGATATCCCCACCTTCGCCATCACCAATTTCTCCTGGGAGAAATGGGTCAGTTGCCTGGGCGAATGGCCATTCCTGGAAAAGTTCGACGGCGTCGTCGTCTCGGGGCTGGAAGGTCTGGTCAAGCCCGATCCGCGGCTCTACCGGGTCTTCTGTGAGCGCTACGCGCTGGCGCCCGAGTCCTGCGTTTTCATCGACGACAGCGAGCCCAATATCGTGGCGGCACGCAAATTCGGCATGCACGGCATCTGGTTCAAGGATCCCGATCATTTGCGGGCCGACCTGATCGCGCTGGGCCTGCCGCTCAAGGCAAGGTAGCGAGTAGCGAGTAGTGACTGGCCTTCAACCCCTATTGGCTACTCACTATTCGCGTTCTTCTCTCACTTCGTCCCATACATGCGGTCGCCGGCGTCACCCAGGCCAGGAACGATATAGCCCTTGTCGTTGAGGTGATCATCGATGGCGGCCGTATAGACCGGCACATCGGGATGGGCCTCGGTGAAGTGCTTGACGCCCTCGGGCGCGGCCAGAAGGCAGAGGAAGCGGATGTTGTTGGCGCCGCGTTCCTTGAGCTTTTCGATGGCGGCGGTAGCCGAATTTGCCGTGGCGAGCATGGGATCGACCACGATGATCAGCCGGTCCTCCAGGCTCGAGGGCGCCTTGAAATAATACTCGACCGGCTCGAGTGTCTCGTGGTCGCGATACATGCCGATATGGGCGACGCGGGCGGCGGGCACCAGATCAAGCATGCCATCGAGCAGGCCATTGCCGGCGCGCAGGATGGAGGCAAAGACCAGCTTCTTGCCCTTGATGGCTGGGGATTTCATCGGCGCCATGGGCGTTTCGATGTCGATCATTTCCAGTTCAAGGTCGCGCGTGACTTCATAGCACATCAGATGCGCGATCTCGCGCAGGAGCCGCCGGAACCCGGCAATGGAGGTCTCCTTGTTGCGCATGATGGTCAGCTTGTGCTGGATCAACGGGTGATCGATGACCGTCACATTGCCTACGACCTTGCTCATCGAAACACCTCTTGTTGATTGCGTCACAGGAACGACTTGCCGTGGCGCCCGGGGGGCAGGCCCAGCCAGGCGGCAATGCTTTCTCCTATATCAGCGAAGGTGGGCCGAATGCCAATCTCCGCTGGAAGCAGGGCTGGGGAAAAGACCAGGATCGGCACCTGCTCGCGCGTATGATCGGTACCCGGCCAGGTCGGGTCATTGCCATGGTCGGCGGTGAGGATCAGCAGATCGTCATGGCGCATCGCCGCGATGATCTCGGGCAGGCGAGCATCGAAGAGTTCGAGCGCAGCGGCATAGCCGGGTACGTCCCGGCGATGGCCGTATTCGCTGTCGAAATCGACGAAATTGGTCATGATGAAGGCCCGGTCCGCCGCCATTTCCATGGCTTCGAGGGTGCGGTCGAACAGTTGCGGAATGCCGGTGCCCTTGATCTTGTGGGTAACGCCCGAGCCGGCATAGATGTCGGAAATCTTGCCAATGGCAAAGACCGGATTGCCCGCCGCAGCATTGCGATCGAGCAATGTCGGCTCGGGCGGGGCAATGGCGAAATCGCGGCGATTGCCGGTGCGCTTGAAGGTTTCAGGCGTTTCCCCGACAAAGGGCCTGGCGATAACCCGGCCGATTTTGAGCGGCTCGGTCAATTCGAAGGCCACCCTGCAGATCTCGTAGAGCCGGTCGAGGCCGAAATGGGTCTCGTGCGCGGCGATCTGGAAGACGCTGTCGATCGAGGTGTAGCAGATCGGCTTGCCGGTTCGGATATGCTCCTCACCAAGCTCGGCGATGATGGTCGTGCCCGAGGCATGCTTGTCGCCCAGGATGCCGGGCAGGCCAGTGCGCTTCAAGAATTCGGCGATCAGCTCGGGTGGGAAAGCCGGTTCGGTCTGCGGAAAATAGCCCCATTCGAACGGCACCGGCACGCCGGCGATCTCCCAGTGACCAGAGGGGGTATCCTTGCCCTTGCTGACCTCGCGACCGACACCAAAACGGCCGCCTTTCGGTGCGTCCGAGAGATTGGGCGGCAGAGTGCCGGTGGAGAGCTTGGCCGCGGCCCCAAGACCCATGGCGTCCATGTTCGGCACATGAAGCGGTCCGGAACGCAGACCTTCGCGATCCGCCCTGCCCTGGGCCGCCCATTCGGCAATGTGACCGACCGTGTTCGATCCTTCGTCTCCATAGGCGGCTGCGTCGGGCGCGCCGCCAATACCAACGCTGTCGAGGAGGCACACAATGGCGCGGGGCATGGCGTTACTCCGTTGGTTCGATGCGGCCGGCGATCAGCGGATTGTCCGAAGCTGGCTCGCCCAAGTGATAGGCCCGCATCAAACGCGCTTCGGCATCGGCAGCACTGGCCTCGTCGGCGGCATGGATACGGGCTATGGGAACGCCGGGGCCCACCTGTGCGCCGAGCCCGGCCAGACGATCGAAACCGACGCGATGGTCGATGATATCGGTCGGCGTGGCACGACCACCCCCCAACGCCACCACGGCCATGCCGACGCCACGGGTGTCGATGGTGGCGACTGTGCCCTGGCCCACGGCGAAGACATCGCGGGTGATCGGTGCGGGTGCCAGGTGCCGGTCCATATGCTCGACAAAGTCGGCAGGTCCGCCAAGGGCGGCAACCATGCGGCCGAAATGGTCGGCAGCCGCACCGCTGTCGAGGGCGGTTTCGACCTGCACCTGCGCATCGGCCAGTGAATTGGCCTTTCCAGTCATCAGGGCAATCTCGGCGCAGAGGGCCAGTGTCACCTCACGCAGGCGTGCATCCTGGTGGTCACCGGTGAGGAAATCAACAGCGTTGCGCACCTCGAGCCCATTGCCGGCGGCACTGGCAAGCGGCTCGTTCATGTCGGTGATCAGCGCCCCGGTCTTGAGGCCCGCACCATTGGCAACGCTGACCAGGCTCTGGGCAAGGTCGCGCGACTTCTCCAGTGTCGGCATGAAGGCGCCCGAGCCGGTCTTGACGTCGAGGATCAGCGCATCGAGGCCGGCCGCCAGCTTCTTGGAGAGGATGGAGGCGGTGATCAGGGCGATGGATTCGACCGTACCGGTGACATCGCGAATGGCGTAGAGCGTCTTGTCGGCCGGAGCCAGGTCGGCGGTCTGGCCGATGATGGCACAGCCGGCCTCCTTGACCACCTTGCGGAAGAGCGTGTTGTCGGGCTGGGTCTGGTAGCCGGGGATGGAATCGAATTTGTCGAGCGTGCCGCCGGTATGGCCGAGACCGCGGCCCGAAATCATGGGCACATAGATGCCGATGGCCGCCAGGATCGGCGCCAGCATCAGGGAGACATTGTCGCCCACCCCACCGGTCGAGTGCTTGTCGGCCACCGGACCGTCGAGATCGGACCAGTCGAGCACAGTGCCAGAGTCGCGCATGGCCACAGTCAGCGCCACGCGCTCGTCCATGGTCATGTCCTGAAAATAGACCGCCATCGCAAAGGCGGCCGCCTGGGCATGGGACACCGTGCCATTGGCAAAGCCGGCGATGAACTGGGCGATATCGTCCTTGGCGAGGATTTCGCCATTGCGCTTCTTGAGGATGACTTCTTGCGGGAGGAAAACCATTTTTACGTGCTCGCGTGCCTCGCCCTCGTGGTTCGAGGGTCGCTGCGCTCCCGCCTCACCATGAGGGCTTAGGAAAGCGCCGAGTTCTCGGAGCCCTCATGGTGAGGTGCGAGCGGTTTCGCGAGCCTCGAACCACGAGGGCGGTTGTTCAGGCCCCGTAGGGAATCCACACGTTCTTCACCTGCGTTGCCTTGGCCAGGAAGTAGTCCCCGGCAAACCGCGGATCGGCGAGGTCGTAATAGATACCGCGCGACGTCCAGGTCTGCTTGAGGTTGCCCACCGAGGCCTTTTCGACCATGGCGGCGCCTTCGGCCGAACCCATGAACCACATGCCATCGACACCATCATGCTCGGCCAGGGTCTTGGCGAGGCTGATGCTTTCACCCGTGACGATATTGACCACGCCATTGGGGACGTCGGAGGTTTCCAGCACCTGATAGAAGTCTGTCATCGAGAGCGGGCTGCGCTCCGAGGGCACGAGCACAATCGTGTTGCCCATGGCAATGGCCGGGGCCAGCAGCGCTACTGAGCCGAGCAGCGGGCGGCTGGGTGGCGCGACGATGCCGAGTACGCCGAGCGGCTCGACCAGGGCCGTGGCGATCATGCGCTGGGGCGGGTTGTGGACGGCGCCGTCATATTTGTCGGCCCAGCCAGCAAAGGCGAAGAGCCGTTCGACCGATTGGGCAACCTCATCGCTGCCATCCTCGCCCGTTTGCGCCTTGATGCGGGCGGCAAACTCGTCGCGGCGATAGTCGAGGTTCTCGGCGAGGAAATAGAGGATTTGTGCGCGGGTATGAGCAGCAGTCGTGCCCCAGCTCAGCGCGGCGCGGGCCGCCTCGACGGCGTTGCGGATATCCTTGCGATTGCCGTCGCCGACTTCACCAACCAGCTCGCCCTTGGGGCCAAGAACAGGACGGTTGTAGCCAGAGTCAGGGCGGGCCTGCTTGCCGCCGATATACATTTTCGCGGTCTGGTCGACATGGCCGCTATCGAGCGGATTGGCGGCAGCGGCCTTCACCGGCGCCGGGGCGGGAGCGGCTTTCAGCGTCTTTTCCCAGGCAGGCTTCAAGTAGACAGCCATGCCTTCGCGGCCGCCTTCGCGACCGAAGCCGCTTTCCTTGTAGCCACCAAAGCCAACGGCAGCGTCAAAGTTGTTGGTGCCGTTGATCCAGATGACACCCGCCTTGAGCTTGGGTGCGATATCGAGGGCGAGATTGATATTCTCGCTCCAGAGCGTGGCGGCGAGGCCATATTTGGTGTTGTTGGCGAGGGCCACCGCCTCTTCGGGCGTGCGGAAGCTCATGGCGACCAGCACCGGCCCAAAGATCTCTTCTGAAACCAGCGTATTGGCGGGCGAGACATTGGTGACGAGCGCGGGCTTGAGATAGCAGCCGGCGGGGGGGAGCTGCCCATCTGGCTCATAGACCACAGCGCCTTCGGCCACGCCCTTTTTCATCAGGTCGCGGATGCGTTCGACCTGCACCGGGGCAACCAGCGCGCCGATATCGACGGACTTGTCCAGCGGATCGCCCACGCGCAGCTTTTCCATGCGCGCCTTGACCTTGGCGATGAAGCGCTCCTCGATGCTCTCCTGCACCAGAAGGCGCGAACCGGCGCAACAGACCTGCCCCTGGTTGAACCAGATGGCGTCGACCAGGCCTTCGACGGCGCTGTCGAGATCGGCATCTTCGAAGACGATGTAAGGCGACTTGCCACCCAGTTCGAGCGAGAGCCCCTTGCCCGAACCGGCCGTCGCGGCACGGATGATCTTGCCGACTTCGGTCGAGCCGGTGAAGGCGATTTTGTCGATATCGGGGTGGTTGACGATGGCGGCACCCGTGTCGCCCTCGCCGGTCACGATATTGACTACGCCCTTGGGCAGGCCGACGCGTTCGCAGATTTCGGCGAACAGCAGCGCGGTCAACGAGGTGAACTCGGCGGGTTTCAGGACCACCGTGTTGCCCGCGGCCAGGGCCGGGGCGATCTTCCAGGCCAGCATCAAAAGCGGAAAGTTCCACGGGATGATCTGGCCGCAAACGCCATAGGGCACGTGATCGGGGAACTCGCGGGCGATATGGGTGGCCCAGCCGGCGTGGTGATAGAAATGACGCGCGACTAGCGGAATATCGGCGTCGCGAGTCTCGCGGATCGGCTTGCCATTGTCCATGCTCTCAAGCACGGCAAAGAGCCGCGAATGCTTCTGGATCATGCGGGCGACGGCATAGAGATATTTGCCGCGCTCATAACCGGAAAGCGCGCTCCAGCCCTTGAACGCAGCGCGGGCCGCTTTCACTGCCGCATCGACATCGGCCGCCGTGCCATCGGTGATCTCGGCCAGCGAGGCGCCGGTGGCCGGATTGTCGGCGGTAAAGGTCTTGCCCGGCTTGGTCCATTTGCCATCGATGAAATGGCCGAACTTGCGGCCCTTGCTGTCGAGCCAGGCAATGGCCTGATCGGGCGCCTCGGGCGCCGGGCCGTATTCAAGGCTATCAAAGATTTGCGCGATCTTGTTCATTTCGGGTCCTCCCGAGGCGCGGTTTCACCCGGCCCCCCGTCCTTCGAGGCTCGCTTCGCTCATACCTCAGGATGAGGGCCTGCGGAGCATTCGTTCGCTTCGCTCTCGCCTCAAGATGAGGGCCTGCGGAGCATTTGGGAGCCCTCATGGTGAGGTGCGCGGCGCGCCGCGCCTCGAACCACGAGAGCGGATTGCATCACACCATCGGTTGCCTGTAGTCCGCCGCATAATGCCCGGTCAGGCCATGCTCAAGCTGCCGCTCGATATCCGTCAGCAGGCTCGACGCGCCGAAGCGGAAGAGATGCGGCTGCAACCAGTGAGCACCGAGCTCTTCCTTCATCAGCGCCATATATTTGAGCGCGTCGCCGGCCGTGGCGATGCCGCCGGCGGGCTTGTAGCCGATCTCGATGCCGGTCTCCTCGGCGAACCAACGGATCATGCGGATCATGGTCAGCGAGGTGACGAGATTGGCATTGACCTTTTCCTTGCCGGTCGAGGTCTTGATGAAATCGGCGCCGGCCAGCATGCAGACCAGCGAGGCCTTGGCGATATTGGTTTGCGTGGCCAGCTCACCGGTCCCGAGGATGGTCTTGATATGCGCTTCGCCGCAGGCCTTGCGGAAAGCCTTGACCTGATCGTAGAGCGCCTGCCAGTCACCACGCAGCACCATGCCGCGCTCGATGACGATGTCGATCTCCTTGGCGCCGTCCTTCACCGAAGCCTCGATCTCGGCGATCTTGGTTTCGACCGGCGCCAGGCCATGCGGGAAAGCGGTGGAGACGGCGGCAACCGGAATGCCACTGCCCTCAAGAGCCTTCACAGCGGTGTGGACGAAGGTGTGATAGACGCAGACTGCGCCGGGCAGGATGCGCCGATTGCCCATGCCCAATTGCTCGAGGATGTCCCGGCGGATGGGGTTGCGGGCCTTGGCGCAGAGACGCTCGACCCGGCCATCGGTATCATCGGCATTGAGCGTGGTCAGGTCGATCATGGTGATCGCCTTCAATAGCCAGGCGAGCTGGTAATCCTTCTTGACCGTGCGGCGCGCGCCGATGGTGCCGGCGCGGCGTTCCAGCGCCGAGCGGTTCATGCGCACGCGCTCGACCCAGTCGAGATCAAGCGGATAGCCCGGATTGCGCTTGTGCACGGGCTCGGTGGTGGTGTTGTCGACGACCTTGAGACTCATAGTTCCTCCACCAGTGCGGGGATCAGTTTCTTGAGTTTTTCAGCCCCCTGAACAGCCATCAGCTTGGTGTGCTCATGGCTGATACTCTCGTTCGACAGGCCCGCGCCCATATTGGTGATGGACGAGCAGGCCCAGACCTTCATGCCCAGGAAACGCCCGAGAATGACTTCGGGTGCCGTGGACATGCCGACGGCATTGGCGCCCAGGCGGATCGCCATCTGGATTTCGGCCACGGTCTCGAAACTGGGGCCAGAATACCAGAGATAGACCCCCTCCCCCAGCGCATAGTCGAAACGCTGGGCCAGTTCGGTCGCCTTGGCGCGCAGGTCCAGGTCATAGCAATTGACCATGTTCACAAAGCGGCGGTCAGTCGGCTCACCGATCAACGGGTTCATGCCGGCATAGTTGATGTGATCGGCGATCAGCATCAGGTCGCCGGGCCGGAAGCGCTCGTCCAGCGATCCGGCCGAATTGGTCAGCAGCAGCGTCTGGGCGCCCAGTTCGGCCATCGCTTCCAGCGCCGGGCGCATGGCGGCGGCATTGCCGTGCTCATAATAGTGCTCACGGCCGGTCAGCACCGCAACGCGCTTGCCACCCATATGGCCGATGATGAGGTCGCGGCCATGGCCAGATACGCCACCGCCCGGAAAGCCCTTCAATTCCGCATAGGGAATGGTGATGCGGTCTTCCATCAATTCACCGATGGCGGACAGCCCCGAGCCCAGCACGATGGCGGCGGCGATCGGCTCCTTGCCGGCGATCTTGCGGATGGTCTTTGCGGCCTTGCTCATTTTCCCAGGAACTCCGGACCAAAGGAATGAGGCAGCAATTGCCCCAGGGTCTGCACCAGCGGGGCGCCATCGACGCCGTGCGACACCACTTCGACATCAAGATCGGCGAATTCGCGGATGCGCTGACGGCAACCGCCGCAGGGGGTAACCGGCGTCGCCCCCGGGCCGGTGACGTATATCCGCCGGATGCGCTTGCCCCCGCCCGCGAGCATGGCCGCAATGGCGCTGGGCTCGGCACAATTGCCCACCGGATAGGCGGCGTTCTCGACATTGCAGCCGGCATAGATCTTGCCGTCATCGGCCAGGATGGCCGCGCCCACCTGAAACTTTGAGTAGGGCGCATAGGCCCTGGCGCGCACGGCCTCGGCGGCCTCGAACAGGGCCTTGTCGGTGTCTTGCATGGTCATCGCTTTCGGCGCCAGGCTCCCGGCCTAGCGCTCCTTTGTGTACGGTACGCCGCCGGCCTTTGGACCCACGGCCTTGCCGATAAAGCCGGCGAGCAGCACCACGGTCAGCACATAGGGCAGCGCCTGGATGGCCTGGACCGGAATTTCGATCCCGCCCAGCTCGGCGCCCTGCAGGCGGATCTGCAGCGCATCCAGGAAGCCGAACAGCAGGCAGGTGAACATGGCCGGCACCGGCTTCCACTTGGCAAAGATCAACGCGGCCAGCGCGATAAAGCCCTTGCCGGCGGTCATGTTGTTGCCAAAGCCAGAGCCTTGGGCAATGGAGAAATAAGCGCCGGCAAAACCGCAGAGCAGCCCGGTGATCAGCACCGCCTGATAGCGCAGGCGATTGACCGAAATGCCGGCCGTGTCGACTGCCTTGGGGTTTTCGCCCACTGCACGCAGGCGCAGGCCGAAGCGGGTGCGGTAAAGCACATAGGCGGTGATCGGCACGGCCAGGAAGGCGACATAGACCAGAATATAGTGGCCCGAAATCAGCTCCTGATAGATGGGGCCGACGACTGGTATCTGGCCGATCTGCGGGGCAAAGGGCAGCTCCACCGTGCCGAAGCGCCCATCCGCACTCAGTTGCGGGGTGCGGCCACCCTGGCGGAACCATTGCTGGCCCAGAAAAGTCGTCAGGCCAGCGGCCAGCATGTTGATGGCCACACCCGCGATCAGCTGGTTGCCCTTGAGCGAGATGGCCGCCGCGCCCTGCAGCGATGCCGTCATGATCGAGACGATGAGTGCTGCCAATAGGCCAGCCCAGGCCGAACCGGTAACGGCGGCGACCGCCCCGGCGGCGAAGGCTGCCATCAGCATCTTGCCTTCCAGCCCGATGTCGAAGACGCCGGAGCGTTCCGAATAGAGCCCGGCCAGACAGGCCAGCAGCAGGGGTGTCGAGAGACGTATCGTGGCGTCCAGAAGCGAGAGAACCGTTGCGAATTCCATGGCTCAGCTCTCCGACTTGACGGTACCGCGCGCGACGGCCTCCGCCTTTTGCTCAGGCGAAAGCAGCATCAGCGTACGTTGCAGGCCGGGCCGGAACAGCCCTTCCATGGCACCGGTAAACAGGATCACGAGCGCCTGGATGATCACCACCATCTCGCGGGTCAGGCCGGGCACCACATATTGCAGCTCGTTGCCGCCCTGATAGAGCGCGCCGAACAGCAACGCGGCCAGACCGATACCGATGGGGTGATTGCGCCCCATCAGCGCCACGGCAATGCCGACGAAGCCGGCATCGGCGACAAAGTCGAGCACCAGCCGGTTCTGCACCCCCATGACCTCGTTCAGCGCCACCATGCCGGCCAGCGCGCCCGAAAGCGTCATGGTGATCATGATGGTCTTGGAATTGGAAATGCCGGCATAGCGGGAAGCGGTGGGGTTGAAGCCCAGCGTGCGCAGGGCATAGCCGAATTTGGTATGCCAGATCAGCACATAGACAGCGACCAGGGCCACCAGGGCCACGAAGATCGAAAGATTGACCGGGGTGTGCTGGAATGGCCCGAAGAACTCGCCCAGCTTGGGCAGGCGTCCTCCTTCGGCGAAGGTGCGCGATTCCGGGCCCATGATATTGGCCGGCTTGAACACGCGGTTGAGCATATAGACCATGATCGCCGAAGCGATGAAATTGAACATGATCGTGGTGATGACCACGTGGCTGCCGCGCTTGGCCTGCAACCAGCCGGGGATGAAGGCCCAGAGCCCGCCCATGAAGGCGGCAGCCAGAAAGGCCAGCGGGGCGACGATCAGCCAATGGGTCTGGTCGAGCGCGAGCGCCACGGTGGCCACCCCAAGGCCGGCGATATAGGCTTGCCCATTGCCGCCGATATTGAAAAGTCCGGCATGGGCGGCAACGGCCACGGCAAGGCCGGTGAAGACGAAGTTGGTGGCGTAATAGAGCGTATAGCCGATATTGAAGCCGTTACCGAAGGCACCGACGACGATGGCCTGCATGGCCACCAGCGGGTTCTGCCCGATCATCAGCACCACAAGGCCCGAAACCACAAAGGCCAGCAACAGGTTGAGCAGTGGCAGCAGGACCACATCGGCCCAGCGCGGCAGGGGACGCAGCGCACTCATTCCGCCGCCTCCTTGTTGGCAATACCGGCCATCATCAGCCCCAATTCGCCCTCGGTGGCCGTGGCCGGATCGGCCTCGCCCACAATTGTGCCGTCGAACATCACCAGGATGCGGTCAGCAAGGGAGCGGATTTCGTCGAGCTCGACCGAAACGAGCAGAATGGCCTTGCCGGCGTCACGCATCTTGATGATCTGGTTATGGATGAATTCGATGGCCCCGATGTCGACGCCGCGGGTCGGCTGACCAACCACCAGCACATCCGGATTGCGTTCCATTTCGCGGGCCAGCACGATCTTCTGCTGGTTGCCGCCGGAAAACAGCGAACTCTTGAGATTGATATTGGCCGGACGCACGTCGAAGGTGGCAATGCGCTCGGCGGCCTGCTTCTTGACGGCGGCAATGTCGAGGAGGGCACCGCCATATTCGGGGCTGTTGTGATAGCCCAGAATGGAGTTCTCCCATTCGGCGAATTGGGTGACCAGACCCATGCGCTGGCGATCCTCGGGCACATGGGCCAATCCGCCGGCCCGGGCCCGCGCTGCCCCATCGTCGCCGCGCAAATGCATCTCGTTGCCGTTGAGCAGGACCTTGCCCGATTTCTGGTCGCGCATGCCGGTGATGGCCTCGAGCAGTTCGGACTGGCCATTGCCGGAAACACCCGCGATACCGACGATCTCGCCGGCCCGCACGGAAAAGCTCACATCCTTGACCCGGACCACGCCCATATCGTCGGCGACGGTCAGGTTCTGGACCTCCAGCAGGGTCTTGCCGGGATTGGCCGGGCCCTTTTCGACGCGCAGCAGCACCCGGCGCCCCACCATCAGCTCGGCGAGCTGCTCGGGGTTGGTCTCGGAGGTCTTGAGCGTATCGACCATCTCGCCCTGGCGCATGACCGAGACATAGTCGGTGATGGCCATGATCTCGCGCAGCTTGTGAGTAATCAGGATCACTGTCTTGCCCTGAGCGCGCAAGGTCTCGAGCACGCGGAACAGGTCGTCCGCTTCCTTGGGCGTCAGCACGCCGGTGGGCTCGTCCAGAATAAGGGTTTCGGCGCCGCGATAGAGCGCCTTCAGGATTTCGACGCGCTGCTGCTGGCCCACCGAAATGTCTTCGATGATGGCGTCTGGGTCGACCTCGAGCTCGTATTCGCGCTCAAGCTGGTCCAGTTCCCGGCGGGCGCGGTCGAGGCTGGGCTTGATGAAGCCGGAGTCCTCGGCGCCGAGCACGACGTTCTCAAGGACGGAGAAATTGTCGACCAGCATGAAGTGCTGGTGCACCATGCCGATACCGAGCGCCAATGCGTGGCGGCTGTCGGTGATGTGGGCGACTTCGCCATTGACGCGGATCGTGCCGCTGTCGGCGGTGTAGAAGCCATAAAGGATCGACATCAGGGTCGATTTGCCAGCGCCATTCTCGCCCACGATACCGTGGATGGTCCCGCGCCTGACCTTGAGGTCGATGTCCTTGTTGGCGTGGACTGCACCAAAGCGCTTGTTGATCTTTTCAAGCTCGATGGCCCAGCTGTCTGCCGGTGCAGAAGCAGCGGCCATTGAAGGCCGCTGCGGGTTGTTGGTGTCGCTGCTCATCGCCTTTGGCTTAGACGGGGCAGGTCGAGTCGGTCGTGTAGTCGTGGACTTCGATCTCGCCGGCAATGATCTTTGCCTTGAGATCGTCGACGGTGGCCATCATCTCGTCGGTGATCAGGTCCTGGTTGTGCTCGTCGACCGAATAGCCAACGCCTTCTTCGGCCAGACCAAGAACCGTCAGGCCCGGCTTGAAGGTGGCATCATCGGCAGCCTCGGTCATGGCCGTCTGCACGGCAACGTCGACGCGCTTGAGCATGGAGGTCAGCACCGAGCCGGGGTGCAGATAGTTCTGGTTGCTATCGACGCCGATCGAGTACTCGCCGGCATCGGCCATGGCCTGCAGCACGCCCAGGCCCGAGCCACCGGCAGCGGCGAAGACGATATCGGCGCCCTGGTCCATGGCGGCCTTGGCGAGTTCGCCGGCGGTGACCGGGTCATTCCAGGCGGCAGGGGTGGTGCCCGTATAGCTTTCGATCAGGGTGGCGTCGGCATTGACGGCCTTGGCGCCCTGGGCATAGCCACAATAGAACTTGTGGATCAGCGGAACGTCCATGCCGCCCACGAAGCCGAGCGTGCCGGATTCGGACTTGAGCGCGGCGAGCGCGCCGACCAGGAAGGAACCGGTGTGCTCGTCGAACAGGATCGACTGCACATTGGGCTGGTCCACAACGGTGTCGATGACGACGAAGTTGGTATCGGGGAATTCAGGGGCAACGGCTTCCAGCGCGGCGGTCCACATGAAACCGGCCATCACGATGGGGTTGGCACCCTGACCGGCAAAGCGGCGCAGGGCCTGCTCGCGCTGCGCATCGTTCTGCAGCTCGAGATCCATGTAGTTGCCACCGGTCTCGGCCTTCCAGGCCTCGGCACCGTTGAACGCGGCCTCGTTGAAGGATTTGTCGAACTTGCCACCCAGGTCATAGATGACGGCGGGATCGGCAAGAGCAGCACCGGTGAGCACAGCGCTCAGTGCGACGCCGCCAGCGATGGCCTTGGTAAGGGTCGAAAATTTCATTGATTGTATCTCCCTGTCTCGCACCAGCACCGGAGCCATGCCCCGAGGGTCAATCTGTGTGCGCTAACGGAAGATAAAATCCTGCAATGGCTTCGCCCGCAAGAGGGAAGGCGCAAATTTTTGCCAATTGGTCAAAAATGATCGTTAAGCCCGCCATTCGGGCCGATGTGGAGGAGCGCTAGAAGCGCGTCAGCAGCGCCTGAAACATCTGCCCCAGGTCGATATCGGCGAACAGGGTCACCAGCACGGCCGCGGCTGCGATGACATAAAGGGCGATACTGTCTCGGGTTTGGGAGGACATGGTTGGATTTGAAACAAATTGCGTTGAACCTCGTCCTCTCTAGCCGATCCGGCGCGGCAAAATCATGGCCGAGTTGCGCCGGATTTGGACGTGGTTAAGCAAATCTGAACGCCGGTCAAACCGGACCCAGCGGCTCGATCTCGGCGCCCATGGCGGCAGCGAAGCGCTCGAAGAAACCGTCGATGACTTTCTGGGCGGAATTGCCGATCACCGCCTTGCCCAGTTTCATGATCTGGCCCGACGCACCGCCCTTGGCCGTGAAGGACAGCAGGGTCCCGGGGCCGTCATCGGCAAGCACGATATCGGCCGCGCCCTCTGCCAATCCCAGCAGCCCGCCCTTGCCCCTTCCAGCCAGGGTATAGCTGGCGGCTGGGACCACATCGGAGAGCACCAGTTCGCCTTTGAAACTGGGTTTGACCACGCCCAGATTGACAGTGATCGCCAGGTCGAGCGTGTCCGGACCGGTCCAGCCAATATGGCTGCAGCCGGGGATGGCCGCCTTGAGCATATCGGGGTCGTTGAGCGCCGCCCAAACCGCCATCCGGCCGGCTGCAATGCGATAGCGTCCGCCGAAATCCATCAGTGCGTCCGCCCCGCCCGAACCGGGCTTGAATCGAAACCGACATGGAGAGTGTTCATGGTGCAGGTCTTGCTTCTTTACGTGCGGCTTTTTCGCACCAATATGGACTAAATAGTTGCCGGAACGCGCAGTTGCAATTGTCAGGCGGGGCGGCAGACGCAATCTAGGATGTGCCGGCGGCTTCGC
This sequence comes from uncultured Devosia sp., assembly GCF_913055165.1. Classification (GTDB taxonomy): domain Bacteria; phylum Pseudomonadota; class Alphaproteobacteria; order Rhizobiales; family Devosiaceae; genus Devosia. Next base: position 65,472 of record NZ_CAJXJS010000014.1, read on the forward strand.
CAGATCGGCCTTATCTTTTGAGGGAGACAGGGATGACCGAACCAGTGACCACCGCCGCGCCAACCGCAGCACCGACCGTTTCGGTGCTGGCAGAAAAGCCGCTCCAGTATCTGGACAAGGCGGTCAACGCGATCCGCGACCTGGGCATCTGGCCGGAAAACCAGGCCGAGGCACCGATCACCGGTCTTCTCCAGCAGATCACCGAACTGGATGAAACCCGCGTCATCCTGATCGGCCGCACCCTCTCACAGGCAAGCGCCTTCAACGAGGTGGTGCGCGAACAGGTTGCCGCCATGAAGATCGGCGAGCGCTATGAGGACATCACCAAGGGCTTCGATTCCATCCGCGACGATGCCAAGGGCATGGTCGACCAGCTCCAGGACAACAAGATTGACCTGTTCGAGCGGGCCTCCAATGTGTGGATGAAGGTCAGCCGTGGCGACATTGCCACGCGCTTCAACAAGATCCGCGACACCTATCTCGAAGTCACCTCGGATACCAAGGACCAGATCGACCGCGAACACACCATTCTGGAAGCCTATCGCGACTTCCGCGGCGCGCTGAAGCAGTCCGAAGTGATGGCGCTCGAAGTGCTGCAGACCGCTGAGGCGCGCCTCAAGGAAAAGAAGGACATCCTGCAGAAGGCCGCCGACGAGCTGGCTACCTATGCCGGCGACGTTCCGGCCGACCGGGCGCGGCTGGAAATGGCGCGCGACGAACGCCTGCGCGAAATGCAGAACGAAGAAAAGCGCTATCAGATCGCCAAGGACCTCTCGGACAATCTGACCATTTCCTACAACACCTCCGAAGTGGTGATGGCCCGGCTGATGCAGACGACCAACGCCAAGGAGCGCGTCTATCAGCAGTCGATTTCGTTCTTCTCGACCAATGAAACCGTGCTGACGGCCCTCTCTGCCTCGTTCACCGGCATGTTCGGCCTGCATGAGAGCACCGAGACGCTCAATGCCATGAAGGAAGGCATGAGCAAGTCGCTCGAAACCCTTTCGGAGATCGGGGACAAAGTGCAGGAAGAGGCGATCAAGGCCGGCTATGGCCCGACCGTGCGCGCCGATGCGGTCAAGAAGCTGGTCGATAGTGTCGTCAACTTCCAGGAGAAAAGCCGCGGCATCATTAATGAGATGCGCGTGGCCTCGACCAAGAACTCGGCAGAAATCCGCGATGCCGTGGAAGATGGCAAGCGGCGCCTGGCGACGCTGGCGGCAGAGGGTAATGCCCTGTTGCTCGAAACCAAGAGCTGAATCGGCAGCGCGACTGGCACGGGCATCGCATGAGTAAAGCGTCGGCGACACAGGCCGCCCCCCTGGATGAGGTGATGCTGGCGATGGACGTGGTCGACACGCTCCGTCACCGGCAGGATCTGGTCACCCGCGAGCTGGACGGCGTAGCGCGCGAGAAGCAGCTGATTGAAAAGCTGCGGGCGCTCTACCACCAGCAGGGCATTGAGGTGCCCGACCATATCCTGAAGGAAGGTGTCTCGGCACTGGCCGAGAGCCGCTTCACCTACGAGCCCCCCGCCCCCGGGCTGGGTACGACGCTGGCGCGGCTTTACGTGGGGCGCAAGACGTGGGGCCGGCCGGTGCTGGTGGCGCTCGGTGTGCTGCTGGTGGCCGGCATCGGCTATTTCGGCCTCTGGCAGCCCTATCAGCGCGGCCAGGCCGAACAGGCCCAGCTCGAACTGAGCCAAGGCCTGCCCGCTGAGATGGATGCGCTCTATCAGACCATCTACGAAGAAACCAAGGTGCAGCAGGCCGTGACCGAGGCCGAGGCGCTGGTCGAACGCGGCAAGGCTTTTGCCTCCGAGGGCAACCGGACCGGGGCCGAGGACGCCGTGGCACGGCTCGAGGCCCTGCGCGACCAGTTGCGGCTGGAATATACCCTCCGGGTCGTCAACCGCCAGGGTGTGCAATCCGGCTTCTGGACCTTCCCGGAGATCAATACCGACGCCACCAATTATTATGTGGTGGTCGAAGCGCTGGACCCGGATGGCAATGCGTTGACCTTGCCCATTCTCAACGAAGAGAGCGGCGAGACCGAAGCGGTCGATATCTGGGGCGTGCGCGTGCCGGAGAGTGTCTATGACGCCGTGGCGGCGGACAAACGTGATGACGGGATCATCCAGGCCAATATCATGGGCCGGAAGTCGGATGGCTTCCTGGATGTGGAATATGCCGTGCCGGTCTTGGGCGGCGCGGTGACCAGGTGGTAGGCGCATGAGCATTCGCGGACCCCAAGCGCTGGCAAGCCTGGAAGAAGCCATGCGCGACATTCGGCGCGAAGAGGACGAATTGTCCAAGCGCGTCTCACGGGCGGCCGAGCGGGCCAGCAAGATCCGCGAGCACGAGGCGGAGCTGTTCCGCCAGCTCGCCCGGCTGCGGCTCGATCCCGCGGTCCAGTCGCAACTGGATGGAGAGATTTCGGCCGCCGAAGCCAGGGCGCGCGACACGCTCAAGGCCCATTCCAAGGATGTAGGGAAGGCCGAAAAGGCAATCAGTGCGCTTGACGCCCGCCGCGCCGAACTGACCGACAAACGTGCTGCGGCGATCGCTGCCCTCGAGGAGCAGCAGGACCAGTTGAACGCGCTGACCGCAGTGCAGGTCGAAAAGCTGGCTGCCGATCCGGCCTATGCCGCCAAACGCGCCGAGACCGAAGAGCTGGACAGGATTGCCGAGCAATCCATGCGCAAGACCGAAATGGCGGAGGCTGATCGCGAGGAGAAGGGCCGACCCTATCGGGAGGACCCGCTGTTCATGTATCTGTGGGACGCCGGCTTTGGCACCTCCAGCTACAAGGCGGGCAATCTCACCCGCTATCTGGATGGTCTGGTGGCCGATCTGGTGGGTTTCGCCAAGGCGCGCCCGAACTTCGCCATGCTCAACGAAATCCCGATGCGGCTGCGCGAGCATGCCGAACGCCAGGAAGCCAGGGTCACCGCCGCCGAGGCCGAACTGGCGGCCATGGAAGTTGCGGCCGTCGATGCTGCGGGCGGCAAGCCGCTGCGCCAGGCCATCGCGGCGGGACAGACGAGCATCGAGACGCTCGACGCCGAAATCGCGCGGGTCGAAGACGAGCGCGACGCGGCGGCCGAGGCCCTGCAAATTCTGGCCGAAGGCAAGGACCCGGCCTTTGAAGGGGCGGCCGCCGAATTGGCTGCGGCGCTGGGGCGCGAAGATATCAGGACATTGCTGGCCGAGGCCCGCCAGACGCAGACCGGGCAGGACGACACTTTGGTGGCCCAGATCGACGAGGCCCGCACCCGGCTGCGCGAGGAGGAAGAGGAGAGCCGCGAGCAGCGCGAACGGCTCAAGACCCTCGCCGCGCGCCGGCGCGAACTCGAAGACATCCAGTGGGAATTCAAGAAGCAGCGCTTTGATGATCCCGGGTCCAGCTTCAAGGAAGACCGGCTGGTGGGAGACCTCCTCAACGACTTCCTGCGCGGCGGCATTTCGGCGGCCAGCTATTGGGACCAGTGGCGCAAGAGCCAGAACTGGGCGCCAGGCAGCGAATGGGGCGCCGGCTACCGGCCGACCCGTCAATCGCGCGCCAGCAATCCCTGGCCGCCCAGCGGTGGCGGTTTTCAGTGGCCCGACAGCAGCATCGGCGGCAGCGGCCGCAAGAACAAGCCATCAAGTGGCGGGTTCGGCGGCGGCTGGGGCGGCGGTTCGTCCGGCGGCGGGTTTTCACGACCGCGCACCGGTTCGTCCGGCTCGCGCAAGCATGGCGGGTTCAAGACGGGCGGGGGGTTTTAGGCGCCGGCAGGCGGTGTCTATTTTGGGGTGGTTTTCTGCCGGTCGGCTATTGGCAGATTTTCCCCGTAAGCAGACTATGCCAGTTAAGTCTTGGAGTCTGGGCCTGTGACACTAATAGTTCTGGCATTTCTGACCATACCCATCCAGTTGTTTGGGTATGCCACCACCTGCACGCAAGGCGATAGCGGCAGTGCATTAGCGAGTTCGGCCATCTCGGGCACGCTCCTGTTCGCTATGGCAGTTTTCCTATTACGCAGAGGGGCTTCAAATGGACTGGGGACCATTCCGCTAGTGTTCACTGCTATATTGCTCGTCGGGACGCTTGCATCCACTTCTTCTATTTGGCTCGGAACGATTAGGTACGGCACACCATGCGGCTCCGATTTCGCGTTCTATGCCCTTGAGGTGCCAGACCGGGCCGTAATTCTCCTTAGCTATCTGGCGCTTCCCATACTAAATGTTGCCCTCTGCTTGACGCTGTTGGCCCGAAAGCTTTCCGTGCCGAAATCGCCTACCTGAACAGTCGGTTTTGGCAACCAAAACACGCTCGTACTATGACCCCAATGGGGTCGACAACGGACCTTCCGCTTTGATCCGTTCCCTCCCACTCCACCGGCTGTCATCCCGGGCTTGACCCGGGGCCCATCCTGAGATGGTGCGGCGGACGTTGCAGGCGCTCGGTACACTTGGCGTCGCCCCAAGATGGGCCCCGGCTTTCGCCGGGGTGACAGCCGGTGGTTGCGAATGGGTTTGGGATCACCTCACCTGTTCTTTTTATCCCCGGTGCCAAAACCTCCCGCATAATGCCCTCATTCCTCTCGCGATAGGGCGGCCTGCAGCGACCAGTGGCGGGAGGGAAAGCCGG
>NZ_CAJXJS010000015.1 GCF_913055165.1 uncultured Devosia sp.
AAGCCGGTGCTGATCGGTGAAATCCAGGACGACGGCCAGTTCTTCGTGGTCTGGGAAACCGAAGACCTCGTCCCGGGCGACGCCTGGTCCGACTACCTGCCCGAGAGCAAGATGCTCGAAGCCGATTGGACCGCTCCGATCAACTGCGGCAACTACAACACCGAGACCGAGACCTGCGGCTCGGCAATGTAAGGCAGTTTGCCTGACCTGGCAGGGGCGAAACGCCCCTGCCATCTCGACTTTCCTGAACGACAAGGACTTGCCCTGCGATGCTGATCCTCCGCGCTCTCCGCCTGGTGCTACTGGCCCTGCCGTTCCTGCTGCTGCCGAACAGCGCCATCCGCGCGCAGGAGGCAGCAACCGACATTCCGGCCGCGATCCAGGCCATGGGCGAAGCAAGTCTCAAGGAACTGCAGCAGATCGTCGCCGACCTCGCCGCCACCGGCAGCGATAGCGTCGTTCCCGCCCTGACCGCCCTGGGCGCCGGCAATCTCTACCTCGACGAAACTTCCGGCACCGTGCTGATCGAACGCGGCTCGACCTATCTCGACCCGATTTCCGGCGAACCCGTGGAACTGGGCGCCGATGCCGACCTTTCAAAAATCCGCGTCAATAACGGCCTGAGGCGCGATATCGCCGCCGCCCTCGCCGGCATGACATTGATGAGCGACAATCCATCGCGTCGCCTCACGGCTGCGCAGGGCTTTCTGGCCAATCCAGACCCGGCCAACATCCCGCTGCTCGACGAAGCCATTGCCGCCGAAACCGACGCCAATGTGCTCAAGGCCATGCAGGCGGCGCGCGCTGTGACCATCCTGGGCGACGGCGAGCAGAGCGTTGAAGACCGGCAGGCCGCCGTGCCGCTCGTCGCCTCGGGCGCCGGTCGCAACGCCTTGACCATTCTCAACTCTGCGCTCAATGGCGCGCCAGAAGAGCTGGTGCCTACAATTCACTCGGCCATCGCGGGCCTTGAACAGGAACGCGCCATCTGGGGCGCCCTGCAGAATGTCTGGTTTGGCCTGTCACTAGGCTCCGTGCTGTTGCTGGCCGCCATTGGCCTGGCCATCACCTTCGGGGTCATGGGCGTCATCAACATGGCGCACGGCGAAATGGTGATGCTGGGCGCCTACACCACATTCATCGTGCAGCTTGTCATCCGCCAGAATTTTCCGGGCCTGCTCGACTATTCCCTGCTCATCGCCCTGCCCTGCGCCTTCCTCGTCACCGGGGCGATCGGTGTCGGCATCGAACGCGGCATCATCCGCTGGCTCTATGGCCGGCCGCTGGAAACCCTGCTCGCCACCTGGGGCCTGTCGCTGATCCTGCAACAAACGGTGCGCTCGATCTTCGGGCCAACCAACCAGATGGTGATCGCCCCAACATGGATGGCCGGCTCGACTGAATTCTTCGGTCTTTCCATCACCTATGGCCGCTTCTGGATCGTGATTTTCGCGCTGATCGTCTTCTTCATGCTGCTGCTGATCCTCAACCGCACACCGCTGGGCCTGCAGATGCGGGCGGTGACGCAGAACCGCCGCATGGCTTCGGCCATGGGCATCCGTACCCCCTTTGTCGACGCCATGACTTTTGGCCTCGGTTCCGGCATTGCCGGTCTCGCCGGCGTAGCCCTGACCCAGATCGACAACATCTCCCCGAACCTGGGGCAGAACTACATCATCGACAGCTTCATGGTCGTCGTGTTTGGCGGGGTGGGTAATCTCTGGGGCACGCTTGTGGGCGCGCTGACGCTGGGCGTCGCCAACAAGTTCCTCGAACCCTATGCCGGCGCAGTGCTCGGCAAGATCCTGATCCTCGTCCTCATCATCCTCTTCATCCAGCGGCGTCCGCGGGGCCTGTTCGCCCTCAAGGGCCGGGCGGTGGAACAATGATCGCCTTGTCCATTTGCCCGCTGACAATCGGAGGCTGCTCATGCTGACCCAAGCCCTGTTCCGCGCCCTGGACAAGAAAGCCGTCTGGGTCATCGGCATCTTCCTGGCCGTTGCGATCCTCGTGCCCATGGCCAATCTGCTGATCCCGCCGGGCCAGTTCGGCCATGTGCCGACCTACCTGGTCTCGCTGATGGGCAAATATCTGGCCTATGCGATACTCGCCTTGGCGCTCGATCTGGTCTGGGGCTATTGCGGCATTCTCTCGCTCGGGCATGGCGCCTTCTTCGCCCTCGGGGGCTATGCCATGGGCATGTACCTCATGCGCCAGATCGGCAGCCGCGGCGTTTATGGCAACCCGGTGCTGCCTGACTTCATGGTGTTCCTGAACTATTCCGAACTGCCCTGGTTCTGGCTCGGCTTCGACAATTTCTGGTTCGCCATGCTCATGGTCGTGTTCGTGCCGGGCCTGCTGGCGTTCGTGTTCGGTTTCTTCGCCTTCAGAAGCCGCGTCACCGGCGTCTATCTCTCCATCATCACCCAAGCGATGACCTTCGCCCTGCTGCTCGCCTTCTTCCGCAACGACATGGGCTTTGGCGGCAATAACGGGCTCACCGATTTCAAGGACATTCTCGGCGTTCCCGTGCAGGCGCAAACGACCCGTGCCACACTGTTTGCCGCCACCGCCATTACCCTGGCGCTCTCGGTGCTGGTCTGCTCGCTGATCGTCAATTCCAAGCTGGGCAAGGTGATGGTTGCTGTGCGAGACGCCGAAAGTCGCACCCGGTTCCTCGGCTATCGCGTCGAATATGTGAAGCTCTTCGCCTTCACCGTATCGGCCATCATGGCGGGCATCGCCGGCGCCCTCTATGTGCCGCAGGTCGGTATCATCAATCCGTCCGAGTTTGACCCGGCCAATTCCATCGAGGTGGTCATCTGGACCGCCGTTGGCGGGCGCGGCACGCTGATCGGGCCGATCATCGGCGCCATTGTGGTCAATCTGGGCAAATCCTGGTTCACCACAACCCTGCCCGAGCTGTGGCTGTTTGCACTGGGTGCCCTCTTCATCTTCACCACCCTGTTCCTGCCCAAGGGCATTGTCGGGCTGTGGAACCAGATCTTCGGCGCCCGGAAAACGGTCGCTGCGGGCGATCAGCCTGAGGCCCCGACGCCTGAACAATCCGCCGATATCGAGCGGGGGGAAGACCCGTCCAGTTTCGGCCACGAAGCCCAACCGAAGCCCGCGGAGTAAGCCATGAGCGCCCATACCGACACCATGCTCTATCTCGACGGCGTCTCGGTAGCCTTTGACGGCTTCAAGGCCATCAACAATCTGTCCATCATCGTCAAACCCGCCGAAATGCTGGCGATCATCGGGCCCAACGGGGCGGGCAAGACCACGATGATGGACATCATAACCGGCAAGACCAGTCCCGACGCCGGTCAGGTTCTGTTCGATGGCCGAACCGATCTCACCAAGCTGGACGAGGCGGCGATCGCCAATCTCGGCATCGGCCGCAAGTTCCAGAAGCCGACGGTGTTCGAGAGCCATACGGTCTGGGACAATCTCGAAATGGCGCTGAAAAAGCCACGCGGCATCTTCAGCACCTTGTTCTACACAGCGAGCGAAGATGACATCGCCCGGATCACCGAAATCCTCGAGACGGTTCGGCTCATCGCCCGCAAGGATGAACTGGCCGCAAATCTCAGCCACGGCCAGAAGCAGTGGCTCGAAATCGGCATGCTGCTGGCCCAGGACCCCAAGCTGCTGCTGGTCGACGAGCCGGTCGCCGGCATGACTGACAGTGAAACCGAAGAGACAGCGAAATTGCTGCGCGAGATTTCGCAGACCCGCTCGGTGGTCGTGGTGGAACACGACATGAGTTTTGTGCGCGACCTGGGCTCTCGCGTCGTCTGCCTTGCCGAAGGATCGGTGCTCGCCGAAGGCTCGCTCGATCAGGTCAGCGCCAATCCCGTCGTCATCGAACGCTATCTGGGGAGGTGAGGATGACAGCTGCACTCTCAATCAATGCCATCGACCTGCATTACGGCGCTGCCCAGGCGCTCAAGGGCATTTCCATCACCTGCCAGCCGGGCAAGATCACCGCTGTGCTGGGCCGCAATGGCGTGGGCAAGTCATCCACCCTCCGCGCCATCACCGGCATCAACCACATCTCGGCGGGCGAGATAACCTTTGGCGACGATGTGCTCAAACGCTCGCCCCCCTACAGGCGGGCGCGCATGGGCATCGGCTATGTGCCGCAGGGTCGCGAGATTTTTCCACTGCTTACGGTCAAGGAAAATCTCGAAACCGGCTATGCCGGCCTGCCCCGATCCGAGCGCAACGTCCCCGAATACATTTTCGAGCTGTTTCCAGTTTTGAAGTCCATGCTGGGCCGCCGGGGCGGCGACCTCTCTGGCGGACAGCAGCAGCAATTGGCGATCGGCCGGGCCCTCGTCACCCGGCCCAAGGTCCTCGTGCTGGACGAACCCACCGAAGGCATCCAGCCCTCGATCATCAAGGATATCGGCCGCGCCCTGCAATTCCTGCGTGACGAGAAGGGCATGACCATCCTCTTGGTCGAACAGTTCCTCGATTTCTGCCGCGAGATTGCCGACGACATTTATGTGATGGACCGAGGCGAGATCATGCACACCGGTCCAGCCGCCGATCTCGACCTGCCCGAGGTTAGGCGGCACCTGATGGTCTAGGCCTGCACACAAAAAGAAGCGCCCGGCCAAAGCCGAGCGCCTCTTAGTTGGACGTGAGGTCCAAATTAGTCGTCGAGCCAGCCGTCGGCCTGGCAATCCTGGAGGGTGACAATGTCCAGATCGACCGAAGTGGCAGTTTCGGACTGGGTTGCCGGAACGTCATCAATGGTCGCGTCGCCAGCAACGGAGGGTTCGCTGCCATCATCCTCGGGTTCCGGCTGGACGTCCGAAAGAGACTCGGTTTCGGCCGCCAGCTGCAGGTCGGCGCAGCGGGCTTCCACAGCGGCCACATCATTCTCGGCAACAGTCTGGGTGCCAATCATCATGCCCTGAGCGAATGCGGGGGCCGCAACCATACCGGCGGCAAGGGCGACAACGGAAAGAGCAGATTTAATGGTCATCTTGATATAACCTCTTGAAAATTATCTCTGAAAGAGCACTTGCTCAGCCCCACAACGGACCCAAAGCAGGATCGTTGCAGTGAATTCGCCAAAACCAGAAATCGTGAACGGACCGATCTTGCAGCGCGCGCGCGGCATCGGCCGCATCGCGGCCAAGCAGGATGGCGACCGCACGCGGCTGGAGACGCTGTTTCAAGAAGGCTGTGGCAAGATCCGCCTGCCGAACACGCATTCACACAGCCTGGAGGCCGTTCTCATCAACACGGCCGGTGGAATCACCGGCGGCGATCATCTGCAGTGGAGCGCCGAGCTGGCGCCGGGCGGGCACATGGTCCTGACCACCCAGGCCTGCGAACGCAGCTATCGCTCCACAGGGGATTTTGGCCGGGTGGAAACAGCGCTGCGCGTCGGCGCGGATGCGCATCTCGACTGGCTGCCTCAGGAAACCATCCTCTTTGCAGCCAGCAAGCTCGACCGGCGGCTGGAGGTCGAGCTGGATGAGGGGGCAACGCTCACCGCGATCGAAGCGGTGCTCCTGGGCCGCGACGCCATGGGCGAAGACGCCGCCGATGCTTTGTTGCGCGATAATTGGCGCATCCGCCGGAATGGCAGGCTGATCCATGCCGAGGCCACCCAACTGCAGGCAACCGCCGCGGAGCGCCACAGCGCCTCGCTGCTCGCGGGCAACCGCGCCTTTGCCACGGTTCTGCACGTAGCCGCAACGCCGGACCGGGCGGCGGCCATGGGCACGCGCATCCGCTCGTGCCTGCGGGGCGAAGGAAATATTGCCGCCAGCGTCAGCCAATCCCGCCTGGTCATACGTGCCATGGCCCCGACCGGGCTTGCCCTGCGCCGCATGATCGTACCAGTCTTGCTCGAACTCACTGCCGCGGGCAGCCTGCCCCGCCTCTGGCACCTCTAGGATGGCTCAATGAACCTCACCCCCCGCGAAAAAGACAAGCTGCTGATCTCCATGGCCGCCATGGTGGCGCGCCGTCGCCTGGAGCGCGGCGTCAAGCTCAACCACCCAGAAGCCATCGCCCTGATTACTGACTTCGTCGTGGAAGGTGCGCGCGATGGCCGCGCCGTGTCCGAACTGATGGAAGCCGGCGCCCATGTCATCAGCCGAGACCAGGTCATGGAAGGCGTTGCCGAGATGATCCACGACGTCCAGGTCGAAGCTACCTTCCCAGACGGCACCAAGCTCGTCACTGTTCACCAGCCGATCCGATAAGAGGCCAAACATGCTCAAGCGAAGCCTGCTCACACTGGCGATTTCCCTGGCAGCCACCCTGCCCGCCTTTGCCCATCTCGATCCGGCAGAACATGGCTCCCTTGCTGCCGGCTTCAGCCATCCGCTGTTCGGCCTTGACCACATCCTGGCCATGGTGGCGGTTGGGCTCTGGGCGGCTCAACAGAGTGGCCGAGCCCTTTGGCTGGTTCCCGCCGCCTTTGTCGGCACCATGGCGCTGGGCTTTGCCTCGGCCATCGCCGGCATGCCCCTGCCCTTTGTCGAACCGGTCATCCTGGCATCGGTGATCTTCATCGGCATTGCCATCGCCCTGGCCCTGCCCGTTCCCACGCCTGCGATCGCCGCTATGGTCGGCTTCTTTGCCTTCTTCCACGGCCATGCCCATGGCGTTGAGCTGGGCGGTGCCGGCGCCTGGGAATTCGCAGCGGGCTTTATCCTCGCAACCGCCGTCCTGCATGCCGTGGGCATTGCTGCAGGCCTGTTACTGGCCCGATTCAGCGGCAAACTGCTGACGCGTATCGCCGGCGCAGCGACTGCGCTGGGCGGCATCTATCTGGCCATCGGCGGCTAGGAGGCCAGCATGATCCCCGGAGAAATCATCCCTGCATCGGGCGACATCGAGCTCAATGCCGGTGCCGAACAGATCGTCATCGAAGTTGCTAATGCCGGCGACCGCCCTATCCAGGTTGGTTCGCATTACCACTTCTATGAAACCAATGCCGGCCTCCGCTTTGATCGCGACAAGGCGCGCGGCATGCGGCTGGACATCGCGGCAGGAACCGCGGTGCGCTTCGAACCAGGCCAATCGCGCGAAGTCCGCCTCGTCCCGATCTCTGGCGATCGCCGGGTATTCGGGTTCAGGCAACAGATAATGGGAGACCTTTGACCGCGCGGGCGGGACGCAATTTGTCACCTCCGAGCATGGCGCTCGCTGGGGAAAGCTGGTTAAAGGGCACGTCTCAAGACCAAGGACCGTGCCATGACCAGCGAACCCAGCAAGGAAGCCCAGTTCAAGCAGCGCTTCATTTCCGTCGTTGCGGATTTGCAGCAGAACGGGATCAACGACCCCGAGGCCATGGCGCTGGTGGGCAGTCTCGCATCCGAACTGGCCGATGCGCTCAAGCAGAACAGCTGGGTGGGGGTGAAGCAGAACCTGACGCCCGAAATCTACAACGAAATGCTGGAGAGCTTCCGCAAGCGCGGCAATGAATACCACAAGGATGGCCGCACCAAGCATGCCTACGCCATCCAGCTTCTGAGTGTTTCGCTGGTCGCTGCGACCCAGCGGAACGACGCCGACATTGCGGCGGGCGAGCAATTGACCGATCAGTTGATCGAGCGCGCCGCAACGATCTATCGCCAGAACCGCTCAAGGCACTGATACCGCCCGGAGCGCGCCTGGTCAGCCACCGCGCTCCGAGCCCTTGAAAGCCCGGTTGCGACACGCCAAAGTCACACCCGGGAAGCCTTTGTTCCGGGGCAATTGAACGGGACACGACATGCCAGCACGGATCTCTCGCGCCACCTACGCCGATATGTACGGCCCCACCACCGGTGACCGCGTCCGCCTCGCCGATACCGAGCTCTTCATCGAGGTGGAGAGGGACTTCACCACCTATGGCGAGGAGGTCAAATTTGGTGGCGGCAAGGTCATCCGCGACGGCATGGGCCAATCCCAGCGCAGCCGTGCCGAAGGCGCCGTTGATACCGTCATTACCAATGCACTGATCGTCGACCATACCGGCATCTACAAGGCCGACATCGGGCTTAAAAACGGCCTCATCGCCGGCATCGGCAAGGCCGGCAACCCCGATACCCAGCCCAATATCGACATCATCATCGGCCCCTCGACCGAGGCTATTGCGGGCGAAGGCAAGATCATCACTGCCGGCGGCATGGACGCGCATATCCACTTCATCTGCCCCCAGCAGATCGAGGAAGCGCTGATGAGCGGCGTCACCACCATGCTCGGCGGCGGCACCGGCCCCGCTCATGGCACGCTCGCCACCACCTGCACGGGTGCCTGGCATATCGAGCGCATGATCGAAAGCTTCGACGCGTTCCCGATGAACCTGGCCCTGGCCGGCAAGGGCAATGCCGCCGTTGCCGCGCCGCTCGAAGAGATGATCCTTTCCGGCGCCTCCTGCCTCAAGCTCCACGAGGATTGGGGCACCACGCCGGCCGCCATCGACAACTGCCTCTCGGTTGCCGACGCCTTCGACGTGCAGGTGATGATCCACACAGACACGCTCAATGAGAGCGGCTTTGTCGAGGACACGGTGGGCGCCTTCAAAGGTCGGACCATCCACGCCTTCCACACAGAAGGCGCCGGCGGTGGGCACGCCCCGGATATCCTGAAGGTCGCGGGCCTGCCCAATGTCATTCCCTCCTCGACCAACCCGACCCGGCCCTACACGGTCAACACCATTGCCGAGCATCTCGACATGCTCATGGTCTGTCACCATCTCGACCAATCCATTCCAGAAGACGTGGCCTTCGCAGAATCGCGCATCCGCAAGGAGACCATCGCGGCCGAGGACATTCTCCACGACATGGGCGCGCTGTCGGTCATTTCGTCCGACAGCCAGGCCATGGGCCGCGTCGGCGAAGTGCTGATCCGCACCTGGCAGACGGCCGACAAGATGAAGCGCCAGCGCGGGCGCCTCCCGGAGGAAACCGGCGACAACGACAATTTCCGCGTCCGCCGCTATGTCGCCAAATATACGATCAACCCCGCTATCGCCCATGGCATGAGCCAGCATATCGGTTCGGTCGAAGTGGGCAAGCGCGCCGATCTCGTGCTCTGGAACCCGGCCTTTTTCGGCGTGAAGCCGGAAATGGTGCTGCTTGGCGGCTCCATCGCCGCCGCGCCGATGGGTGACCCGAACGCCTCCATCCCGACCCCACAGCCCATGCATTACCGGCCCATGTTCGGCGCCTATGGCAAGCTGGTCAGCCGCTCCTCGGTGGTCTTCATTTCCCAAGCAGCCCACGACGCGGGTCTGCGCGGGCGCCTCGGCGTCGACAAGCAATTGCTGCCGGTCAGCAATACCCGCTCCGGCATCGGCAAGGCCGCCATGAAGCTCAATACCGCCACGCCGAAAATCGACGTGCACCCGGAAACCTACGAGGTCCGCGCCGATGGCGAATTGCTGACCTGCGAACCAGCTACGGTATTGCCCATGGCGCAACGCTATTTCATGTTCTGAGCGCTCTTGCGCAGTCGCGCAATCGACATGAAGCTGGGATGGTGTGGGCAGAGCGAACCGAACTATCCCGCTGGAGACCAAGCCATGACTGCGCGACTGCCACTCGCCGCTATTCTGACCGCTGCCCTGATCACTCCGGGGATGGCCCAGGATGACATCACCACCATCGCGACCGTGCCGACGCTGCCGCAGACGTCGGCGTCGCTGTCGCTCACCCTGGAGAGCCAGGGCAATATCGAGCGCCGCGTGGTGACCTATCTTTGCGACGACGAGCAGGCGCTCTCAGTCCAATACCTCAACGCTGCGCCCAACTTTCTCGCCATCGTTCCCGTGGACGGCCAGAACCTGGTCTTTGCGACAACCATCTCTGCATCCGGCGCTCGTTATGTGTCGGGTCCCTATGAGTGGTGGAGCCATCAGGGCGAGGCCACCCTGCGCGATCTCATGCAGGACGAGGACGCTGAACCCCTCGCCACCTGTACAGAAGCCAGCAACACCCCCTGATGGACCCATCGCCCCTTCCCGAGCTGTTTCCGCATGTGCGCATCGTCATGGGCACAGTCATTGGCCTGGCCATCACGCGGCTGCTGATGACCGTCGCGGGCATTATCCAGCATCCGCAGCGGGGCAAGCGCTCCTTGCTGCACCTGCTCTGGATGGGTTCGATGTTGCTCGAGCTGATTCTGTTCTGGTGGTGGGAATTCGCCTTGCACCAGATCGAATTCTGGAGCTTCGGCCTGGTCCTGTTCATCATGACCTATGCCACCACGCTATTCCTGATGGCGGCCCTGCTGTCTCCCGACAGCGTCTCGGATTACACCGGCTATGAGGATTTTTTCCTCAAGCGCCGCCACTGGTTCTTCGGCCTGCTGGCTGCAACCTTCCTGCTCGATACCATAGACACCCTGGTCAAGGGCCAGAACCACTGGTCGCGGTTCGACTGGAGCTATTTCAGCCAGGTTCCGCTGGGCCTGATGCTGTGCGTCATCGCCTGGCGCAGTGCCAGCCGCAACATTCACCTGACCGTTGTAGGTCTCCACATTGCCTTCCAGGTCTTTCTTATCATCCGCTTCTTCAACACAGTCAGTTAGTGCCCATGCGTCGCGCCCTTGCCCACCTGCCACCCGGTCATGGCAGAACCCCGATTGATACGATCACCCTGGCCCACGACGAACGCCGCCTGCGCCGCAAGCTGCTTGTTGGCACCCAGGGCACCGAGGTCATGGTGGATTTTCCCGCGACCGTCACACTGGACCACAATGGCGCACTCGAGCTGGATAATGGGGAACTGGTGAGCGTGATCGCCGCTCAGGAGCCGCTCTATGAGATCCGGGCCCACGATGGCGGCCACCTGCTGCGCCTGGCCTGGCATATTGGCAACCGCCATACGCCTGCCCAGCTTGAACCGGGGCGCATCCTGATCAAGTGCGACCATGTGCTCAAGACCATGCTGGAGGGACTTGGCGCGACCGTCACCAACGTCACTGAGCCTTTCTTTGCCGAGCATGGTGCCTATCACAGCCACGCACATGGGGATGGCGGCCACGCCCTCTTGAACCGCAAGTGAGTGCCGATCTGCAGAAATTGCTGACCTGGATGTCCCCCGCCTTTCCGGTGGGCGCCTTTGCCTGGTCGGCGGGGCTTGAAACGGCCATTGTCCAGGGCAAGGTCACCGATCGCCCCTCCACCCAGGACTGGATTATGGGGGTTCTCCATCACGGCGCCCTCAAGACAGACGCCGTGCTGCTCGCCAATGCCCATGCCGGGCATGCCGATGGGGCACGACTCGCCGAGATCGCCGATCTCTGCCTCGCCCTCACCCCGGCCCAGGAGCGGCACACCGAAACGACCCTGACGGGCAATGCCTTCATGCTCGCCAGCGCTGCCTGGCCAACCAGCACGCCCGTCCAGCTTCCCAAGCCGTGCCCCTATCCCGTCGCGGTGGGTGCGCTCGCCGGCGCGCATGGTATCGACCGGCGCGACACGCTGGTCGCCTTTCTGACTACCAGCGTACATTCTCAGGTATCCGTCGCCGTGCGGCTGGTGCCCATCGGCCAGAATGATGGCCTTGCGATCATGGCCGCCCTTGAACCAGATATCGCCCGTATGGCCGATCTGTGCCTTCATGCCGCACTGGACGATATTGGCAGCCTTGCCTATGGCGCAGATATTGCGCAGATGCAGCACGAGACCCTGGCAACGAGGATTTTCCGGTCATGAACATGCTTTTCGCTTCTCTGATGTTCATTGGCCTTTTCGCCGTTTCCATCGCCCATTTCATGTGGGCCCTGGGCCGCACCTGGCCGATCCGCAACGAGAAGCTGCTGGCCCAGACCGTAGTCGGCTTCAAGGA
Organism: uncultured Devosia sp.; assembly: GCF_913055165.1. Lineage (GTDB taxonomy): Bacteria > Pseudomonadota > Alphaproteobacteria > Rhizobiales > Devosiaceae > Devosia. The sequence goes on from NZ_CAJXJS010000015.1 coordinate 11,814, forward strand.
TATCGAGCGCATGCCGCCACGCCTGGCTTCGCTTGCCGTGGCCATCGCGACCTTCACCGCCGGATGCTTCGCCCTGGCCCTGGCCGACCACGACAGCGGCGGCTGGCAACTCAACCTGATCGGCTTCGCACTTGCCGCCGTGTTCCTGGCCCGAGGCATCGTCGGCTACACCCCCTGGTGGGCCGGGGTGACGCCCGAACCCAATTTCCGCCTCAATGACCGCCGGGTCTATTCCCCGCTCTGCCTTTTCCTTGGCATCGGCTTCCTGGCCCTCATCTTTCTCCGCCTGACCTGACAAAAGGAGCATTGTCATGCCAAAGAGCCTCAATGGACCCCTGCGCATCGGCATTGGCGGGCCTGTCGGCTCGGGCAAGACGACGCTGTGCGAGATGCTGCTCAAGGCCATGCGCGACCGCTATTCCATGGCCGTGGTCACCAATGACATCTACACCCAGGAAGATGCGCTGATCCTCTCGCGCGTTCAGGCGATTTCGGAGGACCGCATTGTCGGCGTGGAAACTGGCGGCTGCCCACACACCGCCATTCGCGAGGACGCTTCGCTGAACCTGGCCGCCATCGACGCCCTCAACCAGAAATTCCCCGACCTCGATATCGTGCTGATCGAAAGCGGCGGCGACAATTTGGCGGCCACCTTCTCGCCGGACCTGGCGGACCTCACCATCTATGTGATCTCGGTCGCCCAGGGCGAAAAGGTGCCGCGCAAGGGCGGCCCGGCCATTTCCCGCTCGGACCTGCTGGTCATCACCCACACCGATCTGGCCCCCTATGTCGGTGCCAGCCTCGAGGTCATGGAAAGCGATACGCAAAAGGTCCGTGAAGGCCGCCCCTATGTCTTCACCGACCTCTTGCGCCGCGAAAGCCTCGACCAGATCATCGGCTTCATCGAGAAGCACGGTGGGTTTGCGGCCGAGGCGGCGGAATAGGTTGAGCGGTTATCTGCGCCTGCGACGCTCGCTCATCGAGCCCGTCGCGGTTCCCGATCTGCCGCCCGGTGTCGGATTGTTGCCGCTCTGGCGCGCCAAGCCCGTAAACCTGCACCGCATTCTCAAAGCGGCGTATGCCGATGGCGGCGGAGAAGTCGGCAGCTTCGACCAATGGTGGTGGCCCTTGGTCGATGACGCCGAATTCGCCCCCCACTTGGTCATCATTCTGGCAGACGAAGAGGACGACCCGCTGGGGCTGGTCCAGTGCTGGACCAGCAGCTTCATCAAGGACATCGTCGTCCACCCCCGCGCACGCGGCCGCGGCCTTGGTTCCGCTCTGCTAACCCGAGCCTTTGTGCGCTTGCGCGAGCGCGGACATCTGCATGTGGACCTCAAGGTGCAGGTGGCCAACCAGGCAGCAAGGCGGTTCTATGCACGCCACGGCATGGTCGAGGCAGAGGGTTAACCGGGCCGCACCAGCGCCACGACAGACCGTGGCGGCAGGGTTGCGGTGCCCTCAGTAAGCGGCACGTCGGAGCCGGGATCGGATTGGATGCCCAGCATCCACTCACCTTCCGGCAGGCGCGCCACCACCGGTTCGATCCGCCGGTTGAACCAGACGAGCACGTCGTCTTCCTTGTGGCGAAGATGCATGCCCAGCACCGAGGCGCCGCTCTCGTTCCAGTCGCCTTCGGTCATTTCCCGGCCATCGGGATGCAGCCAGACCACGTCGCGCACCTCGTTGCGGCCCTGGCCGGTCAACCAATGATCATGGCTGACCGCCGGATGCGCCTTGCGGAAGGCGTTGATTGCCGCCACGAAATCGACCAATGCGCCGTCGGCGCTTTCCCAATCCACCCAGGTAATCTCATTGTCCTGGGCATAGGCATTATTGTTGCCCTGCTGGGTCCGATACATCTCGTCGCCCTGCTGGATCAGTGGCGTGCCGCGTGACAGGAACAGGGTGGCCAGCAATGCCCTTACATCGCGCCGGCGCGCAGCGTTGATCGCTTCGTCCTCGGTCTCACCCTCCACGCCGCAATTCCAGGAGGAATTGTGATTGTGGCCATCGCGGTTATTCTCGCCGTTCGCCTCGTTATGCTTGTCGTGGTAGCTGACGAGATCGCGCAGGGTGAAGCCATCATGCACCGCCAGCATATTGACGCCATTGCTCGGCTTGCGCCCGGAGACATCGAAGATTTCGGCCGACCCCGATACCTTGCCGGCAAGCGCCCCGATCTTGCCGCTCTCGCCCTTCCAGAAGCCCCGGATTTCGTCGCGATAGGTGTCGTTGTGCTCGGCAAATTCCTTGCCGAACTTGCCCAGGCCATAACCGCCCGGACCTGGATCCCAGGGTTCGGCCACCAGGATAGCCTTGCTCAAAACCGGGTCCGCCTTGATCTTTTTCAGCATCTCGGCTTCGGGGTCGAAACCGGGATTGCGTCCCAGCACCGTGGCGAGGTCAAAGCGAAAACCGGAAACGCCAAGCTCTTCCACGTAGTAGCGCAGGCTCTCGATCACCAGCCGCTGCACCGCCGGGTGGTCGCAGCGCAGCGTATTGCCCGTGCCGGTGTCGTTCACGAGGTGCTTTTTGCCGTCCACCTCGACAAAGCGATAATAGGTCTGCGGGTCCAGCCCCATCATGGAAAGGATCGGCCCCTGGCTGTCCCCTTCCCCGGTGTGGTTATAGACCACGTCCAGGATCACCGAGATGCCGGCTTTGCGATAGGCGTCGGTCATCACCCGCATCTCCTGCGGGCCGCGCGGCGCCAGCCGTGGGTCAACAGCAAAATAGGCCACCGGATTGTAGCCCCAGGCATTGGTCAGCCCCAGGGCTGGCAGGTGCCCTTCATCGATCCATGCCGCCGTGGGCATCAATTGCACCGTGTCGACACCAAGATATTTGAAATGGTCGATCACCCGGCGCGTCGTCAGCGCCGCCACGGTCCCGCGCAACGGTCCCTGCACGCTGGGATGCCGCATAGTGAAGCCACGCACATTGACCTCGTAATAGAGGCTCGGCGCCTTCTTGCGGGGATGCGCAGGCTCGTTGCCGCCTCCCGGCACGATGGCCTTGGGAACCAGTTCAGCAGTATCCACCGCATCCTCGCGCGGCAGCCGCAACCGTGGCGAACGTACAAACACCCGGTCCAGATGCCGGGCATAGGGATCGACCAATAGCTTATTGGGATCGAAGAAATAGCCTTGATCGGGGTCATATCGGCCGTCGGCGCGCAGGCCATAGCGCGCTCCAGGGCCGACATTGGCGATCAGCCCGGCGTGAACATTGTCCTTGTGCACGTCCAGCTCGAACCGATCGATCTCCTTGTCCTGCTCGTCGAACAGGCAGACCCAGATGGCGCTGGCGCTCTCGGAATAGACAGCAAAATTGACGCCCTCGGCACTCGCGACGGCGCCGAGTTGGTCCGTGCGCCCGGCATGGGGCACCAGTTCGGGTTTCATGGACAAGGCGAGCCTAGGTGATGACGCTGGGCGCGTCTCGCCCGGTCCTGGATTTGATTTGGGCCAGTGTGTCGGCGATCCCGATAAGGGGCTCGAGGGCAAGCTGGGTATCGAGATCGTGGCGTCCATCGGCAGCCTCATAGCGTTCAAGGTAGAGCCGCAACGTGGCGCCTACGGTGCCGGTTCCGGAAAGCCTGAGCACAATGCGCGAGCCGTCGGTAAAGCCGATGCGAATACCCTGCTTGGCACTCGTCGAGCCATCGACCGGATCGTGATAGGTAAAGTCGTCGGCATAGGCGATTTGCAGGTCGTCTTCGAACACTTTGCCCGGCAAGGAAGGCAGCTGCGCGCGCAAGTCCTCGACCAGCTTGTTGGCAACTCCCGCATCGACCTCTTCATAGTCGTGCCGCGTATAGTAGTTGCGGCCATAGGTCTTCCAATGCTCGCGCACGATCTCATCGACGCCCTGCTTGCGCACGGCGAGAATGTTGAGCCAGAGCAGCACCGCCCACAGCCCGTCCTTTTCACGCACATGGTTCGAGCCGGTACCCGCGCTCTCCTCGCCGCAAATGGTCACGCGGCCCGCGTCGAGCAGATTGCCGAAGAACTTCCAGCCCGTGGGCGTTTCGTGCATCTCGATGCCAAGCTTTTCGGCCACACGGTCGGCCGCGGCACTGGTCGGCATGGAGCGGGCAATGCCGGCGATCCCCTGCTTGTAGCCCGGCGCCAGGTGGGCGTTGGCCGCCAGCAGGGCCAGTGAGTCCGAAGGCGTGACGAAGCGGTTCTTGCCGATGATCAGGTTGCGATCGCCATCACCATCCGAGGCGGCGCCGAAATCAGGGCCGTCCGGGGTCATCAGCAGGTCATACATGTCCTTGCAATAAACCAGATTGGGGTCCGGATGCCCGTTCCCGAACGAAGGCGATGGGGTGCCATTCATGACCGTGCCCTTGGGCGCCCCCAGCATGCCCTCGAGAATGGCATGGGCATAGGGTCCGGTGACCGCATGCATGGCATCGAACGTCATGCGGAAGCCGCTGGTGAACAGCGCCCGGATCGCGTCGAAATCGAACAGCGTCTGCATCAGCGACGCATAGTCGGCCACTGGATCAATGACCTCGACCGCCATGCCGCCCACCTGCTGGGTGCCCAGAGTATTGAGATCGATGTCGGGAGCATCGAGCGTCTTGTAGCTGTCGATGACCTTGGTCCGGGCAAATACGGCGTCGGTGATCTTTTCCGGTGCCGGGCCGCCATTGCTCACATTGTACTTGATGCCGAAATCGCCCTCGGGCCCGCCCGGATTGTGGCTGGCCGACAGCACCAAGCCGCCAAAAGCCCTGTAGTGGCGAATGATATTGCTCGCCGCAGGCGTCGAAAGAATGCCGCCCTTGCCCACCATGACCTTGCCGAAGCCGTTGGCCGCCGCAATGCGGATGGCCTTCTGGATGGCGACATCGTTGTAAAATCGCCCGTCGCCACCGATCACCAGCGTCTTGCCGCCAAATCCCTCAAGACTGTCGAAGACCGACTGGATGAAGTTCTCGACGTAATTGGGTTGCTGGAACACAGGCACCCGCTTGCGCAGGCCCGAAGTGCCTGGCTTTTGGTCCGCGTAGGGCGTGGTCTCAATCGTCTTGGCTGTCATCTGTCGTATATCCGATCAAGGAGGCATAGAGCTCGGCGTAGCGGGCGGCGCTGGCTTGCCAGCTCACATCCGACTTCATTCCGCGCCTCTGCATTTTCTTCCACGATTTCTCATCGGCATAGAGCGCCAGCACCCGCCTGATGGCGTCGGCAAGCGCCGCTTCGCTCGGCGGCGCAAATTGCACACCAGTCGCCACTTCCGCCTGGATAGCTGCCACATTGGCGTCGATTACCGTGTCATTGAGCCCGCCGACGCGGCAGACCAGCGGTACGCAGCCATAGCGCAGCGCATAAAGCTGGGTCAGTCCGCAGGGCTCGAAGCGGGAGGGCACCATCATGACATCGGCGCCACCCTGAATCAGGTGGCTGAGCTTTTCGTTGTAGCCGGTGACGAGACCAACCTTGCCCGGATATTGCATCGCGGCGCTGCGCACTGCGTTCTCCAGCTCGGCATCGCCCGACCCCAGAACCGCCAGCTGCGCGCCGGAAGCTACCAGCATGTCGATATTGGCCGCGAGCAGGTCGATGCCCTTCTGCCAGGTGAGGCGGCTGACCACGGCGAATAATGGTCCATCAAGCGCATCGAGACCAAACGCCTCCTGCACGGCGCGCTTGTTGACGAGGCGCCCCTGCATGCTGCTCGCCGTATAGGTCTGAGCCAGCGCCGGATCGGTCGCCGGGTTCCACGCATCCATGTCGATGCCATTGAGCACCCCATGCACGGTGGCCGAGCGGCTGTTGAGCAGTCCTTCCAGCCCCATGCCGAAGGCCGGAGTGCGGATTTCGGCGGCATAGGTGGGCGAAACGGTCGTCACCACATCCGCGCATTCCACCCCGGCCTTGAGGTAGCCGACGCCCCCATAATATTCGACGCCATCCATTGAGAAGGCATGTGGCGGCAGCCGAAGCTGCGGGAAGACCTGGGCGCCGAACGTACCCTGGAACGCCATGTTGTGAACGGTCATGACTGTCTTGAGCGTCGCCGAGGGGCCAAACTTGACATAGGCCGGCACCAGCCCGGCCTGCCAGTCATGCGCGTGGATCACCTGCGGGCGGTAGCCCTCCACCAGGCCCAGCCCGAGTTCAGACGCCACCCAGCTCAGCGCCGCGTACCGCTTCCAATTGTCCGGCCAGTCCCAGCCCTCCGGCCCCATATAGGGGTTACCGGGCCGGTCATAGAGCGCCGGGGCGTCCAGCACGATGAGGTCGAGCCCCTCGGCCCGCCCCGCCAGCAGGCGCGCGTCGACCCCGAACAGGTCGTTGAAGCGCGCCACCTCGCGCCCCCCGCTCATCTTGCCAATGACTGCCGGATAACCCGGCACCAGAGTGCGCATGGTCACCCCGAATTCAGCCAGCGCCCCCGGCAGAGCGCCGGCCACATCGGCCAGGCCACCCGTCTTGATCAACGGATAGACCTCCGAGGCGACCGAAAGGACTTCGATCATCGATCCGCCAGATATTTGTTGATCATGGGCTGGGTGATGAGCGTGACGCCCTCATCTGTGCGCCGGAACCACTTGGCGTCGAATTCGGGATCCTCGCCAACCACCAGGCCTTCGGGGATATTCACCCCACGGTCAATCACCACCTTCTTGAGCCGCGCGTTGCGCCCAATATCGCAATAGGGCAGCACCACTGCGTCTTCCAGCATGGAATAGGAATGGACCCTGGAGCCGGTGGAAAGCAGTGTTCGCTGCAGATAGCCACCCGAAATGATGCAGTCGCCCGAGACCAGCGAATTGACCGCCGTGCCCCGCCGACCGTCGAAATCATGCACGAACTTGGCCGGCGGCGTAATCTCGGCATAGGTCCAAATCGGCCAGTCGCGGTCATAGAGATCGAGCTGCGGGGTTATGTCGGTGAGGTCGATATTGGCCTTCCAATAGGCGTCCACCGTACCCACGTCCCGCCAGTAGCTGACCTTCTCATTGCTTGAGCGCACGCAGGAACGGTTGAACCGGTGCGCCCAGGCGGTACCGTTCTTGACGATATAGGGGATGATGTCCTTGCCAAAATCGCGGTTCGAGCCTTCCGTGGCCGCATCGCGCTTGAGCTGCTCCATCAGGAACCGCGTTTCGAAAACATAAATACCCATCGAGGCCAGGGCCATGTCCGGCTTGTCGGGAATGCCCGGCGGGTCCTTGGGCTTTTCGACGAAATCGACGACGCGGTCACGCCCGTCCACATGCATGACGCCGAAGCCAGTGGCCTCCATGCGCGGCACTTCGAGGCACCCAATGGTCACGTCCGCGCCGGTGTCCACATGCTGGCGTAGCATGATTTCATAGTCCATCTTGTAGATGTGGTCGCCCGCCAGAATGACGATATAGCGCGCGCCATAATCCTCGATGATGTCCATGTTCTGGTACACCGCATCGGCGGTGCCGGCATACCACATGTCCTCGGCAACGCGCTGCGAAGCGGGCAGCACGTCGAAACTTTCGTTGCGTTCTTGGCGCAGGAAGTTCCAGCCGCGTGACAGGTGCCGGATTAGGCTGTGCGCCTGATATTGTGTGGCCACCGAAATGCGGCGGATGCCGGAGTTGATCGCATTGGAAAGCGCAAAGTCGATGATGCGCGCCTTGCCGCCGAAATAGACTGCAGGCTTGGCGCGCCTGTCAGTCAATTCCATCAGGCGCGTGCCGCGCCCGCCCGCCAGCACATAGGCCATGGCCTCACGCGCCAGTGGCGATGGTACTCGGTAATCAGCCATATTATTTCCCTCCGCATATGCCCGGCTTCTGCCGGGTCTTGGTTCCCTCAACCGTCCTATGACGGCTCATATTTCAAGAACAATGTCGCCAGTGGCGGCAGGTAGACCTCCGCCTCCGCCGGCCAGTGCTGCCCTTCGACGGCCTTGGCAATAACAGCGCCCTGGTTGCCGGTGTTCCCGCCCGAGTACCAACCGGCATCGGTATTGATCCGCTCGACCCAGCGCCCCGCCTTGGGCAAAGGCACCTTGTAGTGGCTCCGCGGCACTGGCGTGAAATTGGAGATCACCAGCACAGGGTCCGCGTCGGGTGCCTGGCGAATCCAGGCCAGCACCGAATTGGCCTGGTCATTGCCGATCAGCCACTCGAAGCCCTCTGGCTCGCAATCCCGCTCGTGCAGGGCCGGCAGGCTGCGATAAGCCGCATTGAGGTCGGCCACCAAACGCCGCATCCCCTCATGTGGCGGAGAATCCAGCAACCACCAGTCCAGCGACTTGCTCTCGCTCCACTCTTCGCGTTGCGCGAACTCCTGTCCCATGAACAAGAGCTTCTTGCCCGGGTGCCCCCACATGAAGGCCAGATAGGCCCTGAGATTGGCAAATTGCTGCCAGTCGTCACCCGGCATCTTGCTCAGCAGCGCGCCCTTGCCATGCACCACCTCGTCATGGCTGAGCGGCAGCACGAAGTTTTCGCTGAAGGCATAGACCAGGCCAAAGGTCATGTCATTGTGGTGGAAGCGCCGATGCACCGGCTCACGGCTCATGAACCGCAGGGTGTCGTTCATGAAGCCCATATTCCACTTGAACCCGAAACCCAGCCCGCCGGCATATGTCGGCGCACTGACCCCCGGCCACGCCGTGGACTCCTCGGCGATCATGAAGGCGCCTGGAAACTGCCGATAGACTTCGGCATTGACCCGCTGCAGGAAGGCCACGGCTTCAAGATTCTGGTTGCCACCATGCTGGTTCGGCACCCACTGTCCCGCCTGGCGCGAATAATCGAGATAGAGCATCGAGGCCACGGCATCCACGCGCAGCCCGTCGATGTGGAACTGGTCGAACCAGAACAGCGCATTATTGGTGAGGTAGGCCGAAACCTCCTTGCGCCCGAAATTGTAGATCGCCGTGTTCCAGTCCGGGTGGAACCCCTGGCGAGGGTCCTCATGCTCATAGAGCGCCGTGCCGTCGAAATGCGATAGGCCGTGCTCATCGGTCGGGAAATGCGCCGGTACCCAGTCCAGGATCACTCCCAACCCCGCTTCATGCGCGGCATTGACCAGCCGGGCAAACCCCGCCGGGTCACCAAAACGCGCGGTAGGCGCGTAGAGCCCGGTCGGTTGGTACCCCCAGCTGGGGTCGAAGGGATGTTCGGAAACCGGCAGGAACTCGAGATGGGTATATCCCATGTCCGCAGCATAGGGCACCAGTTGCTCGGCCAGCTGGTCATAGCTCATGAAGCTGCCGTCCGGCCGCCGCCGCCATGATCCCAGATGCACTTCGTAGATCGACATGGGTGTGCGCCGCCAATCCTTGGAGGCGCGCTCTTCCATGTATGTCTGGTCGGTCCAGGTGAAGGGCGTCGGGTCGGGCACGACAGAGGCGGTGCGCGGCCGCATTTCCGCCTGCCGCGCAAACGGGTCAGCCTTCAATGGCAGCACCTGCCTGTTGGGGCCGACGATCTCGTACTTATAGATCGTGCCCGTCCCCAGCACCGGGATGAACACTTCCCAGATGCCGTTGCGATTGCGCATGGGGTGGCGCCGGCCGTCCCAGTCATTCCAGGGACCCACCACCGAGACGCGCTGCGCATTTGGCGCCCACACGGCGAAATGCGTGCCATGGATGCCCTCGAACTCCATCTCGTGGGCGCCCATCTTGTCGAAGAGCCTCAGGTGGCTGCCTTCGCCGATATAGTAGTCGTCCATAGGCCCGAGCACCGGCCCAAAGGAATAAGGGTCGAACACAGTCCAGCTGCCACCGGCGTTCTTCGCCTCGTAGCGGACGGGCTGGCGTTCATCGATATCGACCTTCGCCTCGAAGAACCCGTCGGCGTGGCGGGGGATCATGTGGCCCAACGGTGTGCCGTCGAGCGCAAAGGCATTGAGTGTTTCCGCGTGAGGAACGAAGGCCCGCAGCACCCAGTGTCCTTCGACCTGGTGCAGGCCCAGAAAGGCGAAGGCATTGCTGTGGCGACCCGCCACGATAGCTTCCACTTCCCACCCGTCTGCCTGCCAGCTTTCCTTGCTCACGCTCACTCCCACATTCCCCCACTGGCCCTTGCACGCATCGCGGACCCGACAACAATTGGCGCACAGTCCTGATCTTGTGTGTCAGGCATGGAACCGCGCACCTCTGCACTAGGACGTTGGAACGTCCCATATATCTTCTGCATATTGCCGGATCGTCCTGTCCGACGAGAAGAAACCGACGCTGGCCGTGTTCCGGATCGCCATAGCGGTCCACTTCTTCTTGTCACGCCAGATACCATCCACCTTGCCCTGCGCGGCGGCATAGGCATCGAAGTCCCGCGCCACCATGAACCAGTCATGGTCATACAGCCCGCCAATCAGGTCGCGATAGCGATGCGGGTCGTCCGGGGAGAAAACTCCCGAAGCGATGGAATCGAGCGCTTCACGCAGGCGCGGCGACGCATCTATCGCCGCCCGCGGCACCTCCGAGCGTGCACGCTTGTCCTCCACCTGGTCAGTGGTCAGGCCGAAGATGACGATGTTCTTGTCGCCCACTTCCTTATGCATTTCGACATTGGCGCCATCCATCGTGCCGATGGTGATCGCGCCATTGGCCATGAACTTCATGTTGCCGGTGCCCGAGGCTTCCATGCCGGCGGTCGAAATCTGCTCTGACAGGTCGGCGGCCGGCACGATGACTTCGGCCAGGCTCACATTGTAATTGGGCAGGAACACAACCTTGAGCAGCCCGCGCACTGCGGGGTCGTTGTTGATGACCCGCGCGACGTCGTTGATCAGCTTGATGATCAGCTTGGCGTTCCAATAGCTCGGCGCCGCCTTGCCCGCGAAGATCTTCACCCGCGGCACCCACTCCCTCTCGGGATGGGCGCGGATCTCATCGTAGAGCGCCACTGCATGGATGATATTGAGCAGCTGGCGCTTGTATTCATGGATGCGCTTGATCTGCACATCGAACATGGCGTCGGGCGAAACGGTGATGTTGAGCCGGTCCTTGATAAGCTTGGCCAGCTTCTTCTTGTTTTGGAGCTTCACCTCGGCAAACTGCTTCTGGAAGCTGGGGTCCTCGGCATGCGGCACAAGCTGGTGCAGCTTGTCGATATCGTCCAGGAAATCGGGACCGATGCGGTCCGAGATCAGCCGCGTCAGCAAAGGGTTACACTGCATCAGCCAGCGGCGCGGCGTAATGCCGTTGGTCTTGTTGTTGATGCGCTCGGGATAGAGCTTGTGCAGGTCGGCAAACACGGTCTGCTTCATCAACTCGGTATGCAGCGCCGACACGCCATTGATCGAGTGTGACCCAACAAAAGCCAACTGGCCCATGCGCACGCGGCGCCCGCCATGCTCGTCGATCAGCGACACATTGGCGATCTGCTGGTCAGAAAACTTCGCCTTGGTGCGCGCCTCGGCCAGCACATCGGCATTGATCTGATAGACGATCTGCATGTGACGCGGCAGCAGGCGTTCGAGCAGCGCCACCGGCCAGCTCTCCAGCGCCTCGGGCAACAGGGTGTGATTGGTATAGCCAAATGTACCCTTGGTGATCTGCCAGGCCTTGGCCCATTTGATCCCGTTGTCGTCGACCAGAATGCGCATCAGCTCGGCCACAGAGATGGCCGGATGCGTGTCATTGAGCTGGATGGCGACCTTGTCGGCCAGTGATCCGAGGTCTCCATATTGCTGCAAGTGCCGGCGCACGATGTCCTGCAGGGAGGCCGAAGAGAAGAAAAACTCCTGCCGCAGCCGCAGTTCCTGCCCTGCCGCGGTTGAATCGGCGGGATAGAGCACGCGGGTGATAGCTTCCGCCTTGGCGCTCTCCTCGAGCGCGCCGATATGGTCGCCCGAATTAAACTTGTCGAGCAGGATCGGGTCGATCGGCTGAGCGCTCCAGAGCCGCAACGTATTCACGCGGGCCCCGCGCCAGCCCACGATCGGGGTGTCATAGGCCACAGCCAGCAAGTGCTCGTTCGGATGCCATTCCTGGCGCACTTCACCATCTGGATCGGTCACCGGTTCTACATGACCGCCGAAACCAACCTCATAGGCACTCTCGCGCCGCTCGAACTCCCAGGGATTGCCATGCGCCAGCCATTCCTCGGGCAGTTCGACCTGCCAGCCCTCGCTCATCTCCTGGCGGAACAGGCCATGCACATAGCGGATGCCATAGCCATAGGCCGGAATTTTCACCGAAGACATGGATTCAAGGAAACATGCGGCCAGGCGGCCGAGACCGCCATTGCCCAGCGCCGCATCGGGCTCGAGATTGATCAGGTCGCCGAGATCGACATCGAGGTTTTTCAACGCCTCGGCGACCGGCTCCATCAGCCCCACATTGCTCATCGCGTCGCGCATCAGCCGGCCGATGAGGAATTCGAGGCTGAGGTAATAGACGCGCTTGTTCGAGGTGCGCCAGGTCTCGCGCGAACTCTCCATCCAGCGGTCCATGATGCGATCACGCACCGCCAATATGGTTGCGCGCAGCCAATCATGCGGCCGGGCAACGATCGGGTCCTTGCCGACCGAATAGATCAGCTTTTCTAGGATCTCGGCCTGAATGGCCTCAACGGTGATCGCGCGGGGTTCTGGCGTGGGCGCATCGTAAACGATCGGCTTTTGCGGCATCTCGCAATCCAGTGTTCATGACGATGTTCCCCTCAGAATGGGGATAGTGTTGCACTTAATTTGTGCAGGGGAAAGCCCCCGTGAAAATCCCCTAGACCTGGCCCTCCTGCGCCTGCCGCGCCGACTGGCTGGCAGCGGCTTCCGCCTCTTCCTCAGCCACCGAGACGCCGCCTTCGCGGGCCTGGTCCCGCGCATTGCTGATCAGGAGCTGGCTGAGGTTACGCCAGTCCTCGCCTCCCAGCTGCAATTCGAAGCGCTGGCGGTCGCGGCTTCGCACCCCATCCAGCACCTCTTCCGCTTCGTCGTCCGTGGCCCCCAAGATCCGAATCGCGGTGCCACCGAACGTCAACGCCGACTCAAAAGTCTCGCGAAGCTGGTACTCAACGCCCGCCCGCACCAATTCGATCCCATGCGACCGGTCAAAGGCCCGCGCCATCACCCGCGCCAGCGGAAACTCGTCCCGCAGCAATTCGGCAATGCGGGTGGTCTGCGCCTTCTGGTCGGTGCAGATCAGGATGAGGTCGGCCGTGGCCGCGCCGGCGGCGCGCAGGATATCGAGCCTTGTGCCGTCGCCATAATAGACCTTGAACCCGATCTGCGCCGCCGCCCTGATCATGTCCGTATCATTGTCGATGATCGAAACGCTGTGGCGCAATGCCAGCAGTGGCTGACTGACGATCTGGCCGAAACGTCCGAAGCCGATGATCAGCACCTTGCCGCTCAGGCCATCAGCCTCCTCCACGCCCTCCATGGATTGGGCCACTTTGGGCATCAGGTAGCGCATGCCGATGATGGCGAAGGGGGTTATCACCATCGAGATGATGACTGTCGCGGTGAAAATGGCATTTGTCGGCCCGTCGATCAGGCCGTTCGAGGCCGCGGTCGTATAGAGCACAAAGGCGAATTCGCCGCCCTGCCCCATCAGCACCGCCCGCTCCAGCGCCTCACCATGGTCGGATTTCAAGAGGCGCGCAATCACGTAGATCGCAACGGCCTTGACCAGCATATAAGCGATGACACTGAGTGCGATGATGCCCCAGTTCTCGGCCACCACGCGCAGATCCAGCGACATGCCCACGGCCAGGAAGAACAGGCCCAGCAAGAGACCCCGGAACGGCTCCACATCGGCCTCAAGCTGATGCTTGAAGGTGGAAGTGGAGAGCAGAACACCGGCCAGGAATGCCCCCATGGCCATCGACAATCCGCTCACCTGAAACAGCAAGGCGGCGCCCAGCACCACCAGCAGCGCGGCCGCCGTCATCACCTCGCGCACCTTGGACTGGGCCAGAAGCGCGAAGAACGGATTCATGATCCGCCGCCCCAGAAAGATCAGCAGCAGGATGGCGCCGACCGCCACACCGAGCGAAATCAGCCGCGCCAGCATGCTCACATCGCCGGTCGACGGCGCCAGCAACGCGACCACCGCCAGCAGCGGCACGATCGCCAGGTCTTCAAGCAATAGCACCGACACCATTTTCTGCCCGCCCGGCGTCGCCAACTCGCCGCGCTCGCCCAATATCTGCATGACGATGGCGGTGGAGGTCAGCACAAAGCCCATGCCGAAGACGAACGCCACCAGCGGCGCAAAGCCCAGCAACACGCCTACCCCGGTGAGCAGCGCGCCGCACACCGCCACCTGCAGCACGCCCAGTCCGAAGATCTGCTTGCGCAGCGCCCAAAGCCGGCTCGGTTCCATTTCGAGACCGATGATGAAGAGGAACAGCACCACGCCGAGCTCTGCCGCATGCAGCACCGATGCCGGATCGGAGATTAGGCCTACGCCCGAAGGTCCCAGCAGCAAACCCGCCGCCAGATAGCCCAGGACCGCCCCCAGGCCTATGCGTTTGAACAGCGGGACCCCTATGGCACCGGCCGCCAGCAAGGCGACCACCGGCACCAGGTCGAGGCCGTGATGCGCGGCCTCGGCCGCATGCGTGACAACGTCTCCAGCCATTCACCAGCCCCTGCATAATTGGAGGCAAAGACTGGTTTGGCCACACGCCGCCGTCAAGCGATTCAATGATTATGCAGTATCAGGTGGTGCTCGGCTCCACCCCGGTCGGCCCGGTTCCCTGAGGTGGCGCCTCACGGTCCTGCCGGCGCTCCTCCCCCTCGGCATCCTGCCGCTGCTCACGGATGGCCTGGGCCGCATTGGCCAGCAATTCGTCGCGGTCGGTCATGTTCCGCGTCCTTCGCACCGGGCGGCGGGGCCTGACTGGCTTGCTGGGCAGGGCATGCGAAATAACCGATTGCGCGATCAGCAAGGTCGGCACGGCAACCAGCCCTCCCACCGGCCCCCAAGCCCAGATCCAGAAAGTAATCGACAGGAAGATGATGAACGGGTTCAGAGTCAGCGTCCGGCCGATGAAATGCGGCGTGAAGATCTGACCTTCGACAAAGTTGATGCTGGCATAGCAGGCTACCGGCAACAGGATTTGCACCAACTCGGTCTGCGTACCCAGACCGACCGCGAGCAGCACCGTGATCATGATCGCCTGCCCGACATAGGGTATGTAGTTGAGTACTGCCGCCATGGCACCCCACAATAGCGGGGACGGCATGCCGATCAGCCACATGGCAATGGTCACCGCGGTGCCCACGCACATATTGATCAGCGTCACCGACAACAGGAACCGGCTGACCTTCTGTTCGACATCGCGGAATACGTGGGCTGTCCGCCAGCGCATGCGGCGGGTCACGCACATCGAGAGCACTGACATGCGGATATGGTCGCGCGTGGCCACGAAAAAATAGAGGCTGGCCAGGAAGATCGCTACCCGCGCCAGCACCGCCGGCGCCAGCATGGCCATGCCCGCGACTGTGCTCGAATCCTCGACCTGAACGGACATGGCGCTGTCCGACCCGAGGGCCGAACTGAGCTGCTCCTGGAAAGCACCAATCGATTCCAGCGGCTCTCGCAGATTGGCCAACTGAGCCTGCAATTTTTCCCAAATCAGCGGCGCCCGCGCCACCCACTCGCTGAGTGGCACCGCGAACAGCACGCCGAAGGCGGCAATTACCCCCAGGAGCAATAGAACCACCACACCTGCCGACAGCGCAGGCGGAACACCCCAACCCTCCAATCGATCAGCGACAGGGCCAAACATCAGCCCCACGACTATGGCGAGGGTGACCGGCGCCAGAAACAGCTGCCCCGCCTGCAAGACCGTTAGCAAGACGGCGAAGCCGATACCGACCATGGCTAGCCGCGCGGCATTGTTGAGAATGCGCTCGAACTGGCTTTCATCCAGGGCAGCAGAGGAAGCGGACGGAAGGTGACGCATCAAATATGTCCACGCGTTGGGAATATCCGAGAACGCTTGCCCTGAGGCTTTCGTTCCGCAGTCGCGGCCGGGTCATCGACCATGTCATGGCCCTTGGATAAGCTCCGGCCAAATTCAAACTGAGTCTCTGGAACAACCATGCCTCGCAAGATCATCATCGATACCGACCCCGGCCAGGACGATGCCGTCGCCATCCTGATGGCGCTGGCCTCCCCCGAGGAGCTGGAAGTGCTGGGCGTGGTGGCCGTGGCCGGCAATGTGGGCCTGCATCACAACGCCAACAACGCCCGCAAGGTGGTGGAACTATCCGGTCGCACCGAAGTGCCGGTCTATGCTGGCTGCTCCCGGCCCATGCGGCGCCATCTGGTCACTGCCGAACACGTGCACGGTGAAACCGGCCTCAATGGCCCGGATCTGCCCGAGCCAATCATTCCCCTCCAGCCGCAGCACGGCGTCGATTTCATCATCGACACGCTGATGAATGCCGAGCCCAAGACCATTACCCTGTGCACCCTCGGGCCACTGACCAATATCGCCATGGCGCTGGTCAAGCAGCCCGCCATTGCCGAGCGCATCCAGGAAATCGTCATGATGGGCGGCGCCTATTTCGAGGTGGGCAACATCACCCCGGCGGCCGAGTTCAACATCTATGTCGATCCCGAGGCGGCCGATGTGGTCATGCGCTGCGGCGCCCCGATCACCATCCTGCCGCTCGACGTGACCCACATGATCCAGTCGACGCCCGATCGGCTCGCCGCCATCAAGGCACTGAACAGCCGGACCGGCGATGCGGTCCACGCCATGCTGACCTTCTCGGAGACCTTCGACCTGCAGAAATATGGCTGGGACGGCGCGCCGCTGCACGACCCCACCGTGATCGCCTATCTCTTGCAGCCGGGCCTTTTCGAGGGGCGGCACTGCAATGTCACCATCGAGACGGCGAGCGAGCTGACCATGGGCATGACCGTAGTCGACTACTGGCACGTCTCAGGCCGCAGCTATAATGCCAACTATCTCCGCTCGGGCGACGCCGAGGGCTTCTACGCACTGCTGCTGGAGCGGCTGGCCCGACTGCCATAGGCCGCGCCCAAAAAGTGGATGCGTGATCCTCTCGCCAGATCGTCCCAGCCTCACGCAAGCGTGATGCCGTCGCCGAAACTGGGCGCAAAAACGCCCCGTAGCTCTCTGTGATCGGCCCGGCGGGAGGAGCCGCCAGCCGCACCAACAGGGAGACGCATCATGAATATCGCCCGGTCCGCAGTCGCCATTGCAGCCTTCGCCCTTGCCTCCGGCATGGCTATCGCGCAGGACAACCCCATGGTCGGCGGTGCCGCCATGTTTGCAGACAAGAACATCGTCGAGAACGCCGTCAACTCGGCTGACCACACCACGCTGGTCGCCGCCGTCACGGCTGCAGACCTTGTCGAGACACTGCAGGGCCCCGGCCCCTTCACCGTTTTCGCACCCACCAATGACGCCTTCGGCAAACTGCCCGCGGGCACCGTTGATACGCTCCTGATGGAGGAGAACAAGGACCAGCTGGTCAAGGTGCTTACCGCCCATGTCGTGGCCGGCAAGCTTTCGGCCGGCGACCTTATCAGCCGCGCTCGCGCCAATGGCGGCCGCTACAATATGCAGACCGTGAGCGGCGACGCCCTCACCGCCGAGGTCCGCGGAAACCACGTCTATATCTACGACGAAGCCGGCGGCGCCGCCCTGGTGACCATCGCCGATGTCAACCAGTCCAACGGCGTCATCCACGTCGTCAACGACGTGCTGCTGCCGCGATAACCCCTTCCTCTCCGGCGCGGCACAGGCCCTGCACGAAAGTGCAGGGCCTTGTCGTGTGGAGATGGCGAACGGGGGGCGTGGCCGGCTTCGACTCAATCGCGGACATTGGCGTTTCGCTTCCGCAACAATCGCTTCTCGCCTCAAGCGGTCAATCAGAAACCGGGCTGACGGCAGACCTTTCAGGACATCGTTGGAGCGGCCGCACGATTTCGGACGACCGCTCTTGCGCCGTTAGTACATCAACCGCTTGTTGGTTGCGTCTTCCGGAACCTGCTGCATCACGTCCCAGTGTTCGACGATCTTGC
This sequence comes from uncultured Devosia sp., assembly GCF_913055165.1. Lineage (GTDB taxonomy): Bacteria > Pseudomonadota > Alphaproteobacteria > Rhizobiales > Devosiaceae > Devosia. The sequence goes on from NZ_CAJXJS010000015.1 coordinate 29,787, forward strand.
CGTCCGCAACCCGGAAAATATCGACAATGACAGTGACGGGGCCATTGTTCTGGCTGGGCTGGGCAATCTGGGTCATGACCAAATCGCCTTCGGCAATTACGCGCAGAAACTCGATCTTCTGCGTGGGCGCATTGAGAATACCCCATTGTTCCAGCGCCTGCTTCACGGCCTCCCGACCGTCACCCATGTAGGGATTGTGCTGGACGTAGTCTTCAGCCCAATAGCGGTCGAGTGCCGCAAGGTCGTGGTCTCCGAACAGAGCCTGGTAGGCTGTCGTCACCAGCTGCTTGTTCTGCTCGGTCAGGTCATACTGCTGGACCTTCTGATCGGGTGTAATTTCCTGCGCTGCCACCGACGACAGATCGGCGGCCGCGAAGACTGCGGTCAGCGCTGCTGCCGCGAAAAGCCTTGACGAATTCATGGTAGAAGTCCTTTCCAGTGTGATGATCAGCTGAGCGCCCGCGACACCAGAACCGTGTCCACATACTGGGTCATGCGAACGATCTTGCCGCCGGCGATGTGGTAAAGATGCGCGAAGGGCGCGGTCATCGCCTTGCCCGTGGCTTTGTAGGTGCCCGAATAGACGCCGAAGGCGGCCACCCGGTCACCATCGGCGAGGTAGGTGTGAACGTCGGCCCGATAGCCGATCCACTCCGTCGCAAGGCGGTGAAACACGCCCTGCATCAAAGCATCAATGCCCACATAGGTGCCGGCATAAGGAAAGCCCTCGGCTTCCGTCCATTGGACATCGGGGGAGAGGACCGCAAGCAGGTTGCGGCCGTTCTCTTCGGAGGAGCCTTCATAAGTGGCCCGGACCAGGTCCAGATTGCCGCTCATTTCAGCCCCACTTCATCTCGCCGGTCGCAACCTTGGCGCCGAGGTCGAGTGCCACGCCCATGCCTAGGCCCGGGAAGCGTGCTTCCATTGCAGCCTTGAGGCCGGCGGCGTCCTTGGCCTGTGCCAGCTCCGCCTCGAAGGCAAGGAGGTAGGACTTGGTATGTTCTATGGCCGCAAGGCCCAGCGGCGCTTCGGGATCCATGTGACCGGGGACGACCACGGCAGGGTTCTGGGCAGCGATCCGGTCCAGATTGGCAATCCATGCGGCGCGCAGCTCTTTGGTGGCCGTGTCTGCCGTCCAAACATGAACGCCCGAGAAGATCATGACGCCGCCGAAAACCGCATTCAGCGAGGGCACGAACAGGGAGCGCCGATTGGCGAGACCGCTGGCCGGCACGATTTCGACCGTTTCGCCGTCGACCGACAAGGACGGTCCATCGAAGGCCTCCGGCATCACGATGTCGGCGAGCGCCTGCGGACCGTTTTCGCCCAGTTGGGGTCCCCACGTCGCAAGCTTCTTGGCAACGTTGCCCCTGATCGCCTCGATGGTGGCCGACGCCGCCAGAACCTTGGCATCAGGAAAGGCGGCACGCACCGGCCCGAGACCAAAATAAAAGTCCGGATCGGACTGACTGACATAGATGGTCTTGAGCGACTTGCCGGTGGCCTTTATCGCCTCTGCCAGGGCACGTCCGTCGGCATAGGTGAAACCACCATCGACAAGCAGGGCCTCTGTCGGACCCGTTAGCAGGACGGGCGCCCGAAAGAAGCCGTTGGGGCCCGCTGGGAAGTGTTTCCATTCAAGCGTAGTCATCGCGCTCTCCGCGTCTGAAGTTGAAGTGATGCAGAGATAGGCCGCCGCTATTGATTGATAAATCACCTCTTGGCTGATTAACTGTAAGCCAAAACCATACAATGGAGATCGGCCATGGAGGCGATCAATCTCAACCGTCTAGCCTACTTCGTTGCGGTCGCCGAAACCGGCTCGTTCACCCGCGCAGCCGAGCGCCTCGGGATCACCAAGGCGGTGGTCAGCGAGCAGGTGCGGCGCCTGGAGGCCGACCTGCGGACAAGCCTGCTCATTCGCACCACCCGCCGCGTCGATCTCACCGAAGCGGGGCGGTTGCTGCATAATCGATGCGTGACGATCTTCAGCAATGCGGAGGACGCCATTGGCGAGGTGGCGCAGTTCAATGCGGAACCGCGCGGGGTGCTCAAGGTCACCGCACCCAATGACTTCGGGGCCTCGATCGTGGCGCCGGCTGTCGCAAAGTTCACCCAGCAATATCCGGAATGCAGGGTGGAACTGCTGCTCTCGGATACCAAGATCGATCTGGTCGAAGCCCACATCGATCTTGCCATCCGCGTCGGCTGGCTTCAGGATTCCAGCAATCTGGCGCGCCGGATTGGTACGTTTCGACAGTTCGTTGTAGCGGCTTCGAGCGCTAACGCGGCGGGGCGCGTTGCAGGGCCTGCGGACCTGGGGGCCCTGCCGTTTATCGCAAATGCGTCGTTGAAAGATCCGCTGCTATGGCACTTCACCAGGGCCGGTGGCGATGAGACCACCGTGCGGTTGGGTCAGCATATTCTAACCAATTCCACGCCCGCTGCTCTGGCGGCCACTCTGGCTGGCGGCGGCATGTCCGTATTGCCCGACTTTCTGGTTGATGAGTACATTCGGTCTGGCCAGCTCGTGCGGCTGCTCCCTGACTGGGAGCTGCCCGAGGGCGGAGTCCATGTCGTCCTTCCCCCCGCTCGTTTTCGCCCGCCCAGGGTAACCGCGTTTGTAGCCATGCTGTCGGAACAGCGCCTGGGGGATACTGTCGAAGGCCATCGCACCCAAAGCAGGGTCAGGTGAGATCTTGGTTTGCATGGGGCGCAGGGCCGTTCTTTGCGCGGAGCCGTCATTCGCACATCGACAACGGACTGACCGCTTCCCCCCCCCTCCTCGCCTCGAGCAATTCCTCCCCTCACCCCAGAACCACCTCCCGCTCTACCCCGATCGCCTCCAGGAACGCAGGATCGTGGCTGATCACCAGCAGCGCGCCGTCGAATGCCCGCAGCCCCGCCTCCACAACCTCTACGGCCTCGATGTCGAGATGATTGGTGGGCTCGTCCAGTACCACCAACATGGGCGGGGTCGCACCGCCGAGCACGCAGGCCAGCCCGGCACGCAGCATTTCCCCGCCGCTCAAAGTGCCAACGCTCTGCAGCGCAGCATCATTGCGGAACTTGAACGCCGCCAGCACCGCCCGGCAATCGTTGACAGAGCTTTCCGGATTGAGCCGCCGGAAATTCTCCAGGATGCTCTCCCTCCGGTCCAACAGCCCGACCTGCTGGTCGAGCAGCACCATCGGCCCGCCGATCTGCACCGTGCCCGCGCTCGGCGCCAGCTCCCCGGTCAGCAGTTTCAGCAAGGTCGTCTTGCCCACGCCATTGGGCCCGGTGATCGCGACCCGCTCCGGCCCGATCATGTCGAGGGAAAAATCTTCGATCACCGGTCGCTCGGGATCGTATCCGCCGCTGACACCACTGGCCCGCAGCACCACCTTTCCCGAGGGCAATCCGCTCGGCTTGAGCTTGACGGCAAAGGGCGTCAGCACCTCGATCCTCGCCCGCGCCTCCTCCGCCTGCATCTGCGCCGCATCGGCCTGCTTTTCCCCCAGAAGGTCGAGCCCGCCCGCCGTCGCCTCGGCCCGCCGCTTCATGCCGCCGAGGAGGATTTTTGGCATGTCCCCCTTGGCCGCCTTCCTGCGACCCCCGGCATCGCGCCGGGCCTGTCGCTCGCGCGCCTCCTGCGCCGCCTTGGCCGTCTCGCCCACCTGCCGCTCCGCCACCGAGAGGTCGCGCTGGGCCGAGGCCAGTTCCAGCGCCTTGCGCTCCCGGTAGTGCGTGTAGTTGCCGCCATAGGTGGTGGCGCCAAGGCTGGTCAGTTCGACAATGGCATCCATGGTGTCGAGCAGGCCACGATCATGACTGATGACAATGGCCGCGTCGCGCCAGCCTGCCAGCATCACGGCCACCGCCGCCCTGCCCTCGGCATCCAGATTATTGGTCGGCTCGTCGAGCAGGATCAGGTCCGGCGCATCGAACTGCAGGGCCGCCAAAGCCGCCCGTGTCCGCTGCCCACCCGAGAGGGTCGAGAGCAAGGTGTCCGGCCGAACATCCAGAGCCAGCGCCGCCAGCGCTGCGTCGAGCCGCGCCTCCAGCGTCCAGTCGGCCTCGGCCAGTTCCTCGGCGCTGGCCTCTCCCGCCATGGCGCGATCGATGAGGGCAAGGCCGGCCCGAACCCGGAACAGATCGGCAATGGTCTCATATGGCCCCGGCTGCACCTGCTGCCGCAACACGCCGATCCGCCCGGCAACGCTGACCGTGCCGGATGCGGGGGGCAGCTCGCCGGTGATGAGCCGCAGCAGCGTCGTCTTGCCCACGCCATTGCGGCCGACAAGACCGGTGCGTCCGGTGCCGAAACTGAGGTCGAGATGGGAGAAAAGGGTCTGGCCGTCAGGGCCGGTGTAGGTCAGTCGCGATAGCGTTACGGAAGGCATGGTTGGGCAAATCCTCAAGGGCAAAGAAAGTCGGCTTTGCTGTGAGGATGCGATCCATTGGGAACCGTCCGGTCGGGTTGCGATCCGTCCTACATAATCGCTCGCGCCGCCTCTGGCAAATCGCCCTGCCGAGGCGTAATGTCCGGGCGCTTATTCCCGGATGCCCGCCATGGATCTGTTCACCCTCTCGGCCTTCACCATCGCCTATGCCATCGCCGTGCTGGTGCCCGGCCCCGGCGTGGCCGCTGTGGTTGCTCGCGCTCTTGGTGGCGGCTTCAAGGGGGCCTTCCCCATGGTGCTGGGCATTCTGGCGGGCGATCTGGTCTATTTCTTCTTTGCCGTTTTCGGCCTTGCCGCCATTGCCACCTGGTTCGGCCCGGTCTTCACCATCGTCCGTTGGGCCGGCGCAGCCTATCTGCTCTATATCGCCTACCGCTTCTGGACGGCCCGTCCCGGCTCGGAGCAGATGAAGCCCAAGAACGAAGACCCCTGGAAGACTTTCCTCGCCGGCTTCTCGCTGACCATGGGTAATCCCAAGACCATCGTCTTCTACCTCGCCATCTTGCCCACCGTCGTGCCTTTGGGCGAAATGAACCCGGTCGCCTTTGTCGAACTCACAGGAATAGTGGTGGTCGTGTTGCTGCTGATCGGCTGCGGCTATGCCTGGCTGGCCTCGGCCGCGCGCGACATGTTTCGCAGCGAAAAGGCCCTCGGGCGGCTCAACAAGACCGCTGGCGCCATGATGGCGGGCGCAGCCGGCCTTGTTGTGACGCAGCACTAAGCTTACGCGGTCGCAAATGTTAGCAGTCTGCTAACCACTTTACCTTTGGTTAACCATAATCAGCCAGCCTCACGGACATGGCTTATGGCAGCGTCAAGATCAACCGCTACAACATGCATCAGCTCTCCCCCTATGAGCGGATACAGTATCAGCGCGAGCGCCGCGCCATGGCCGCCGAAATCGCCCAGAAAAACGCCGGCTTGGCCAACAGCTTCGCGTCGATCCAGGCGAACAACGCCGTGGAAATGGGCAACCTCTTCTCCCAGATCGCCATGCAGCGCATCTCCAAGATCGCTTAAGCCAAGCCGTTCATGAACGCCGAACTGCCAAAAATGAGCAGACTCACCATGAAGGCCCGGCCCTCAGGCGGGCTGTGGTGAGATGCGCTTGAGCAGAGCAGAGAGCTCGGCCGGCGGCTTCTGCTCGATGCGCCGATAGGTTCTCCCATCGGGGGTACGGGTCACATAGCCCAAATCCACCAGCGCCCTTCGCAGCAAGGCGTGATCGCCGAAGCTTGCCCAGGCATTGAGCAGCTCGGTGTTCTCCTTGTCGCTATAGGCGCGGTTCGGCTCCATGCGCGCCCACAGCGCCCATAGGCACAACGGCTGCAGGCTGTTCCTGGATGGCCAGCGCAGCAACACACCTTGGGCGTCAAAGTGCCGGCTGACCTTCTCCACCAGTGTCAGATCCACCGCTTCGGGCTTTGGCAAGTCCTGGGCAATGCTCCTGAAATGCTGAAAATTCCGAAACCCGGCCGAACGGGCCAGCATGTTGAGCATTTCAACATGGCTGGGTTTGTCATCAGCCTTGACGACCTGCTCGCGCAGGCTTTTGGCGAAGGCCGACACATCGGCAATGGTCAGGGAAAGGACCTGTCTCGACATAGCTCATCCTCAAGCGTGCCCATACCCGTCCGCAAGAGACGGTGTCGTCGGTCGCCGGCTTGCGACGGGCACCAGAGAAAGTGCGTGTCGAATGGGTCGAAGAAGAGCAGGTTTAGCTTCCCGGATGGGACGGCGACGCCTCGGTGAACTGCAGACCGTTGCGTTGAAATATCCCGCCCCAGACCCGAAATCAAGCCGGCTGGTTTGTCACCAGATGATATTGACGGCCCACGCGCATTGAGGCTTTGACACCCGCCGCGACCCTGATATGACCCGCACAGGGGCCTATAGCTCAATGGTTAGAGCCGACCGCTCATAACGGTCTGGTTCCAGGTTCGAGTCCTGGTGGGCCCACCAACAAATTCGAGGGGTTAGCAGTGTATCTGCTGACCCCTTTTCGTTGGGGCCCGGATTATGGCCCGGTAATGGGCTCGTGTTCGAAGGCGAGATAGCAGCCGCATTGCGGCGACAGGATCAGAGCCGACTTATCCATTGTGCGATTTCAGGCCGTGCGCGAACCGGCCCCGGTCAGAATGAAGTCGAAGCTTGATTTCCACACTGTATCAGTGCCGGGCTCCATTGAAGCGATCAACGATGCTTTCACGCCAAACACAGCGTCCGAGGTGAGCCACTGGTCGCCCTCGACGAAGGTGTGTGTGACGATGGTCTGGTAGCCCGGAGCGGTCACCAGGAAATGCATATGCGCCGGTCGGTTGGGGTGACGGCCAAGGGCGGCAAGCATCTGGCCGACTGGCCCGTCGTCGGGGATGGGATAGGAAACCGGGCGGATGCCCCGAAAGCTATAGGCCCCGTCGGGTCCGGTAACGAAAATGCCGCGATTGTTCCATTTGGGCTGAATGTCGGGCTGTTGCACATCGTAAAAGCCCTCGGCGTTGTCGCACCACACATCGATACGCGCCCCTTCAACAGGCTTCCCGTCGATGTCACGGACATGACCGACAAAGAGGCAACTCTCACCCTTCCCATCAAGCGATATGTTGGTGCCCATTGGGTATTCGGGCGCCCCGTCTACGTGGAAAGGACCGAAAACGGTGTTCTCCGTCGCCCCGGTCGGACGGCGATTATTGATGGCGTCGACCAGCATCGAAAAGCCGAGGACGTCGCTGAGGAGAATGAACTCCTGCCGGTTGGCGTTGCTGATCTGGCCGGTGCGGGTGAGAAAGTCGATGGCGACACCCCATTCCTCCTGGGTCAGTTCAATGTCCTTGGCAAAGGCATGAAGGTGTTTGACCAAAGAAGCCATGACCGTTGCCAGCCGTGGATTTATCCCCTCGCGCATGCGGGCGTTGACGGCCTCGACGCTGCGCGCCTCGGTGAAATAATCGATAGTGTCGGCCATTTTCAGCCTCCTATTCTGCAGCGCTGCGCTGGGCGAGATTGTCACGGTCAAGGATGGAGGACAGGACGCGGCTCAGTTCGCCGGCAGGGTCGGCCACCATTTCTTCGGCGCGCCAGGCAACATGATGGTCGGGCCGCACCAGCACGCAGCCGCTGTCAGTCACTTCTCTTGCCCTCGCCCAGGAGCCTTCGAGGTCCGACAAGGCGCGACGTGGGCCGATGACATGGGTCACCAGCGAAACACCCATGGCCTTGGCCACCTTTTCGGCCGCCTTTGCCCAAGTCTCGCCAGCAATGCCGGTGAGGATGGTGAAACGCCCCTTGCCGGTCACGTCCAGGGTTGAGTGCTTGCCGCCATGGGCATCAAAAAGCCAGGCATGTGGCAGACGCGCACCGGGCCAGGTGGTCGGCTGGTAATGCAGTTCAGCGTCGAGTTCGAAGCTCGGCTCCATCTGGCCGTCGGCAACCACGGCCTCAGACTTGTAGCGCTGGTTCATCTCGACGCCATGCGCGTCGAACTCGTATTTTTTGAACGCGATGGCCTGGCGCAAGGCCTCGCGCTGGCGTTCGGCAGCCGGCGTCGCATCGCAACGGGCCTTCATCGACGCCTTGATCTTCTCAATGTCGGTGCCGCCGGTCATGCCTAGTGCTTCGAATATCGCACCGGTTTCACCAATGGACTGGTTGGCGCGCGTGACGATCTGCTTGGCAACCGGGGCTCGTTCCACCGAGTAGGAGTCGAGCAGTCCCATTCCGGCCTCGCCCCGGATCACCGCGGCAAGCTTCCAGGCCAGGTTAAATCCGTCCTGAATGGACGTATTGGAACCAAGGCCATTGGAGGGCGGATGCCGGTGCGCGGCGTCGCCCATGATGAAGACGCGGCCTTTCTGCATATGGGTCGCGTACATGTTGTTGACAGTCCAGGTATTGGCGGACAGGAGTTCGATATTGAGGTCGGGATCACCGACCAACTGACGGGCGACGCCGGTCGCAAACTCTGCATCCACAACCGGGGCCGGTTGGTTGATGTCGTAGCCCCAAACGATCAGCCACTCGTTCCAGGGGCGGACCATGCGCACCAGGCCCATGCCGATGCCACCCACGTCGGCGCCCGGCTGCAGCACCCAATAGAGCACGGACGGCCTGTGTGCGACGTAGCGCGAGAGATCGGCGCGGAAGTGGATGTTCATGGAACCGCCAACGCCCATCTGGCCCTCAAAGGGCAGGCCGGCATGTTCGGCGACCTTGGAGTTGCCGCCATCGGCCCCGACGAGAAATTTGGAGCGGATGGTGATTTCCTTGCCGGTCAGGCGGTCGAGGCAAGTCGTGGTGACACCTTCTGCATCCTGCTCATGGCGCAGGTATTCAGTCGACATGCGGGCCTGTGATCCACGCGAGCACGCAGTCTTGAACAGCAGCGGTTCCATGAAGGTCTGCGGCAGGTCGTTCATCTTGCTGGGTGAGGACAGATCATGCTCGGCCCTCGAGAGCGGGTGGTTGCCCCAGCTCTTCATGCGGCCGATTTCCTCTCCGGCGAGGCTCTCGCAGAAGATATTCTCGCCCATCAAGTCCTGGTGCGTTGCAAAGAGGTATGCCTCCTCTTCGACGTCCCGGCCCATGTCGCGCAACACTTCCATGGTGCGCTGGTTTGTGATGTGCGCGCGCGGCGTATTGGCCAGCCACCGATACCGGTTGATGACCACGTTATCCACGCCATAGCTGGACAGCAGTGCGGCCGTCGCCGAGCCGGCAGGACCCGTGCCGATGACCAGAACGTCGGTTGTGATTTCCGCCATGATTATTCCTCCCTTGAGGGCGTTTTGATGGTGAGCGGTCCGCCCATGAGGCGCCGCCGAATTGGGAAAAGCTGAATGCCGGTGCGGTCGGAGAAGCTGCCCCACAGCCCGCGCGGGGCGAGCAGCATGACGCCGATGCCGATGAGGCCGAGGATCATCAGGTACCAGGCACCGTACTGGGCCAGCAGCGTCTGGAGCAGGAAAAAGATCAGAACACCGACGATTGGGCCCTCGATCGTGCCGATGCCACCGATCACGACGATGAAGATGACATAGGCTGTCCAGTCATTGAGCGAGAAGGCTGCGTCCGGCGAAATGCGCGCCTTCTGCATGTAGATCAGCGCACCGGTCAGCCCGGTACCGAGCGCGGCCGTCAGGAAGACAAACCATTTGACGCGCTGCGCATCGACGCCGACTGAACGCGCCGCTTGTGGATTGTCACGCACGGCCGCCAGGCCCAGACCGCGCTTGGAGCGCAGAAGCCAGTAAATGCCGCCAATGGTCAGAATGGCGAGAACGAGCGCGAGCCAATAGGCGAGAATGTCGCGCGCCGCCGAGGCCCGCACGTCGAACAGGGCAGCAATCTGGTCGGTGAAGATGATGTTTTCCGTGGCGGTGCGCGGCAGCGAGGTGCCGGTGCCACCACCCACGGCGCGCCATTGCGCCACGATCAGGCGAACAACTTCCGCCAGGACCCATGTGCCGATGGCGAAATAGGCTCCCTGCAGGCGGAATGCAAAAAACCCGAAGGGCACTGCCAAAACCAGCGCGGCAACACCGCCGAGCAGAATGGCAGGCACCGGATCGAGACCCCAAAGAATAACTGCCGCGAAGAGCGCGTAGGCGCCGATGCCCACGAATGCCTGCTGGCCGACCGAAACCAGCCCGCCATAGCCGGCCAGCAGGTTCCAGAACTGGGCCAGTGTCAGCATGGTCAGGATAAAGAACAAATCCTGGATAAGGCCTCGCGAGGCAAAGGCGGGCGCCGCGAAGAGCACGAGAATGAGCACGATGCCAACGAGCCCAGCAATCGTCGAAGTTCTCGTTCTGGTTTCGACACGGTAGATCGTGTCTGGCGCGGAGATCGTCATGGCCGGCCTCAATCAAATGCGCGCGGGAAAAGGCCGCGCGGCTTGAACAGCAGAACAAGGAGGAAGGCGATGTGGCCGGAAAGGATCTGCCACTCCGGGTTGATCGCTGCGCCGATCGTCTGCGCAAGACCAATAATCACGCCGCCCGCCAGAGTGCCCCAGAGCGAGCCCAGTCCCCCGATGATCACGGCCTCGAAGGCATAGATAAGCCGCGCCGGGCCCACCGCCGGGTCAAAATTGGCCCGCATGCCAAGATAGAGCGCGGCGATCGTGACAATCATCATCGCGATGCCTGTCGCCTGGGCGAAAACCGCGTTTGGCCGGATCCCCATCAGGCTCGCCGTTGTCGGGTCATCCGAAGTGGCGCGGAAAGATCGGCCCAGCGCGGTGCGATAAAAAACGTGATTGAGGATGAGGATGACGGCGACGGCCGATCCGAAGGTCAGAAGCGGCAGAATGCCGACATTGATGCCGCCAAGACTGATGGAGGCCACACCAACATCACCCGTAGGCAGGCGCCTCGTATCGGCTGATGCCCCTTGAAGCAGCGCATTCTGGATGACGACCGAAATGCCGAAAGTCACCAGTAGCGGGGGAAGGATGTCCTCGCCAAGGACGCGGTTCAGCACCACCTTCTGCAGCACATAGCCAAGGCCGAACATCAGCGGGAGGGCGATCAGCGCCGCAACGAAGGGCGAGAGGCCGAGCAGCGACACGATCAGGAGGATCAGGTAGGCGGCGAGCACGATAAGGTCGCCATGCGCGAGGTTGACCAGCCGCATGATACCAAAAACGAGGCTGAGACCGGCGGCGAACAGCGCGTAGAGTCCGCCGAGCAGGATGCCCTGCACGATTGTGTCGATCCAGTTCATGCTGCCGCTCCGAAATAGGCGGCGTGGATGGCCTCGCGCGTGAGGTCTGTCGGCGTGCCCGACAGGGTCACCCTGCCCTCCATCATGCAGTAGACCCGGTCCGCCACCTCCAGAGCCTGGCCGATATCCTGCTCGACGATGATCACCGCCGCGCCGCCTTCGCGGATGCGGGGCATGGCTTTGTAGATGTCACGGATAACCACCGGAGCCAGGCCGAGCGAAATCTCGTCGCAAAGAAGCACATCAGGATTGCTCATCAGCGCGCGACCGATGGCCACCATCTGCTGTTGCCCACCGGAGAGTGCGGTGCCCGCATTGTCGCGGCGCTCCTTGAGGATGGGGAACAGATTGTAGATGGCATCGAGCGTCCAGGAGCCCGAACCCCTGCGCGCATGAGCGCCGATCAGCAGGTTTTCCTCAACCGTGAGGGAGGGAAACAGCTTCCGCCCTTCAGGGACCATGGCAACGCCACGCTTCATGACTGCGTCGGCCGGCAATGCACCGATGGGTTCGCCCCGGTAACGGATCGATTGCGGCTCGTTGCGCAACACGCCCGACAGCGAGCGCAGCAGCGTTGTCTTGCCGGCGCCATTGGCGCCGATAATGGCCACGCATTCGCCCGCATCAAGCGTGATATCGACGCCGAACAGCGCCTGAAACTGACCGTAGTGGGCGGTCAGCCCGTGGGTGGAGAGCATCGCCATCAGACTTCGATCCCCAGATAGATTTCACGTACTTGCGGCCGCGCCATGATGCCCGCGGGCTCGCCCACTGCGATGACCTTGCCGAAATCGAGCACAAGCAACCGCTCAACCACGGAGGTGAGCGCATGCAGAACGTGCTCGATCCAGATGATCGTCGTCCCGGTGGCATGGATGTCCTTGATAGTCCCCACGAGTTGGCTGCACTCGCCCTCAGTGAGACCGCCCGCGATCTCGTCAAGCAGGAGCAGCCTGGGGGCCGTGGCCAGCGCGCGCGCCAGTTCCAGCCGCTTGCGCTCCAGGAGGGAGAGGCTATCCGCGACCGTGTTGGCGCGACCTATGAGACCGGTGCGATCCAGAATATCGGCGGCAGCCTGTTCAACGGCGCGCTCGCTCTTGCCCTGCCCGAAAGAGCCGGCAACCAGCAGGTTCTCGAATACGGTCATCTTGCCGAAGGGCTGCGGAATCTGGAACGAGCGGCCAATGCCGTTGAGGCAGCGTTGCATGGCGCTCTGCCGGGTCACGTCCTCGCCGAGGAAATGAACTGTGCCGCTGTCTGCGGCGATGTTTCCGGTGATGAGATTGAAGAGCGTCGACTTGCCGGCGCCGTTCGGGCCGATAATGCCCAGGGCCTCACCTTCGCGCACCTCGAAAGTGATTGCGTCGGCGACCTTGAGCGCGCCAAAGCTCTTGCAGACGCTATCGAGCGATATGATGGACATGTACGGCCCCTGAATGCCGGGCGTCCGAGGGCGCCCGGCCGGATTGGTCTGGATCAGGAAATGGCTTCCATCGTTCCGCCGGTGGGAATGTTGTCGTGGCCGCTATTGTCCACAATGACGAGGTCGTAACCGCCGCCATCGCGCTTGCGCCACTGGCCGCCAACCAACGGGGTCTTGCAGACATTCCTGGCAGCAAAGGGTGGCAGGCCGGCGCCGTCGAACTTGATGGGGCCGACAATGGTCTGAAGATCCGTCGCGGCAATGGCCTCGACCACCGCGTCAGCATTGCCCGTGTCGCTGACGCGGCTCATCACATCCGCTGCCATCTCGAACAGCGCATGCACGAAGCCGATCGGCTGCGTCCACTGCTTGCCCGTCTCGGCGGCATAGGCATCAGCCAGCTCCTTGGAGCTCATCCCGTTTAGCGATGAACTGAACGGATGGCTCGGCGACCACCAGACCTCCGAGGATAGATTGTGACCGGTGTCGCCAAGGGCCTCTACGGCCTGTGGGAACAGGATGGCCTTGCCGATCGACGCCGCCTTGGGCGTAAAGCCCTGCTGACGGGCCTGGGTCCAGAAGGTGGTGAAATCGGGCGGGATCGGCACGCCGGTAATGATGTCGGCATTGGCCTGGCGGAAAGCGTTGATCTGTGCTGAAAAATCGTCGGTGAGGTTCTGGTAGCGGCCCGGATCAAACATCTGGAAGCCTTGTTCGGCCAGCGCGGGCGGGAAGCCGGTGTTCGGATCGCCCCAGGCATTGCCGTCGGCATCATTCGGGAACAGGCCGCCGACGATCTTGTTGGTGTCCAGCTGTCCCCACATGTTGGTGAAGACGGAGATGACGTCTTCAAGGCCCCAGAAGAAGTGATAGGCATATTCGAATGGACGCCAGCTTTCGGGGTCGGCGGGGTTGCCCTGCTGTCCAATAAACCAGGGCTGCCAGGGCGCCACGGTGGAAATCAGCGGCACGCCTTCGGCTTCCGCGGTCGTGGTCACAGGGTTGGTGGTTTCGGGCGTGGAAGCGACCATCATCAGATCGACTTCATCGTCAATGATCAGCTCCTGCGCGACTTCGGCTGCGCGGTTGGGATTGGACTGGCTGTCCTTGACGATGATCTCGAAATTGGCCGCAGCCTCGCTCTTGGCAAAGTTGGAGAGGATGAAGTTGTCCGCCTCGGCAAAGGCTGCAAGCGGCCCCGATTGCGGGCTGACATAGCCTACCCGGATCTTGGCGCCCTGGGCGATGGCGGGCATGGGGAAGGCGCCGGTGGCGGCGATGAGGCCGGTGGCGGCTGTGCCTTTAAGCAGATTGCGACGGGTGATCATGATGGGTTCTCCTCCCAAAAATCATGAGCCTTTCGGCTTGGTTCAAAATGCCGGCGGATCGCCCCGGAAGGCGGCCTCCAGCAGGGTGACGATGTCCTCCTTCGTCACCGGTTGCGGGTTCCAGTAGGGTTTGGACGTTGCCAGTTCGGCGGCTTTGACGAGGTCTTCCTCGCGCATGCCGATCTCCATTAGCGCCAGCGGCGCACCAAGCCGGGTGGCGAAGTCGTAGAGCGCCCGGCCGGGATTGGCGTTGCCGAAGATGCGGCTTACAGGCTCAAGCTCCCTGCCTGCTGCGCGCGCGTTGAATGCCAGGGCATGGGGCAGGATCACCGCATGGGTTTCAGCATGAGGCAGATCAAAGGAACCGCCCAGCGTGTGGCAGAGCTTGTGATGCAGGGCCATGCCCACCTGCCCCAGCACGGTACCGCAGAGCCAGGCGCCATAGAGCGTTCGCCCGCGCGCCTCGAGGTCGGCAGGATTGGCCACGACATTGTCGAGGGCTTCGGCAAAGGCCTCCAGCCCTTCAATGGCCAGCAGCGTCGATACGGGATTGCGATCCTTGGCATAAAGGCCTTCGGCCGCATGCGCCATGGCATTGAGCGCGCTCGTAACGGTCATGCCGACCGGCAGCGTTTTTACGAGTTCCGCGTCGTAGAGAATGACTTCAGGCTGCACCTTGGCGTCGGTGAGAGTGGTTTTCACGCCATTCTCGGTCTGACCAAGAATGTTGGTGGCCTCGGACCCGGCATAGGTGGTTGGGACCACGATTTGCGGAAGGTCGGTACGCAGGGCTATCGCCTTGCCGAGCCCGGTGGTCGAGCCGCCGCCAATGGCGACCAGGCAGTCTGCGCGCACTAAGTTGGCGTGGGCAACGGCCTCGTCTGTCACAGCCGTGGGCGTGTGCATGGTTGCGCGGGTAAAGACGCCAACAACCAGATCGCCGATCTCCTGGGCCATCTCCATGGCACTATCGGCCTGTGGAGGCGTCGACAAAACGAGCGCGCGCTTGCAGCCGAGCCTGGCGATTTCCTCACTCACCTGGCTGCGAATACCGGCGCCGAAGCGCACGCGGACCGAGGCAAATTGAGCAGCAAAGCTGGACGTAAAATGCGACACCAAGGCCTCCCTGCCCTTCAGCGGCGAGGCTAGACTTGCACGAATAACATACCGGCTTGATCGGATTTACGCAGCATAACATAACTTGATGTTATGAAGATCGACCCACGACATCTCGAAGTTCTTGCAGCCATCGTTGATGGCGGAGGCCTCACGGAGGGCGCACAGGCCATTGGCCGCGCACAGCCAAGCGTCTCGCGGACGATAGCGATGCTGGAGGCACGAATTGGCGCGCCACTGTTTGAAAAGCACAAGCGTCCCCTTGTGCCCACCGAGCTGTGCCTGGCCCTGGCGGGTGAAGGGCGAAGAATTCTCGCCGCAGGCAATACGGCCTCGGCCATCGTCACCACGTTTCGCTCAGGCCATAGAGGCATGGTGCGGATAGGAGGCACCCCGGTGTTCATGGACGGGGTCATTTCCACGCTGATTGCGGAATTTCAGCAGAACAATCCGCAGGTCAGGATCGAGCAGTCATACGGCTATGCACGCGAACTGATGGATCAGCTCGATGCGGGAACGCTGGACGTGGCCATTTGCCCAATGAATCCCGCGGCAGTGGCACCGGGTTTCCAGTTCGTACCGGTGCTGCCGGGCCGCAATGTCATTGCCTGCAGCAGCCATCACCCGCTGCTGCGCAAGGGTTCGCTGCGGCTGACAGACATTGCCCCTTACCCCTGGATTGCGCCGCCTGCGTCGAGCCCCCTTTACGAGGACATGCGCCACATTTTGCGAGATATCGGCGTGACAGACACCCGCATTTCGTTTTCCGGCGGGACGTTGGCGTCGATGACGGCCATTCTTTCCAATTCAGACGCGCTGACCATTCTGCCCCATTCGGTGGTTTTCATGGCGCGGCGCCAGAGGGTGCTCGCTGCATTGTCCATCCGCATTGGCCACCCCGAGCGCATGCTGGGCATCCTCACAAAGGACGCCGAGGCGGCCAATCCCACCGTGCGCCGCTTCCGTCGGTTCATCGATACCGAGTTCCGCAACCTTTCGCGCTTCATCCAGCAGCATGAGCAGAACACGCTCTGGAGAGATTGATGCACTGGACGTCCTCGTCTGCCTCGCAGTGAAGGCGCTTTCCCTCGCAATTCACATTTGCGTTGGCATTCTCCCGAAAGAGCCAGAGATCATGCGCAAAGCAGCAAGACCACGGATGCGATCCTGCGGTCAGATCGATCATGGCGCGCCGGATAGAGGTTCGGCAACCACGGGACATGCGAGGTTATATGATGGGCGCCGATCCCTGGGCGACGGAAGGCCTGGGAGGCATCTGGTGCGTAGGGTCGACTTCGACGACATATCGCGCCATCAATTGAAGGATACAACCTGCCGGAAGATGGCTGTATTGGAAAAGACCATGTCGCCTGCTCCTGCTAAGGTCTTGCCCGGGGAGGGTGGAGTGCGCTTCAAAGGATTGGACCTAAATCTCATCGTAGCACTGGACGCGCTGTTGACGACGCGCAGTGTATCTCGTGCCGCCGAACTGACATGCATCAGCCAGCCTGCGATGAGCGCGGCCCTGGCGCGGCTGCGCGACTATTTTGACGACCAACTGCTGATCACCGGGACAGGACTCGCGACACTTTCCCCATTGGGCGAAAGCCTTCGCTTACCCGCTGCACAGGCCTTGGCCTATATCAGCGACCATCTGGTGTCCTCCGGCTCCTTTGATCCCGAGACCTCTGATCGCGAATTTCGAATCCTAGCCGCAGATACGGTGATCCAGGGGCTTCTCGCCGCCGCGCTACAGCGCATTGATCCACTCGCACCCAAGCTGCGTTACTCGCTGCTCACGCCGACCGGAGTGAGCCTGGACAAGCTGGAGAGCGGGCAGCTTGATCTGCTGATCGTGCCTGAGCGGGTAGCCAGTCCATCCCATCCCGCGGAACTCTTGTTCGAGGAGGAGCATACGGTCATCGCCTGCGCGCAGTGTTGGACCAGCGACACGCTTTCGCTGGAGGAGTTTCGCACCGCCGACCATGTCGAGGTCTTTATCGGAGGGCTGCCATACCTCCCCTCAGTCCTGGGCGTTCCCGAGTTCGACAGGCACATTGCAGTACGGCTCGACCAGTTCGCGCTGGTTCCATCTTTCGTGAGCGGTAGCAGGCGATTGGCCACATTTCCCGGGATGACTGCGGAGATATTTTCCCACTCCGCCCAGCTCCGATATTTCCGGCCACCCTTCCCGATCCCGCCGGTTCGCCTCGCCATGCAATGGCACAGCCGTGCCAATGCCGATGCGGGTCTCCAGTGGCTGCGCCGTGAGTTGCGGGCGAGCATTACTCAGAACCGTTCCCATAAACGGCGCTTATACCGGGTCGTAAATCAATCGATTTGAACCCCGACACGCTCTGCGACGATGGTATCGCCGAGCCCGGAAAAACGGGCCGGGAGGATATCGACATGAATGTAGAGAACAGATTGGCCCTGTCACGCCGTGGGGCATTGGGCGCCCTCGGCGGAGCCATGGCGCTGGGCCTGGCGGGCAAGGCGTTCGCCCAGGCGACCCAGTCCAATGCCAGCGAGGCCGCGGAAATCGTGCTGCGCGGTGGCTACGTGCTGAGCATGGACCCAGCCCTTGGCGACCTGGAGACTGGCGACGTGCACGTCCGTGACGGCAGCATCGTCGAGGTCGCGCCTGAGATCGCGGCTCCCGGCGCTCTGGAGATCGACGCCCGCAACACGGTTGTCATGCCAGGCTTCGTCGATACGCACTGGCATATGTGGAACAGCATCTGGCGCGGCATGGCCAACGACGCCAGTTCCTATTTCGCCCTGCACGGCCTGGCGGCGCACTATACACCCCAAGACCACTACATCGCAGTGCGTTACGCTGCACTCGAGGCGCTCAGTGCCGGTTTTACAACCTGCCATAACTGGGCACACGGCGCAGATACCATCGAAGATGCCGAGGCGGAGCTTCGCGCGTTGGCGGATACCGGCATTCGCGCCAAGATGGGGCTGGCAGGATTTCTGGGCGGTCAGCCGACCACGCGTGATCAAGTACAGGCCATGCTGGACTGGATCGCGTCGAACGGCGGCGGCAGGATCGGCCTTGGCATGATTCTCGATGGAGCCGGCGAGGCGCTTTCCGAGCGTGTGGAGCTCGCACGCAATCTCGATTTACGGCCGATTACCGATCACGGTGGCTCGCTGGCGCAACCGGACCTGCTGGGCCCCGAATTCCTCTTTACCCACGGCACGGCAGTAACACCCGAGCAGATCGCCTTGATCCTCGACAAGCATCTGGGCGTCGCCCTCTGTCCCGGTACCGATCCCATGATCGGAGCGGGGCTGCCGCCAATTCATGCCCTGCTCGCCGGAGGCGTACCGCTGGACCAGATCAGCATGACGGTCGATGTCACCGCGCAGACGCCAGCCGATCCGTTCGCCATGCTTCGCACCATTGTTAACGCTGGACGCATCCAGCAGGCCAACAATCCCAACCTGATGAGTATCGTGCAGGCCGCTCCACAATGGCTTCTGAGCTACCGCGACGCGCTCGCAATCGGCACCCGCGGCGGCGCCAACGTTCTCGGGCTTGGTGATCAGGTCGGCTCGCTGACACCCGGCAAGCGGGCAGACATCATCGCCGTGCGCACTGACGCTCTCAACATGATCCCGGCGGCCAACACCAACATGACGTTTCAACTGGTCCAGCACGGGCTGCCATCCAATGTCGATACGGTGATCGTCGACGGCCACATTCGAAAGCAGGCTGGCGCGCTGGTCGGAGTAGAGGTTCGAGAAATCCTCGCCGAGGCAGCAGAGAGCCAGGCCGCGATCCGCAAACGTGCGGGCCTGCCACCACTCGACACGTCGCTCTGACCCAGGATGAGCTAAGCGCCGGACCGGCATCTCTACAGTCGGTCCGGCCCATTGCCTTTGCCAGAAAGGCCAGACAACCGCATACTTTCTTGACCAGACCGACGGCGGCACGTCGCCTGGCTTGGTTGCGCAAGGCAACTAGAGAAGGATCAGGTTGGGGACGCGTGGTTGCAGCACCCTTCTGCGGCAGAGCTTGAGACCAGACCGACCGAGCATTGCCGATCAGATTGAAGATGTCGTCGTAGGGAGGCGGAAACGCGCTTCGAATCCATCCTGCGCGCCTGCCCGCGGCGATGCCAGCGTAAGCCGGCCCCCAGTGCGCGTCGCGATTGCGGCGACAATGGTCAGCCCAAGACCGCTGCCGTCCGCCTTGCGCACGTCACGGTGAAAGCGATCAGTCAGGTGCGCAAGGACATCCGGGGCCAAGACTGGCCCAGAATTTGCGACGACCAGATCGCCGCCTGGCGTGATGGTTAGCTGAACCTCGTCATTGCCAGAGCCGTGACGGAGCGCGTTCTCCACTAGGTTCCGGCAGACGATTCCCAATGCGTCGGGGTCGATTGTCGAAAAGACCGGGGTCCGGGGCAGGTCGAGCGCAATCGGCGGCGACTGCGGGCTACGAGTCATGTCGTCAATGACCAGCCGTACGGCCGTCCTTAAATCGTATGGCGTGTCGGACTGGAGACGTCCGCCCTCGGCACGAGCCAGTTGCATCAGGCGCTCCGTCCGCCGCGTCAGGCGTTTCAACGTCTCCTCGATGTCGACCGCACGCTGTATGGCAGCCTTGTCTTCGGTTTCAGATCGAAGTCGTTGCGCCTGAGCGATGGCCCCCGCAAGGGGAGTCCGCAACTCGTGAGCGGCGTTGGCGGCGAAGCTGCGTTCGGCCTCGAACGCTTCGCGGAGCTTGACCAGGAGGCTGTTGAGCGTTTCGGCCAAGGGGCCGATCTCCGTGGGCAGATCGTGCGCAGGAACTTCCGACAGGTCACGGGCGCTGCGCACCTCAAGCCGCGAACGAAACCGGCGCAGAGGATCGAGGCTGAAACGGACCGCCAGTACGATGGCCGCCAGCGCGACAGGGAGCATGATCAGAAGCGGCAACCCAAGGCCCATCTGGATTTCCCGTGCGACCGACGCTCGATGGGCCAGCGGTTCGGCAACGGTGATGCGGATAGTCTCCTGAAGTGCTGCGTCGCTATAGAATCGGTGGGTTGCCGTCTGCCGAAAGCCTGGCCCGTCCCAGGGCGGAAACAGCGCAGGATCTGCCGCGTGCGACTGCAGAAGGATGCGCCCCTCGGCATCCCGGACGAGGTAGGTGAAGAACTCGTCGTGCCCCCGGATCGGAGCAAGTCGCTGTGTGATCCCCTGCTCTTCCCGACCCACGATATCGGTCACCGCCAGCGGCAGGATCCGTTCCGCTGTTTCGCGCAGGGCGCTGTCGAACACCTCGTCCATCTCGTCGCGGACAATCACGGACGTCACCGTCGCAGCCAGTAGCCACAGCACCGTCAGCGCAAAACCAAGCGAGAGGCTCAGTCGACCACGAAGGCTTGCCGGCCACTTCATGCCTTGCCCAGCCGGTAGCCCAAGCCGCGCTCGGTGTCGATGACGGCTGCGCCGAGCTTCTTGCGCAGCCGGCTGACATGGACTTCGATGGTGTTGCTCTCCACCTCGGCGTCGAATGCATAGAGCTTTTCTTCCAGTTGAGCCTTGGACAGAAGTTGCCCCGGGCGCGCGAGAAAGGCTTCCAACAGCGCCCACTCACGGGCTGTCAGTTGCACCGGCCTGCCGTCACAGTGAACGCTGCGCACGGCAAGATCGATCTCCAGCGGTCCATGAGTCACGATGGGGTTCGGATTGCCGCTATAGCGGCGGGCCACCGAACCGATCCGGGCCGACAGCTCTGCGAGATCGAAGGGCTTGACCAGGTAGTCGTCGGCGCCAGCGTTCAGCCCCTCAATCCGATCCGACACTTGGTCGAGTGCGGTGAGGATAATGACGGGCGTCACGTCGCCCCGTGCACGCAATCCCTTGAGAAACCCAATGCCGCGCCCATCGGGCAGCATCAGGTCGAGGAGGATCAGATCGTAGGGCGTGGACTTCACCGCGCTGCCGGCAGCGTCGAGCCGCGTCAGCCAATCCACCGACTGGCCATCGGCCGCGATCTGGTCGCGCACTGCAGCCCCCAGAACCGTGTCGTCCTCGATTAGCAGGATGCGCATCCTCGTCCCCGTCCTTTTCCGATAACCCTCCATGATCCGCCCGGCTGACAGGAAGCTGAAGTGGTGGGCTGGGCCCGTTCAGGCTGTTGTCAGCTTTGCCCTGCATGAATTGTATCAATATGACCGCAGCGCGGAGTTTGGCGCATGAAGAAGACATTGACAATTCTCGGCTTTCTTGCGGTCTTCCCGGCCAGCGCAGCGCTGGCGGACGACGATTGTTTCGTGCCGATGACCGACTGGCAGCCGCGCGACGCCGTCGCCCGACTGGCTGAGGAGAACGGCTGGACTGTACGCCGCATCAAGATCGATGACGGCTGCTACGAGATCGATGGCCGGGATGCCGAAGGGCGCCGGATCGAAGTGACCGTCCACCCGGCAACGCTGCAGGTCATCGAGGTTGAGTATGAGGACGACGACGATCGTCTACTCCAGGAACAGAAAGACGGTGTTGCTGGCTGACCCGCACACCCGAGGGTGAATTCGGTCTGTCATATCTTCGCGCTGCGCGCCCCTAACCCGCACCATGTTTGCGCAAGATCCGGCGCGAATGTCCACTTGCGTCGATCTCCAGCCCCGATCCTTAGTCCCCATCTTCCACACCCTGACGGGACTGGTCCTGCAGCAACCGAAAATGTTCCTGACGGCAAGCTGAAGCGGAAGCAGCCAAGGCGTCAGGATGTCCTCAGGTCGGCTCTCCAGATTGTCCCCAGCAGACAAAAGGAGACCCTGCCATGAAAAAGATCCTGACCCTCCTGGTCGCATCCACGGCGCTGACAGTCGCCATCGGCGTCCCTGCCTGGAGCGCGATGCATGCCCCGACCGACGGCGTCCTCCGGTCCGTCGCGGCACTCTTCGACGACAGCGCGCAAACCATGTCGCTCGCTCAGGCAGGCGACGATGGTGATGACGACAATCACTGGCAAGAAAGGACGTCGCGCGGCCACGACGACGATGACGACTGCGGCAACTTTGAAGACGATGATGACGATGACGATGACGACGATTGTCGCAATGGGACCCGCAATCCCAAACCCGCCGGCACTGTCGCCCCGCCGCAGAACGGTCTTTTCGGGAACGGCGCTCCTCCACAAGTTCAGGTGAACTGACCCGCTCGGCGGCACTCTCACAACAAGGGATCATCCAATGAAATCGCTCCTCGCAACGCTCGCGCTGACGACAGCGCTGACGTTTCCCGGCCTCGCCATGGCGCGGCCGGTGACGCTCACCACCACTCTCAACAGCTATGGCGGCGACGGCGCCTATCTTGCGCTTTACGTCACCGACGCCTCGGGCGCCTATGTCGGCAGTCTCTGGATGGCCGGCGGCAAGTCCAAATATTACGAGCACCTGAGCGACTGGTACCGCGCCACAGGCGGAGATGCCGGCCAGGTGAACGGCATCACCGGCGCCAGTGTCGGCGCGGGGCGCACGCTCGAGATCACGCTCGACCTGGCCGATGCGCTCTTCGATGCAGGCTACACGCTCCACATCGATGCCGCGGCCGAAGATATGCGCGACAGCCCGAACGAGGTGGCCGTGCCCCTGACGAACGGGGGGACAGGCTCGCCGGTCGCTGGGCGCCGCTATATTGCCAGTTTCACCTACAACTGAGGGAATGGCCATGATCCGCGCACTCCATCGCTGGCCGGGTCTTCTTGCCCTCGCGCTCGTCACCGTCCTGAGCTTGAGCGGCGCAGCGCTGTCGGTTTTTCCTGCGGCTGAGCGCATCGCAACGCCGCAGGCGGAAGCCGAACTGACCGTCGCCGCTCTGGCTAACCGGATCCAGGCCGTCTATCCCGGCCTCGAGCAGATCCGCCGCTCGCCTTCAGGACGGATCACGGCCTATTGGTTCGACCAGGGGGCGCCGGGCGCCGCCGTGATCGATCCTGCAACGGGTCAGGGCATCGGCTCGGCCGATCCGAACCAGGTCGAACGCTGGCTCACCAACTTGCACCGTTCGCTGTTCCTCGGGGATGGCGGGCGCATCGCCATGGCCATGGGTGCTGCTGCGATGCTGGTCCTTTCGCTCTCCGGCGCAGCGCTGGTCGCGCGGCGGACAGGCGGCTGGCGGCAATGGTTCAAGCCCCTGCGCGGACCGCTCGCGAGCCGGGTGCATGTCGAGATCGCCCGCATCGCCGTCGTCGGCCTGGTTCTGTCCTCCACGACTGCCTTGTGGATGACGGCCTCCACTTTCGATCTTTTGCCAGACGGAGGTACCCAACCCGCCGTCCCCACCATCGTGAGCGGTGAGACGGGGTTCTCGCTCGACCAGATGCCCACGCTGCAACAGCTGCCTGTCACCGAACTGCGTGAGCTGAGTTTTCCCTATCCCGGTGACGCGACGGACGTTTTCACGCTGAAGACCGATCAGGGTAGTGGATATCTCGATCAGGGCGACGGGGCCCTGCTGGCCTGGGCCGAGCTGACGGGATGGGAGCGTGCCTCGGAGACCATCTACATGTTGCACACTGGACAGGGCGCGGCGACGCTCGGGGTCGTGCTTGGGATCACGGCGCTCGGTATGCCGGCAATGGGTGCGACGGGCCTTCTGGTTTGGCTGGGCGGGCGGCGGGGTCGGCCGCGCATCCGGGGCAATCAGCCCGCGGGGCGCGCCGAGACGATCCTGCTCGTCGGCAGTGAGGGCGGCAGCACCTGGGGCTTCGCCGCGACGCTTCACGCCGCCCTCACCGAGGCCGGACAGAGCGTCCATGTCGGCCCGATGTCGAGCTTCGCTCCCGAACGCTACACTCAGGCCCGCCGCATCCTCCTGCTTGCCGCGACCTATGGCGACGGGGCGGCGCCGGCTTCGGCGAAACGCTTTGTCGACCGGCTGAACACGTCCGACCCAGTGCCGGACATTGGCCTGGCCGTGCTCGGATTCGGGGACCGCAGTTTTCCGGCTTATTGCGCCTTCGCCAGGACAGTCGCACAGACGGCGCGGAGGAAAGGTTGGCCCGAACTCCTGCCGCTCGACACCATCAACCGCCAATCACCACAGGATTTCGCGCGCTGGGGCCGAGCGCTAGGAGAGGTGCTCGGCATCGCGCTGGACCTGTCGCACCAGCCGGTCCTGCCAGCCATCGACAGGTTGACCCTCGTCTCGCGCCGCGATTACGGCTCCGAGGTGCAGGCCCCGACCGCAATCCTGCGCTTCGCGCTTCCACATACTTCGCTTTGGCAAAGGCTGCGAGGGGTCGGGTTCGCCCGGTTCCAGGCCGGTGACCTGATCGGCATCCTGCCCGAGGGCACCGCCGTCCCGCGGCTCTACTCCCTCGCCTCCGGGCGCCGTGACGGCTTCATCGAGATCGTGGTCAAGAGGCATCCCGGCGGTCTCTGCTCGGGGCAACTGACGGCGCTTGAGCCGGGCGACAAAGTGTCTGCCTTCCTCCGCCGCAACCCCAGCTTCCGTCCGGGCCGGCGCCGGGCACCACTCATCCTGATCGGCGCAGGGACGGGCATCGGGCCGCTCGCGGGCTTCGTGCGCGGCAATGCGCGCCGCAGGCCGCTCCACCTGTTCTTCGGCATGCGCCATCCAGACAGTGACTATTTCTACGGGGAGGAGATGCCCGGTTGGCAGGGTGAGGGACGCCTGACCCGACTGGTCACGGCCGTCTCGCGCGGGGCGCGTCCCCACTACGTGCAGGACGCGCTGCGAGGAGAGGCGGTTCAGGTCGCCGAACTCGTCCGCAACGGGGCACGCATCATGGTTTGCGGCGGACGGGACATGGCCGCAGGCGTGGCCGAGGCCCTTGCCGAAATTCTTGCGCCGGCCGGGTTCACGCCAGCAGCTCTGAAAGCGGAGGGACGATATGTCGAAGATGTCTACTGAGAACGTCCGGGTCGCCCTCAACGGCCCCACGATGGGTACGCGCTGGTCCGCTTTATTCTTTGCAGAACCGGGTCTCGACTCCCAGCCGATCCGCGCGGCTCTGCAAGCAGCAGTGGACGACGTGGATGCTCAGATGTCCACTTGGAAGCCCGCCAGCGATCTGATGCGGCTCAACGCAGCGCCAGTGGGCGAATGGCTGGCAGTTCCCCGGCAGCTGGCCGCGCTCTTGCAACTCGGTCTCGATATCGGCAGGGCCTCGGGCGGGGCCTTCGACGTCGGTATGGGCGATGCGGTGACGGCCTGGGGCTTCGGGCCGGAGGGCGCTGCGCCCGAACGCATCCGTACCGCGATGTCCGCCGTGCGTCGTCCGGCGCATGAAATCCTCGAGATCCACGGCGACCATGTCCGCAAATCCGCAGCCCTGGCACTCGACCTCAACGGCATCGCCAAGGGCCATGGCGTTGATCGGCTGGCCGAGACACTGCGCGACCATGGGATCGCTGACGGGCTCGTCGGAATTGATGGGGAAATGCGCGCCATGGGCCTCCGGCTGGACGGCGACGCCTGGATCATCGCGGTCGAGGCGCCGGACCCCAAGCGTCGGGTGCCTCAATCGATTCTCACGCTTGAGGATGCAGCCGTGGCCACTTCGGGCGACTACCGCCACTGGGTGGAGGTGCAGGGGCAACGTCTGTCGCACACGATGGACCCAAGGCGCGGCGCGCCGCTGACCGCATCGCCGGCCTCTGTCACAGTCATCGCGCGCACCTGTGCCGAGGCCGACGCCTGGGCCACGGCGCTCATGGTGCTCGGTCCCGTCAGGGGCGCAGAAATGGCCCGCCAAAGTAGGCTCGACGCCCTGTTTCTCCTGCGCGATAGTGATGGAAATATCAGAGATGAGGGTGTCGGACCGATTTTCTCCAAAGAGCTAGCGGCAAGTGGCTCAGCAGAGGGGAGATGAATTGCATGGAAACGCTTCGAACCAATCGCTTCAAGATGGCGACCCCGCTCGTTGCCGCGATAAACCACATCTCGGGCGTGGGGTTTCATGCGCTACGCGCCACGCCAGCACCCGACCAGGTGGTCCTGTACGCTCTCTCCGAGCAAGAGTGTGGGCCCGTCATGATGCTGGATGACGGTTTGAACACCCAAGGAGCCGCTACATGAGCCGTCTGTCCCATTCCGAGATCCATATGGTGCATCGCATTGGCTGGCTGCGGGCGGCCGTTCTAGGTGCCAATGATGGCCTCGTCTCGACCGCGAGCCTGGTTGTCGGCGTGGCCGCTGCGGGATCCGGGAAGCCGGAGGTGTTGATCGCGGGGCTGGCAGGTCTGGTGGCCGGTGCGATGTCCATGGCGGCGGGAGAATACGTCTCGGTCAGTTCACAGACCGATGCCGAACGCGCCGATCTTGCTCGCGAAGCGCGCGAACTGGCGGAAACGCCTGACGCAGAACTCGAGGAGCTGATCCAAATATATGTGGGCCGCGGGCTCGACCGGGATCTGGCCGAGCGGGTAGCTGTTCAGCTCACCGAACGAGACGCGCTCGGGTCGCATGCGCGAGACGAACTCGGCATCTCCGAAACCGTGACCGCCCGCCCGATCCAGGCCGCGCTGGTTTCGGCGCTCACCTTCGCCGTCGGCGCGGTGGTTCCACTGATCGTCACGCTGCTCGTGCCGGAAAGCGCTGTCGCGCTTCTTGTTGCGGCATCGACCATTCTTGGTCTCGCGATTCTGGGTGGACTGGGCGCATCGGCCGGGGGTGCGGGCGTTATTCGCGGCGCCGCCAGGGTCACCCTCTGGGGAGCTCTCGCAATGGCCGCGACAGCGGCAGTCGGAGCGCTGTTTGGCGTCACGGTAGGCTAGAAACGCTTTCCTTGGGCTCGCCAGCGGCCAAATAGTGGAATTCAGCACGCCTACACTCAGCGGTGCTTGGGCTCCTGTTGTCCGCCACCGGTGCGGCGTACCTGGGAGTGCCGTTCTTGCCGGACCCGCTCGTGGTGCTACTGGCCTTTGGGTTTTCTGGCCTGGTCGGCATCATTTTTGGATATTTTCCGGCCCGCGGCGCTGCGCGTCTGGACCCGATCGAGGCGCTCAGGCGCGAATAGGTCAGGCCACGGTTTCCGTTCACGACACCGGCAGTCTGATGACAGGCAAGCACCACGGATCAGGAACGGCACATAGGCCCCTCTGGTGGTGGCTCTCAGGCAGATTCACGACGGGCAATTGAGGGCCAGAGTTGCCGCAGACCCTTGGGGAAATGATCGATGACCTTGGCTGTTTCGCCCGGGTCCAGCTTCTGCCAGACAACATCGAAAACGGCTTCAGCGACCATCTTGGGGTTGCGCTGGTAGTTGGGCGGCAGTTCACCGGCCAGCCGCTCGCAGAACTCCTCCACGGTGTTGTCGGGTGTGGGTTTTCCAGCCATCTTCCAGCCTTCGAAGAAGAGGCCTCGGACAATCATCGGCAATTGTGCCGACAGGTGTACAGCTGCTTCCGGAGGCAGGCGGTCGCGCAAGGCGTGCAGGGCAGCGCGCAGGGCCGGATAGGCCAGCCGTGAATCGTCCAGGTGCAGTTTCTCTGCCGTGGCCTTGAGCCAGATATTGCCGTCGTCAATGGCGGCGTCGAAGGGGGAATGTCTGGTCATGCGTTCCTCCGTTGTGTTTCCTGATGGGCAGGATTGGCCCTTTGGATACTGGCCGCTATCGACCGTCGAAGCTTTGACCGGGGTCATTTTCTGCATCGCTTCATGTGCCGCCCGACCGCCAGGCGCGTGCGGCCTGCGCTTGACAGAGGTCAATGCCGATCATTCCGCAGAGCCGTAACAAGGACGGGCTTGGGTCCTGGAGGTCGATAATGAACAAGAGTCGGCAGTATACCCTCTGGTACTGGGTCGTTGCGTTGGCCCTGTTCGGCCTGTTCCAGTTATGGATGGGATATCGGTCAGTTGCGACGATCACCTACAGTGAGATGCTGGACTATCTCGACAGAGGCGTCATCGCCGAGGTGTCCATCACCGACACCGTGATCGAAGGACAGTTTCAGTCGCCCCAGAACGGCTACGACCACTTCATAACGCGCCGCGCTGACCCCCAAATGGTCGAGCTGTTTACCAAAGCGGGCGTGCCGGTGCGCGGCGCAAGCGATGAGAACTGGCTGGGGACGCTGATTTCGTGGATCGCCCCTGCCCTCGTCCTCGTAGCCTTCTGGTGGTTCGCATTTCGGGGCATAGCCGAGCGCAGCGGCATCGGAGGGCTTACCGCCATCGGCAAGTCGGGCGCCCGCGTCTATGTTGAGAAGGATACCGGCGTGACTTTCGCCGACGTGGCCGGCATTGACGAGGCCAAGGCGGAACTGCTCGAGATCGTCTCCTTCCTCAAGGACAAGGAGAGATATGGCCGCCTCGGGGCACGCATCCCCAAGGGCGTATTGCTGGTCGGTCCACCCGGTACCGGAAAGACCCTCATGGCGAGAGCGGTCGCAGGCGAGGCCAATGTGCCGTTCTTTTCCATATCGGGATCGGAATTCGTCGAGATGTTCGTAGGCGTGGGTGCGGCCCGGGTTCGAGACCTTTTCGAACAGGCGCGGCAAGTGGCACCCTGCATCATCTTCATCGACGAGCTCGACGCGCTGGGACGTGCCCGTTCGCCATTCGGCAATCTCGGCGGACAGGACGAGAAGGAGCAGACGCTCAACCAGTTGCTTTCGGAACTGGACGGCTTCGATCCGCGTGTCGGCATCGTGCTGCTGGCGGCGACAAACCGGCCGGAGATTCTCGATCCGGCGCTGTTGCGGGCCGGCCGGTTTGACCGGCAAATCGCCATCGACCGACCCGACGTGCGGGGGCGCGCCGCCATTCTGGCGGTCCATATGCGCAAAGTGCGGTCGGTTCAGGGGCTGAAGCTCGACGACATTGCCGCTCTGACGCCGGGCTTCACTGGCGCCGATCTCGCCAATCTCGTCAATGAGGCGGCGATCGTCGCCACCCGTCGCGGTGCCGAGGCGGTGACCATGGACGATTTCACCCGCGCCGTGGAGCGGATCATTGCCGGCACCGAGCGCAATCGCCTGTTGCTGCCCAGCGAGCGCAGGCGCGTTGCCTATCACGAAATGGGGCACGCACTGGTGGCCGCGTCCATTCCCGGTACAGACCGGGTGCACAAGGTTTCCATCATTCCACGCGCCATTGGGGCGCTGGGCTACACCATCCAGCGCCCCACCGATGACCGCTATGTCATCACATCAGCCGAGTTGCTCGATCGCATGGCCGTACTCATGGGCGGACGGGCCGCCGAGCAAATCGCCCTGGGTGACGTGTCGACCGGCGCTGCGGACGATCTGGCCAAGGTCACAGACATTGCCCGCCAATACGTCGCCCGTTTCGGCATGCACGAGGCCACCGGCCAGGCCGTGCTGGAACAGGAAAGACAGGCCTATCTCAATGTGGTCGAGCCACGCTCGATGCGGGACTATTCGGAGGAAACCGCGCGGGAACTGGACCTGGCTGTGCGCGGCCTGATCATCGATGCCTTCGGGCGCGCCAAGGCGATCCTGGCCGGCCGTCGCCCCGATCTCGACCGGGGTGCCGCGCTGCTGCTTGAGCGCGAGATTGTCACGCCCGACGATTTCCCGCCGCTCAGGCCCGCCGAGGTACAGGCAGAGAAGGCGGTCCCCTCCAGTGCGTCCCAGCGTGCGGCAGGCGCTTGACGCAAACAGGCAAGAAACCACCCCCCCGCGACATCATCCCGCCCTCTGCGACTAGCCGGTGAGTTCCTCAGGCATGGCTATTTGCGGCCTTGGTTCGGGGACCTCCGTCATCGTCGCCTCGGTCAGGAGCAGCACGCCGGCGACGCTCACTGCGTTCTCCAGGGCGATGCGCACGACCTTGGTGGGATCAATGATGCCGGTCTCGATCATATCCACATAAGTCTTGCGCCCCGCGTCAAAGCCGATATTGCCGCTGCCCTCGAGCATGCGGGCAACAACAATGCCCCCGTCCGTCACCGAATTGTCAGCGATCTGCCGGGCGGGGGCCTCGATGGCGCGCCGCAGAATCTGGACGCCTGTATGTTCGTCGCCCTCGCAGAGCTTGGCCTCTTCATCCAGAGCACTGGCACAGCGCAGCAGGGCAAGGCCGCCACCAGGCACAATGCCCTCAGCCACAGCGGCCTTGGTGGCGCTGATCGCATCGTCCAGTGCCTCCTTGCGCGACTTCATCTCCGCTTCCGTCGGTGCACCAACGCGGATCACAGCGACGCCGCCGCTGAGTTTTCCCAGGCGTTCCTGAAGTTTTTCCCGGTCATAGTCGCTGGAGGTTCCGGCAATTTGCTGGCGTAATTGCTGGCGCCGCCCGTCTATCGCAGACTTCTTGCCCTTGCCGCCCACGATGGTGGTGGTGTCCTTGTCAACCAGAACGCGGGCGGCGTGACCAAGCTGGTCCGTGCCGACGTTCTCGAGCTTCATCCCCAGATCCTGCGAGATGACCTGACCGCCAGTCATAATCGCCAGGTCTTCCAGCATGGCCTTGCGCCGGTCGCCAAAGCCGGGCGCCTTGACCGCGCAGTTGTGAAAGGTGCCGCGGATATTGTTGACGATGAGCGTGGCCAGCGCTTCGCCTTCGACATCCTCGGCAATGACCAGCAGCGGTATGGCGGCCTTGGCGACGGTCTCAAGCAATGGCAACAGATCGGCGAGCACGGCAATCTTGCCGTCCACGATCAGAATTCCGGCATTCTCGAATTCGGTCTTCATGCGCTCGGGATCTGTGACGAAATAGGGGGACAGGAACCCCCGGTCGAATTGCATTCCTTCCACGACGTCCAGCGAGGTCTCGGTGGTCTTGGCTTCCTCCACCGTTATGACCCCTTCTCCACCGACCTTTTCCATGGCGTCGGCAACCAATGCGCCGACAGTGGGGTCGTTATGGGCAGAGATGGTCGCCACCTGCTCCTTTTCCTTGCGGCTCACCACCGGCCGCGAGATATCCTTGAGCACCGCCATGGCGCGCTTGAGCCCGCGGTCGAGCCCATGCTTGATTTCGATGGCGCTGGCGCCGGCCACCACGTTGCGGATGCCATCGGCGAAGATGGCGTGGGCGAGGATGGTAGACGTGCTGGTGCCATCGCCCACCATGTCCCCGGTACGCTCCGCCGCTTCTCGGAGCATGCGGGCACCGAGGTTTTCTTCCGCGTCCTTGAGCTGGAACTCCTTGGCGATGGTCACACCATCATTGCAGACCAGTGGTGGGCCCCATTTGCGCTCGATCAGCACCGATTTCGACCTTGGCCCCAGCGTCACCCTGATCGCGTCAGCCAGTTGCGTGGCACCGCGCAGGATTTTCTCCCGCGCCTCGGATCGAAACAGAACCTGCTTGTGCGGCATGGCTGACCTCGTCGGACCGGATTGTCGACAAAGAGTCTAGGACTGGCACCCGCCGAGGGAATTGATGGTGGTCAAGATTGTGACCGGCGGGACGCCCGCCAAAATGCGCGGCGAGCGGCACGCTGACCAGGCAGGTGAACGCTCACGCGGAAAAGACCACAGCCGAAAAGGTCGCATGAGCAGCGCCGGCCGTGCAATCGCTGGAAGACAATTTGCGCTTCGACTGACCGGGCCCATCGGATCAACTCCTTCGAAATCTTGACGCCGGTCAAACCGCTCAGTCGGCATGTTTCTAGGCTCGCATCAGGTATCAAAGAGGACCGCCATCATGACGAGCGCAAACAAAGCAATGCCCTACGATCAGGCTTTCAATGACCTTGTGAGCAAGGTCTCGCGTCTGCAAACCGACCTGTCCGACATTGCGGGGGGCCTAGGCGCCATTTCCGCACACGGCATGGAGGATCTTCGCGAGGAGACGACCGAACGCGCCTCTGCTCTTGCGAGAGAAAGTCAGCGCCTAGCCGAGCAGGCAAGGCGCAATGCTGCAAGCCTCGAAAGATCATTCGAGGATTCCCTGCGCCGTCAGCCCCTGCTGACCGTCGGGGTTGCCGCAGCGATCGGCTTCCTGCTTTCCTTGGCTGTGCGCAGGTAGCCCGGCCCCAGCTCAAGCATTGGATGACACCGGCGCCCTGGACACTCTGGGGCGCCGGCATAGTCATGTAATTTCGCTCTAGGGCCGATAATCCACGGGCCCAGGCGCGGCCGATCCGAGACGTAGATCAGCACGACGAGTCGATGGTCTTGTGTTTCATTTTTGACGGTCGTCAAGGCGGCCCCGAACCCCCCTCCCATAATTCATGGACAATTGCGGAGGACTTCAAAATGCACCGTGAGACCGATACTGATTGCCAATCGTCCGAGCCGGGATTTTCGCCGGGACGGCGCACCTTCCTCAAGATTTCGGTCCTGGCCGGCGCGGCGGCGACAATCTCCAGCACTGTGGCCTATGCCGCTGGCGAAAGCGGGTTCTGGGCCAAGGATCTGGAAGATGAGCAACTCGTCGACATGTACCGACGCATCCTCCGCATCCGCTGGCACGAGCGGACCATGGCCGACAAGATGCTCACCGACCCCACCTATCGCGGCTACAACCACTTCTATGCCGGCCAGGAGGCGGTTGCGGTTGGCATCTGCTCGGCGCTGCGGAATGAAGGCGGCGTGGAGAAGGCGGACCTGGTCTATTCGACCCACCGCCCCACCGGTCACGCTATAGCCAAGGGCATCGATCTCAAGCGCATGTGCGCCGAGAACGACTTCCGGGCCACCGGCCTCAACAACGGCTATGCGGCGGAAATGCATATTTCGGACCCGACCATCGGGTTCATGGGGGCCGATGGCATGATCGGCCCGGGTCCGGTGATCGCAACAGGATCGGCCCTGGCTATCCAGGCCCGTGGGAGCGGCCAAGTGGTCGTCAACTTCGGTGGCGACGGGACCTATGCGACACCGCATTTCCATTCGGCGTTGAACAATTCCACGCTGCTCAAGCTGCCATTCATCTACGTGATCGAGAACAATCTCTACCACCAGTACGCCCACTATTCCCTGTCCGTCCCGATGAAGGACATTGCCACGGCCGCAGAGCCCTATGGCATTCCGGGCATCGTGGTGGACGGCCAGGACGTGATGCAGGTCTACAATGCCGCCAAGATCGCGGTAGACAGGGCGCGGGCTGGTGAGGGCCCGACCCTGATCGAGGCCAAGACCTACCGCTATTACAACCACTGGGGCGCTCCCGGTGCCACCCCCGGCGAGCTTGGTGCCTTCGGCTACGATCCGCTGGCGATCTCCTCATTCCGGCCCGAGCGCGAACTGCGCGCCTGGATGCAACGCGATCCCGTCGACATCTCGCGCCGGATCCTCATCGATTGGGGCCTGCTCGATGACGCCGAAGCCGATGCCATCGAAACCGAAGTGAAAGCCGAGGTCACCGAGGCCTTTGCCTGGGCCGCCGAGCAGCCGCTCTGCAGGCCTGAGGACGGTCTCAAGCACGTATTCGTCGACGGCGAAGTTGAAGCCCGCCAGCTGGCGTGACCTAATCAGGAGTTCCGAAAATGACTGAGAAAAGCTGGATGTACGCCGTCCTTGAGGCCGTGCAGTACGAGATGCGCCAGGATCCGAATATGCTCTGGCTGTTCGAGCTGACGGCTCCCGTGGCGTCCAATCCCGGGCTCCCGGTGATCAATCTGGAAACAGAATTCACCCGCAAGCGGGTCATCAACACCGGCATCGATGAAATGTGGATGGTAGCAGCGACGCTGGGCGCCGGTCTCGCCGGCTCGAAAGCGGCCACCTATATTCCCTATCAGGGGGCGGCTATGCCCTTTCAAATCATCCAGAACCATGCCGGCAAGTTGCGCCACATGACTGGTGGAGTGGCCTCCATGCCGGTGGTGTTCGTCATGGAGATGACAGGCCAGACCCCGGGCTTTGCCGGGCAACATTCCGACTACGAGATCGATTCCTATTACATGCACATCCCGGGCGTGAAGACGGTCGTGCCGTCCACCCCCTACGATGCCAAGGGCATGATGGCGTCGGCGCTGCGCGACCCCAATCCTGTGGTCTTCCTTTATCCGGCGGGCCTGCGCGAACTCGTAGCGGAGGTGCCGGACGAGCAGTATGACGTGCCACTCGACAAGGCGGCGGTGCTGGCAGAAGGCACCGATCTCACCATAGTGGGCTCGGGTGCCGGCATGCCCGAAATCCTCAAGGCGGCCGACGCGCTCAAAGCCGACGGGATGAGCGTGGAAGTCATCGACTTGCGGTCGCTCAAGCCCATGGACACCGAGACACTCGTGGCCTCGGTGGGCAAGACCAAGAAGCTGCTCGCGGTCGATCAAACCTACTACACGCTGGGCCCCGCGGCCGAAGTGGTGGCCCGCGTGGCGGAAAATGTCGACGGCGCCCGCTTCAAGCGCATCGCATTTCCGGACGCCCCGCCCCCCGCCTCTCCTGAAATGTTCCTCTGGATGCGGGTCAATGCCGACCACATCGCCAATGCGGCGCGCAAGCTGGTTGGTTAGGAAGCAGCGGGAGAGGCATCATGAACTACCAGGATAGAGAGGGCGAACAATCGCCGGCTGGCGACGCCCGGTGCCCGCAGTGCGGCAGCGCCGCGATCGGCCCCACCAACATTCGGTCTGCCCTCTGGCAGGGAGAGCGCCTGGTGGTCATAGAGGGGCTGCCGGCTCTGGAGTGCCGCTCCTGCAAAGAGCAGTTCTACGACGATGTGACCGCGACAATGCTGGACCTATTGCGGGGCGCCGGATTTCCAGCCGACAAAGCCGCGCGTTTTCTCGAGGTACCGGTATTCGACTATGCCCAGATGCTCAGGCGAGCGAATCTGGCGAAAGCGAAAGTGCCGCTATGAGCATCGCCATCCGCTCCCCGCTTGTCGCCGTGCTGGTCCTGCTTCTGGCCGGGCCGGTTCTGGCGCAGGCCGGCTTCGAGTTCATGCCCGATGGCGGTAGAGGACTGCTGCGGCAGCTGTTTGCCGACAAGCCCGCGGAGCTGGCGAAGCTGGCTTCGGAGAGTCACGACCAGGCAAGCTGGGAGACTATCCTGGGGCAGGACACAGATCTCAGCGAGACCGAGAGGCTTACGCTGGCCGGCTATCTCAGCGTCAATTTTCCCTTTGTGGGGGACATGGGGGTTCTCGCCAGCGCCGAGGATCCGGTTTCCCTGCTCCCGCAGGACGGCAAGGAGTTGGCCGTGGCCAATTGCCAGTATTGTCACGCGATCTTCTCCGGCTATCTCATGCATGACCGGAACGTGCAGGGTTGGCGCAGCGTGTTCCTCTCGCCCTTCCACCGCGAGATCAAGATGGACGAAAAGGAGCGCGAGACCTTCGCACTCTACTCAGCGGTCAACATGCCCATGAAATACGAGGACGTACCACCCGAACTGCGTTTCTGAGGACCCTGACAAAGGAGGATCGAATGAAGCCCACCTTGATTGCAGCGCTTGTCCTAGGGATCGCCTGCGGACTGACCTCAGTGTCCCTGTCTCAGACTGACGACGTCTTCGCGTTCATTCCGGAAGGTGGTAGGACGTTGCTCGCAGGCGTGGCGGAGGCCGGGCTGCCCGATTCCACACTGAATGAATACAAGTCGGGAACCAGGACCAGTTTGGAATGGCTGGCCTTGCTGGAGCAAGCGGCGGCGAGTGCTCCAGCGGTCGCGGCGCTGGACGAGTACCAGCGGCAAACGCTGGCCGACTACTTGTTCTATAACGCACCGCTCGGTGCCGATCTGACACCGGACGCGTTGCCAATGGACGGACGCGACATGACGCTGCGCTATTGCCAGTCCTGCCACATCGTGACCGTGGTGGTTACCCAGTCGCGGGCGCGGGAAGCCTGGCTGGGCACGATGAACAAGCCCAGTCACGTCGAAATCGATCTGACCCCCGCACAGCGGGAGGCCCTGGCCGACTATCTGGTGGTCAATGCCGGCATTCCGATCGAAGAGGTGCCCCCCGAACTGCGCGCCGGCGGTGCGTCCTACTGATCAGGCTGGGCAGGCAAGGCCATGCTGTTCAATTCGCTGGCCTTCGCTCTGTTCTTGCCCTTGGTCCTGGGCGGTACCGCCGCCCTTCCCCTCGGATGGCGTTGGCTGTGGCTGCTTGCTGCCTCCCTGGTCTTCTATGGCTGGGGACAGCCGGGCAACCTGCTGTTCCTTGGCGGGGTAACTCTGTGGGCCTATGCGTTCGGTCTCCTGCTGGGCCATGGCCGCAGCAGGGGCGCGCGCAGATGGCTGCTCACGAGCGCCCTTCTGGGCCTGATCGGTTCGCTGGCGGCCTTTAAGTTCTATGACTTCATCCGCGCCGAGCTACCCGAGCAGTGGGCGAGCCTCTGGCCCGTTCTCGGGATTAATGCGCCCGCCGGCTATTCCTTTTACACCTTCGCAGCTGCCGCATATCTGATCGATGTCCACCGACGCGAGCTGCAGGCGGAGCGAAACGCGGCGCAGTTCGGGCTCTACATGGCCTGGTTTCCCAAGGTGCTGGTGGGGCCCATTGCCCGCGCCAAACCCTTCCTGGATCAGGCCAGGAACGGGCTGCGCGCTGACCCCGAAAAAATGGTCGGTGCCCTGCAGCTCGTGTTCTGGGGCCTGTTCAAGAAGGTCGTCATCGCCGACAACCTGGCGCCCGTTGTCGACAATGCCTTCGCGATTGCTCCCTATGCGGCACCGCTGGAGCTGCTGATCGCGGTCTATTTCTTTGCCTTCCAGATCTATTGCGATTTTTCAGGCATCGCTGACATGGCCATTGGCACCTCCCGCCTGTTCGGCATCGAGCTACCGATCAATTTCCGCCGCCCATACCTGTCACGCTCGGTGTCCGAGTTCTGGTCGCAGCGCTGGCACATAACGCTGGGGCAATGGTTCCGCGACTATCTTTACATTCCCCTGGGGGGCAGCCGGGCCGGTGTCGCCCGGACCTACCTCAACATCATGATCGTCTTTCTGGTCAGCGGGTTGTGGCACGCCGGGCTCGGCTATGGGCTGGGGTGGAGCTTTCTGGTCTGGGGCTTGCTGAACGGTCTCTATCAATGGGCGCAGATGGGTGTCTCGACCCTGGCCGCCAAGCTGCCCGTCCCAAGTCTGCTCCCGGAGCGCCTAAGCGGCGCGCTCGCCATTTTCCTGACCTTTCATCTCATCCTGGTGTCCTGGGTGTTCTTCCGCGCTGCCTCGGTGGAAGAAGCGGTGCTGGTCCTTCAGCGCATTGCGGCAGCCATCCCCGACCTGCCCTCGGTGATCCGGCACTACCCGTTTTCCGGTGAGCATGCCCTCGGCGCAGGCCTCATCGCCCTGCTGATGGGCGTGGAAATGCTCGATGAGAGGCGGCCGCTCGCCCAACGCATCGCAGCATGGGCGCGGCCCTGGCGCTGGGCGCTCTATTACTGTGTCCTGGGTGCCATCGTGGTGATTGGTAGTTGGCAGGGCAGCCGCGCCATCTACATGCAATTCTAGCGGAGGAATGCATGGACGAAGCCATTGCCGTACCCCCACCTCGACGCCGCACCATCCTGCAATTCCTGACTATCGGACTGGGGCTCTATCTCGCTCTCTGGGCGCTCAGTGAGGCCATTGTCTATCGCAGCGGGCACGACAACCCCTTCTTCAAAATCGCCACCGCAGACAGGACACATTACGACTGGCTGATCCTGGGCGCCTCACATGCCATGCCCCTGGCCTTTGATGATGTGGAAACCCGGCTCGAGTCGTCCGCCGGAGTGAGCATCATCAACCTTGCATTGCAGGGCGTCGGTCCGCTTTACAATGACGTCGTGCTGGAGCGTTTCGTCCGCGACCACTCTGCCTCCGGACTTGTCTATGTGGTGGATTCCTTTGCGTTCAGGAGCGCGCAATGGAATGCGGATCGACTGGCCGATGCCGATCTTCTGGCACGCACGCCATTCGACCTGGGCGTTGCACGAAGGCTGCTTGCCGAAAGCGTCAGTGGCGATCTGCCGCTTCAGGCGCCGCTCGCCTACGTCACCGGCTTCCCCAAGATCAACAATCCGGACCGCTTCTCCCTTGACCTGTGGGATTCGGTCACCCTGTTCGACCGCCGCTATAGGCCCTCGTCAACAGCAGCAGCGGAGCGGGTGGCGTATCTCTATCCCCAAGGCTCCGAGAATCCGGCTGTGCTGGAACATTACCTCGACATGTTTGACGGCCTGCTTGACCGCGCAGAAGCTGCCGGGATGTCTGTGCTGGTCGTGAAGCTGCCTCTGCCGTCTAGTTTTGTCGCGGGGCTGCCCGGAGAGGCTGATTTCAATGCGGCGCTTGAAGAGAAACTCGCCTCCCGGGGGCTCAACCTGCTCGACTTCACCGACCGGATGCAGGATCCGCGCTTTTACTTCGACAGCGACCATCTCGGCCGCCAAGGTGTGGAAGCCTTGGCCACCGAAATCCTTGTGCCACTGCTCCGCCACCAGGACCCTGTCGAGACGGACGGCAAAACAGCTGCCGAATGAAACACCGTTTGCGATTCCTATCCGCGATGGCGCTCCGACAGAGCCTGACGATGACGAAGGATCCGACACAAACGGATTGAGCCTCTACGGAGCTTGGTTGATGCCGATCAAAAAGCAAATCGGCGACCGCCCTACGGTGAATCAAATATGGTGGACATTTGGCGATGGTCAGTCCAGCCGAGCCGCACAGGACATACCGGCTAGACCCGTCTAGACAGGAAATCATTCATGTATACCTTCAACAAGCTAATGACTGCGTCCAGCTTCGATGCCGCAATCGATCGGACGCGCGCTGCCCTGGCCGATCAGGGCTTCGGCGTTCTCACGGAAATCGACGTGCAGAAGACCATGATGACCAAGCTGGGCGAGGCGATGCCCCGATATACCATTTTGGGCGCCTGCAACCCGAAAATGGCGTTCGAAGCCCTGCGGCTTGAGCCGCGGGTGGGTGCCATGCTCCCTTGCAACGTGATCGTGCGCGAACTGGAAAACGGTGCGGTCGAGGTCAGTGCGATTGACCCCGTGGCGTCGATGAGCGCCATCGAGAACGAGGCGCTCAAATCCGTCGCCGGCAAGGTGCGTGACATGTTGTCTGACGTGATCGAGAAGCTCTGAGCCTGCATGGAATTGCATTGACCACGAACAAGGTCGCATGGAGGCTGTTGAGTTAGCCAAGGGCAGCACTGGACTGCGCGATGCCCAAATCAGTCCTTGAGGCACTCTGTTCTGCTGCCCGCCTTTCACCTATTCTGTGCGCCCAGCGCACAAGGATAGGGAACAGGCATGCGGGACGGCGACATCATCCACGGCCTTATTCGCGGTCTGTCCGTCATCGAATGCTTTGATGAGGATCATGCGCGCATGTCGATTACCGATGTCGCCGAGCGTACCGGGCTCGAGCGGGCCACGGCACGGCGGTGCCTGCTGACTCTGGTGCACCTCGGCTACGCCACCTATGACGGTAAATTCTTCCAGCTGACCCCGCGGGTACTCAATCTGGGCCATTCCTATCTGGCCGCCACACCGCTGCCCCGTTTGATCCAGCCTTTTCTCGAAGAACTCTCCCGCGCCACCGGCGAAAGCACCTCGGCGGCGGTTCTCGAAGGCACCGACATTCTCTATGTCGCCCGGGCCTCGACCCGCCGCGTCATGTCGATCAATCTGGGGGCTGGCGCGCGCCTCCCCGCCTATTGCACGTCCATGGGCCGCACTTTGCTGGCCGCGCTGCCTGCCGATGAGGCCCAGGCGATTCTCGATCGCTCAGACATCGTGGCCTATACAGCGCGTACCAAGGCCGACAAGGCCACCATCACCACTGAACTGGCGGTCATTGCAGCACAGGGTTTTGCCGTCATCGATCAGGAACTCGAACTGGGTCTGTGTTCGATCGCCGTGCCGCTGCACAACGCCATTGGCCAGGTCGTGGCCGCAATCAATATCGGCGCCCATGTCGCCCGCGCGCCCACCTCTCGCATGATCGCCCATTTCCTGCCGTTGATGCGCAAGGTCCAAGCCGAAGTGCGCCCGCTCCTCCGTTGAACGGGAAGCCGCGGACCGGTTCGTGCACACCCTCCCGTTCCGACCGACAACTGTCACATATCGCCATTAGGGTCGTCGCGGTGGCCGCTTCCAGAGTCTGTGTCAAAGACCTTTCCAAGCCGTCATTCCGCCTTTCCAGAACAGTGACACAAATGGATCAAGTTTGAAATAACCATTTATTTTTCAATGACTTAATGTGTCACAAACAGGTCATTGAAATGCAATAAAACCGTCGTCGGGCACACCTATGGTCGCCGCGTCACAGGGCGGCCCAACGAATGGCTGGCCATGTTTGCAAATGAATTCCGGAAGGGACATTCCATGAAGACC
>NZ_CAJXJS010000016.1 GCF_913055165.1 uncultured Devosia sp.
TCCTTGAACATGGGGAAATCGGTTTCGAACCAGTTCCGGCGTTCGGTGGAATAGCGCAGATAGCCGCCGGTTTCGCCATGGATCCAGTCGCTCATGTCGATCCAGCGACCGATCTCCTCGGGGCGCTTGCGATACCAGGGCAGATATTCGCTCAGGTGCCCATTGCTTTCGGTCGAATAGACCCCGAAGCGCTTGAGCACGTCGATGCGCACCTTTTCCTGCTTGGAATAGACGGGGTGCTTCTCGAAGGCGGCGATCAATTCGTCGCTTTCGATCTTCCGGCCCTTGGCGCGGATGTCGATATACCAGGTCTGGTGGTTGATGCCCGAGCAGACATAGTCAAGCTCGCTGTCGTCGACCCCCAGAACCTGAGCAATCTGATGGGCGCCATGCTGCACGCCGTGGCAAAGGCCCACAACATTGACCCCGCCATACATCTCGGCGGCCCAGGTGTTCATGGCCATGGGATTGGCATAGTTGAGGAACAATGCTCCGGGCTCGGCGACCTCGCGGATATCCTTGCAGAAATCGAGGATCACCGGAATGTTGCGCTGGCCATAAAGAATGCCACCAGCGCAGATGGTATCGCCCACGCATTGATCCACCCCATATTTGAGAGGGATGGAGATGTCGGTGGCAAAAGCCTCCAGCCCGCCAACGCGGACGCAGCTCATGATGTAGCGAGCCCCGGAAATGGCCTCGCGACGATCAGTCGTTGCCGTCACCTTGGCCGGCAGCTTGTTCACCGACACGATCGTCTCGATGATCTGGCGGACCATATCCAGGTTCTGCGGATTGATGTCGGTCAGCGCAAACTCGCAGCCAGCGAACTCCGGCACCTTGAGAAGGTCCGAAATCAGGGTCTTGGTAAAACCGACCGAGCCGGCGCCGATGACGGTGACTTTGAATGACATTTTCCTCTCCCGGCGCCGCTGGGGCGCTCACAGTCCGTAGGCAACAAGTAGCGCGGGGCGCAGGAATGTTGTAGAGCAAGCTTGTGCGAACCAGGGTAATTTTGTGCTCACCGATCTACTGGAACATGGCTTCGACATTCGCCGCCTGGTGTTGCCGCGAAGCGCCGCCCCGCTTCACTGCATGACCGTGAGCGCGGGCTATGAACAGCGCCGGAACGAGGTCTATTCCTGGGACGGCATGAAGCGCGGAACCGCACCATTCCTGGTCATTCAGCATACGACATTGGGGGAAGGACGATTGGACTATGCCGGTGTGCAGCACCGCCTCGTCCCGGGCACAACTATGCTCGTGACCATGCCGCACGCTCATCGCTACTTCCTGGAGCGTGGCGGTCACTGGGAGTATTTCTGGCTGCTGCTGAATGGCCGCGAGGCTTTGCGTCTGGCGCGCGAAATCCTGGATGCCACAGGCCCTGTACTGAATTTGGAAAGCGTTCAGATCGACCGACTTGCCGGAACCACCCTGAAGGCCATGACGGCTACGGACCCCACGCCGGGGCAGGTTTCGGTTCTTGGCTACGAGGTAATGACCATCCTGCATGATGGGGTATTTGGCACCCGGTCACCGGACGACACATCATTACCCGCCGCCATCGAACGCGTGGTCGCCTATATTGAAGGCAATCTGGGCGCATCGTTGCATGTCGAGCGGCTCGCCGGGGTGGCAGAGATGAGCCGTGCGCACTTCGTGCGCCGGTTTAGTACCTGCGTCGGGCAGTCGCCATCGGACTATGTGTTGTCGCGCCGCCTCGCGCGAGCCGAGCGCCTGCTATTGGCGACCGAGATGAGCGTGGTGGAGATCGCGCAAATGACGGGCTTTGCGAACAGCAACTACTTTGCCAAGGTCTTCCGCAAACACCGCAGCGCGGCACCGCTGGAATACCGGGCAACCCGATTCGAGGCACGCTGATCACCTCTCCACCCACCAATTCGGCGCGTGCCTGATCCGAAGCAACGATCTAGGATTAGCCGGCGGTCGCGATAAGCGAGGCATTGCCGCCTGCGGCTGTAGTATCGATGCAGACGTGCCGTTCCACCTGCAGGCGGCTCAGTTCATGCGGGCCGGTGACGATCGGCAGCAGGGGCCCTTTCCGGCCGCTCAAAGCCTGACGAATCGAGCGAAGGGACGGCTGATCTCCAAACCAGGCAACCGCGTCGAAACCTTCGCCGGCCTGTAGCCTGTCGAACTCAAGGGCGGCGCGTTCGAACAGACAGCCAGTCCTTTCGGCCATGGCGATCTGGGCAGCATAGTCTTCGGCCCGAGGGCCAAGGCAGAGCAGTGTACCACGCGGCGCGGTGTGAAGCCGGTTGGTTTCCCCCGTTGGGCCGGGTAGGTCGAGCGTGGCGGTCTGCAGCGTGGCGCCACATTGGGTAAATCGCGGCAGATAATGAGGACCGCCTGCCTTCGGGCCCGTGCCTGATAGGCCCTCGCCACCAAACGGCTGGCTTCCGACCACCGCACCGATCTGGTTGCGATTGACGTAGATGTTGCCGGCGTGGACGTTTCGTTCCAACCACTTCACCCGAGACGATATTCGAGTATGTACGCCAAATGTCAGGCCATAACCCGATGCGTTGATGGCGGCGATGACCCCTGGAAGCTGTTCGCTGCCAAATGTTGCCACATGCAACACCGGGCCGAAAATTTCCTCTGGTATCTCCTCGATACCCGACACTTTCAGCACGACAGGGGCGAAGAAGGTCCCTCCAGCAGTTGCACCCAGCCGATGGAGCACCCGATCCTCGCGCTCTGACACATAAGCCGCGATCTTGTCCCGGGCAGCGTGATCGATCACTGGGCCAATATCGGTTGTCAAAAACCAGGGATTGCCGACGCGCAACTCATCCATGGCACCCTTAAGCATCTCCATGGTCCGGTCGTAGGCCTCCTCCTGGATGTAGAGGATGCGAAGAGCCGAGCAGCGCTGACCGGCTGACTGGAATGCTGACGCGATGATGTCACGCACGGCCTGTTCCGGCAGTGCCGTAGTGTCCACCACCATGGCATTGAGGCCGCCGGTCTCCGCGATCAAAGGAGCGTTGGCGGGCCCGTGCTCAACCATGGCCTGCTCGATCCGTCGCGCAGTCGGCAGCGATCCGGTGAAGGCTACCCCGGCGATATGTGCGCTTGAGGTCAGCAACTGGCCGACCTTGGGGCCCCCGGGCAAGAGTTGTACTGCATCCATTGGGATCCCTGCCTCATGCATCAATTGCACGGCACGATAGGCGACCAGTGGCGTCTGCGGTGCCGGCT
This sequence comes from uncultured Devosia sp., assembly GCF_913055165.1. GTDB lineage: Bacteria > Pseudomonadota > Alphaproteobacteria > Rhizobiales > Devosiaceae > Devosia. The sequence continues at coordinate 3,229 of NZ_CAJXJS010000016.1, forward strand.
TTGCCAGCACAGGGTTGCCTGCCACCAGTGCCGCTGCAATCTGGCCGGTGAATATGGCCAATGGGAAGTTCCAGGGCGATATGCAGACGAACGGCCCTCTTGGCCCTGCGCCCAACTTTGGCGCTTCATCGGCATAATAGCGCAAGAAATCGACGGCCTCGCGCAATTCGGCGACTGCATCGGCCCAGGTCTTGCCGGCCTCGCGGGCCAGGATGGCGAAGATTTCGGGGGCATTGGCTTCGTAAAGGTCTGCGACGGTGCGCAACAAGGCTGCCCGTTCCTCGACGGAGACCTCTGCCCATTGGGAGTTCGAAGCGGCGCTGATTGCCTGCTCCACCTGCTCGCCGGTCGCCTCGGTGACCTTGCCCACTGTGTCGCAATGCTCCGAGGGGTTGGCGATTGAAGTCCCTTGTTCATCATCAATAGTCATCGCGCCAAGGCAGCGAGCCGTCCACTGGACGCTGGAAAATGCCTCTCGGGCCGCCTCCATCGCCCCCAGGGCAACCGGGTCGGTCAGGTCCAGGCCCGAGGAATTGCGCCGGCTGCCAAAAATCGCTGAGGGGTGGGCGATGGCCGGGTTCGGGACATCTTCGCCCAGATGCAACAGCTTTTCGATCGGGTCTTCCGCTACCCTCTCGGCAGGAATGTCGTCATCGGCGATCTGATGGACAAAGGACCCGTTGGCGCCGTTTTCCAGCAGACGCCGCACGAGATAGGCCAACAAGTCGCGATGGGCTCCGACAGGCGCATAGATGCGCGTTGCCGTACCGCTCTTCTGGCGCAACACATCATGCAATTGCTCGCCCATGCCATGCAGGCGCTGGAATTCGTAGGTCTCGCTCGACCGCCCTGCCGCCTCGGCCAGATGCAGAACGGACGCGGCCGTGTGGGCGTTGTGCGTGGCGAATTGGGGATAGATGTGCCTGGCTGCAAACAGGCGGCGCGCCGCAGCAATATAGCTGACATCGGTCGCCGCCTTGCGCGTAAATACCGGAAAGCCGGGCAAGCCCAGCACCTGGGCCCGCTTGATCTCGGCGTCCCAGTAAGCACCCTTGACCAGTCGCACCATGATGCGCCGGTCCAGCCGCGCCGCCGTCTGCTCCAGCCAGTCGACCAGGGGCAGGACCCGCCGGCCATAGGCCTGCACCACAACGCCGAAACCGTCCCACCCTGCCAATTCGGGCGTCTCGAGCACTGCTTCGATCACGTCGAGGGAGAGGTCCAGCCGGTCCGCCTCTTCGGCATCAATGTTGAACCCCATGTTTGCCCCGGCTGCCGCGCGGGCGAGTTCCCGGGTGGTTTCGACGAGTTCATTGAGCACCCGGTCGCGCTGGGCATACTCATAGCGGGGGTGCAACGCGCTGAGCTTGACCGAGATGCCGGGATTGTCGCGCACCGAACCGTGAATGCATTGCGGAGCCAGTGCGTTGATGGCGTTGAGATAAGCGGCGCAATAGCGTTTTGCGTCCGCCGCAGTGCGCGCCGCCTCCCCGAGCATGTCATAGGAGTAGCGGTACCCCTCTGCCTCCGGCTTCTTGGCGCGGGCGATCGCCTCGTCGATGGTCCGTCCAAAGACAAACTGGCGGCCCATCAGCCGCATCGCCTGGCTCACCGCGGTCCGGATGACCGGTTCGCCCAGCCTCGCCACCACCCGTTGAAGTGCAGACTGCTGCGCGACCTCGGGATTGCCCAGCACTTCGGCAGTCAGGTTTAGCGCCCAGGACGAGAAGTTCACCAGCGGGCTTTCCGATCCCCCGAAATGCCGGGCCCAGTCGCCGCCGCCGATCTTGTCGTGGATAAGCGCATCGATGGTCTCGCTGTCGGGAACCCGCAACAGCGCTTCGGCCAGCGCCATCAGTGCCAGCCCCTCATCGCTGTCGAGACCATATTCGGCCAGAAAGCTCTCCATCAGACCTGGCCTTGTGCTCTGGCGCACAGCCTGAACCAGTTCGACGGCCTTGAGCGATACGGCCTTTCGATCGGCCGGCTCCAGGCCAGTCTCGGCAATCAGTTCCTGAACGAGCTTGGTCTCGTCGGCGTAGAGACGAGAACGAAGCAGCTGGCGCGGCGAGAAATCGGACATGAGGACTGGTCCCAGTGAATGCAGACCATGATGCCAGATGCATTGCAGGCATTTCGCCTTTTGTGGTACGGACGAATAGGCTCTTTGCCGGAAAAATGCACAGAATCTGGACAGGTACGCCTATGAATTCACTACACGATAGCCCATTGGACCACACCGATCGACGTATCATCGATGAGCTCGCCCGCAACGGCAGGATCAGCGTCGCCGAGTTGAGCCGACGGGTGCATCTGTCAAAGACGCCCTGCCAGGCACGCATCAAGCGGTTGGAACAGGATGGCTACATTCTGGGCTATCGCGCCGTCATCGACCCCACGCGACTGGGCTTGCCACATGTCGCCTTTGTCGAGGTACGGCTCAGCGACACGCGAAAGGCGGCGCTGGAAGCTTTCAACATGGCCGTCCGCGCCCTGCCCGAGGTGGAGCAGGCGCATATGATCGCTTCGAGCTTTGACTATCTACTCAAGGTACGCACTAAGGATATCGCCGCTTATCGCGAAGTACTGGGAGAGAAGATTTCCTCTCTCCCGCATGTGGCGCACACCTCGACCCATGTGTCGATGGAAGCGGTCAAGGACGACGTCGAGTAGCATCGGCCTTGCAAGCGGACCAACCCTCTGCCATTCCGGCATTATCAGCGGTCTGGGGGACTGTTATGAAAACCGTTCTTGTGGTCGGAATCGGAACGGGCAGCGCCGAACATCTGACTGTGGCCGCCATAGATGCCCTGAACCGCGCCGATGTCCTGTTTGTTCCGGACAAGGGCACCCACAAATCCGACCTCGCCGGTATCAGGCGGGATATCATCGCGCGCTTCGTACAACGTTCCGACCTGCGTCAGATCAGCTATTCGGTGCCGCGTCGAGACGTGCAAAACCCGGACTATGAGCAAGGCGTCGCCGATTGGCATCGCGCGCTGAGCGATATCTACGCCAAGCTGATCGCCGATATCCCCCAAAACGGTACGGGCGCTTTCCTCGTCTGGGGCGACCCGGGGCTCTATGACTCGACGCTTCGCATTCTTGAGGGCGTGTCCGCACCTTTCGGCGTCGAGGTTGTGCCAGGTATCTCGGCCGTACAGGCCCTCACCGCCGCTCACCGCATTCCGCTCAACCGCATCGGCGAGCCGGTGATGATTACCCCTGGCCGCAAGCTGGGCCCGGTGGAAACCGACACCGTGGTGATGCTGGACGGCCAGATGGCCTTCCGGCACGCCGACCCGGACCTTCAGATCTACTGGGGAGCCTATCTCGGGACAGCCGATGAAATCCTCATCGCGGGACGACTGGGGGATGTCTGCGAGCGCATCGTTGAGGCAAGAACACAGGCCCGCGAACGCCATGGCTGGATCATGGACACCTATCTCCTGCGCAAGCAACGGTAGTGCCGGACCGCCGGGGCTGGTAAGAATTGCGCCATGATATCGGCACCCATAGCTGACCCGGCCCGGCGCGGCACCTGCCCAACGCTCCATGCCCCGATGTTGACGGGCGATGGCTTGCTGGCGCGCGTGCGGGTGCTGGGCCGAGTACTCTCGCTGTCGCAATTCATGGAGATCGCGCGACTGGCGGAACGGCACGGAAATGGCCTTGTGGAGGTCACCGCGCGCGGCAATCTTCAGGTTCGGGGGCTTACACCTCGCTCCGCGCCCCAATTCGCGGAGGCCGTGGCAGCGCTCGTGGCTATAGAGTCGGGCCTGGTCGTGGATGTCTCGCCACTCGCTGGCCTTGATCCATCCGAAGCAATGGACCCCAGAGGCCTTGCTGAACGCATTCGCGTTGCAGCAGAGCCTCTGGCCGACCGGCTCGGCCCCAAGGTCAGCGTCGTGGTCGATGGCAATGGTCAAGTATCCCTGGCAGATATCAAAGCGGACATTCGCCTCACGGCCCAGACGCCGCAAACCTGGCTTATGACATTGGGCGGGGCGAAGCCGCAGGCAGTGGACGAAGCGGCGGCTTTTTCGACCACGATGGCCGTTCTGGGCGCGCTGGCGGCAATCGGTCCGGATGCACGGGCGACGGATCTGTTCCCCGCGCCCGTGACGAAACCAGGAAAACACACAGCCCCAGTCGCCTGGCCCGGCGAGATTACCTTGCGCACCGGTCATTGTGGGGCGTTTGCCCTGCCTTTTGGCCAGATCGAGGCAGACAGCCTGGTCGGCCTCGCCACCGCAATGGCAGCCGAGGGTCTGGACTGCCTTCGCCTTGCCCCGGATCATGTCCTGCTCGTTGACGGCATGTCAGCCGCCCTGCTCCAGCAGGCGGACGACCTTGGGTTTGTCACGCGTGCCGACGACCCGCGCCGGCGTATCAGCGCCTGCAGCGGCAGCCAGGGGTGCGCCTCAGGTCTGATCGCCGCACGCCAGATCGCGCTGCGCCTGGCAGAACAGGGCGTGACGGAGCAGCATTTGCACGTATCCGGATGCAGCAAGGGGTGCGCCCACCCCGGACCTGCCCGTGTGACATTGGTCGGGCGCACCGACGGGATTGGCCTTGTCATCGACGGTCGGGCAGGCGATACGCCTCAACAATTGCTGGACGAGGCCGCGCTTCTTGCCGGTGCCGTTCCCTTTCAGGACGGACGATGACCCGATATGACTACATCAAGGATGGTGACAGCATCTATCGCCAGTCCTTTTCCATCATCCGAGCCGAAGCCGACCTGGCGCGCTTTTCCGAGGAAGAGGCCGAACTTGCTGTTCGCATGATCCATGCCGCTGGAATGGTCGAGGCAGCGCAGCACTTCACGTTCAGTCCAGGTTTCGTATCGGCCGCCCGGATCGCGCTCAACGCCGGTGCCCCCATACTGTGCGATGCCGAAATGGTGGCGCGCGGCGTCACGGCCGCCAGGTTACCGGCAGACAATGCCGTGATCTGCACCCTGCGCGATCCGCGCACACCCGTTCTGGCCGACCGTATCGGTAATACGCGTTCAGCAGCCGCCCTGCATCTTTGGGACGAGCATCTCGAGGGCGCTGTGGTGGCTATTGGCAATGCACCCACGGCGCTGTTTCATTTGCTTGAAATGCTCCGGGACGGGGCACCAAGGCCGGCCGCGATCCTGGGCATGCCGGTCGGCTTCGTGGGCGCGGCCGAATCCAAGGACGCCCTGGCGGAAAACTCCTATGGTGTGCCCTATGCCATTGTGCGCGGGCGCCTGGGTGGCAGTGCCATCACCGCCGCCTGTCTCAACGCCCTGGCGAGGCCGGGACTATGAGCGGGAAGCTGTTCGGTGTCGGCACGGGCCCCGGGGATCCGGACCTGCTGACCATCAAGGCGGTGCGGGCAATCGAAACTGCCGATGTGGTGGCCTATTTCGCCAAACGCGGCAATGCCAGCAACGCCCGGGCCATTGCGGCCACTCATTTCCGACCCGAACAGATCGAGGAACCCCTCGAATATCCGGTGACCACCGAGATCGATCGGCGCGAGAATGGTTACAAGACCCAGATCGAAGCTTTTTATGCCGAGGCCGCGGACCGGATTGCTGCCCATCTGGATGCCGGACGGGCCGTCGCCGTTCTGAGCGAAGGCGACCCCCTGTTCTATGGGAGCTATATGCACCTGCATCTGCGACTTGCTCCTCACTATGATACCGAGGTCATTCCTGGGATTACCGCCATGTCTGGCTGCTGGTCTGCAGCTGGACTCCCGCTCGTGCAGGGCGACGATATCCTGACCGTGCTTCCTGGCACCCTCGACCGGGACGAGATCGCCCGGCGGCTGGGCAATACCCAGGGTGCAGTCATCATGAAACTGGGCCGCAACCTGCCTAAGGTGCGCGCCGCCCTCGCTGACGCCGGGAGATTGCACCAGGCGGTCTATGTCGAGCGCGGCACGACGGCGAGTGGCCGCTCGATCCCTCTCACTGACAAGAGCGATGACGTTGCCCCCTATTTTTCCTTGGTGCTGGTGCCTGGCTGGAGCACTCGGCCATGACCGGCAAGCTCGTCATCATTGGTACCGGGCCAGGCAATCCGGGCCAGACAACGCCGCAGGTGTTGGATGCCATTGGCGATGGCGAGCTCTTCTTCGGTTATGGCCCCTATCTGGACCGCCTGAGCCTGCGCCCCGACCAGGGGCGGATCGCGTCGGACAACCGGGAGGAAATCGACCGGGCTCGCGCAGCTCTGGATGCTGCGGCAAAGGGCGCTTCAGTCTGTGTGGTGTCAGGCGGCGACCCCGGCGTCTTTGCCATGGCGGCCGCGGTCTGCGAAGCGATCGAGACCGGCCCGGAGACCTGGCGTCGTCTCGACGTCACCGTCCTGCCCGGGGTCACTGCCATGCTGGCTGTGGCGGCGCGCGCTGGAGCCCCTCTCGGGCACGATTTCTGTGCGATGTCGCTGTCGGACAACCTCAAGCCTTGGGAGCTGATCGAGCGCCGCTTGCGCGCGGTCGCCGAGGCAGGCTTCGTGATCGCGCTCTACAATCCAGTTTCGCGGGCCCGGCCCTGGCAATTGGCCACGGCCTTCAAAATCCTGCGTGAAAGTCTGCCGGTTTCAACTCCAGTCATTTTTGGGCGGGCCGTGGGTCGCCCCGACGAGCGCTTCACCGTTGCACCACTGGGCGAAGCCGATCAGCAAAGCGCCGACATGGCCACCTGCGTGATTATCGGAACGGCCGAAACGCGGATCATCGATCGGCCCGGCATGGACCCGCTGGTCTATTCGCCGCGGAGTGCCAACCCGTGAGCGGGCCCTGGCTTTCAATCATAGGCCTCGGTGAGGATGGCCTCGATGGCCTTTCACTTGCTGCGAGAGCGGCGGTTGCCGAAGCCGAGATCGTGTTTGGTGGGGAGCGGCATCTGGCTTTGGTGGACCCGATCGTTTCAGGAGAAGCGCGGGCATGGCAAAGTCCGTTCTCGGACTCGATCGAGGCCATTATGTCATTGCGCGGACGCAGGGTCTGCGTACTCGCCTCAGGCGATCCATTCCACTATGGCGTCGGAGCGACCCTCAGTCGGCACATTGACCCAGCCCAGTTGGTGGTCATCCCGCAACCGTCCGCGTTCAGCCTTGCGGCGGCGCGGCTGGGCTGGCCCATTCAGGAGGTCGTCTGCCTCTCCGTGCATGGACGGCCAATCGATCTGGTGCGACCCTATCTGCACCCGGCCGCCCGGATCCTGGCGTTGACCTCGGATGAACATGGGCCCGGAGCCCTGGCCGCATTGCTGGTGGAGGCCGGGTTTGGCCGTTCGATCATAACGGTTATGGAAGCGCTGGGTGGTCCTGACGAACATATCCGATCGCAGATGGCGGATGGGTTCACCCTGACCGACATCAACCCGCTCAATGTGTGTGCGATCACCGTTGCCCCTCTTCCCGGCGCGCGGGTGCTGCCGCTGACGCCGGGTCTGGAGGATGACTTGTTCGAGCATGACGGGCAGATCACCAAGCGCGATATCCGGGCCCTTACGCTGGCCGCCCTGGCCCCTCGCCGCAATGAGCTGCTTTGGGATATCGGTGCTGGATCGGGATCGGTCGGGATCGAATGGATGCTATCTGACCCGAGCCTGCGCACCATAGCGATCGAAGCCGATCCCGAGCGCGCAGCACGGGTCGGTCGCAATGCCCGCAAGCTGGGCGTCCCCGAACTGCGTGTTGTGAGCGGCCTGGCGCCACCGGCGCTGGCGGGTCTGGAAGCGCCTCACGCGATCTTTGTGGGCGGTGGCGGTACTGATCCGGGCGTTCTGGACGCGGCCCGGTCAGTTTTGCGTCCAGGCGGCCGCCTTGTGGCCAATGCGGTCAGCCTCGAAATGGAGCAAACACTGCTGGCGCTCCATACCGAACTTGGGGGCGACCTCGTGCGGCTTTCGGTGGCGCACGCCGCGCCGCTTGGCACCATGCGAGGCTGGCGTCCGGCGATGCCGATCACCCAGTGGCGCTGGAGCAAGCCATGACTGTGCATTTCATCGGTGCGGGCCCCGGGGCGGCCGACCTGATTACGGTGCGCGGTCGAGACCTATTGGCCCGCTGCCCTGTCTGCCTCTATGCCGGGTCCATCGTACCGCAGGAAATGCTCGATTGGTGCAGTCCCGGTACGCGCCTCATCGACACCGCCCCGATGTCTCTGGACGAGATTGAGGCTGAATATGTCAGGGCGCATGATGCTGGAGAAGATGTCGCGCGCCTCCACTCCGGCGACCTCTCCATCTGGAGCGCCGTGGCGGAACAGATGCGCCGCCTCGACCGGTGTGGCATCCCCTATACACTGACCCCGGGTGTCCCCGCCTTCGCGGCGGCGGCGGCGGCGCTGGGGCGGGAACTCACCATCCCTGGCGTCAATCAGTCCGTCGTGCTCACCCGCTTGGGCGGTCGTGCCTCCCCCATGCCCGAGGGGGAGACACTCGCCGCCTTCGCCGCAAGTGGTGCGACACTGGCCATCCACCTGGCAATTCACGCGCTCGACCGCGTCGTCCACGAACTGCTCCCGCACTACGGCGCCGACTGTCCGGTCGCCATTGTTGCTCGTGCCAGTTGGCCCAATGAGACGTTCATTTTGGGTAGCCTGGGCACCATCCAGGCCTCGTTCGACCCCGCAATTGAGCGCACGGCGATCATCTTCGTTGGTAATGGGCTGGGCGCTCAAGACTTTCGCGAAAGTTCACTTTACGATCCCGATTACCAGCGCCGCTTTCGCGGCCGCGACGGACTATAGGAGGCAAGGCATTGGAAAATCTCATTCTTTCCGAACTCAAGGGCAAGGCCGTGCTCATCACCGGCGCCTCAACCGGTATCGGCGCCGCGCTGGCCAAGGCATTCGGCGCGCAAGGCGCCATGGTTGGCGTGCACTACAATTCCAGCGAGTCCGCAGCTAAATCGGTAGCCGAAGCGGTCGAGACCGCCGGCGGAAAAGCCCACCTGGTCCGCGCCGACGCGTCGAAATCAGGCGAAATTGCGCGGGCCGTTGAAGAAACGGCGGCCGTGTTTGGCCGGCTGGACGGTCTGATCAACAATGCCGGGGGCATGGTGGCGCGCCTGCCTTATGCGGAGATGACCGACGAGCACTATGACGCGGTCATGGACCTTAATGGCCGCTCGGTGCTCGCCGCCACGCGGGCCGCGCTGCCACATATGAAGGCAGCGGGCGGCGGCTTTGTCATCAACACCACCTCGATCGCCGCCCGAAATGGTGCCAGTGGCGGTGCCGGCCTTTATGGTTCGTCAAAGGCCTTCGTCGCCAATGTGACGCGTGGCATGGCCAAGGAGTTCATCGCCTTTGGCGTTCGGGTCAACGCGGTAGCGCCAGGCGTCATCGAGACGCCGTTCCAGGAGCGCTATTCAACACCGGACCTGCTCAAGGCCCAATTGGGAACGATCCCGCAGGGGCGGCTGGGCGTGGCCGAGGACTGTGTCGGGGCCTATCTGTTCCTGGCGTGCCAGAGCCTCTCGGGCTACATCATCGGCCAGACCATCGAGGTCAATGGCGGCATGCTGATGCCCTGATGCCGTCTGGCGTCAGGCCTTAGGGTCTTTCCTGGGCACGCTCTTGAGCTGATCGAGCAAATAGGCATGGGTCGCCGCATTGGCGACCACAAGGCAGCCGGTGCGCTCAAAGACCTCTGGGCCCCTGCCCCACCAATCGGTCACCACGCCTCCGGCCTCCTCGACGAGCAGGATACCGGCGGCCGTGTCAACAAAACCGGTTTCCTCGAAATATCCGGTCAGCCGCCCGCAGGCGACCCAGGCGCAGCTATTGGCAGCGCTGCCGACGATCCGCACAGCGCCGATGGGCGCGCGAATGGCGTCGAGCCGCTGATAGGCGCCGGGATGGAGCGACAGGTTTGGTGTGGGAAGACCGGTGCCCACGCACATCATGGCAATATCGGTAGAGCGGCTGACCTGCAGCCGCTCGCCATTGAGAAAGGCGCCGCCACCTTTACGGGCGAAGAACATCTCGTCTGCGACCGGATTATAGACCAGCCCGCACACGGTCACATTGCCGCGCCTGAGAGCGATGGTGATGGTATAGTGCTGGCCGTTGAGGAAGTTGGTGGTGCCATCGATCGGGTCGACCAGCCAGCGGTGTTGGGGATCGGACCCGTCCACCGGCGCGAACTCCTCTCCGGTCAGGCTCCAGGTCGGATCGATGGCCAGAAGGCGCTTGCGGATCAGTTGCTCTGACTCGCGGTCGGCGTCGGACACGAAGTCTCCGGGCCCCTTGATGCCGATTTCAAGCTCGCGAAAGCGCTTGAAATGGGCCTGGGTCAGCGCTCCTGCCTCGCGGGCAGCGGCAATCATCGCTTCAAGTATGCTGTCGTAATTAATGCTCATGGTGCAAGGGCCGCGTGCAGCCCCTCCGGATCGTCGGTTGTGATCTGGTCAACCTTGAGCGCCAGCAGGCGCTCGACCTGTTCGAGGCTGGCCGGGGTGACCTGGCGAATGGTCCAGGCGTCGATCGTTTTTCCGGCTGCGTGAATGGGCGCGACGATGTCGAACCCGGCATTCTCAGCGGCAAGCACCAGTTCAAATGCCAGGTAGATCATGTCTGCCTGCGGCGCAGCGATCAGCGCTTCGCCAATGAAGGCAGCAAAGTCGCCAGTCGCCTTGAGGCGCGCCAGGGATTCCCCATAGCAGGGGTCGTATCCGGTCCTGAGTGCAGGGATGGCATGGGACAGCGCCCTTATGGCACCGATATCGCCGCCGGAGAGGATGAAGGCATCGGCGACAGGGCCGACACTCTTGGCAAAATTGGCGATGGTGCGGCCGTCCAGCGCCGCCAGCTCCTCCTTGAAATCGAGCTGCAGCAACGCGCCCTGTCGCGGCGGCTGCTCAACCAGCAGGGCGCAGAGGTCTTCGAGCAGCATCACCCGGTCTGGCAGGACGGCGCCATCATTGCCTCGCAAATGAAGGCCGCGCAGGACATCCGATGGTGTCTCGCGCACCAGCCCGGTGCCCGTCGTCTCTTTCTCCAGCGCGAAATTGTGCAGCACGGCGCAGCCATGATCGGCATGTATCACCAGATCAACCTCGACGCTGGCGCCCAACCGCATGCCCTCGAGAATGCGTGCGCCGGTAAACACTGGGTCGGTGGCCTTGCGACGCGCGCGATGCCATTTCAGCCAGGTGCGGTGTGCACCCCGCTCGACCAGCACCGGATGGACCATTTCAGCTCCGATAGACGCGTGCATTGTCACGATAGGCCGCCATGGCCTGTGGCTTGAGATTGACCTTCTGCCCGGCGCTGAACAGGTCCGGATGCGCAACCATGGCTTTGAGACGGGTGCCATCGCCAAGGTCGAGATCGACCAGGCCGTGTGTGCCGTAATCGGTCACCCTGTGCACCTGTGCGACGCCTGTACCCGAGGCTTCCAGGTCCAGCGCCTCGGGGCGAATGGCCAGGGTTGCGGGGCCGTCGGGAATGGGGATGTCGAGCGCCAAACCAGCCCGGGTAAACCGGCCCTTGGTCACTTCGCCATCGATCAGGTTCATGGTCCCGATGAAACCGGCGACAAAGGGCGTCTGGGGGTCGCGATAAACGACGTCCGGGCGGTCGATCTGCTCGGTCCTTCCGTCGCGCATGACGACAATGCGATCGGCCATGGCCAGCGCCTCATCCTGTCCGTGGGTAACGAACAGGGTGGTGATCTTGAGGCGCTGCTGAATATCCCGCACTTCTTCGCGCAGCCGTTCGCGCAAATGCTGGTCGAGGCTGGCGAAGGGTTCGTCGAGCAGCAGGATCTTGGGCTCAAGCACAAGAGACCGGGCCAGCGCGACGCGCTGCTGTTGCCCGCCCGAAAGCTGGTTGACGCCGCGCGCGCCATAGCCGGCGAGGCCAACCAGTTCGAGAACATCTTCGACCTTGTGCCGGATCTGGTCCTGCGGCAGGCCACGCAGCTTGAGACCGAAGGCCAGGTTCTTGAACACGTTCATATGGGTCCAGAGCGCATGGCTCTGGAACACCATGCCGGTCGGGCGCCGCTCGGGCGGCAGCTGGGTGATATCGTCGCCATCAATGGTCATCTGACCCGAGGTGGGCCGTTCGAAGCCGCCGACCATGCGCAGCAAGGTCGACTTGCCCGAGCCGGACGGGCCGAGCAGGCAGACCAGCTCGCCGTTCGCCACTTCGAGCGAGAAATTGTCCACCGCGACGGTCGGGCCGGCGAAGATCTTGGAGACGTCGGTAATTTTCAGAACGGACATACTTGTTTCCCTAGCCGCCAAAACCGCGGGCGAAGGCGCCACCGCCAATGACGCGGCGGGCGAACATGAGAGCGATGAAGGACGGCACCCACAGCATCACCGAGAGTACGGCACCATACTGGATGACCATCTGGTTGTTGATGAAGGAGATCATCAGCACGGGCATGGTGCGAATGCCCGGCGCGCCGATCAGCCAAGCGCCTTCGGTTTCATAGAAGGTGCCGACAAAACTGAGCAGCACGGCCGCCGCGATGGTCGGGCCGGCCTGCGGCAGGGTGATCGACCAGAACACCCGGAAGGGTCCGGCCCCTACGTCGCGGGCTGCTTCTTCCATGCGCCGGTCCACCGACTGGAATGCGGCCACGGGGATCCAGATCATGAACAGCAGCGTGCCCACGAGCTGGATCAACACCACGCCCCAGAAGGTGCCGATAAGGTTCAACTGCAAGAAGATCGCGGCAATGGCGATCAGCAGGCCGAATTTGGGGAAGGCATGGCCGGCCAGGAACGAGAAGAACAGCACATTGCGCCCCGGAAAGCTGAGGCGGGCAAAGGCATAGGCGGCCGGCAGGCAGATGGCCGCCGAAAGTAGTGTCACGACGGTGGACAATTGCAGGCTGAGGGTCAGCGCCGCCCATACGTCTGCCCGTGTCAGGGTCTGGTTCCAGAACCGCAGGCCGAATTGCTGCGGGATGACATTGGGATAGCGCCAGACCTCGGTGAAGGCCCAGACGCCAACCACCAGCAGCGGCACGATCACCGCGGCAGAGAGCAGCACGGCAAAGACAATGCCGGTCCAGTCGGTCGGAATCCGCACCAGGGGTGGGCGCCGGGTCGCAATGGTGGTGGGAGCAAGCCGTTCCATCTCACTTCCCCTGATTGCGTGCGACCGAGCGCACATAAAATAGCCCGAAGGCAATACAGAAACAGAAGGTGATGACCGCCTGCGTGATCGCGTTGAGCGGGTCGTTCACCTCGCGGAAGGTGCGGTTCATGAACGGGCCCATCATTTCGGGCGAAGCAGGCCCCAGCAGATAGGGCAGCGTGAAGGACGAGAAAATGCCCAGCACCGCAAAGGAAATGGCCACCAGCACCGAATTGGAGATGCGCGGCAGAATGATGTGCCAGAACACCTGGAAGCGATTGGCACCGACATCGCGCGCCGCCTCGATCGCCTGGTTGGCGACATTGCCCAGACCCGAGAGCAGGATCAGCACGGTCAGCGGGATATTGTCCCACACCAGCCCGATGACCGGACCCCAGGGGGTCAGATAGGGCGTGCGGATCTTGGGCAGGCCGACCGAATTGAGCAGGATATCGACCATGCCATTGGGGCCGAGTACGCGGATGAAGGCATAGGCCAGGATGATCGAGGGCACGAACATCGGGAAAATCGCCATGGCCTGCACATAGGCGGGCAACTTGCCGTGCGAAAATCGCAGATAGAGCGAAATGGGCAGGCAGATCGCCAGGAGCACGATGGCGCAGACCAGCGTCGTCCACAGGGTGATCGTCAGATTGTTGATCGAGTACTGATCGGAGAAGAAGAAGACATAGCTGTTGAGGTTGAAACCCAGGGCACCGGTTGCATCGGGGCGCCACAGGGTGCGGCCAATGGCGTTGATGATCGGCCAGATCACCAGCCAGGCGACCAGGAAGACCGGGATGGCGACGAGCAGGAGGCCATGAGGCCTCCTGCTGTCATTGCTGTCGATAAGCGGTCGAGGTGCCGCCGGAGCTGCGTCGGTCACGAGTTGCGGTCGACGTTCGGTGCCACGTTACGGTACCAGCCATCATTGATGGCGCCGGCCCAGTCACCGCCCGGGAAGGTCGGGATAGATGTTGGCACGATATCGGCGAAGCGCTCGCGCAGTTCGGGCGAGACGTAGTCCCAGCTCACGCCGGGGAAGCCGCCGAGTTCGGTCAGGATTGCGCTCTGGATTTCTTCGGACAGGATGAAATCGGCCAGCTTGAGCGAGGCGTCGCGATTGACACCGTTCTCGATGACGATGGAGCGAGTGAAGCCACCGGCGAGGGCCAGATCCTGAAGCTGCACCAGGCCGGTATTCTCGGGCAGGACGCCCTGGCTGATCGCCTGCAGGACCTGGTCGGACCAGACCGGGGTCATGGTCACAACGCCCTGCGAGAGCAGCTGGATCGACTGCGTATTGCCCGACGAATAGGCGCCATTGTCATAAAGCGAGGGCGCGATGTCGCTGAGGATGTCCCAGGCCTTGGTCAGCGCCTCATTGCCGAATTCCTCGGTGTAGTTGTCGACGGTGAAGACCGCCGGATCGAGGCCATTGGCCTGGTGAATGGCGCGACGCACGAAATTGCCGCCCGAACCGCCCTTGTCAGGACGGTTATAGACGAACTGGCCGGGATTGGCCTTGATCCAGGTGACCAGGTCATCCCAGTTCTTGGGGGCGTCGGCCGCGCTGAGCTTGGTGCTGTCATAGGCCAGGAGAACCTGCGAACCGCGATAGGGCAGCGAATAGTCACTTTCGATCGCCAGCGGATTGACCTTGGCGTAGTTGGACAGGCCGGCTTCCTTGATGTTGGCGTAGACACCAGCCTCGATGGCACCGGACGGCAACAGGGCATCGCCGGACTCGAAGAAATCGGCCTGCGGGTCTGCGCCCTGCTCTTTGGCAGCCATGGCGCGTTCACCGATGGCGATAATGCCGGCGCCGTCGCCCGCATCGACCAGATTGATCGAGATGCCGGGATTGGCGGCCTCGAAGGCCGGCTTGACCGTATTGGCCCAGAAATCGAGGATGTTGGTGTCCGAGCTGGTGTACCAGTCGATCACGCCTTCAGCGGCGAAGGACATGCGGGGCAACAGGGCCGAACCGGCCACCACACCCGCTGCGGAAATCATGAAGTCACGACGTTTCATGTTCTTTCTCCCATCATGGCGACCGGGGCGGCCACCGCGCTTTACGTCACCGATTGCGGAGGCAGCGTCGCGGCGCATACCGCTTTGGCGAACCGGATCGGCACCGGTTGCCCGCCTCATGGGCCTCCTCCCTCTCAGCACTGGCCGGCGGTAGGCAGTCCCAATTCTGATGTCGGGCCGTGCCTGCCGCGATGAACCATCGCCCTATCAAGACAACACCCAATAGCGCTTGCACACAAGTGCATTTTTTCGCCTTGTTAGTTGCCTGAGTAACCGCGTTACATAACGCTTTGATGACACAAGGTAACTGCACACATGTGCAATACTTTACCGAAAGCGTTGCAAAAGGTCGTGCACATCCTCGACCAGCGATCCAGAATGGCGTTTCTTTCAGATGTTTAGCCGCAGGGCCCGCCGGTCCGACCGGCTCTCAATCGGTCAGGCGGAGGCGGGACGAACTGACCTGCGCCAGATGGGAATCGGCTCGATCAGTCTTCGTTCGGAGACGGCTCGCTCGGGCTGCAACAGCAGGTCGACGACTTCGTCCGCCATGGGATCGAGGGGTTGCCGGAAGGTGGTCAGCTGATAAGACGACCAGCTGGCCTGCTCGATGTCGTCAAAGCCGATGACGCAAAGATCGTCCGGCACTTTGAGGCCAAATTCCTGGCGCGCCACGTCCATGAACCCCAAGGCCAAAAGATCGGTGACGCAAAACACGCCATCCGGAGATGCCGAGCGCCCGAAGACCCGTCGCGCCGCTTCCTGGCCTGACTGGTAGCTGGTGGGGCCAGCCTGGGTTACGGTTACATTCAGGCCGGCGTCCCTGGCGGCCTGGACGAACACCTCTTCGCGCTCAACAAGGCTCGCAGTGCCCGCATTGGAGGTGATCAGACCCAGCCGTTGGCACCCGGCGCGGCGCAGGAGATACAGCGCCTCGCGCCCGGCCATCGCGTTGTCGACGCCAAGATTGCTCGACCCCTGGAGCCGTTCGTCGCGATTGATCAGAACGACCTGCTGACCATTGGCAATGCAGGTTTCTATCAGTGAGGCGGGCGGCGTACCCGAGAGAACGACGGTGGCATCGGCGCGATAGTTGAGGGTTTGTCGTAGGGCGGCGGATACGCTCTCGGTATCGGTCTCGGTATTGATGACCATCGTGATCTTGCCCGACGCCTGGAGCTTGCGGGTGAGAATGTCGACCATGCGTGCGCGGATCGGTGTGGTCATGTCGGCCACCACGAGACAGACGATATTGCTGCGCTCCCGCAGACCACGGGCGAGGTGATTGACGTGGTAACCCAGCGCGTTGGCCGCTTCCATGACCTTGCGACGCGTTGCCTCAGACACGCTCGCGCCTTCGGTGAAGGTGCGCGAAACGGCTGAGCGCGATACACCGGCGCGGTCCGCGACCATCTGCGCGCTGACAAAGGATGGGGGTTTCAACTCGCTCATATTGCAGCCCTGCCACAGGACGGCGCCGATAGTGAAGCGAAATTGGTCGTCGTCAAGCCTGGGTCACGACGCCGAGCGCCGGCTGCGGCGCTTGCGGGGCTCTATAGTTTCGCTGAGGAAGCGGTCTTCGAGCCGGGCCTGCAGCAACAGCATGTGCTGTTCAGCCTCCGCCATGTGCTCGGCCAATATGGCCGCGGCGGCCTGAGCATCACGCCGCATCATGGCGGCGATCAGATCGCGCTGGTGCCGAATGCCGCTTTCGCGCAGAACCGGCTCTGGCTGCACATAGATGTCCTGGGCAATGGCGAGATCTTTGAGCAGGCGCTGCAGAAAGCGGGAGGTGAACGCCAATATCGGATTGTCTGAATACTCGGCGACCACGCCGTGGAAATCGAGTTCGGCCATGCGCTGGTTCCAACGCTCGGTGGCGTCGGCGGGCTCATGGTCATAGATGGAGATGATGGCCTCCAGCCTTTTGACGCCGGCGGCGTCGATATGCGGTGTGGCGCTGGCCGCAACCAGGGGCTCAAGCACCTTTCGCATCTCGTAGATATGCGCGATCGTCAGCTTCTTGGCGAAGAGAAAGTTAGAGAGCAGACTCATCGCTCGCCCTTCGGACATGCGCTCTATGAACGCGCCCCCACCGGGGCCTGTTCGGACGGAGATAAGACCTTGCACCTCCAGCGCTTTAAGCGCTTCGCGAACCGTGCCCTTGCTGGCCGAGAACTGCGCCAGCAGTTCGCGCTCCTGCGGCAATCGATCGCCCGGACCCAGACCGTGTTCAACGATCATTCGCTTGATTGCATCAACGATTTCGTCCGCGCGCTTGCGCCGCGGGGCCTGCTCCGAGACGGGGTGTTCGATTGAGTCCTGCTCGCTCATGCCATTCCTGAAGTATCCAGACGCGGCGCACTGGCGATCAGGGCGCGTGTATAGTCATGCTGCGGTGCGGCGAAGAGTTTGGCTGCATGGTTCAACTCCACCACCTCCCCCAGATACATGACCGCGACGCGGTCGGAAATCGATTCGACGACCGCAAGGTCATGGCTGATAAAGAGATAGCTGAGGTCGAGTTCGTCGCGCAGACTCTGAAGGAGCAGCAAGACCTGCGCCTGCACGGAAACATCGAGCGCGCTGACCGGCTCGTCCAGCACAAGGATGCGGGCTTCGGCGGCAAGTGCTCGGGCAATGGCAATGCGTTGCGCCTGCCCGCCGGAGAACTCGTGTGGAAACCGTTCGAGGGTGTCGAGCGGCATCTGCACGGCGTCGACCAACTCTTTCTTGCGGCTGGCACGCTTGCCGGCATCATAACCGCAGAGCAGGCGCAGTGGGACATCCAGAATGTCGCCGATGGTCTTGCGCGGGTTGAGCGAGGCCACAGGATCCTGAAACACATATTGGATGGTCCGCCCGAAGGCGCGGGAACCAGCCGCGGCCAACTCTTCCCAGGGCTTGCCATCGATCTGCATGGTGCCAGATGTCGGGGCCTCGAGGCCCACCAGAATGCGCGCCAGGGTGGACTTGCCCGAGCCACTCTCCCCGACAATGCCGAGGGTTTCGCCGCGCTTGACATCGAGCGAGATGCCCTTGGCGGCATGAATCTCCCCGGCCTTGCGCCCGAACAGGCTGCGACCACCGCCATAGGTCTTTACCAGATCGCGGATTTCGACAGCGTTGTCGGTCATGCGCCTGCTCCCTCGAAAAGTGGCCGGACGCGGTCTAGGAAGGCCTGGCCTTCGCCCAGTTCGGGCACACAGGCGATGAGACGCTTCGTATAGTCGTGCTGCGGATTGCGCAGCACCTTGCTGGTTTCGCCCTGCTCGACGATCTCGCCGTCCTTCATCACCGCCACACGGTCGCAGACTTGGGCCACCACCCCGAAATCGTGGGTGATGAGCAGCAGCGCCAGGCCGCGTTGGCGGCGCAGATCGTGAAGCAGTTCAAGGATTTTGGCCTGGACAGTGACGTCGAGGGCGGTGGTTGGTTCGTCGGCGATGATGATATCGGGGTCATTTGCCAAAGCCATGGCAATGCCGATGCGCTGGCGCTGTCCTCCCGAGAGTTCATGCGGATAGGCATTGGCGCGACTGCCGGCATCGCGAATGCCGACGGTTTCCATCAATTCGACGGCGCGACGATTGGCATGGGTTCTGCCGACACTTTCGTGCACCAGAATGGCTTCGGCAATCTGCTCACCGACCCGGAACAGGGGATGGAGCGTGGTCAAAGGGTCCTGGAAAACATAGGCCACACGAGCGCCCCGTAGGGCGATCAAAGCGTGCTCGGGCAATCCCAGGACTTCCCTGCCCTCGATATAGACGCCGCCGGCGGTGATCACGCCCGGCGGTGAGGCGACCAGCCCCATGAGCGACAGCGCGGTGACGGATTTGCCTGAACCGCTCTCGCCGATCAGGCCAAGGCACTCACCCTTGCGCAGGCGGAAACTGATGTCGCGCACCGCCGGCGCAATGCTCCTGCCGTCGTCGAATCCGGTCGAGAGGTTCTCGACGACCAGCGCCGGCGCGTCCTCGATCTCATTGGCGGGCTTGGTCTTGCGGTCAATCTTGGTCACCGGCATGGGCCGGTCCAGCGCCCCAGAGCGCAGGCGCGGATCGAGTACGTCCCTGATGCCGTCACCCAACAGGTTGATGCTCATCACCAGGACAAAGATCATGATACCTGGAATGATCGAGGCGTGCGGCGCGGTAAAGAGCTGGGCCCGCGCCTGGCCGAGCATGGACCCCAAATCCGAGGTTGGCGGCTGCGCGCCCAATCCCAGAAAAGAAAGTCCGGCGGTTTCCAGGATCATCCAGCCCACTGTGGTCGACATCGTAATCACGATGACCGGCAGCACATTGGGCAGGACTTCAGTAAACAGGATCGCTGGATGGCTCTTGCCAGAAAGTCGCGCCGCATCGACGAATTCCCGGTTGCGGATTGACACCGTGACACCGCGGATATTGCGGGCAAAGAAGGGGATGTTGACGATGGCGATGGCGTAGAGCGCGTTGAGCAGGCCCGGCCCCAGCGCCGCCACGATGGCGATAGCGAGAAGGATATAGGGGAAAGCCATGAGCATATCGACAAAGCGCATCAGCACACTGTCGGTGGCGCCGCGGGCATAGCCGGCGACGAGGCCGATCAGCGAGCCGAAAATGGCTGCCAGCGCCGTGGCACTGACACCCACGATCAACGAGACCTGAGTACCCCAGATCAATCGGGAAAGGATATCGCGCCCCAGATGATCGGTGCCGAGCAGGTGTCCGTCGGCGAAGGGCGGCAGCAGGCGGTTGGGTTGGTCGGTGATGTCGGGGTTGGGCAGCGGCAGGGCCGGTGCCAGCACGGCCAGAACCACGATAAAGCCGAAGATGAACAGACCCGCCGCCGCAAGGCGATTGGCCATCAGCAATTGCCAGTTGCTGCGCCGTTTGCGGGGTGCGGGTGCGGAAAGGGCCATGTCTGTCATGCCTTGAGCCTCGGATCGAGCAGGGCCTGGGCAACGTCGGCCAAGAGATTGACCAACACATAGAGCGTGGCGGCAACCAGCACCCCGCCCTGCACCAGCAGCAGGTCGCGGGTAGAGACCGCCTTGACCAGCATCTGCCCCAGACCCGGCCACTGGAACACCGTTTCGATATAGACGGCACCGCCCAGCACGAAGCCTGCCTGGATGCCGATGACCGGAATGATGGAAACCAGCGCGGCCCGGAACGCATGACGGTAGATTACCGCGTTCTCGCTCAATCCCTTGGCGCGGGCAGTGCGTATGAAATCCTGTCGCAGCACTTCGAGCATGGCGGCGCGGGTCAGGCGAGCGACCACGCCTGTAGCCACAATAGCCAATGTGCCGGCGGGCAGGATCAGATGCCGCAACAGGTCAGGCAGATCTCCGCCCCCATAAACAGCATACATGCCTGAGGCTGGGAGCAGGCGCCACTGCACTGCAAAGAGCAGGATGAGCACCAGCCCCAGAAAGAAAGCCGGCATCGAAATGCCGATCAGCACAAAGAAGGTGACGATGCGGTCGGTCCAGCCGAACTGGCGGACCGCCGAGACGATGCCAGCAAGAATGCCGAGCACCGAACAGATGATCAGAGACGCGCCTGCCAGAATGAGGGTGGCGCCGAAGCGCTCCAGCACCTCATCGATCACCGGGCGGTTGAGAATGTAGGAGCGGCCGAAGTCGCCTTGGAGAAGATTGCCGATCCAGATGACATATTGCTCGGGCCAGGAGCGATCGAGACCCAAGGCCCGATTGATGCGCTCGACGTTTTCCGGGGTGGCATAGGAGCCCAGCAGCGCCTGGGCCGGGTCCCCGGGGATGAGCTTCATCACCAGGAAGACGATGATTGAAAGTCCGAGGATAACCGGAACGGCGGCCAGGAGGCGCTTGCCGATATAGGCGGTCATATCTGGTCCTCCCTCCAGTGAAAGATAGCCCTCATCCGCCCTCCCGGGCACCCTCTCCCACAAGGGGAGAGGGTAGATCGGCCTCGGGCCGGGAAGGGTGAGGAGTCCCTCGCAGCAAACCTATGGCTTGCTTACCTCGCGCAGAACCAGGCCGAAATCCGGTTGCAATTGGAACGCTTCGACGGCGCTGGTGACGACCGCGTTCTGCTTCCAATTGGCTACGAAGAGCCAGGGGGCATCCTCATTCACCACCTCCTGCACCTGCTTGTAGAGATCGGCACGTTCCGCCTGATCAGTGGCGATCCGCGCCTGGTCGAGCAATTCGTCAACCTCGGGATTAGAATAATAGGACGAGTTGAAGCCACCTTCCTCCGGCCAGGCCGCCGTGCGCAAAGTCAGGAAGGGCAGAGTGTCCGGATCGGAAGTCATCCAGGCCATTTCGGCCATGTCGGCCTTGCCTTCAAGGCCGGGGTTCACTTCGGAAAGGAAAGTGTTCCATTCATAAGTCTGGATTTCGACATCCAGCCCCACAGCTGCGAGATCAGCCTGAATTGCCGTGCCCATGGGGACGGGATCGAGCATGCCCGAGCCGCCTTCGGTGACGAGGAAGGTCAGGGACGCCCCGTCTGCCCCGGCCTCGGCAAGAAGCTGCCGCGCCATTTCGGGATCATAGGGATAGGGATCGACTTCTTCGTTGTATGCCCAGTTGAAGGCCGGCGGAATCGGGCCGGCGGAGACCTCAGCCGTACCCTGCAGCACATCGTTGACGAGGCTTTCCTTGTTGACCGCATAGTTCACTGCCTGGCGGACGCGGACGTCGGTGAAGGGGCCTTCTTTGGCATTGAGCATGACATACCAGACATGCGGACCAACGGCCTCAACCACCTGGTAATTGGCGTCGTCGCGGAACTGGGCGACATTGTCCGGCGGTGTTTCCAGAAGCACGTCGATGCCACCAGAGAGCATTTCGGCAACACGGGTATTGGCGTCGGTAATGGGACGGAAAATGACAGCCTCAAGCGGCGGTTCGCCATCCCAATAGTCCTGGTTGCGCGAGGCAACGACGCGCGTGTTGGACTGCCACTCTTCGAACTTGAAGGGGCCCGTGCCGACCGGGTTGCGACCGTAATCCGAGCCATATTGCTCAACAGCTGCCGGCGAGACGATGAGGCCGGTCGGAGAGGCGAGGTTGGACATGAAGGGGGCGAAAGGTTCGTTGAGCGTAAATTTGACCGTCAGGTCGTCCACGACCTCCACATTTTCCACAGAGGAGAAGAAGAAAGAGAGCGGAAACGGACCAGTGTCCGCGAAGGGATGGGTCTCGTCCAGCATGCGGTCGAAGTTGAACTTGACCGCCTCGGCGTTGAAGGGGGTCCCATCGTGGAAGGTGACGCCCTCGCGCAGATTGAAGGTGTACTCCAGACCGTCATCTGAAATCGTCCAATCCGTGGCGAGCGCAGGCTCGATCTCCAGCGTGCCGGATTTGTTGCGCACCAGCCCGTCATAAAGATTGACCGCGATGCGGAAATCATTGGCTGCGGTGGAGACGTGGGGGTCGAGCGATGCCGGTTCGGCGATCTGGCCGACGACCAGCACATTGGGCGGTGTCTGCGCCGCTGTCGGGCCAGAAAGCGCCAGGGCCGTGGCGACCATTAAGGGGGCCAATCCCATCCATTTGCGGTTCATGTGGTTTCTCCTTGCGTTCCCTACCCTTGCCGCAAGCTCCACGCCATGAGACAAGGACTTGCACTATTTATCATCATAAATTTGCCTCTAGGTCAATTTATGCTAATAAATTTGCAGAGAGGTAGAGCCCATGACGTTTTCCATTGTGGCGCGGGACCCGACTACGGGCGCCCTTGGCGTGGCCACGGCGACCGCCGGCGCCGCAGTTGGCGCACTGGTGCCACATGGGTTGGCGGGGGTCGGCGCCGTTGCCACACAGGCCATGACAAACCCTTATCTGGCCTATGACGCCCTGGACCTGCTGCAGTCTGGCACGACGTTGGATGTGGCGCTTGCGGAGGCTCTGGCGCGCGACCCGACGCCCGAGAAGCGCCAGTTCATCATTGTAGATCGGTCTGGGGCCACGACTGCCTGGACCGGTGAAGCTTGCCAGGGAGTAGCGGGCCACAGGCAGGGCCAGGACTTTGCCGTGGCTGGAAATCTGATTGCCAATGAACAGGTGCTCGACCGCATGGCTAAGGCTTTCGAAGACGCGCGCAAGCTGGGAAGGCTTTCGGATCGCCTGCTGGCGACGCTGGAAGCCGGCGCCGATGCGGGCGGCGACAGCCGCGGTGTGGGCTCGGCCGCGCTCAAGGTTTTTCAGGACGAACGCTATCCGCTCGTCGACCTCCGCATCGACCGGTCCGACAATGTTATGCTCGATCTGCGCGCCCTTCATGCCGAAACGACCTCCGGCGGCTATGCAGATTTCTTCCGCCAGGTTCCCGGCCGATCCTGAATCGGTGCCTCGAAGGCACCAATGGCGGGGCGGTGAGGGTCAACGGCGAGCCGCTGTGGTATTGCCCGGGCGCTGGCCATGCGCCCCAATATCCTGCTGTTTGACGAATCGACATCGGCGCTGGACCCGGAGCTTGTCGGCGAGGTGCTCAATGTCATCGGCAAGCTGGCGCATGAACATGATTTGACCATGCTGCTGGTGACCCACGAAATGCGCATTGCCCGCGAAATCTCGGACCGCGTCTGCTTCTTCGATCAGGGTCGCATGCGCGAGGAAGGGGCACCGTACGAACTCTTCACCGATCCCAATGAAGAGCGGACAAGGGAGTCAGTACGGTCGATCGTTTCAGACGAGCGAGACCCAGTTTTTCTACTATCCATGCGTGACATTCATCGGCGTTCTTTAAGCCGCTACAAGACGAGGCGCCCCTGATCGGCATCGACAGATAGGAGTTTATTTCAGTCGCCGAGTCATTGCACGACTTACCAGCGAAGTTGCTCCAGTCTAGCCTGCGGCTGGAGAATGCTATCGCCGCAATGACCATCGAGGATGAGACTTCGCTTGCACCCCCGCCAAGAAAGCGCGCGCGCGCAGCTTATGGCTACACTCGTCAGCCCTTCAGCACACTCGAAAGGTAATGGCCATAGGCGTTTTTCTTAAGTGCTTCGGCGAGGCTCTCCAGTTGCCGCTCCCCGATAAAGCCCATGCGGTACGCCACCTCTTCGGGCGAGGCAATCTTGAATCCCTGGCGCTTTTCCAGGGTGGCAACAAATTGCGCCGCGTCGAGTAGGCTATCGGGTGTCCCTGTATCTAGCCAGGCATAGCCCCGACCCATCAATTCCACGGAAAGTTGACTCTTTTCGAGATAGATGCGGTTGACGTCGGTGATCTCCAGTTCGCCCCGCGCCGATGGCTTCAGATTTGCAGCGATGTCTACAACCTGCTCGTCGTAGAAATAGAGCCCAGTCACCGCCCAGTTGGAACGCGGCTTGGCCGGCTTTTCCTCGATGCTGATGGCGTGATTGCTCTGGTCGAATTCGACCACGCCGTAGCGCTCCGGATCGGTGACATGGTAGGCAAAGACGCTGGCCCCCGTGGCCCGTGAGGCGCTCCGGCGCATCAGTTCGGGAAGGCCATGGCCGTGGAAGATGTTGTCCCCCAGGATCAGCGCGGATGGCCCGCCGGAAACAAAATCGGCGCCGATGACAAAGGCCTCCGCCAGTCCATTGGGATGGGCTTGCGTGGCGAAGGAAAGGGAAATACCCCACTGCGACCCATCGCCCAGCAGGCGACGGAAACCCTCACTGTCATGGGGCGTGGTGATGATTAGTATCTCGGTCATGCCCGCCAGCATGAGGGTGGTGAGCGGATAATAGATCATCGGCTTGTCATAGACAGGCATGAGCTGCTTTGAGACGGCCATAGTGATCGGATACAGCCGCGTACCGCTGCCGCCTGCCAGAATAATGCCCTTCATGACGTCTGCTCCGGATGAATGGAATTAGTGGCCCGGACGCTTTTACCCAGCAGGCGGGCAAGCGTTGAACGAGTGGACGACCGCCAGTCCGGCATGGCCACGCCGTGGACCGCCTGCAGCTTTGCCGATGAAAGCCGGGTATTGGCCGGGCGCGGCGCAGGGGTCGGGTAGTCAGGCGTACCGATGCGGTTGACCAGCGTCGAAGGACCGCCCAGCGTCGCCGAAACGGCGAAGATCTCGCTCGCCAAATCCGCCCAGCTGGCGTCACCATGACCTGCCATGTGGAAAATCCCCCGCAGTTGGGCGTCGTCCGGCCGCGACACAAGGTTTCCTGCCACACGTATCACCGCATCAGCTATGTCGAGGGCCGAGGTCGGATTGCCGATCTGATCGTCCACAACCCCCAGTGCCGGTCGCTGCTCGGCCAGCCGCAGCATGGTCTTGAGGAAATTGTTTCCGAACGGCGAATAGACCCACGCGGTGCGCAGGATGGCGTGATTGGCCGTCGCCGCGGCCACTGCCTTTTCGCCCGCAAGCTTGGTCTGCCCGTAAACACCCAGTGGATTGGTCTGGTCCGTTTCCACATAGGGCGCGTCCTTGCGCCCATCAAAGACATAGTCGGTCGACAAGTGGATGAGCGGAACACCCAGCCGATCGGCCAGGCGGGCAATCGCGCCAGGGGCCGTGGCATTGACGGCAACGGCCGAAGCTTCGTCCGCTTCGGCCTTGTCCACTGCAGTATAGGCAGCCGCCGAGACGATAACGTCGGGACGCAGGTCGGCTATCGCCTCCAGCCCGGCTTCGGGAACCAAGAGGTCGAGTTCCGGCCGCCCCACCAGCGCGACCTCAACGCCCTGATCCGCCCCGCGTTCAACGAGCGCTGTGGCTACCTGTCCCGTTTTGCCAGTAACGACCAGACGCATCAGCCGGCCTTCGCTTCTGCTGTCGGCAAGATGCCCAGGCGCTGGCCATCATAGCTTTGGCGCAGCGGCTCCCACCACCAGGCGTTCTGCAGGTACCAGTCGACGGTCTTCTCGATGCCAGTATCAAAGGTCTCGAGCGCCCGCCAGCCCAGCTCGTCTTCGAGCTTGGTCGCGTCGATGGCGTAGCGCGCATCATGCCCCGGTCGATCGGTGACGAAGCGGATCAGCTCCTGCCGGGAGCCAGAAACCGGTACCCGTTGATCCAGCACCTCGCAGATGCGGCGCACCACGTCGATGTTCCGCCGCTCGTTTCGGCCACCTACATTATAGGTCTCGCCGATCCGTCCACGCGCGATAATCGCATCAAGTGCACGAGCGTGATCTTCGACATAGAGCCAGTCTCGGATGTTCTCGCCCCGGCCATAGACCGGAAGTTCCCGGCCGGCCAGGGCGTTGAGAATGGTTAGGGGAATGAGCTTTTCGGGGAAGTGATATGGGCCGTAATTGTTCGAGCAATTCGAGACCACAACAGGCAGCTGGTATGTTCTTTGCCAGGCCTTGGCCAAGTGGTCCGATGCCGCCTTGGAGGCCGAATAGGGCGAACTCGGATCGTAGGGCGTGTCTTCCCGGAAGAGCCCATCATCACCCAGCGAGCCATAGACTTCGTCGGTCGACACATGCAGGAACCGGAACCGCTCTCGGGACGCAGCGTCAAGACCGGCAAAATAGTGGCGCGCCGTCTCGAGCAGGCTGAACGTGCCCATGACGTTGGTCTCAACAAAATCCTGTGCGCCGGTGATCGAGCGATCAACGTGACTTTCAGCGGCCAGGTGCATCACCCTGTCTGGCCGAAAGCTGGCAAAGGCCTCGGCCATCGTTTTCCGGTCGCAGATGTCCGCCTTCAGAAAGCGGTAGCCGGCATGGTTATCTATGGCCTTGAGCGAAGCGAGGTTGCCTGCATAGGTCAGCTTGTCGACATTGAGGACTTCGTACCCCTGTTCCGCAACCAGGTAGCGGACGAGTGCCGAGCCGATGAAACCTGCGCCACCGGTCACCAGAACGCGCATATCAGCTTCCCTCATAGTTAAAATAGGGCGGCAGGTCGCGCAGGGCTGGCTGATGCCTGTCCTTGGGTGAAAGATGCGCTGGATCCGCGAGATCTGGCCAGGTGATGGCGATGTCCTGGTCGTCCCAACGCACACCCTTGTCGCACGCGCGATCGTAGTAGGCCGTGACCTTGTACGACACCAGGCAATCAGGCACGAGCGTGCAGAAGCCGTGCAGGAAGCCCGGCGGCACCCAGAGCTGGTTGCCGGCCTCGGCGCTTAGAACCACCCCGACCCATCTGCCAAAATTCGGTGATCCGACCCTGATGTCGACACCCACGTCAAATATGGCCCCGGCCACGCATCGCACCAGCTTTCCCTGAGCCGACGGTTCGGACTGGAAATGCAGCCCGCGCACCACGCCGGCGGCCCGGCTGAGGGACTGGTTCTCCTGTACGAAACGGTGCGAGCCGATATGGGCCCTGAACCAATCGTCCCTGAATGTTTCGGAAAAATACCCGCGGTCATCACCGTGCCGGAACGGTAATACCTCAAAGACTCCCTCTAGGTCGGTCTTCTTAAGTATCATAGTCAAAACCTACATCAAACCGTGGTTCCAGACGATGAGATCGCCCCATTGGGGTCCCCTTCGTCCATTTGACTGTTCTTGCGAACCGTAGTCGCCGCACGCCAAGATTGGCGAGGATCATGACCGAGGGGTCACGTCTCCTGTCCGTCATTCCGCAGCGTCGGAAATGCGATCGTCTACCCCGAAATCTGTGCGGCCTATGCTGGCGTAGGTGAAGCCGTGGCGACGCATCTCATGCGGGCGGTAGACATTGCGCAAATCGACAACGGCCGGCGTCTTCATCGCCGCACGTAGGCGTCCCAGATCCAGCGAACGGAACTCGTTCCACTCGGTGACTAGCACCACGGCGTCTGCACCTTCGGCAACGCCATAGGCACTGTCGGCAAAACGAACGTTTTCCACCATTTCGCGGGCCGCCTTCATGCCCTGCGGGTCGAATGCGACTACCTGCGCTCCCCGGTCCTGCAAACCGCGGATAATGTCGAGCGAGGGCGCCTCCCGCATGTCATCGGTATTGGGTTTGAAGGTCAGGCCCAGAATGCCGATGGTCTTGCCGCGCACATCCCCACCACAGGCAGCAATCACCTTGCGGGACATGGCCCGTTTGCGCTGGTCGTTGACCGAAACAGTCGTTTCAACGAGCCGCATGGGACTGCCGAAATCCTGCCCGATTTTGACCAATGCCGTCGTGTCCTTGGGGAAGCATGAACCGCCATAGCCCGGCCCTGCGTGAAGGAATTTCGAGCCGATCCGGCCATCGAGACCGATGCCCCGCGCCACTTCTTGCACATTGGCCCCGGCGGCCTCGCACAGATCCGCCACCTCGTTGATGAAGGTTATCTTCATCGCAAGGAAGGCGTTTGCCGCGTACTTGATCAGCTCGGATGTCCGACGATCGGTGAACAGGAGTGGCGCCTGGTTGAGAGAAAGCGGTCGATAGACCTCGGTCATAACCTCACGGGCCCGCTCATCGTCCATGCCAATAACAATTCGGTCCGGACGTTTAAAATCATCGATGGCCGCACCCTCACGCAGGAATTCCGGATTTGAGACCACCGCAACATCGGCATCAGGATTGACTGTCTTGATAATGCGCGAAACCTCGTCGCCCGTGCCGACGGGTACCGTGGATTTGGTGACGACAACGGTGAAGCCAGATACAGCCTCCGCGACTTCGCGGGTCACCGCATAAACGTAGCTCAGGTCGGCATGGCCATCTCCGCGCCTGCTGGGCGTACCCACAGCGATGAAAACGACATCGGCCTTGGCCACAGCTGAGGGCAGGATCGTCGTGAACGAAAGCCGCCCGGCCGCGACGTTGGAGTTGACCAGCTCGGAGAGACCCGGCTCGTAGATCGGTACAATGCCTTGCTCCAAAGCCGCAATCTTGGTCTGCTCCTTGTCGATGCAAATGACCTCGTGACCGAAATCGGCGAGGCAGACGCCGGTGACGAGGCCGACATAGCCTGATCCAACAATGGCAATTTTCAACTGGTCATTCTCCTATATGCCTGGCATGGCCCTTGACCGGACGGCCACTCTCTGGCCAGCCCAGAGAACCATCAAAGTCAGGACTAGACTAGGTAAGGATATGTAACCCTCGCCTGCATTCACAGTAAACACCGGTGCGCGGGTTTGAACGGGACGGACTCGGACCGATTAGTCTGCAAATCCAATACCCTGCCTCTCCAGCCCTCGCTTGCCCGAGGCCAGGGCGGCCGCGCCCTAACATGCCCTCAGGTGCGCTGGGTCTATGGGGCGGGGGCGTCGCATCGTTCTCGCGTCCACCGGCACCCAAAGCATGCTCGCCAGATAGATGATGACGGTTCCGCCGATCTCATCGGGTCTTCTATCCTGCTCGGTCAGCTGATGGCAGGCACCCAAATAGACTCTCATGGAGTGCTCGCCTTCTTCGGTAAGAAAGATCATCGAGGGAAAGAAAGGTTATCGAGCGGATGGCTAGAGCACCATTCTGGAGGCGGCTGGTATTATACTGGACGTCGATGGCATCGAGATTAGCTTCGAACACGTCGCCCAGCGGATCGCCGGCGACCTTGCCGATGAAAGCAGTGTTGCCGCCGGATATCTGCCGCCGCCCAGGGGCATCTTGGAATGGATCTCTTCCGCCCGATGGAATCGATCAAGTGCACGACGGCCGCCCAGCCGCGACCGACGCGATTGCTAAGGCGAAGGCGAACATGCTTGCCGTTTGGCACGATGCCGGTGACTGCATTGGGGTGGCGAACCAATCTATTCCAGCGTAAGACCTCCTCACTGTGCCGATTCCATTTCGCAAAGGCTCGCTCATGAAAGTCTTGGTTACGGGCTCTGCGGGGTTCATCGGCTTCCATCTAGCACGGAGGTTGCTTCAGAGAGGCGATGAGGTCGTCGGGCTCGATGTGGTTAACGACTACTACGACCCAGCGCTCAAGGAGCGGCGGCTGGCGACACTGGCTGATCTCGCGACCCAGTCCGACAAGCGCTATGCATTCGTGCGCGGCAACATGGCAGACAGACCGGTGCTGGATAGGGTTTTCGAGCACAACCGGTTCGATCGGGTCATCCATCTGGCGGCCCAGGCCGGCGTTCGCTACAGTCTGGAAAATCCCCATGCCTACGTGGAATCTAACCTGATCGCTTTCGTCAACCTACTCGAAGCGTGTCGGCACAACAATGTTGCTCACCTGACCTATGCTTCGACATCAAGCGTATATGGTGCCAACACCAATATGCCTTTTTCCGAGCACCACGGCGTAGACCATCCCCTGCAGTTCTACGCTGCGACCAAGCGCGCCAATGAACTGATGGCACACAGCTACAGCCATCTGTTCCGCCTGCCGACCACGGCGCTGCGCTTCTTTACCGTCTATGGCCCATGGGGCCGGCCTGACATGGCGTTGTTCAAATTCACTAAGAACATCCTTGAAGACCGCCCGATCCAGTTGTTCAATAACGGCAATCACGTCAGGGACTTCACCTATGTCGATGATATCGTCGAAGGCGTGATCCGGGCATCGGATGCGATCGCGCAGCCTAATCCGACCTGGGACAGCGTCCGGCCCGATCCGGCCACGAGCGACGCGCCCTACCGAATCTACAATATCGGCAACAACAACCCAGTCGCGCTTACCGCCTACGTGGATGCGATCGAGGCCGCACTAGGCAAGGTCGCCAAGCGTGAGTATCTGCCGCTGCAACCCGGCGATGTCCCGTCGACCTATTCCGATACGAGCGAACTCGAGGGTCAGCTGGGCTATAAGCCAGTAACGCCAGTGATCGAGGGTGTGCGGCGCTTTGTGGAGTGGTACAAATCCTATTATGGGGCCGACACAAATTACTGAAGCGTCCGTAAGCACCGCGGCAGGCACGGCAAAGGTAGACGCGCCGCGTATCCTGCTGATTTGCCCTAAGTTCTTCTCTTACCCCGCCCGAATGATGGCTGCCTTCGGGCAACTTGGATATGCGACCGTTTGGTGGGACGACCGACCCAGCCATAACACCGCATTCAAGGCCGCACTTCGCTATTTCTCCCGCCTCACCAGCCAGCTGTCGACACCTCACTTCCTCTCCAAAATCACGGCCGAGCCTGTCAACAGCTTCGAGCACGTCGTTGTGGTGAAGGGTGAAGCCTTGTCGCGAGCCGCCGTGCTGGCCATGCGTGCACGTTTCCCAAGGGCCCGCTTCTCGCTTTATCTGTGGGACGCGGTGAAGAACGCGCGAAGCGGCGGCCGGATTGCGCCGCTGTTCGATGCCGTATCAACATTCGACCCGCGGGATAGCAGCCGCGGAGGATGGGAATACCGACCGCTTTTTCCTTCCATTTCAGAAACGCATGCGGAGCCGGCCGGTGACTATCAGTATGACTGGAGCTTTGTAGGCACGATCCATTCGGACCGCGCCGCAGTGCTGTCTCGCCTGGAACGCGCCGTGGGGCCGGCACATCCCGGCTACGTCTTCGGCTATTTCCCGAGCCCGTTGCTCTACGCACTCAAGTTCATGTTCAGCGACTATGTCCGGCGTTCGCCAAGCGGCCGTTTCTCCCTGGTGCCACTACCGATTGAGGACGTCGAAAGGATCGTGCGCTCGTCACGCGCTTCCGTTGATATCGAACATGTGCGGCAAACTGGCCTAACCACTCGGTGTTTTGATGCCCTGTTCGCCGGGCGGAAGCTGATCTCGACCAACCGGCTACTGCTCGACAGCCGCCTCTACCACTCATCGAGGGTGTGCGTGGTGGACCGCACCGCTCCTGCTGTCCCGGAGTCGTTCTTTGCCGAACCCTTTTTGTCCTTGGACATCGAAACACGATATGCCTATTCAGCCCTGAGCTGGGCGCGCCACGTGCTGGGGCTGCCCCACCCAATTGCATTTGAGAGCTACTGACAGGGGGCGTGGTTCGTGAGCGCACGTTATCTGGTAACCGGTGCCAACGGCTTTGTTGGCAGGGCGGTCTGCAGGGCCCTGCAGGACCATGGTGCCCAGGCGCGTGGCGTCGTGCGCATCGGTGCCGAGCCGGGGCCGGGTATTGACGCCTTGCGTTTGGATTTGTTGGACGCCGAGAAGCTCCCCCGCGCGGTAGACGGCTGCGAGGTGGTCATTCATCTTGCCGGCGCAGCCCACGGCAAGCTCGGCCGCTCGGCCGACCTGGAGGCGTTCCGCCGCGTCAACACCCGCGCAACGCTCGATCTTGCGGCGGCTGCCCAGGCTGCGGGCGCCAGACGCTTTGTCTTCGTCAGCACAATCGGAGTGCATGGAAGCCTTGGCAGAAGAGCGGCGATCACGGAAGCCAGTCCGGAAGCACCCAATACATATTACGGGCAGTCAAAATGCGAGGCTGAACACGGACTGCGCGCGTTGCTGAGCACTTCGGGTATGGAATTGTGCATTGTTCGTCCACCGCTAGTTTATGGACCGGATGCCCCCGGAAATTTCAGATTGCTCCTGAAATTGGCCGCGACAGGCATACCCCTTCCCCTGGCGTCGGTGCGCAATCGGCGAAGCCTGATTGCACTCACGAATCTTGTCCACTTTCTCGAACTTTGTTCCGTCCATCCGGCAGCCGCCGGCCAAACCTTTGTCGTTTCGGATCAGCAGGATGTTTCAACGCCAGAAATTCTACAGCATATTTGGTGCGGTATGAGCCTACGGCCCAGGCTGGTCCCTTTGCCGCCGCAATTGTTGCACCTGGCGGCTGCCCTGTTTGGCAAGCGAACGATGGTGCGCCAGTTGACGGACTCGCTGTGGATCGACACCGAAAAATCCTCCAGACTGCTAGGGTGGTCCGCCCCGCAAAACGCCGCCGAGGCGCTGGCGGCGGCCGGCAGGGATTATCTGGGCCTGAAGGACAGAACATGACGGCCATTCCACCATCAACGCTCATATAGCCAGGCCCACCGGTGACTGACCTCCACGTTCTTTATATCTCTCCGTCGACGCTGCCCTCACGCACAGCCAACGCAGTGCATGTCGTCCAGCAATGTGAGGGATTTTCCCAGAATGGCGCCCGGGTCGAATTGCTGGCCCGACGCGGCTCCGGATCGCCCGCCGCCGCGCGCGCCCAAGTCCTCGAAACCTACAATGTGGCGTTCACCAACGTCCGCCTGAGCACCGTTGCCCTTCCGGTGCGCGGTGCTATCGGAGCGCTGGCAGCGATAGGGTTGATGCGCGCCATTGCGTCGCGCGCAGCTAGACCGACCATTCTGTCGCGGAACCTCTATGCATCCTATGGCTTGGCGCTGGCGGGCATCCCCCACTTCTACGAGACTCACCAATTGGGTCTCGGTCGCCTGAGGCGTTTGGAGCATTTCATCCTGACACGGCCGTTTGTTCGTACCATCCTGATCTCGGCGATGCTCAAAACTATTCTTGAACAGCATCACCAGCTTCGGCTCAAGGATGCGCTGATCCTGCATGACGCTGCGCCTTCGGGGATCGTCCGCCTATCACAAGACAAGCGGCAACTCGCCCGCGCCGAACTGCTGCAACAGGCCGGGTTACCACCGGCGCCGTTCGTAGCCGGGTATTTTGGACACCTCTATGCCGGACGCGGGCTTGAAGTCATCGAGGCGATGGCCGCTGCCCACGGGGACGTTCCCTTCCTGGTGTTCGGGGGGAACGAAGCCGACCTTGCCAGTCACCGGGCGCGCGCCCACCCCCAGAATTTGCATTATGTGGGTTATGTGCCGCATCGCCGAGCTCAGAAGGCCATGCTGGCCTGCGATGCGCTGCTGATGCCGTATCAACGTTCAGTCTCAATAGGCGTCGAGGGGCAGGATACGGCCCGGTGGATGTCGCCAATGAAGATGTTCGAGTACATGGCGAGCGGAAACGCTATTCTTTCGTCCGATCTCCCGGTACTTTCCGAGGTGCTTCGCCACGGGCAAAACGCGCTGCTTGTTGCCCCGGACGATACCGGGGCGTGGATTGAAGCGCTTGGCAGGGTTAGGGCAGATGTGGGCCTTCGCGACGCTATTGGGCTACAGGCCCACAACGACTATCGTCAGCATCACACTTGGGAGCGCCGGGCGGCCGCCATTCTTGAGGCATCCCGACCGTGACGCATTTTGTGAATGTCTTCATCCTGGTGCCGTCCTTTTCTCCGGCCGGTCCGGTCAAGGGCGCCGTTGCCCTCGCCAATGCACTTGCCGCGGATCAAGCTGTCACGCTGTGTGCCATCAAGCGAGGGCCCGGTGCCGAGGCCCCGATCGACCCCAAGGTGAGAACCGTCGTTTTGGCTGAGCGGTCAGGCTCCCG
This sequence comes from uncultured Devosia sp., assembly GCF_913055165.1. Lineage (GTDB taxonomy): Bacteria > Pseudomonadota > Alphaproteobacteria > Rhizobiales > Devosiaceae > Devosia. The sequence goes on from NZ_CAJXJS010000016.1 coordinate 37,466, forward strand.
CATGCAGCAGTTCCTCGCCTACCGGAAAATGCTGAAGCGGGCGGCCTCCCAAGGCGCGGTGGGTTCGATTTCGTTTTGCCTCTCCGCCGACGTGTTCAACGCTCTTTGCGGGGACTGCGCCGCGACCCTGTCCAGTGTACGCGGAAACCTGCCCATGAACTACCGGCTGGACTATGGGCCGGTCGGAGGACCACTTGGCTATGCCCACTTGATCGGCCTGCGGTGGATGCACGCTGTGGTTGCCATGAATACTCCGATGGCAAGGCAGATCCGGCAGATGACGGGAAGGGATGTCCCAATCATAGGGAATTTCATCGATGAGGGTCCGGTCGAGCCGTTCCGGCAGCCCCCCGATCTTCATGCGCCCGCTTCGCTCGCTTTCCTGGGGAGCCTTACCGAGCGCAAACAGCCGCTCGAGCTCATTCGTGCCCTGACCGCCCCCGAGCTGGACGGTGACTGCCTGTTGCATATCATCGGCGATGGCCCCCTGCGCCAGCAATGTCGGGCCGAGATCGAACGGCTTGGGCTAGGCGAACGCGTCGTCATGCATGGCGCCCTCGCCAACCCCTTCAAGGTGCTGGCCGGTGTCGACTGCCTGGTCATGCCATCGCTTTCGGAAGGCACCGCTCGTGCCGCCCTTGAGGCGCTTCATCTCGGCATTCCCGTGGTCGCGCGCGATGTCGACGGCAACCGGGAGCTGATAGAACCAGGCGTTAACGGTATACTATTCAGCACCGATGATGACCTGCCCGACGCGATAGGGCAAGCGATCAGGTTGTCCCGGAAATTGGCGCCGTCGAGCGGCGGGCGCCAGACCCTGCTACCTGCTCACCACCGACAGCATCCCAATGCGGCTGCCTTTCTCAGCATACTCCGACAAAGCAGCTCGTCACGCCTCAGCCCCCCCTCGTCGGCGTAAAGTTTCTTGTCGGTTGAATGTCGGGTAGCGCTTGTGGCATAGGTCGGCAGCCGTCGCATTGAGGGAATCGAGCCATTGACCGAACACGCCGACTTTGAGACTTACCACAACTATCTCAAAGGCCGGAGCAGCTTGGGATACATGTATCGTCGGTATTGGCTCTATCCTATGCTCAGCCACCACCTCAGTGGTACCGTTCTTGATATCGGCTGCGGCATCGGGGACATGCTCAGCTTTAGGCCAGACACGGTCGGCGTGGATATCAACCCGCTCAACGTGCAAGACTGCCTCGCGCGCGGCCTCGATGCACGGCCCATGCAGCCCGACAGCCTGCCCTTTGCCGATGGCACCTTCCAGGGCGCCATCCTGGACAACGTCCTCGAGCACATCACCAATCCGACGGCCCTGCTGGCCGAGGCTCATCGAATACTGGCGCCCGGAGGTACACTTATCTGTGGCGTGCCCGGTGAGAAGGGCTATGCTAGCGATAGCGACCACAAGGTCTTCTACAGCGAGGCAGCACTCGTTGAGCGCCTCGCCCAGGCCGGCTTTACCAGTCGTGTCGTGCTGCATGCGCCGGTGAACCTACCCAACCTCAGCAGGTTCATGCGCCAGTACTGCCTCTATGGCGTCTTTACCCGAATTTAGTCCGAAACCTACCTCCAGGACGATGAAATGAGCACATTCTACATCAACGACCGCCCGGTCGGGCCGGAGCATCCGCCGCTGGTGCTGGCCGAAGTGGGCATCAATCATGAAGGCAAGATCGACAAGGCGATCCAGTTGGTGGACGCAGCCGTTGCCGTCGGCGCCGAGGTGGTGAAGTTTCAGTGCCACATTACCGAGAAAGAGATGATCCCGACCGATATGACGCCGGGCGCCATATCCACAGAACGGTTGTGGGATATCATCAAGCGCTGTGAGCTGACGGCGTCCGAAGAAGCACAGGTCAAGGACTACTGCGCTGAAAAGGGCATCATTTACCTGTCTACGCCGTTTTCGCGGGAAGCGGCCGACCGGCTCAACGAGTTCGGCGTGGGCGCATTCAAGATTGGCTCGGGAGAGTGCAACAATCACCCGTTGCTCAACCATGTGGCCGCCATGGGCAAGCCGATGATTGTCTCGACCGGCATGAATGACATCCAATCGGTCCGCAAGACGGTCGCGATCCTGGAGAACCATCGCGTCCCTTACGCCCTGCTGCATTGCACCAGCATGTACCCCACCCCCTACGATCAGGTCCGGCTGAACGCAATCACCGACCTGCAGCAGGCGTTTCCGGGTATTCCGATCGGCTCGTCGGACCATTCAATGGGCATCTGGACTGCCTTGGGTGCAGTCGCGCTGGGCGCCTGCATCCTCGAGAAGCATTTCACTATCTCGCGATCGTGGCCGGGCCCGGATACCGGTATTTCCATTGAACCCGACGAACTGGCCGACCTCGTGCAAGGTTCGCGCGCGGTTTGGGAGGCCATGGGCGGGAGCAAATCCATATTGCCCGAAGAAAAGCCGGTGATCGAGTTTGCCTATGCCACGGTGGTGACCACCGCTCCGATCGCCGCAGGCGAGGCCTTCACCCGCGATAATATCTGGGTCAAGCGTCCGGGAACGGGCAAGATCCTCGCGGAGCAATATGAAAGCGTAATCGGCAAACGTGCCGCGCAGGCGTTGCCGGCCGACGTACATGTCAACCCCGAACACGTGGCGGATTTCTAGGCGGAGCCGAGGAAAGGGTTGGTATGAACGGCGCAGCGACTTCCCGATTTGATGCATTCGTCGACGGCTGTCGCGTGGGAGAAGCGGACTTCCGGCTGTTCGAGGACGCTGAGCCTACGGCCTATGCGCGCTGCTTCGGGGTGTTTGCGCTATGGCTAACACGCCGGCGCCCTGTACTGCTGCAGAGCAGGGACGCTTTCGTCGAAGCGCTGGTCGGGGCCGTGGTGGCCAGGCGCGGAGAGGACAATGCGCCGCCATCCGACAAGGGCTACCGTCAGTTGCTAACGCTGACCCTCAGCGCCCTGGCCATACTGGGTGCCGCGAACGACAGGCGTATCGCGGCATTGGTGGCCGAACAGGTCCCTACGAACCTTGCTGCCGAATTGGAGCAGTTGGGGTGCCTCGCGGGCAAGCCGCAGTCGGGGAATCAGGCCATGTTTCTGGCGATTTTCATGCTGTACGCCGAGCAATTCCTCGGCGCAGACAACAAGTCCGACTTGGCACAGTGGTGGCAGTTGCACGAACAGAACATGAATCGGTTTGGGTTCTGGGGGCCAGATACGGGACCGACGCACCTGCACTTCCAGAACGGCTACCACCAGTACGAGATCATGGAATATCTCGACGTGGCCAATCCACGGCAATCGGAAGCCCGGTCGGCCGTGCGGGCGGTAGCGGACTATCAAGGTCACTATGCACCCTATCCGGGTGGCGGCGGATGCTTCGACTACGACGCCGTGTTCATCCTCACGGCGGATGGAAGGGTGCCGGACGCCGCGACAGGTGCCCTGCTCCGCGGTACGGAGGCGACGATCCGGTCGGAACAGCAGGTCAACGGCGGTTTCTGCGAGAGTCTCCATGTGCGGCCGCGCCTAACCAACCTGCACCGCTTTGCCGGCCGCCTGGCGTCTGCCCGCAATTGGGCCTTGTTCAATGAGCGCCTGCGCGCTGGCATCAGCGTGTGTCGTCCCAAGAATGATCGCGTAATTACCCACTGGAGCCGGACGCATCGCGGTTGGGGACAGGCAAACCTCTGGGACAGCTATTTCCGTATGTTGTTGCTGGCGCGAATAGAATGCGCCTTTGATCCCATGCTCACCACCCAATGGGGTTTCATCGATTTTCCCGGCATCGGCTGGCATCCGTCCTTGCGCAAGACCGCCGGCCAACTCGCCACGAACATTGCGGCACCTGCCGCAGCTGGATCAGGAGCCCATTTGTGACCAGCACCGACGCAAAGCGGATCCATTTTACCTATCGACATGTCGACAGACCCTGGGGTGGCGCGAACAACTTCACTCGCGCGCTGGCGGCACATCTCTCCGAAAAAGGTGAGTGGGTATTGACCGGTTCACCCACCGATACTGTCGATATCATGTTCATGAATCAATTGGGGCTCGGGCCGGGTTCGGATAAGCGCCGTCTTCGGATTTCCGAAGTCACGAAAATGAAAGTGCTCGACCAGCGGAAGGTCGTGGTTCGCGCGGTCAACCTCTACCGTCATGCCTTCCGTCTCGGCCCGCGCAACCTGATCTACGGGGCGCTGGAAGACATAGCCACCCTGAGGTTGCTCGGCCTGGCCGACCAGGTCATTTTCCAGAGCGAGTATCAGCGCAGTGTCTTTCAGAAGGCCGGCTATCGGGGGGTGAATCACGTCGTGATCCACAACGGCGCGAGCGAACTGTTCTGGAACCAGGCACCACCTGTCGCACCCACCGGCCCGCTGCGGATCGTTTCTGCCACAGCATCCCCCCGGCAGACGAAACGTCACGACGTGATACTGGCGATTTCGTTGCTGCCCGATGTTGAGGTGATGCACTTCGGCGCCTGGCCGAAGGGGTTGAATTCGGGAAACGTACGCCTCATGGGTACTTGCGACGGAGCGACTATGGCCCGGCACTATGCGCAGGCACACATGATGCTGCACCCCGCCATCAAGGACCCCTGTCCAAACGCCATCTTCGAGGCTGTGTGTTCCGGCCTGCCAGTGCTCTACAATCCCGATATCGGGTCGAGCGCGGAGATTGTGGGGGAAAACGGCGTCGCTCTCGACCTAGCCGATCTTGTGGGCAGCGTGGCCACGGCACGGACCATGCTGGCAGACCTCCAGGAGCGGGTGCGCCAGAACCGAGAGTATTATCACATCGGACGGGCGACCCGCGCCTATGCCGACACGTTTCGTGCCGTAGCGGAGGCTTAACATGACAGCCGAACCCGACTTCGAGCGCTACGCGGACCAGAAGACCTTCAACACCTCCATCCCGCCCACCTGGCGAGCCGCGTATGACCGGCTCGTCGCCGATCGCGGCTGGAAGGCCGCCGATATCCGCTTTCTCGACGTGGGATGCGGGGACGGAAAGTTCTTCGAGTATCTCAAGTCCAAGGGACTGGCGCTCGACCACATCGACGGCGTCGAGGTATCGCACAAGCGCGTCGAACGCTGTCATGCCATAGGCTGGACCAGCGTCCGCTATATGGCCCCCGGCAGCGCGCTCCCCTACCCGGACCAGAGCTTTGATGTCATCAACCTCATGGAAGTCGTCGAGCATGTGCCCGCCGGAACCATCGATTCCCTTCTTGCCGAGGTGACGAGAGTCCTCGCGCCGACGGGCGTCGTGCTGATCTCCACGCCCAACTATCCGATCAAGCGCTTCTATGACTTCTTCAATGCCTTCGTGCACGGCAAGTGGAAGCGGCTGAGGGACGATCCGACCCATATCACCCTCTACAATCACAACAGGCTGCGCAGTCGGCTAGGCAAGCACTTCGGCACACTGGAAGAACTGTCCTTCAAGGACGGCTTTCTCTATAAGCGCTGGCCACGACCCTTTTTTCGGCACAAGTTGTTCTTCGCCTGTTCGGACGTCAGATCATGAAACGCGTTGAACAATGCCCAGCCTGCGCCGAGGCTGGCGGCTCGCGCATTTACCGGGAGGCTAACGCATCCCAGCGCCAGAGCTTTCTCGACTTCAGCCGCAACACCTATGCGGGAGCAATGGACGACTGGCTGGACACTATTGAGCTCGTCGTTATGCATTGCACCAACTGTGGCCATTTCTGGTACCGGGACCAGCCCGGTTGGGAGCAATTGTCGGAAATGTACGACGCTACCGCACGAAGGCATGCGGCCAAGGGTGTGTCTCTGGAGCCCACGCCACGCTCTCGTATTCAGTTAGCCCGGCTGTTCCGACTGGTCGGGAAGAAGGACGGAGTCGACCACCCGACCTTGCTCGACTATGGCTCAGGCTTTGGCCGGTGGGCACGAGCGGCCAAGGATGCCGGATTTGCGGTTACCGGATTTGAGCCCAGTACAACGCGCTTGAAGGAGGGCAATGCTGATTTCGAACTGGTCAACACGTTGGCTGATCTTGAGGGACGACATTTCGATGCCATCAACATCGAACAGGTTCTCGAACATGTGGACGACCCTTTCACAGCGCTGAGCAACCTGCACCAATACTGCCACGCAGACACCGTCTTACGCATCACCGTGCCCAATCTCGAACGCAGCTTTGAAGGCTCGACCCTGTGGTCGACATGGCCATATGACGGCACGCGGGCCCATACGCTGGCGCCATTCGAGCACTTGCAGGGTTTTGTACCGAAGTCACTGCAACTGCTGGCCCGGCGTGCTGGTTTCCGAGAGGTGCCCCTCGTCCGGGTATTGGCTGTCGATCCGATCCTGGGGTTGCGACGCATGCTGCGTTCGGTCTATGCGAAGGGTGACAGCACCCACCTGTTCGTGCAGCCACAGACCCCGCCCGCCGGCGCAGGCACGCCGGTTCGAGGCTGACTGACGCAATGAGTGAGAAACGTATTGCCTCCGCGCCCCGCTTGCCGGGCAAACGCCAGATGTTGGTCAATGCCGGGTCGGCCTGGACCTTCAAGCTTGCCTCGATGGTGGTCTCGCTGGGGACGACAGCCATTGCCGTTCGCGAATACGGCTTGGATGGCATGGGGTTGATCCTACTGGCCAGCCAAGTAGCAACCTATGCCGGTCTGGCGGAACTGGGCATTCCGTCGAGCTTGTCGCGCCGACTGCCCGGCCTGCTGGCGGCCAACAACTTGAGCCTCGCCTATCGTCTATGTGCCTCGTGCCTGCTGGTGTTACTTTGCTCGGCAGCGGTTGGCTTGCTGTTGGTACCGGTGGCGCTGCTGATGCTTCCCTCCGCCTTTGCCATTCCCACGGAACAAAAGGACACGGCCGGGGTGCTGTTTGCCCTAACGATCGGGGCCATTGCGCTGCAGATGCCGCTGCGCATCGGCTATGGCATGCTGTCCAGCGCGCACCGGTTCGCCAGCTACTTCGCGATCGAACTCGGGGCGCTGGTGGTCAAGATGGTCGCTGTCGTGGGCTGCCTCTACTTTTTCGATCCGCCAGTCTGGGTCTATGTACTGCTGACGATCCTGCCTATCCTTGGCGCTGCGCTAATCGAATATCGCCTGGGCCGAAGCGTGCTGCCAGGCTGGAGATTCTCGCTGTCGCAGGTGTCCCGATCGTCCATACTGGAGCTCGTCTCGTTGTCTTCGGCGGTTATGCTGGGGACCCTGGCCAGTGCCGTCGTCCTGAATGGCGGCGGGCTGGTGTTGGCCGTGTTCTTTGCCCCACGCCTGGTTGCCGAATATACCCTGCCAACGGTTCTGGCCTTTAGCCTGATGGCCTTCGCGGCTTCGGCATCCGCCTTTCTGTCGCCGATTGCTAGCCAACTGGTGGGTCATGATGACCGGCGTCTGTCCCAAACGGTGATGCTGACCTCGCGCTACTCCGCCCTGACCGCGGGAGCGATCCTCGTAGCCGCTGCCGCGCTAGGCAAAGTCATCCTGGAGTTGTGGCTCGGCCCCGAGACCACTCCGCAAACCCTGGAAGCCATGTACCACGTCCTCCTGATCGCCTCGCTCAGCGGACTGCTGTCCATTCCAGGCACAACAGCGCGTGGCGCCTTGGTGGCGATGGGCCACCATTGGCGTGTGGCCTATATCGAGTTGATCACAGGCATGGTGGGCCTGGTCGCGGGCATTCTACTGGCGCTCAGTCTTGACGCTCCCCCGCCGCTCAGCGTGGCGGTCTGCTTCTGCCTTTCCAACCTCGCACGAGGTATTTTGCTCGCGACGTTGTTCAGTCGGTCGGTCGAGTCCGGCGCCCCATTCTACCAAGCCAATCTATTGTCGATCGCACCGGCTGTGCTGGCCGGCCTGTCCGTGGTCGTGGCCTATGCATACTGGGGCGAAGGCGGCCTGGTGTCCGCGCTTGCGGTCGGTGTGCTGGCCGGTACCGCCTTTATTATCGTGGGGACGTTCACCGCTGTCGAACCCCACCATCGCCAAGAGATGCTACAACGAGCCGCGCGACTGCTGCGCGCCCGGAGAGACCCACGATGATCGTTGAACCACGCCCCAGAACCTGGAGCAGGGCCAAGGCACTGGTAGCCTCGGTGCGCACCAAATCCTTTATTCGGGCGTTCGAAATCGAAATCCTGACCGACATAAAGCTGGCTGGCGACAGCCTTGACATAGGCGGTGGCAGAAAAGCGCAGTATCGCGAATTGATCACTGGCTATGACACGGTCGCTTCGCTCAACATCGATCCGGCGCTTGAGCCCACGATCCTTGCCAATGCAAACGAGACGTTCCCGATCGCCGACAACAGCTACGACACCATCGTCTCGTTCAACACACTGGAGCACCTGATCAACGACGTGCACGTGGTCCACGAGACGTTCCGCATCCTGCGTCCACACGGAAGGGCACACATATTCGTGCCTTTCCTCTTTCCAGTGCATGGATCGCCACAGGACTTCCATCGCCATACCGGTCTCTATTGGGACGACCTGCTGCATTCCATCGGCGCTGAGGAGGTGGTAATCGAGCCTATGGTTTGGAGCCCGTCCGTCAGTGCTCTGGCGACGCTGGGCCATGCGCGATGGGCGAAATGGCTGGCGCGCGCCATCGTGCTCTATACCGGCCTCGTGCAGCGGCGTCCTGCGCCGCGCGACGCCAATTTCGCCATGGGCTATTTCATTCGTTTCACCAAACCCGTCGCCTAGAGCGTTTCATTGTGAAGCTCACTCGGGGGATTCCCGTTTTGGTTGATCTGTAATTCAAGTTGATGCTGGATTGGAGGCCAGCATCGATGACGGGACCTCTTTCGCGTGATCTTCGAGAGCGTGTTGTGGCGGCGGTGTTGGCCGGGGATAGCTGTCGAACGGCAGCGAGCCGATTTGATGTTTCGGTGTCGTCGGCCATCAAGTGGAGTCGGCGCTATCGGCTGACGGGCTCGGTAGCGCTCGGCCAAATGGGCGGACATCGCCGACCGGTTCTGGCGGATCCCGCGCTTTCATTCTGGAGCGGATCGCGCAAACCCCACACCTGACGCTGCATTGTCTGAAGGATGAGCTGGCGGCGCGTGGGGTGAAGGTGTCCCATAATGCGGTGTGGATGTTCATGAAGCGCGAGGGGCTGAGCCTTAAAAAAAGTCCCGTTCGCGTTTGAGCAAGGCCATGCAGCCGTCGCCCGGCGGCGCAAACGCTGGAAGTCCATCCAGCCCCATCTCGATCCCCAGCGACTGGTGTTCATCGACGAGACGTGGATCAAGACCAACATGGCCCCGCTCCGCGGCTGGAGCGCAAAGGGCGGTGGTTGCGCGGCTACGCCCCCCAGGGCCAATGGCGAACCATGACCTTCGTGGCGGCCCTGCGCTGCGATGGGGTCGTCGCTCCCTGTGTCTTCGATGGTCCGATCAACGGGGTCAGCTTCCGCGCCAGGGTCGCCCAGCAACTGCTCGACACGATCGGCCCCGGCGACATTGTTGTGATGGACAATTGGGGCAGCCACAAATCCATCGAGATCGGCCGCGCCATACGTGCTCGTGGCGCAAGACTTTGGTATCTGCCTGCCTACTCCCCCGACCTCAATCCAATCGAGCAGGCCTTCGCCAAGATCAAGCACTGGATGCGCATAGCCCAGCGCCGATCCGTTGACGATACCTGGCAACAGATCGGCAAACTCGTCCAGACAATCGCTCCCGCAAAATGCCAAAACTACATCGCAAACGCAGGATATGGAGCCACCTAAACGTGAAACGCTCTAGCAAAGCGGGGGGCTGCAGAAGCCTATTTTGACTTGATGAAGCGCCGCGCCAGTTTTCCCATGCCTTCGCGCAGGGTCAGGTCGAAGCTGTTGCGGCCGCCATTCGCGGGATCCCATGGCGTTCCCGCCAGCCGCTGGCGCCAGCGTTCCGGGCTGCGGGTGGCGACGCACAGGTGATAGATCGCTTCGCCGCGGCCGTGGTTGGACGTAGTCAGAACCGGCTCGAGGCCATGGTGGCGAAAGAGTCGTTCGAGCCCGAGCGGTGTGAACCGCCAGAAGTCGGAGAAGCTCTCGGTGGTGTGCTGTTCCTGCAGAAACGGCACGACCACCACGACCGTATCGCGCGACATGGCGCACAGATTTCTGGTCGCGGCAAAAACGTCAAATACGTGCTCGAGCGTGGTATGGTTGAGTACCACGTCGTAGGCTTGGTGCAGCGTCTGCGGGAGGTCCGCCTCCAGGTCTAGGCGGACTTCACCTGGCACACCTTCGCCGCGCTCACCACCGTAGTTGGATACGTCATACCGGCGCACATTGGGGAAATAGTCGCGGTAGTGCCCGCCCTGCTTGTCCTCATCGAGCCAGCCGCTGACATTGATCATGTCGCCCTCAAATAGCGGACCGAGCTTGCGCAGGACATCGTTGGACCATAGCCGCGGCAGGCGAAAGCGGTGGTCTTGCAGAAACCGGGGTAGGTCGGCCATCACCACACTCCGTCGATGGATCGCGTCGCGGCAGGCGCAGCAATTTGGGAATAGAACCGCAACAGGTAATGTGCCAGCGTCTTCGCTTCGCCTTCGAAATCCGACGATCGTTCGGTATGAACGTTCGCCTTGGCCAGCAGAGTCGAATAGAGCTGGATGCTCTCCGAGTTGGCAAAGGAAGCGGCGACATAGCGCTCGAGCGCTGCGTCGTCCCGGCCATAGCTGCGGAGAAGATCCTTGGCGTCGGCAACCAGATTGCGCGGATCTGTCACCCGCCGCACCATAGTGGGCGGCAATGCATTATAAGGACAGTCGCCGAAGGTGAGCACTGGCCGGCCAATAATGGCTGCCTCCAACGCAATCGAACCGGTAATCACCGCCACCATCGCGGCATTCTGGATAAGCAGCCGGGCGTCCAGCGACGGCTTGACGAGCCGCACGCGCGGAATATTGAGCAACGACCGGTAGTAGTCCATGGAACGCTTCCCCACCATCCAGGGATGTTCCTTGACCAGCAGAATTTGGTCGGCCGGTAGGCACATAGCCAAAGCGCGGATCACTTCGATCTGGTTGACATAGGGCCTGCCGTAGACCAGCAGCGACACTTCTGGCTCGGTATGGAGCGGGAAGAAAGTGTAGCGGGTAGAAGCGAGCTTGGTCTCCGGGAAGTAGGCCGCCGCCAGCGATCGCCGCGATAGACGCGCCCGCATCGGGTTGATCACGGCCGAATGTAGCAGCATCGTAGTGGGATTCACCACATGGTTGTCGGAATGACTCAGGGTTCGCCGGTAATCCCGATGGTTGGCGATGGTGGCCCGCAGCGCCGCGAGCGGAGACCGTCGCGCCCGGTTGAGCTTGAGCGCGGGCTTGTCCGAGGCCCTGACCACGCCCTCGTAGCGGCCATGGACCTCGCGCACCCGCTGAATATGCGCCCTGGCCGCCTCGCGATGCGGTGCCATGGCAATTTCATCTTGCATGGCCTCAAGAAATTCCGGCGCAGGATCATTGAGACGCGTGGCAAAGCTGACGCGGTCGCTGATCCTTGTGGGGCGAAGGTTGAGCACGGCGAGCTTGCGCGAGCGAGCCACCAGGTAGGCCAGGTAGTCGAGGAAAGTCACGCAGATAAACCCCACAAGGGCTTCGGGGCGCAGCTCATCGAACAGCGCCTCCACGCGCCGAACGCCCTCGGCCAGTATCGAGAGCATGGCGTCGTCGCCAAACCGGCGGCGGTAATCCTGGGTGAATGTGCAGTCCGGGCCCATCCAGAGCCGGCGGTCCGCAACGAGCGCGCCGAACAGGCCCGCATCACCGCCCAACTGGGCTTCCTTGCTCGCTAGCCAGTCCGCGTCGGGTGGCGCCGCGGTCTTGGCGGTGACTTCCCATTCCTTGAGCAGGCTGTGTCCTTGCGAGGCGAAGCCGGGGTTGTCACGGGTGTACTTGGCGAATGCCCAGCGGTCCGAAACAATAAAGCCTGCGGCGTCGCACTGGCCGAGCTGCTGCAGTTCGTTCCGAACGCTTTCGAAGACCTTGAGGCTCTCACTCTGAGCGCAGAACAGAATTCTCATCGGCTGTAGCGATCAACATCGAAGTGTTGCAGGTTGCGGCAGATCCACTCATAGGTTCGCGCAAGTCCGTCGGCGAAGGATACTTGCGGCCTCCAATCGGTCATGCCGGTAATCTTGCTGTTGTCGCACAGGAGCCGGTCCACCTCGCTTTTTGCCGGCCGGATTCGCTCGGGATCCTGCTCAATGTGCACTTGCACACCTGCAATGCCGGACAAGATCTCAACGACTTTGGCGATCGTATGCTCTTCGCCTGAACCGATATTGATCGTCTCACCCATGGCCGCATCGGACAGGGCCAGGGCGCACATGCCAAGGGCGGTGTCCGAAGCATAGTTGAAATCGCGGCTGGGCGTAACCGACCCCATTGAGAGCCGTGTCTTGCCTGCAGCGATCTGGCTGGCGATCGTGGGGATAACGGCGCGTGCGCTTTGGCGCGGGCCATAGGTGTTGAACGGGCGAGCGATCACCAGCGGCAGTTCAAAGCTCAGGTGATAGGATTCCGCCATCTTGTCAGCCGCAATCTTGGAGGCCGAGTAGGGCGACTGACCGACCAGAGGATGCTCTTCGCTAATCGGCACGAATTGCGCTGTGCCGTAGACTTCCGAAGTCGAAACGTGAACAAGACGATCGAGGGAGTCACTGGCGCGGCAGGCCTCAAGTACGTTGGTGGCGCCAATGATGTTTGTATCGACATAGGAGCGCGGAGCCAGGTAGCTATAGGGAATGGCGATCAGGCTCGACAGATGGAATACGTACTGTTTCCCTGCCGCCAGCGCCCGGATCCGCTCGGCGTCGCGAATATCGCCCACCTGCAGATCGACCTCCCGTAAAATCTGCGAAGGTATGTCCTTCAGCCAGCCAATCTCATTCCAAGAATTATAGAGCACCAAGGCCGTTACCTTGGCGCCGCGGCTTACCAGCAACTCGGTGAGATGGCTTCCGATGAAGCCATCCGCGCCTGTAATTAGAACAGTCGAGCCGGAAAAGTCTTTGGGCATGTCAGTTTTCTTTCTGTCCAAAAAGCGCCCGCACCCGCTCAAGATCGTCGAGAGTGCCTATATCGCTCCAGAATTCGTGTAATGGATACGCGATCACTTTCAGATTCGCTGCAATACATTCTTCCATCAAGTCGGTCATATTGTAGAAGTTCCTCGTTGGCACCCTGCTGACTGCCTCTTCCGACAGGACGTAGATGCCGGCGTTGCACAAAAAGCGCTGCGAGGGTTTCTCCTCGATTGCGGTCACCTGGCCATCCAGGCGCGTCGACAGCACGCCGAAAGGAATCTTCACGATATGATCGACCGTGGCAACGGTGAGCGCGGCGCCTTCTTGGGCGTGAAACTGCGCCAGTGACCCGAAATCGCAACTGGTGACGAGATCGCCGTTCATGACAATCATGCTTCCCCCAACTTCGACAAGCGAGAGCGGCCCCGCAGTGCCAAGCGGCGTGGTCTCGCGCAGATATTCGATGGAAACACCGAAGGCGGCGCCATCGCCGAAATGGCGTTCGATCTGTTCGCTGAGGTAGTTGACCGACATCAGGATGCGCTCGATGCCCGAGCTCTTGAGGCGGCGCACCTGCCGCTCCAACACGGGCATCTCCCCCACCTCCACCATGGGCTTCGGGATGGTCTCGGTCAGCGGGCGGAGCCTCCGGCCCTCGCCACCAGCCATGATCACTGCGGTTTTGATCGGCGTTTCGTGAAACGCCATATCGTCCTGGTAACCCAGATCTGTCAGGTGCACGATGCGCAAAAAGCGCCCTTCGCCATCCACCACCGGTGCTGCCAAGACGTTGCGCTCCTTGAGGGCGCGGACAATGTCTTGCTCCCGCCAACCAGGCCTGACCACGACAGGAGTGGCGTTCATGAGCATTTTGGCCGCGACGTTCATAGTTGCGCCCCGCAATAAGGCCCGACGCACATCCCCATCGGTGATCGTGCCTAGCACATGCTGCTGACCGTCGACGATAACAGCCAACCGGCGCCGGCTCTGCTCTATCGCCGTTACCGCGTCGAGCAGGGAGGCTTCCGGTCCAAGCGCCCGCTCACTCATCGAAACCAGCCATCCTGGCTGCGCCCTTCCAACATCATCCGCTTGCGAATAAGGCTCTGGTCGAGCGAGACTTCGGCGAGCACCTTTGCGACGCACTTGCCTGCACCACCCTTGAAGTAGGGATTGTCGCCGTCGCGGCTCCGCTGCCTGAACTGATCGTCGAACAGGCACTTGTTGACCGCCTCGAACACCTGATCGGCGTCATAGTCGGCATCGATCACATTGTCGCCGCGCAGCCTGCCCTGCTGGCGCGAGCCAATGTTGACAGTCGGACAACCAAAGGCCGGCGTTTCCTTGATGCCGGACGACGAATTGCCCACGCATGCGACACGAATCTGGGGGTTGCGCGCCAGGGCGAGCACGCCGTGATAGAGACTGCGACCTAGCGACCGGTGCAACTGCACATTGGCAGGGCGCTGCAGCATGAAAGCTTCAAGTGCGTCCACGATGGTGCGTCCGCCCACATCATTATTGGGATAGGTCAGCACGACCTGGACGCCATTCGAGGCCAGGCGGCCCATAGCTTCGAGCACCGGCGCAATCTGGCCGGCTGAAGCTTCGAATTCAGTAGTTATGGAGTGCTGGGTGAACAGCACGACCGGCCGCGACAGGTCCAGATCGAGACGCTGCTGCACGTCCCGCTCGCTGGCGAAGCGTCCCTCCTCGATCAAGTCAATGGCCGGGAAACCAACATTGTGTACGCGCCAGGGCTCTTCGCCCATGGCCATGACGCGGGTCGCTGCTTGATCGTTGGTGGTAAAGTGGAGATGGGCCAGCTTGGTCATGGCGTGGCGGACAGAATCATCCAGCGCGCCGCCCTCGGTGATGTCACCACCCTCGATGTGGGCGGTTGGAATGTTCATCTGCGTGGCCGCGATCACTGCGGCAAACCCCTCGAAGCGGTCAGCATAGACTACCATTATGTCGGGATTGATACGTTTCAGCGCGCGGCTGATCGAAAGCACGCCGCTGCCGATGGCTACGGCCGTTGCGACCTTGGAGGTCTCACCCATCTCGATGATAATTTCCTCGTCGATGCGGAAGCCATCCCGCTCGATTTCCTGTCGGGTCGAGCCAAATTCCGGATCGAGATGCGCTCCGGAAACGATCAGCAAATAACTGAGATCAGGATGTGCCTCTATTGCACGCAGAATGGGGTATTGCAGACCGTATTCGGCGCGATTTCCGGTGAAGACGGCGATTTTTCGTTTAGTCATCGGAGGGCGCAATCCTTTGCCTTGCCATTGCAGCTATCATCGTCAGCGGATCTATTTGGGGAGTCCAACCCAGTTCGTGTCTCGACCTGGAGATATCGAGGCTGAATTCGGGGCTCGGAGAAGCGTCAATCCGGCTGAGAATTTGACGATCCGGTCGCCCCGCTCCCGCGAGAGCTGCTTGCGCGACCTGCCTTACACTAACAGATTGACCATAGGCCAGATTAAAGACGCCGACAGCTTCTCCCACCACGGCCGAAACGAACCCGCGACCCGCGTCAGATGCACATAAGAGATCAAGCTGGGCGCCTGCACTGCGAACCAACAAAGGCCCGTGACGGGTGATCTGACCCAGGATATCGCTGCACACGGTGTTGGCGGCGGGCGGGTCGGACAGGACGTTGGAGAGACGGAGCACGACGCCGCCGCGGCGCAGGCAGACGTTTTCGCTGGCCAGCTTGACCTGGCTGTACGCGTCGGCGCCGCCGGGAGACCGGTCCTCACTAATCTTCCCCGCCAACTGGCCGTAGACTGCCGTACTGGAGGCGTAGACGATGCGGCGCCAGGGTCGCGCGCACAGCGCCTCGAATAGGGCCAGCGCCGCCTCGGGCGTCGCGCTGTCGACGCTGTTGCGGTCGGCTGGCTGCGCAAGATGGACCAGGACGTCGCCGTCCGGCACGTCCCGATAGTCACCAACCTTGATCATATCGGCGCCAGCGCGACTGCGGCTGGCGCCCACCATCACATGGCCAGCGCGTCGCCCGGTCGCCAGGACACTGCCGCCGACGATCCCCGAGGCGCCGGTCACGATGACACGCATCGGTGCGTCAGTCCCCGCCATCGGCCCGCAGGCGCCGTTCGAGCAGAAACTCTATGATCTGAAAATCCAGCTCGTTGTCGATGTCAAAGGTCTTCTCGGCCGACACCTCGTAGCCGATGACGACGCCTTCAAGCAGGTGGTTGCTGGTGCGCAGATAATCCGGCTTCAGCACATAGACCCCTGCAACATGCTCATAGACGGGCGGAGCCGCCTGGCGCGCCAGCACCGTAGGGCCTCTTGACTTCGACATCCTCAACGCGCCCGATGCGTCCGGCTCAACCAGGTTGAAATAGGGATTCCGGCGCGCCGGACCCACTGTCATCACGGCATCGACCGCAGTGCGGTTTGCGTCAAACAGGCTAACGGCTCCGACATAATCGGAGATCTCAAGCAGGGGATTGGTGCAATCGATATCGACGAATGTGCCAAAGGTTCGCCCGAGGGCTTCCTCGGAAGCAGATAACGCGTGCTGCCAGACCTGAAATTTTCCCGCCGACGATGTCGCCAGATCGGCCGGACGCCTGAATGGCACCAGCGCCCCTGCCTGCAGCGCTGCGGCGGCGATATCGTCGGAATCGGTGCTGACAACCACGGCATCAAACAGGCCCGAAGCCAGCGCGCGCTCTATGGTCCACGCAATGACCGGCTTGCCCCGCAGATTTCTGATGTTCTTTCCGGGTACGCCCTGGCTGCCGCCACGTGCGCCGACAACGCAGAGCCGCGCGCCCTCGACTCCCTGTGCAGATAACACTGTCATCTCGATCTTTCTGGCGACGGTGAATCCGTCGGTCAAAACTGTAAAATCATACCGGACTGTTGCTCGCAAGGCCTTCCTTTGGCCGCCAGCTCGATTAAGGTGCAGCGCAAGAATCCCCGAAAGGAGCCTCTTCAAGTCATGACGGAGCAGACGTCAAAACAGCGTTCTAGACCGAGGTTCATCAATAGCCATTACGTGTTGCGGTTATTGGCTGTCGTGTTGCTGCTGGCACTATCCGTCAAATACAAGGAGGTAGGACTTGAGGCCACCCGGCCCTTTCACAACGTGACCATTGCTTTGCTTGGCCTGGCCGGACTTTATTGTGGCGTGGCCCGGCTTCCCATTCGCTTTCATTTCCATCCAATATCCATCCTGCTTTATCTGGGCGCGGGCTACCTGTTTTTTGCGGACGCGCTGGCCGGCGAGCGGGGTTTCAAGGATGGCGTCTACCTGATTGCCAACTCGGTAGCGGTCTATTGGCTGCTTGCGGCCGTGGTCGAGGCGCTGACTATGGACCGCTTCCTTAGCGAGGCGACCCTGGTGGCAAGGCTGTTGGGCGTTGTTGTCGCGTTACCCACGCTCATCATTTGGGTTTGGCCCGCGGCAGGACTGGGCATTATCGAGCCCAGTCCGTCCTACCTGGCCCGCGCCCACGGCCTGCTTGGGGATCCCACAAATTTTGGCTGCTTCTGCGCCGCGGCCCTGCTTTTTGTCGCGGCGCGTTCGTCTGCCCTCCCGGACCAACCGAGCTGGAGCGGCGACCCACTGAACCAGGTGGTCATGGCGATCATGATGCTGGGGGTCATTGCCAGTGGCAGTCGCATGGCGATGCTGGGTGGTGCCACCGGCTTTGCCTTGCTCCTTGTGTTCAGGCAGTTGCGCTGGAAGGCCGTTTTAGTAGCGGCTCCCACCGGCGTCTTGCTCTACCCCGCCCTGCTCTATCTGAAAGCGCGCGAACTCAACTATCTGGGAACCGACATCCCCAGCGGCGACGCTCCGTCGATCGAGGTGACCTCGACAGGTTCGCCAACGGTCGCTGAAAACGAGGCCGTCATGGCCCAACTGGCACAGGGGGCCTTCCGTATCGAAGAGGGAGGCTCCGAAGCACGGCTGGGCCTGTTGGATTTTGGCATTTCGACCTTCCGCTCGCTTCCGATACACGAGAAGTTTCTTGGCTGCGGCTACACGTGCATTGAATCGTTGGGGCGCTCATCTCACATCGGCTATCTCGACATGCTGGTGAACTATGGGCTCGTTTTCCTTACGGTCCTTGTCGGCTTGCTTTTAGCCGCAACGATTGCCTCGATCTGGTTGGCCAAACACGGCGGCGCAATTCCGCTCGCACTACTGGGCCTGTTCATAACCACAACGGCCTTCCTGTCCTGGCCCTTCAACAGCTTCTTCAACTATCCGTTCTTTTGCGCCCTCGTGAGTTTGGCCTGCCTGGCAGCCTTCTGCCGGTCTCCAGTTCCAGGCTACCTTCGACACATCGAGGAAAATCGCTCGATGGCGCGCGTGTTGCTCGGCGCAGTCGGGCCAAAACTGACCCCGCGCTAGAAGCGGACTAACCCGACCCATTGACTGCACGGCCAGTCTAGGCCACCCAGCGCACGCAAGAGATCAAGAGACGCGGACAACATGAACCTCGAGACGCTCAAACTGGCCATTGTCGGTCTCGGCTATGTAGGCCTACCGCTTGCGGTGGAGTTTGGAAAGCACCGCCCGACCATCGGTTTTGACATCAATGGCCACCGCATATCGCAGTTGCGCACGGGCCGGGACGTGACCCTTGAATGCACTCCCGCCCAGCTGGCTCAAAGCAGCTACCTGCAGTTCTCTAGTGATTCCGCCGATCTGGCTGATTGCACGTGTTTCATCATCACCGTCCCCACCCCTATCGATGATCACAAGCGCCCGGATCTGACGGCCCTGCAGAAGGCCAGCGAAACGGTGGGGCGGGCGCTCAAGCCCGGCGATCTGGTGATTTACGAATCGACGGTCTACCCAGGCGCTACCGAGGAAGAGTGCATCCCGATCCTCGAACGCACCTCTGGCCTGCGCTTCAATGTGGATTTCTTTGCCGGCTACAGCCCCGAGCGCATCAATCCCGGCGACAAGAAGCACCGCCTGACGGAAGTCATCAAGGTGACGTCCGGCTCGACGCCGGAGGTGACGGAGATCGTGGATGCGCTCTACCGCCAGATCGTTACCGCTGGGACGCACAAGGCCGGCAGTATCAAGATAGCGGAAGCCGCCAAGGTCATTGAGAATACCCAGCGCGACGTCAACATCGCCCTGATCAATGAACTGGCGCTCATCTTCAATCGCCTCGACATCGATACGGAAGCCGTGCTGCGGGCCGCAGAGACCAAATGGAACTTCGTGTCCTTCCGTCCCGGCCTGGTGGGGGGCCATTGCATCGGGGTAGATCCCTATTACCTCACACACAAGGCGCAGGCCATCGGCTATCATCCCGAGATTATCCTTGCGGGACGTCGGCTCAATGACGGAATGGGGGCCTATGTAGCCGCACGACTGGTTAAGGCCATGCTGCAACGCGGGATCGAAGTCAGTGGCGCTCGAGTACTGGTACTGGGTCTTGCCTTCAAGGAGAACTGTCCCGACATTCGCAACACCCGCGTTGTGGACGTGGCCGATGAGCTTCGCCAGTATCAGCTGGAGGTCGACATCTTCGATCCCTGGGTCGACCCGATAGAGGCGGAGGCCGAACTGGGCATCGCGCCGATAACGGCGCCGCAGCCCGGACAGTATGATGCCATCATCATCGCGGTCGCCCACCAGGAATTTTCGCGCATGGGGCCAGACCAGATTCGTTCGCTGGGAAAGCCGCAGCATCTGCTGTATGACCTCAAATATGTGCTGGCCGCTTCGGCTAGCGATCTGCGACTTTGAATCCGGCAGATAGTCTCCCTTCGGTTTGGCACAAGACTCTGTCCACGCGTTCGACCCCGAGAAACCTGCCGAATTCATCCATACAGGTGTGTTGGTGATTATTGTTGTCATCTGCGTGGTATCGGCTCTCTGGACCATTGCCATTACTGCGCTCATCTTGAGGTTTGCCGGGAACCTGAAACTGGTTCAAGCGGTCAACGATCGATCCTCGCATGTCAGGCCCACGCCCACGGGAGGCGGCGTAGGCTTCGTGACGGCAAGCGCATTGGCCAGCGGCTTCGCCGTGACGGCGCTCGGACAGCCGATGCTGGTGCTGACCGTCTTGGCATTGGCGATCGCCGCCCTTGGCCTCGCAGACGATATCCTGGAGCTCAAGGCCGGCACGAGGTTTGCGATACAGGGTCTTGCCCTCGCCATTCTGGTTTGGCAGCAGCCGATTGAGATGCTTGGGCTGCCGTTGGCTGGTCTGTCCCCCATAGTTGTTGGCCTGCCGGTGGTCCTGATGGGCTTGTGGTGGGTCAACCTGTTCAACTTCATGGATGGAATTGACGGCCTGGCGGCCAGCCAGGCCCTTCTTATCCTGCTCGCCTCGTTCGGGCTTGTCATGCTCGGACAGCCGGATGCTGCGGGAGAACCTGTGCTGTGGTGGATGCTTAGCCTGGCAGCGGCGCTGGCAGCCTTCCTGGTATTCAACTGGCCACCGGCCAGTATATTCATGGGAGACGTGGGCAGCACTTATCTCGCTTTCGTCATTTTCGGCCTGGCACTCGTCTGCGCTGCGTCCGGTTGGATTGCGCTACCCATCTGGGCCATATTGGGCGCGACGCTGATCGTGGATACAAGCGTGACCCTGATCACACGGATGTCGGCCGGGGAGAGGTGGCTTGCCGGACATCGGCAACACGCCTATCAGCATCTGTCACGCCATCTTGGAGGGCATCGTACGGTCACACTTCTGTACGGGGCCGTAGTTTTGCTCTGGCTCGTTCCCATCGCATCACTGGCCCATTTTCAGCCGGGCATTCTGTGGCCCTGCGTGGTCGTGGCCTATCTTCCACTGCTGATCGCGGCAGTGTCGCTCAAGGCAGGACGTCGCGTGCCATGATTAACGGAACCATACAATACATCATCGGCATGCCCCGGCACTGGAAGCGCGTGGTGCAGGTTGGTAGCGATGTCGTCGCGCTGTGCGTCGTTCTGTGGGGATCCTATTCGCTGCGCTACAACACCTTGTTCGTACCGGATGCGGATCAGGCTTTGCTCATGGCGGCCGCGCCCTGTGTAGCCTTGCCGATTTTCATCCGCATGGGCCTCTACCGGTCGGTCATCCGGTATCTTCCCGAACGTGCTGTGTGGACCATCTTTCAAGCGATGACCCTGGCCACGTTGGCCTGGGTATTCGTCGCTTTCCTGACGTCCTTGGCGGTTGGCGAGACGGTACCCCGGTCGGTGCCAATCATCTACTGGGCTCTGGCCACCATTGTGATGGTCAGTACACGCTTTGCAGCCAAGATGATCCTCTGGCCCAGAGAGAAAGCGACGTCGGTGGGCGGGCAACTGGTTATTTACGGCGCGGGGAACGCGGGACAGCAACTTGCCGCTGCCCTGAGGGGAAGCGGCAAAGGTCTGGTAGTCGGCTTCATTGACGACAATCCCGGCCTGCACGGCCGCGAGGTTGCTGGAATCCGGGTGTATCACCCCGAGTACCTGCAAACGCTCGTGCGCAACTACGGCGTGGGCGAAGTCATCCTGTGCATGCCGTCCGTCAGCGCACAACGCCGGCAGGAGCTGTTGGCGAGCTTGACGCCGCTATCGCTGCGGATAAGGATCCTGCCTGCAATTGCCGATATCGCCGCCGGCAAGTACCTCATCAGTCAGGTCCGGGAAATCGATATCGATGAGCTGCTCGGCCGATCTATCGTGCCCGCTGACGGAAACCTGCTGCGGACCATGATCGAGGGTCGGTCTATCATGGTCACCGGCGCAGGAGGGTCCATCGGCTCGGAGCTCTGCCGACTTGTTGCGCGTTGGAAACCAGCCCGTCTCGTGCTGTTGGAGGCCAACGAATTTGCGCTTTATCAGATTGACCGTGAGCTTCGCAGCGCAGAATTGGCACCGGTTGCAGTCCTCGCGTCCGTACGCGACGGCGAGACCGTTGATGCTACGATCAAGCAGTATGGCATTGATGCCATTTTTCATGCCGCGGCTCACAAGCACGTTCCCCTGGTGGAGGAAAATGCCCTTGAAGGCATCCGGAACAATGTATTCGGAACCCAGGTCCTGCTCGACAGGGCGTTCCATAACGGGGTCAAGAACTTCATTCTCATTTCGTCCGATAAGGCCGTGCGCCCAACAAACGTTATGGGGGCGACAAAGCGCTGGTCGGAACTGCTGGTTCACAGCTACGCGGCGCGCGCGCAGGCAGAACAGACCGGGCAAA
The DNA here is from genome assembly GCF_913055165.1 of uncultured Devosia sp. Taxonomy (GTDB): domain Bacteria; phylum Pseudomonadota; class Alphaproteobacteria; order Rhizobiales; family Devosiaceae; genus Devosia. The sequence continues at coordinate 59,655 of NZ_CAJXJS010000016.1, forward strand.
AATTTGCCGCAGTCAGATTTGGCAATGTCTTGGGTTCAAGTGGCTCGGTCGTTCCGCTGTTCCGGGAGCAGATTGCCAAGGGTGGCCCTGTGACGCTTACCGACGAAGGCATGACTCGCTACTTTATGTCCATCCACGAGGCAGCCGAACTCATCGTGCAAGCAGGAACGTTGTCTCAGGGAAACGACGTCTTCCTCCTGGACATGGGCAGCCCGATCGCCATCATGGATTTGGCAACGAACATGATCAGATTGGCCGGTCTTTCAGTGCGCGATGCGCATAATCCTGCCGGTGACATCCGCATCGACGTGATGGGCAAGCGCCCAGGTGAAAAGATGTTTGAGGAGCTGTTTTACGATCCGCATACGGTCGAGACGACAAGCCACCCAAAGATCATGCGCGCATCGCCCGCGGCAGCGATGGATATCTCACCTCAGGTAGTCTTGTTGCGGCGAGCGCTGGAAGCGCGCGACGAGATTGCCGCGAGAAGCATTCTGTTTGACGTGATAGCCGAGGGCAGAAATCCACTTAACGATGCCCCGATGGATGTTCAGACAAACCGAACTGCCTCTCAGACAGCAACTTGATTGTATCTGGTCAGCTTCACCAGGGGCTTAGATCTCGGTGACTTTGAGCGGTCAGAGCCAAAATTGCACGCCGCGCAAGGTAATGGGCGAAGATGGCACAGACTCGTCCTCGGTCTCAGGGAACGGCACATGCACTTGCCGCTCCATCCGCCCGGGGCGCACCAGAGCGGCATCGAGCCGCTCGAAGAAATTGGTGGCACCGATGATCATCACCGGCTAGCCCGAGCTGCGGACGCGGTCGATCTGCTTGATGAAAAGATTGACGATCGGCGTCCACCATTGCCGATCCCTTGCATCGAGCGTGGCGCGATCGGGCAGGCCATCGAGTTCATCGATGAAGCCGACGCAATTTTCGGTCTCGAGCAGCGTGTCGAAGAAGCGGACGATGGCCTTGCTGACGCCGCCCAGGTGTCCATCGCTGCTGTCGAACCAGTCCCCCATCGTCGCCGATACCAGATGCCAACCCGCCGAGCGCGCCAGAGCCTCGACAATCATCATCTTGCCGGTCCCCAGCGGGCCCCTCCAGCAAGGCTAAGCGCAATTGCTGCGGGTCCAGCGTGCCGCCCCAGACCTGGTTGAGATCATCGAGACAGCTCATCGCCCAGCCCCGAAGAGCAGCCGGAAGCGGCAGATCTGCGAGGCGCGGTCCGGCGCTCCGCTGCGCGGCACCCCGGGCCATCCGCTGCTTTTCCGCGAGGGCCTTGATGCGCCGGACGCAATTGCGGGCCGAACTGCCGGACCGCATGGCCATGACCAGATCGGAAAAATCGAGCCTTTCGATGTCCTCGAGCGCAAGGCCATTTGCCCGCTGGCCGCAAAAGGCACGGATGGCGCGATTGGGGGCGGCGACATCGATCCGGGGCAGCTCGAGCCGCAGGTCGATCGCGCCCTGGACTTCCACGGGCAGGAGGTCTGACTGGTCCGTGGTCGAAAGAAGACAATGCACCCCGCTCATCAGATGTGTCTGCATTTCGGGCACGATCCAGGCATTCCTGTCCTTCTTGACCTTAGTCACGGACAGCGTGCGCACCTCAGGGTGGGCGAGCTTGGCCTCCCGGCTGAAAGCCAGAGCCCAGGTCGGGCTGGGCGAGACGATGTGAGTGACCTGCGGCACGTCCGAGCGCAAAGCGGCCCGGATCGCGGCGGTCCTGCCCTTGAGCAGCGCCTCGACGGGCAGCCGATCGGGCCGCACGGGCTGGGCATCGGTCGCGGTCTCGACCGCATCGGCATTGTCGAACTCGTCATCCTCGAGGACGAGGGTGATGCTTTCAAAATTAGCCATGATGCTTCCTTGGCGGCCGCGCATTCACGCGCCACAGCAAAAAGAGAGGAAAGGGAGAGTCGGGTGGCCCGGAGCCACCCGTTACGGTGTGGGCCTCAGGTCCCGGAACCCCAGGTCTCGGGGTCCATGCCGCGAGCATCGGCCATTGGCCGCCAAAGCTCGGGTTTGACCCTTGAGCCGGCCACGAAATTGGCGGCGCCCGATGGCGTGTCTAAACCGACATCCACGGTCAGGACCAGATGATTGCCCTCACGGACGAGGCCGCCATCGGGCAAAAGGTCCTGGCGCTCCTTGAGCGCGGCACTGCCGGCCGAGGGGACAGGTTCGAGCTGGACCTGACTTCCAGCCAAAACCCAGAACTTGCCGTCGGCGATCCTCGCCTGGGCGGTAACGCCGCAGCTTTCCATGATGAGGTGCTGGCCTTCCCCCTGCCCGTCCGGTGCGGCTTCGAGCGGCTCGGGTTCGAACGGCCCAGGATTGGTCCTGCCGAACGGTCCTGCAGCGGGGGCAACGGGATCAAGCACCCCAGCCTGTTCGATGCGCTCGAAGAAGGTGGCGCCGAAGCGATCGTTGGCCATATAGGGACCGGAAGCGAGCCGATCGCCGGCCGGGAGAGCATTGATGAGCGTCAGGCCCGGATGCTTGATCACCATGCGGGCAGCGAGGCGCTCGGCGGTGCGGGCCTGGGCTTCGCTCAAAAGCTGTTGCTTGTCTACCGCCGCGATGATGCGATCGGGCAGGCCGTTGCGCCTCAAATGCGCGCCCCAGGCAATGCGGCAGGCCGTATCGCCGGAGCGGTCGACATAGACCGTGCGGCCATAAAGGGCGAGGTAGATGCCCTTCTGCCGCAGCCGCGGCTCCTTGACGAAATAGGAGCGGTCGATGCCCGAGGCGAAGAAAATGTCTGGCTCGGGCGCAATGACCTTGAGATGCTGCACGCCCTTCTTGGGGGCTTCGGAGGTCGATGTTGCCTTCTGGCGCAAGGGCGGATTGACCCTCCGCGCCACCTGGCTATGGGCATCGATGAGGCCGGAAGAGGTGTTGACGAGCGCGCCCTCGCGGATCAGGGCCATGAGAATGCACAATAACGGCGGTCTTGGCGCTGATGGCCCGTGCTTGGGCAAGGTTCAAAACCACACAATCACAACGAAGACGGGCGTCACGGTGGCGCCAAACGGTCTCGACATCGCGTTCCGGTCTTTTGCCCGTGGCCATTCGCTGCTACCTGACCCCGGCACGATCGGGCAGGAGACGACATGAGAATTGCCGCAGTGACAGGATATTACGATGTGGGCCGGGGTGGCTATGACAATCGCACGCCGGATCAATATGTCGCCTGGCTGAATCAGACGCTGCAAGCGCCGCTGCGTTTCATCATCTTCCTCGACCCCGAGTTTGATGCGAGCGCCGTTTGTCCCAAGCCCGGAGACCGAATCGTTCGGGTCGCCAAGCACGATCTGATCATGTTCGGCCATCGAAACCGGATCGAGGAGATCGTCAAGGACAGCAAGGTCGTCAATCGGCGCGATATCGCCTTCAACCTCGTCGAATATGGCATGATCGTCATGTCCAAGCCAGAGTTGCTCAAACGCGCGGCCAAGGACACGGACGCAGAATACCTGTTGTGGGTGGACGCCGGGCTCTGCCGGTTCATGCCGGATCTTACGGGCAAGACGGTCAGCGTCATGCCTTCCGAGCTTGAGGGTATGCGCATCGGTCTCAACACAACCTGGCACCTGGCGCAACGGATGCGCATCGGCAAGTTCCCCCGAACGATGATCGGACGGACACTCGCCATGATGAGTGCCGGGGATCTGATCGTGCGCCGAGACTTCGCGGAAGAGTTATCCGACCGCCTCGAATTCCTCGTGGAGAGGGAATGGCTGCCAGCGGGGTTGTGGGACAATGAACAGGTGGCGATCGGCAATCTCTTGTTCAGGGGAGGCCTACCGGGCGCACGCGTGTTGAGGACCGATGTCGGCGGCGGCGGCAATACCCTCAGATGGCTGTTTGGCGCCCTGCCCTACCCCTCGCGAACACCACTCTATGTCCAATGGCGCCTGCTGCTCGACGAGTTTCGCACTCGGCTTGCGCCGGCGCATGAGTGCTATCTCCGTGGCGACTTTCCGGAGGCGGAATTCAGGGCCTGGCAGGAACAGAAGAAACGTCATGGGAGCGCGTCCCGCTGAGGCTCAGCTTGGGGAATTGAGGCAGGTTCCACTCTGCTGAGTCTGAGCAACGGCGGCATGTCTTGAGGGTCTTAGTGGGGCGCCCGGGGTGCTGCTACGGCGCGGGGCGATAGCTGGAGAGGACCGAGAGCCGCAGGGACTCGGCTGAGGCGCGCGCCGCCATTTCCTGGGCGCCTTGGGACGATGCAATATCGACAGGCGTCAGCTTGCCGCTCTGATAGGCGATATCGGCGAAACGCGTGGCTTCGAAGAGGATGCGATCGTCTCGGGAGATGGTGACGCTTGCCTCAACCCGCACATTGACGGGTCGGGCCACTGCGAATGCATTCGACATCGATCCGGGCAATGAGACCGTGCTTGCCGCGATGTCGAGGACCGGGTCATTTGGCCCCGCTTCGCCCGGAAATGCTAGTTTGAGACGGTCGAAAATGATCTGCTCGAGGCGGCTGTCGGGGGAGGCGAAGTTGAACCTGACCGATTCCATGCCTTCGCCGGACCTGTCGCCATAGACCGGCGCGAAGCTGGTGCAGGCAGTGAGAAGACTGGCAATCGGCGCCATTGCGGCGAGAAGAAGAAGCTTCGTTCTTGTCATCGTCCCCGCTCCTATTCAAGCCAGCTACTGATTGGCACGGCACCGGAATAGCCGACGTCGAATCCGGCCGGGGCCAGCAGCCGGAACGTTGCAGTGGCGCGCAGATCATTGGGGGAACTATGCGTCGGGCCGGTGCGGGTGACAGCGCCGGAGAGCACGAGGTAGCCATCATTGTAGGTCAGGCCGCCCCCAACCTGCAGGTAGCTGCCAGCATTGATGTCCCAATAGGCGTTGCCCGAGACAGACCAGTATTCGGCGACAGGTGCAGAGAGCTCTGCACCGATCTCGTGCATGTCGCGGATACTGCCGGTTGCCGGCGTCGCAGCGGCGAAACCATAATTGAGGGCGCCCGACCAGCCGTCGCGGCTGTAGCTCAGGCCCAATCCGGCGCGGGCAACGGCAAGATTGCTGGTATCAACCTGGAGCTTGGCGCCACCCTTGAGCGTATCTGCAATTGCGCCATAGGCGCCGACGACGGCGTAGGAGGCCGCGTTCTCGAGCCCCGAGCCGACGCCCACCTGCTGCCGATTGGGTACGGCAGAGGCATTGGTGCCGGCAAGCTGGAAAGATTGGCCACCGACCAGTTCGATATAGCTGCCGTCATCCAGGCTGGCGAGATAGCGGCCGCCGACATTAAGGCGCAGTCCGGTTTCCTGCCGATCAATGCCCGTGAAGCGGTTATAGATGAATACATTGGTGTCGTCGAAGACCAGACTTTGGGAGTCTTCGTTGGTGATCCCGGGGGCAGTATTCGGAGCACCGCGATAGACGATCTGAGCGATCGGCTCGATGAGATGTGTCACCCCGCCCCCATGGGCAGCCAGGGGGTAACGCACATCCAGCGCAGCGATCGGGGTGGCGCTCAGAAGGGCCTGCGCCGCCGGCGCCGACGCCAATCCGCTGCCGTCATCATAATTGGCACCGTCCAGCCGCAGACCAAGGAAGGGCGTTACTACAGCGCCGCCAGCGATCCACTGGTTCTGCCAACTGGCCTGGGCCATGCCGTGGACGCGGTTGCCAGCATAGCCATAGTCGTAGGGGATGCCGTTGACAGTCGTAGTCGAGTGGGCGGCACGCGACATGGCCAGCAGCTTTCCCTCGACTACCACGCGCCCTGCTCCATCGGGCAGGGTGAAGCTACGCGACACTTGCACGTTCGGCAGTGCTATGCCTTGCTGGTCCCGCGTTTGCTGGGTGTTGTCGCCCAGAAGATTGAACTGCTGGATACGCGCGTCGAGATAGGTGTCGGACGTCAGGTGGGTCGCATAGACTTCGTTGACCGCCGATCGCCGTGGATCAAGCAGGTAGTCCGCGAAATAGGCGCTGTCGGTGAAGATCGAATAGGCGGCACCCATGGTCCAGTCCTCGACCGGCCTGAACTGCCCATCTGCCTGCACCGCGCCGCGCCAGTCTCGTTGCGCATCGGCAAAGGTGAAGGCGGCCTTGTCGCGCTGGTAAAGACCGGAGGCCTTTATTCGGAACGAGCCGCGATCGAAGCGCTGGATCCATTCTGCGCCCATCAGAAAGCCCTGCCGGCTCATCAGAGTGGGCGAGAGGATAATGCTCGTGTTGCGGCTGGAGTAGACGGTGAAAGGAAACTCAGCCTTAACCCCGATTTCTTCGGAATAGCCCAGGCTCGGCTTGGGAATGCTGTCGAGCGCCTCATTGCTCATGTCGGGCAGCCAGAGATAGGGCAGCCAGGCGACGGGAATGCCGAGCAAGGCAATACTGGGTTGCTCGAGGATGATCGAATTGTCCTCGGCATTCTGAACGATTCGGGCGGCGCTGATCGACCAGCCGATCCGCTGACCCTGTGGGCCAATACATTCTCCGCAGGGTGCGTATTGCGCATGGGTGAGAATGGAATTGAGCACCTGGTCGAACTCGGCGCTATCGGCCGTGATACGCGAACCGTCATAGGCGGTCAGGGTCATGCTATCGAGCACAGCCCGCTTAAGCCCGCCGGTGAGGTCCAACGTGTCGCTATAGGAGGTATTGCCCGAAGGATCAGTGACTGTGACATCACCGATCAATTGCATCGCGCCCTCACTGCGGCGATAGACCAGTTCGCGTCCGGTCAGCACATAGCCACTGACGCGAAGGACGACGTCGCCGCGCGCGGTGATGACGTTGCTAACGGAATCAAAGACCAGTTCATCGGCTTCGATGGCGGTCGGCGCAGCCGGATCGATCGGCGCGGTGAAGAAGTCCTGCGGCAACAGCCCTTGGGCCAAAACGGCAGCAATGCCCGAGGCGCTGGCCAACACCAGCGCCGATCCGAGCAGCAGGGCGCGCATGCTGGACCTCATCGCAAAGCCCCTCCCGCGATCCTTGCCGTGAAATCCCGGATTGCCATGTTCACACTACGCCGACTTCAGAAAACGCAACGCCGTCCAAAGCCGAAACGCCCGTGGCCGACAAACTACCGGCCAATCTAGAGGCGGGCAATGAAGAATGTGCAAACCTCTGCCCGGTGTGGCCAAATCGCTGCACCGCCCCTCTGGGACAAGGTCAGAGGGATAGGGGCGCCGCTTGCCGTGTTCCCGAAGCCTCGATATGTGAACGTCATGACCCAGGACTTCAACAGCATCGTCTCCACCATTGCGCTGATCGCCGTCCTAGCGATAGCGCCCGTGGCACCAGAAGCGGGGAACACGCTGTTCCTCATAGCCGGAGCCCTGGGACTTTTTCTGATGTGGCCCGACGCAATGGCGCAGGTTCGGCGTCCCATTGTTTGGATGCCACTGGCCGGTCTGGTCCTGGTCGCCGCCGCCTACGGTATTAGCGCCGGGGCCGACGGGCTGGTCGGGCTCCTCTATTTTGCGCCACTGCTCGCGATCTGGCCGCTCGTGACATTGCTGCAGTCAAGTGAGCGCCCCCAATTGGCATTGATTTCCGGCGTCCTAGCGCTTTGCGGGGCGAGCGGTGCCGCGATCATGGCGATGTTCGAAGTCCAGTCGACTGGCACGACGCGAGCGGGTGAACTGGTGGCCAACCCCATTCATTTTGCTGATGTGGCCCTGCTGGTGGGATCCACGGCGCTCATTGGCGCCCTGGTGGTCAAGTCGCCTTGGAGGTTTATGTTCGGCCTGGCACCAGTTTTGGCCGTGATTGCGGTGCTTCTTTCAGGGACAAGAGGCGCTGTAGTTGCGGTTGTCGCCATGCTGGTGATCGCATTCGTGACTGCGGCACTTCTTCGGCTTTTTTCACGCCGCCTGTTGCTGGTCTCTGGGGTCTGCCTGCTAGTGGCGGTTGCTGGGTTCTGGATGCTGGGCGGCGCTCAGATATCGGGGGTTCAGCGGGTTCTGGCCGACATCGCCGCTACTCTCTCCAGCGGCGCGCCCACCGACAGCTCGACTGCACTACGCCTGCAGATGTATCTGGGCGGCTTCAGGGCGTTTCTTGAAGCTCCGATTGTGGGACACGGTCCGCTGGCCTTCACTGCGGTGGCCGACAGCCTCGCGGATACCTCCTTTGGTGGCGCACCACACCTACACAACGACCTGGTCGACATGGCCGCCAGCGGGGGGACTTTCGGGGTTGGCGCTTATGTTCTGTTCCTGCTGGCGCCGATCGCGGAAATCATCTGGTCTCCGGAAAAGCCGAGCAAGAGAGCAAACGTGGTCCTGATCGCGACGCTGGTGGCCGGCTTCTTCACCATGGGACTAACGAATGCCATGTTCGGTATTCTCACCGTGACCGTTACCTTCGCAGCGATCTGCGTGATCACCGGGCTGCTCACCGCACCAGAATAGAAGGGCAGAAGACCCTGGGGCAGCCGAGGTGGGCGTGGGCCACGGTGACAGGGGTAGATTGACTGAAGCCCTGGGTCCTCCGCCGCTTGTCTGGGCGGCGGCAAACCTTTCTCTTCAGCCCCGCCTTGGTCTCACAAAACCTACCCCTCCAGATCATCCCCCGGCTCCCCCAGAGAATAGAACCTTGAGAGGGTTCTGGCCCATTTGAGATGGGTGGCATCGAGCCCGATGAGATAGGAAGTGCTGATATAGGGCCGATCGCCCAGACGCGGGTGGCCGATAACCGTGCCGACCAGGACGGTGCCGCGGGGTAAGACCGGGACGAATCGCCAGTCGTGCAAGCGCGGTGCCATCTCCAGAATATCGGGGCCGGGACGCCAACCGGCGCGCAGACGCTGGATGGATTTTCGGGCGGCCACGATCTTGCGGCGCATATGCTCGCTCAACCTCTCCTCATCGACATCGATCAGGCTGTCGAGGTCCATCAGGCCGATA
>NZ_CAJXJS010000017.1 GCF_913055165.1 uncultured Devosia sp.
CCCAGATAGCTCAGTTGGTAGAGCAGCGGATTGAAAATCCGCGTGTCGCTGGTTCGATTCCGGCTCTGGGCACCACCTTTTCCCATTAAGTATTTGAGTCCCCGGACTGTCGCTTGGCGCCAAGCGGCTGCTTGCTTGCAGGCAATCCGGATGGCAGCCGATACCCGTTTTGTCTGCCCTGAGCGACGTGTTGACGGGCGATCATCTTGTGATCGGCAACTGGCTCTTTTGGGCCATGACGCGCCAGGGAACACCTCTTATCCGCCTCTGCAGAAGTGTACGACCTGGCCTCTGGCCGGTCGGGACACCTGCATCGAGAGGATCGAACATGACCACCACACAGCCGCGCCACGACATGTATTCCGCAATCCACAAGGGGATTCGCTACGCTCACTGTCAGCAGCTTATGCATTTGAGCAACTTCGACATTGACGATGACGTCGCCCGCGATGCGCTGATTGCATCCATGCGCCGGCACATGGTGCTCTGCCACGGGCACCTGCATCACGAGAACGAACACATTCACACCGCGCTGGAAGCGCGGAGCCCGGGAGCATCCGAGGTTGCAGAAGAAGGGCATGTGGAGCACGAGCAGAGTTTTGCCGAGATCGAGAACCTGATCGAGGCACTTGCCAAGGCCCCCAAGAGCGAACGTGCCGCGGCCGCTCGGGCGCTCTATCGCCGGTTTGCATTGTTCATGGCCCACGACTTCGAACATATGAACGAGGAGGAAACGATCCTCCAGACGGCCCTACAATATGCCTTTACCGACGCCGAGCTGATGGAAATCGAGCACCGGATCGTTACCTCGATTCCGGCAGAAGAGGTGCCGCTGTCCGTGGTGCCGATGCTCTGCGCCATGCATCCAAGCGATCGCCGGGCGACGCTGTCCGGAATGAAGCAAGGCATGCCTCCGGAGGCCTTCGGTGGCGTGATGGAGGGCATGGTTCGGCCCCACGTGTCGGATCGCGAATGGGCCCAGCTGAGCGATCTGCGCGGCTAATGGCGTTTTCCGGACTCCGGCCTGGAAGGACCGGGGTCCGCGCAGCGAGGGACCAGATATGTGTCGGACACAATGTTCATGCGGGTCGCCATGCCCGCAGCGTCAGTCCAGCCCGCCCCAGGGCGTACACCTGCTGCGGGCCACCCCGGAGCAGGCGGGCAGGACAATCAAGTTTCAGGGTGGCGTCTATGGTGCCAATACCTCTTTCTTTGCCGTCTCGGTGGAGCCCGGCTCCGGGCCGGGCCTGCATGTCCACCCCTATGCCGAAGTCTGGATCGTCCGGCGGGGACAGGCCGGCTTTCAGGCTGGTCGCGAGGAAATCGTCGCCGGGCCCGGCGATATCCTGGTCGTCGAGGCTTCCGTACCGCACAAGTTTACCAGCATGGGCAATGAGCGCCTGGAGATGGTCTGCATCCACGACAGCGGCAATATCGTCCAGCATTCGGTGGAGCAGTAGCGCGCATGCGCCTAAGCGCTCCGAGCCTTGCGGAACTGCGCTGCGGCCTGGCCGCGCGAACGGACGCCGAGCTTGTCCAGAATATTGGCAACATGGCGCTTGACGGTATGGGGCGAGAGCAGCAGGTCCCGCGCGATTGTCTTGTTGCTGTCGCCCCCAGCCAGGCGCTCCAATATCTCCATCTCGCGGAGGCTGAGGCCGAGTCTGTCCGATTTCGGCTGTGACCGCAGGGTTTGCCGTGCCTCGTCCAGTCGGTCGACAAGCGAGAGCAGGGTATTGCGCTGCGCATCATATTTGCCGCCTGCGAAGGGGATATTGGCCAGTTCCTTCAGCCTGACCCCGCCCAGGAAGGTGAGCCGCAAGAGCTCGCCCGACGCGGAAAGCGCAGCAATCAGGTCGGACAGTCTTTGCCACGCGACCGCATAGTCGAGCGCACGTGCCCTTGCCAATGCGCTCAATGCGGCAAGCTCGGGCGCCAGTGCGAGGTAGTCACCCCGCATGGCGCTGACGGTGATCCCGGCCTCCAGTTCCGGTGGGACACGGTCCCGGGGACGCCGCAAGCTCTGCAAGACTGCGAGATAGGCCTGACCGAGACGAAGGTAAGGCATGTCCAGGATGCGCAATTCGTTGTCGAGGCGCTCGCAGCATTGGTCCAGGGCATCCCAATCCTCAAGCGCCGCGTAGAACCGCCCGAAGAACAGCGCGGAGAGGCCGCGCCAATAGGCCCAGGACTGGCCTTCACGCCCCTCGAAAAGGCCGAAGAGACGATCGGCCGCCGTGCGCAAGGCAGCGGGATCCCCCTGAGCATAGCCCAGTATGGAGCGCGCGATCTGGATCGAACCCCTGACCGAATAGGGCTTGTTGTGCCAGGCCTGGCTGCCCTCGACCTCGCCAACGATTGCAGCCGCTTCGGGATACTTCCCGGACAGAAGCAGGTGCCAGATGCGCATGCTCAGGGCGCTGTCCCTCAGCATCTCGTCGCGATCGCCGGCAATGGCCAGTGCGCCGGTGGCGTAGCGTTCGGCGCGGCCTCGCATGCCTTGTTGCAGCCCCAGATAGATGTGCAGTCCGCACTGGTTCCAGATGACCGGATCGCCGCTTGCGACCAGGCTCTCGAACATGCGGTCAAAATAGCGCATTTCCTGTTCGACCGTGCCGCTGACACGGGAGAGAAGATAGCCGGCCAAGGCGCAGAGCGCCCGGGTGCCGGCATCAAGCGGCTCCTGCTCCAGCTCGGCCAGAAGGGTCATTGCCTCCGCAGTTCTCGCTTCGCCAAACCTGGCAACCAGTTCATAGGCACGGGACCGCTGGCAGCGCTCGGTCGCCCCGGCCTGCGCGAAGAGTCTTGCCGCATTGGCCATGTGAATCCCGGCCTGCTGCCAACGCGGATAGCACGATTCACAAAGGCCCAACGTGTAGGACAGCTCGGCCGACTGGGCGATGAAGCTCTCGGGCAGCGCATGAACCAACCGGCTCACCCGCTCGATCTCGCCCTGGGGCAGAAGCACACTGCACAGCGCCGACAGTTCGGCTTCGGCCTGAACGAACCGCCCGGCCTGCACCAGATAGCTGATGCGCCTTTCCGGCGTGGCCTCCGCCGCTGCCGCGCGGGTCAGCAGTGTTTCGAACTGCTCACGGGTAGAGGTTCGTCGCAACCGCGCGAGGAGGTAGTCTCGAAACAAATCATGCAGCCGCAACACGCCCCTGGAAGGGTCCAGCTCGCTGGCAAACAGTCCCCTTCGAACAACCTCTTCCAGCAGCATTCCCGCATCGGGGCGGCCCGTCACCGCCTGACAGACTGGTTCGCTCAATTCGGTCAGAATTGAACACTCGGTCAGAAATGCCACCAGATCCTCAGGCAGGTGCGCAAGGACCTCGCTGCTGAGGAAATCAAAGGCCGGGCCTTCCAGTCCCGCCAGGTCAGTGGCTGCGGTGCCCGCCTGCAGCGCCAGTTCGCAACCGGCCGGCCATCCGGCCATTTTCGACCAGATGCGCCGCAGGCTCTCTGCGTCCTCGCGCCGACCATGAGTTTCTGCCAGCGATGTGAACTCATCCAGGGTGAAACGCAGATCGTCGGCCCCGAATTCCCCTAGCGCGCCGCTCAAGCGCAGCCGGGGCAAGGCCAGAGGCGGCTTTTCACGCGTCGAGAGGACGATGGTCCAGCGTTCCGGCAACCGCTCGACGAGCCGCTCGAGCCAACCGAACACGGTCGGATCATGCAGCCTGTGGGTGTCGTCAAAAACGATGACACCCCGGTCGACCTCGCTGGCGGCAAGGGCATCGGCAATCAGGTCGGCGACGCGCCATTGGCCGGCTTGGTCCTGCCGCGCGATTTCAAGCATGCCCTGAACCGATGTCCGCCAGGGAATGTCCGCAGCCTCCAGTGCCAGTTCGAGCGCAAAAAGCAGGCGTGGCAGATCATCGCCTTCGTCGATGGAAATCCAGAAAGCCGCGATGTGTGGTGAGACGCCAGCGAGCGCGCGCACCAGGGTAGTCGTCTTGCCAAAGCCGGCGGGGGCGGAAATCAGGATGAGCCTGTAACGGCTCAGGGCCGCGCCCAGCCTCGCCTCCAGGCCTGGCCGATCGATCTGGGCCATCCTGAGGGCTGGCGCATGCACTTTGGTGGCCGGAAGGACAATGTCCGCCGGGCGGTCGTTCGAGCTCATACTGGCTAGCCTGTCATGCGCCAGCCACTGGCGGGTACGCGGAACGCCATAGCGGCCATCGGCTCCTCGTGCCCAACGATCCGGTTCATCTTGCATGTAATGGGATATTCTTGGGGTCATCAAGAGGTGATGCCGCGCCGACGCCATGATCATTGACGTCCCGGGAAGACCTGGGACGTCAGAGTTGGATAGAGCGAGCGTGATTCAGCCCTCGGCTAGGGCACAACATCGAAGGCGTGGGCGGCGTCGAAGATCGACTCGCACAAGGACTTCGTCGTCTCGGCATGCAGGTAAACCAGTGACCAGCTCATTGCGCGCATGCTGACGCCCTGCGCTGCGAAGGGACCACCCACTTCGGCGCGCTCGAAGGCAATGACGGCATCTTCACGTCGCCGCAGGCAGTCGGCAGCCGCGTCGCGCCAGGTCGCATAGGCCTCCCCCAAGGCGTCGAGCCGATGATTGGCCTCGTCGCGCGCGAGCGCCTGATAGTCGATCATGGTGCGGGAGTAGCAGGCCTCATAGCCCGGAGACTGTTCGCTACCGCATTGCTCCATCGCGGCGATTCGACGGTCCGAAAGATAGGCCATGGCTGATTGCAGGTCGGCTTTGGTGGTCTCCACCAAGCTGTACACCGTGACCTCCGCATCCGTCGCGCAGGCCTGCAAGTCATAATCCAGAAGGGTTTCTATGGCGGCACTCTGCGCATCGCTGACGGCGGCCATCGGCGCCATCCGGCTCATCGCCTGCTGGCTCTCAAGCAGGGCCGAAGCGCCTGCCTGCTCGATATAGGAGGCAATGCCGTCCCAAACGTTGCATTTTGCCGTTTCCGCATGGGCTGGCAACAGGGCAATCTGTCTCCAGATATCCAGCGGCGTTTCAGCGATGGCTGGCGCGGTGACGGTCAGCAATGTGCAGCAGCTCAGAAACGTGCGGACTAACGTGCTCATGGTCTAGAACCCCGCCTGCAGGCCTGTGCCGACCGTCCAGTTCTCGGCATAGGTTCCTCCGAGATTGGCCGATGCGTAAGTATTGAGGCGCAGCCGGTCGGTGGGGGCCCATTCGAGATTGACGCCGAAGCTGTGCCAGCTCCCCTGATGACCGGTGGCCGGAGCGGAGAAGCTGGCAACATTCGGCACCGCCACGCTGACGCCGGCTGCGGACCCGTCGATGAGATGGTTGAATGCGTAGCTGGCGCCGATGGTGAGCTGCGGAGAGAGAGCGAAATCCGCTTCAAGACCGAGGGTCACCAGGTTCGTGGTATTGACCTGCTCGGAGACGGTACCAGCGCCGACGCCGCCCGTCTCGCGATAGCCGGCCATGGTGCTGCGGCCGACCAGCCACTGGGCATAGGGCGTCACTTCGAGCGCGTCGCCAAGGGCCTGTGTCCAGCCGGCGCGGACCGCGCCTGTCAATGTGGTGACGCCGGTCTGTCCGGTGGCAGTTTCGATAGCCGAGCCGTTGAGATAGTTGCGATTGATCGAGGCACCGAGCATGTCGGCGCGGGCTCCGACACTGAGTTCGAGACCGTTCAGGGCAGGTGCAGCAAAGGCCGTACCAAGGTCGACCGCTGCCCCGCCACCGAGCCAGGCACCCGTATACGTAGCGTTTCCACCCAGGTAGAGCGGCGAGGACTCCATGCCCGTGACGCCGCCGCCGCCAGTGACCGACCAGCCTGGCTGGCGCCAGGTCAGCATTCCACCCGCAAGGTTTGAAGAACTGCCCTGAACATGCTCGAAATCGAGAGAGGCGCTCAGCCCCGACATGCCGGAGGCTGTGGGCATGGTGTGGAGCACCCGTCCCGTGGCGATGGCTGACGGCAGGCGGGCCACCTCCTGCAGAGAAGCCACTGAATTCGCGTAATCGGTTGTGCCGAACAGGACCCCGGAGCGCGCCAGAAATGCCTGGTATTGCTCTTCGCCAGTTTCGCCCCAGCCGACAATGGTGGAACCGTCATCGCTGATGGCTGTTGCTTCGCGGAGAATCCACCCACCGGTCCCGACACCAGTCTCGGCCAGCCATGCATCAAGCGACTGGGCGCCGGATGCCTCGGTCCAGCGGAACGCAACGGTACCATCGCCCTCATCCGCGAGGATGTATTGGCCCACCACTGTCGCCCCGTCGGCCGAAATGTCGGTCGCTTCGGAATACATCCAGCCGGTCCCGCCATCGAGAGCCACAGCATCGCCATAGCTGCCGGCTTCCTGGGTCCAGCGGACAGCATGACCTATGCTGGCTGCGTCTGACGCTTCGCCAACAATATAGCGCGCGTCATTGGTAATGGCCTCGGCGCGGCTGTAATTCCCGCCGCCGAAAAAGCCCAGACCCTGGAGACCATCAGCAGAACCAAGATCCTTGTAGAAGGCCTGGTAGCCGCCTGCCGCCATGCGCCCGTTTCCGACGACGATGCCATTGTCGGAAACATCCATTGCTCGGCTGCTCGGCGCGCCGCCACCCAGCCAGCCGAGAAGCTGCATGCCGCCCGCCTCGGTCCAGGCGAAGGCAACGTTCTGGCCGGCTCCGGATACACTGCCCACTACGACATTGCCGTCTGAAGACACGCCATCGGCTACGCTGCTGTTGTAACCATTGGTGCCGAGGTTGGCCAAGCCATCAGCCTGGGTCCAGCGAAAGGCCTCGACATGGGTGCCACCGCCGCCGTCCGGCACGATATGGTAGCCGACAATCGCCTTGCCATCGCCCGAAACGCCGCGCCCATCGGCGCCAGTGCCGGGAAGGGCAAACATGCCTGTATTCGCATCCCAGCGAAACGCCACCTGTGTCAGGTTGTTGCTGCCCGCCGTGCCGACCACCACGCCGCCATCGGCCGAGACGTCATAGGCGTAACTGACGTCATATCCCCCGGCAGGATATCCCAGCCACCATAGGCCCGGGTCGCCCGCATCCTGGGCGTGTACCGGCAGGCCAAGACCCAAGGCGGCGGAGGCGGCGCCTATGGCCATTCCGGAGCGTAGCTGCCCCATTGAGCGCCTGTAAATGGACTGTGGCGGCGAGCACGGGACGGTTGCGCGCTGGGCGGGCGTTGTGATGTTGGGCATGTGGAAGGCGTCCGGCAAGTGAACGGCGGACGGCACGACTTGGTGCCGCCACCGGTTCCTGGTTGTTTCTCGCCTCTACCTGCTTGCTACCCGGCGGTTTGACATGGCCCAAACGGGCCATACCACGGCAATAATTGGACATTCACCTCCCAGACGCGATCGGGCGGTGTGTGCTCGGTATTGCTTCTCATTGGCTCGGAAAACCAAGTCGGATGCCGCCCGCGCGAAGCCGACAAAATACTTCCGGTTTAGTAGCGGATAGAGAGGTCGCCTGGCTCCAAAGTGCCAATGCATGTCACGTCAGTCTGTGGTCGCTATGCCGCCCCGGCCACGGATTTTCGGATGATCAGGGGCGGTTTCTCACGCCTTTGCAGAGGCAGATTGTCCGGGTTTCCCTTTAGCTGAAGTCTGAGAAGGTCTGCCAGGGGAATGCATGCGTCAGTCAAGGGCGAATTGGTGACCGTCAGCGCTGGAGTCATTTCGGCTGACGCATATTGAGGCTCTTGATCGTCATGAGCGACGATCGAAATGTCCTCAGGCACCTTGAGCCCCTTGTCCGATATGGCTCGCAGGGCGCCCGCTGCAACCTGGACTGAAGCGCAGACCAGAGCAGTCGGGCGCGGCCCCTTACGTCCACCCAAAGCATCGAGGGTCGAAAGATAGCCGTAAGTCTCGGTCAAAGGTCCATGAAAAACCATCCCGGCCTTGGGTGGGAGCCCAAACTGGGCCAGCGTCTCAGTCAATCCCCTGGCGCGTTCACGGGCAAAGGCATGCTCCTTGGGACCATTTAGCAACGCAATCCTGCGGTGTCCCAATTCGCAAAGCAAGGACACGGCTGCTGCAGAGACATGGTGGTTGTCGATGTCGAAATAGGCAAATGCGTCATCTGGAGAGCACCTGCCATGAACGACAAATGTGACGTTCAACTCCTCCAGGAGCGCAATTCTCGGATCGTTCGGTCTTGGGGTGTTGATGATGAAGCCGTCCACGACGCCTTTCGATATCAAGCGCCGATATGGTGCCAGTTCATCATTGCCGACGGCGACATGCAGCATCAGCTCCATGTCATGGGCTGTCAGTGCTGCGGATATCCCGGCAACAACTCCAAAGAACGTTGAGTCGGTCACCAGGTGTTCCGCGTTCGGGATCACCAGCGCAACCACGCCGGAGTGTCCACCAACCAGCTTGCGCGCGATCTGGTTGGGTCGATAGCCAAGCTGCCGGGCCTGCTCGGTCACCCGGGCCCGCGTTTTCGCGTTAACTTCTGGAAACCCGTTCAGCGCGCGACTGACTGTGGCAGGTGAAAGATCAAGGGCGCGGGCGATGTCTTTGAGCGTGACTGTCATGGCTTCAAATCGTTTTGAGAAGCGCAGTCTCACGGACAGAGGTTGATGAGTCGTTAACGGCTGTATTCGCGCAAAGGTCTATTTAAATCGTTTTGAAAAGGAGCCGATTGGCGCCGAATTTGTGCTGTTGATGCACAAAATTTAGGCGTAGTGCTTTAACTTTCGTGGTGAGAGGAATCCGTTAACAATTGCGGACTAAGACTAACGTGCCTCATATTCAAGGACGCAGGTGAAATGGGTTTTCAATTCTTCCAGGGCAGCAAGGCTGCACTGCACCAGGTCAATGCCGATACGTTAACCGCGCTCGATAGATCACTGGCCTTTATCGAATTTCAGCCAGACGGCACCATTATTTCCGCAAACGAGAATTTCCTCGCAGTGATGGGTTACTCCCTTGAGGAAGTGGCGGGACGGCATCACCGCATGTTCGTCGACCAAACCTATGCTGACTCAGCAGAATACCAGGCGTTCTGGTCCAAACTGATCGCAGGAGGGTTTCAGCAGGCCCGCTTCCGACGACTAGGCAAGAACGGCAAAGAGGTCTGGATCGAGGCTTCCTACAACCCCTTGGTGGGCGCGGATGGCAAAGTCTATCGGATAGTCAAGGTTGCCAGTGACGTGACCCAGCGCCATCACGACTCTGCCGATGCGCGCGGCCAGATTGCTGCAATATCGCGCTCGCAGGCGGTCATCGAATTCAGCCTTGATGGCACCATCCTTACGGCCAACGAGAATTTCTGCCAGGCGTTGGGCTATCGGCTCGATGAGATCAAAGGACAGCACCATCGCATCTTCGTCAGGCCGCAGGATGTGGCTTCTCCTGCCTATGCGGAGTTCTGGCAAAGGCTGAATAGTGGCCAGTACTGGTCTGACGAATATCTCCGCATCAGCAAGACCGGCGAGGAAGTGTGGATCCAGGCCTCGTATAACCCGATCTTCGACGGCAATGGCCGACCCTACAAGATCGTGAAATATGCGACCGACATCACCGCGCGCAAAGCAGCAGTTCAGGCCTTGAGCGCAGCGTTGGGATTGCTGGCGGAAGGCAATCTCGGATGCCGGATAGATGGCACCTTTCCTGGTGAACTGGAACAGGTCCGCGCGGCATTCAACGAGACCATTGACCGGTTCACCACCATTGTCCGCGAACTGAGGCAAACCTCCGGCGCCCTGCGGGCTGCAACAGGTGAGATCCTGGCTGGCGCGAATGATCTTGCCGAGCGCACCACGCGACAGGCCGCAGCTATTGAAGAAACCAGTGCGGCCGTCGAGCAGCTGTCGCAGACCGTGGCGGCCAACGCAAAGCGGGCCGACAGCGCCCGCACGAATGCGCGCAGCGTGTCCGACGGGGCAGAACAAGCTGGCGCGGTGATGGGTGAGGCCAACACCGCCATGGAAGCGGTCACCGCCCAGGCGGCCAAGATCTCGAACATTATCGGCCTGATCGACGATATTGCCTTCCAGACAAATTTGCTGGCCCTCAATGCATCGGTGGAAGCGGCCCGCGCTGGAGACGCAGGCAAGGGATTTGCCGTTGTAGCCGTCGAGGTGAGACGGCTCGCCCAGTCGGCAGCGAGTGCATCAAGCGATGTGAAGGGCCTTATCGAGAAGTCGGCCGAAGCTGTGACGCAAGGATCTCGCCTGGTGGCTTCGGCAACAGAGCGCCTCAACTCGATGGTGACCCGAGTGCAGGAAAACGCCCAGCTCATGGAGGAAATTGCCCAAGCCAACAGCGAGCAGGCCAGTGCCATTGCAGAGGTGAATACCGCCGTACGGCAGATGGACGAAATGACCCAGCACAATGCTGCGCTGGTGGAAGAAACGAACGCCGCGATCGAGCAGACCGAGGGTCAGGCAAGCCGCGTTGATTCACTCGTTGAAGTCTTCGTGTTGGAGAAGACAAATGCCTTTGTCGAAAGGTCGTCTCCTGCCACGGTTCAGGGTCTGCCCAACACTAGGTTCGCTAAGACCTATCCAACAAGCGGGTCCAATGCCCTGTCTGCCGATTGGGATGAGTTCTGATGCATGAGTCGCACCGGCGAGGCACGTTTGGGCCCATATCGGCCATCGAGGGCAATTTGATCCGATTGGCCGACCCGTCAGAGGGGCAGCCACCGGATCAGTTCATGGCATTTGGTCAGTTGGCGGAGCAGTCGGCCACCATTGCGGACCTTATGCTTCAGCTCATGTCTGAGCTTGAACGGCTGGAACCGAAACATACGCCATCGAACGCGGTGGATCGCGCTCGGTTGGCGACCGAACGGTTCGTGGTGAACCTGGGCCAGACTGCCCGGGCCCTCGAGCGGTTTCGCCCTGTTGATGCCTGTGGGCGTCAGGCGAGCTCATCTGAAAAGAAGGTAGAGTAGAGCGGTCGGAGGGCGGCTCCCTTAGCCGGGGCCAGCGCTCCCGCCAGCCCCCTCCTGATCACAGGGGGGCTGGACCAGGCGAAGTCCGCCAATTGCGAAGAAAGCTCAGCGGCGAGCGCGTCAAGAAGGTCTCCGGAGATACTGCCGTCCAGAACGACCAGCGGAAGGTCCAATCCATCGGTGCTGGTTTGAACGGCCGTGGCAAGGGCTTCTCCAGCCCTCTCCAGCCAGTGAGCGGTGACCTCTGCCCGCGAGCCTCCTCCCCTTGCGACCGCCTGCATCCACGCGTGCCCACCAACCACGTCATAGAGGCGCTGTTGCTTGGATTTTGGGCCGACCCTTGTCCGGCCCAGTGATCCGTAACGACCTTGCGGCGCAGTCCAGAGCCGCCCATCCAGCAGAAAGCCGGATTGAATGAATCGATCGACAAAGAGATAGAGGTAATCCGCGGGCCGTGGTGGCGGCGTCGCTGCAAGCTCGCCCCACGCGCCGGCGCTACCGGTCGAATAGGTCGACACCGGCACCTCGATGCGCTGTTCCAGCTCCACGCGGAACGCCCTCTCGTCCCAGGGAGCCTGATGCTCGCCCATTACCATCAGGCACAGTTTGTCAAAGTCCACCGGGACGGCGACACCAAGCCCGACCAAGTCAGCCGAGTTCTTGCGTGCAGCCACCCGACAATGCTCGAACCCCCGTGCTACGGCGTCCGCCACGTGGCCATAGGCGCATTGGGAGATGTCAAATTCACGCTCGGCCAGAATTTTGCCGCCCAGCGAGCGAATGAAAAGATAGCAGGTGCCGAACCCGATCTGGCACCCTGCGGAATACGCGCCGTCGGGATTGAGGAAGAGCGCAACACCAGGCTGCCCACGCTTGCCGCGAACGCGCTCGCCTTCCAAAATGAGGTTTCGGATGGTCAGCTCCTGAACCAGCCGGGATACCGTGGCGGGGCTTAGGCCGGTCGTACGTGCAGCGTCAGCGGACGTTGCGCCTGGCTGCGACGCGATCGCTGTGAGAACCGCCCGCATATTGAGCTCTTGAATAGCGCTCGGATCCTGTCTTGCAGGTCCCGGCTCGAAAATCATCCGTCGCAAAATGTCGCTCCCCAGCGAAACTTCCCGATAGCACACATATTTGGACATTTGCCAACCGCATTCGCTTTGTGGAGAGAACCAGGTGGTTTTACTTTTGGGAAAGGACAGGCGTCGAATCAAATTAAGTTTCATCATGAAACGTAATGGCAATGTGGCGGCGTCAGCGGCCTTCAGTGCGCTTGGTACCCGAGAAAGCCCGTTAGGTGGCGTGCTCTTCAGGCTCCACCCCATCTAGGCACCGCCTTGCTCCCTCTGGAACACTGGCATTTGCCGCGTTCTGTCGAGGGTGTTGCGCGACCTGTCGTTTGGTCGCGACTGCCCCCTCCGTGGCAGAATTGATTAAAACCATAACAACCCGAAAACACTCCCTTTACTGGAGCGGGTTTAGCTTGGGGGCTTGGAAAATCTGGGGACCAAGAAGTTGGCGGGCGATACAGAACTATTGCTCCGTGTGCAGACCGAAGTCTTGGAGGCTGTGGCGCGGGGCGAGGACCTGACGGATGTCGGCAACATACTGTGCCGTCGTGTCGAACAGTTCGCGCCTGGCGCCATCTGCTCCATCCTCCTGGTGGAAGACGGCAAGGTTCGCTCCCTGGCTGGACCCAGCCTTCCCGAGAGCTATTGTCAGGCTGTAGATGGTGTCGCTGTGGGACCTTGTGCAGGCTCCTGCGGTACGGCGGCCTGGCGGGCAGAACCGGTCATGGTGACCGACATCGAAACAGATCCGCTCTGGGCCGATTACAAAAGTTTGGCCCTGCCTCTCGGCCTTCTGGCCTGCTGGTCCAGCCCCATCCGCAACAGTCAGGGCAAAGTGGTTGGCACCTTTGCACTTTACTTTCGTAGCCGGCGCGGGCCGAACGCGCTGGAGCGGCAATTGGTCGACACGTGCCTGCATCTTTGCGCGCTGGCGATCGAGCATGAACATGCGCGCGCCACCAACCACCGGCTGGCCTATTTTGACGCGCTGACCGGCTTGCCCAACCGCGGCCATTTCAATGCCGCCCTGGCCGAGCGCATCCTGATTGGGCGTCCCTTCGGGTTGATCCTGCTCGACATCGATCATCTCAAGCAAGTCAATGACAGTATCGGACACGCCGCCGGTGACACCCTGATCCGCACAATTGCGGAGCGCTTGAGCCGATGCGGCTCCGATATCCTGGCCTGCCGCCAAGGGGGCGACGAAATTGCCTTGCTGGTGGATCGGTGCGCTGATCATGCTGTGCTGGAGACCGTGGCCCAGCGGGTCTTATCTGCGGTCTCGGGCATGGTCGAGGTGGGCGATCAGGCCATTGATGCTCATGTCACCCTGGGCGGTGCCGTATTCGGCATTGATGGCACCGACTCGGACACATTGTGCCAGAACGCCGATTTCGCCCTCTACCAGGCCAAGCAGACCCATCGCGGCGGCTATGTCGGTTTTCGGCCCAATTTGCGCACAGCCATGGTTGAACGGATCGCGATCGTCCGGCAGCTCGGTACCGCCATGGCGGAGGCCCGGATCGTACCGTACTACCAGCCCCTCGTCTGGCTCGAAACCGCCGAGATCGTCGGCCTGGAGGCGCTGGCCAGGATGGTCATGCCCGACGGCACGGTGGTGCCGGCCAGTGCGTTCCACGACGGTCTCAGTGATCCGCGCATCGCCTATCAATTGACCGGCCTGATGCTGGAGCATGTCGCCCGCGACATTCGCGGCTGGCTCGACGCCGGAATCGCCTTCAAGCATGTCGGCGTCAACGTCTCCACGAGCGATTTCCAAAGGGGCGATCTCGCCGAGCGAATCGAAAACACCTTCGCGGCCAATGACGTCTCTCTTAGCCATGTGGTGCTGGAGGTGAACGAATCTGTCTTTGTCGGTGGCAGCGACCAGACCGTGCCACACGCTGTCGAGGCCTTGCGTGAACAGGGGCTGCTGGTGGCGCTGGATGATTTCGGCACCGGCCACGCCTCGCTTACCCATCTGCTGAGCTTTCCCGTTGATATCATCAAGATCGACCGGTCCTTCGTGGCACGTCTGGGATCGGACAAGCCGAGTGGCGTCGTCACCCGGGCAATTTTGGACATTGCGCGTCAACTCGATATGCGCGTCGTTGCCGAAGGAATCGAGACAGCAGAACAGGTCGGCATGCTGCGCGACTACGGCTGCTCAATGGGGCAGGGTTACCTGTTCTCGCGTCCGGTTCCGCTAGCCGATACCACGCGCCTGCTGCAGCTCTTCTCCCAAAAGCCGATCGACACCAGTCTGATTGCGGCGGCCGGTTGAGCTATCTGATCGCCGAGGGCGCCAGTCGTCGCCCTACATCACCAGGCTGAGCAGGATCGCTGTGATACCAACCATGCCCAGGGCACTCAGCCCGGCAGCGGTGAGCATCATGCGGATCCGCTGCAGACGCGCGTCATAGCCGCTCACATACTGCAAGCGGTTTTGCGCCGTCCCCTGGTAGCCGGAATCGATTTGCGTCATCGGGGTACCCTCACCGTCAGGCGTTCCAGGGAACGCTGCTCACTTGCGGGCGGCCGCCTTATCGGGCCGTTTCTCACCCAGTCCGGAACACGATACGCTCTGCTGGACGGCAGTGAAGCGAAGGCTGCAGGCGCAGTTAATTTAGTTCAAATGCCAACCGACTTCATCTTGTATGGAAGATGTTGAAACGGCCGGACGAACATGGCACAACCACCGACATGACCCAGCCAAGCCATCTGCATCCCGACCGTCTGTTTCCCGCCGCCGAACCGGCCCGCAGCATCGCCCGCGAGCTCTATGCCGCCGTTCGCGACCTGCCGCTGATCAGCCCCCATGGTCACACCGATCCGGCCTGGTTTGCCCAGAACGGCCGCTTCGCCAGCCCCACCGCGCTGTTTCTGACGCCTGACCATTATGTGCTGCGCATGCTCAGGAGCCGCGGCATCTCCTATGATGCGCTTGGCATTCCCCGCAAGGACGGTAAGCCGGTCCAAAGCGATGGACGCCAGGCCTGGCGGCTCTTTGCGGAAAACTATCACCTGTTTGCCGGCACGCCCTCCAAGACCTGGGTCGATCACTCGTTGCATGCGGTGTTTGGCATCACCGAGGAACTGTCCGGGAAGACGGCCGACACCATCTATGACGCCATCGACGCGCGTCTGGGCGCACCCGACCTGCTGCCACGCGCCATTCTCGAGCGCTTCAAGGTGGAGGTGATCGCCACCACCGAATTCGCGCTCGATCCGCTCGTTCATCATCAGTCAATGGCGGAGCAGGGCCTGATCGGCCAGGTGCGGACGACCTACCGGCCAGACGATGTCACCGACCCCAGCCGGGCGGCAATCGTCGAGAACCTGCACAAATTCGGCGAGTTGACCGGCGAAGACGTCAGCAATTGGGATGGGCTGATCAACGCGCATCGCAAGCGCCGGGAATACTTCCGAAAGCATGGCGCTGTTGCCACCGACCATGGCGTGCCCACCGCCAATACCGCCGATCTCGCCGCAGGCGACAAGCAGGCCCTGCTCGACAAGGTCTTGGCCGGTCGCCACGACGCCAATGACGCCGAACTCTTCCGCGCCCAGATGCTCACGGAAATGGCCCTTCTGTCGGTGGAAGACGGCATGGTCATGCAGATCCACGCCGGCTCGCGCCGAAACACCGATCCGCTGCTGTTCGCAGAGCGTGGCGCGGATCTGGGTGCCGATATTCCAGGGCCAACCGACTATGTTGGCGGCCTTAAGGCACTGCTCAGCCGTTGCGGCAACGAGCCGAACCTCAAGATCATCATGTTCGTGCTCGACGAGACCACCTATGCCCGCGAATTGGCCCCCATGGCCGGCTATTGGCCCTCGCTGATGATCGGCCCGCCCTGGTGGTTCCACGACAGCCCGCAGGGCATCCGCCGCTATCTCGACCAGGTCGTGGAAACTGCCGGCTTCTACAATCTCGCTGGCTTCAATGACGATACCCGCGCGCTGCTCTCCATTCCGGCCCGCCACGACGTCTGGCGCCGCGAAGTCAGCGGTTTCCTCGCCAACTGGGTCGCCGAACATCGCCTCAGCAGATCCAGCGCCGAGGAAATCGCCCGGCATTTGAGCTATCAAGCTGCGAAAGACGCCTACAAGATCAGGTAATCTCAGGTCAGGGGAAGTCCAATCAAACACAGTCCGCCCCACTCCCACCATCTTTACCCGCCACCTGCGTGAGAACCGTCGAATCGTAGCCACGCTTCTGCTCTAATGGCGCCATGGTGAATCAGTCTCCTGTCGAAACCGCGCTCAGCCGCGCCATGATCCGCTGGTCCCTGACCAAATCCGTGCCGGTGGCCGAAACGCCGCGCAGCTGGGTCTTCCGGGTGGAACAGAATGGCCGCAATTTCGCGGCCATCAAGATTCTCAAACCGGCCGTGTCGCTGGAAGAGGGCAGGGGGGCTCGCCTTCTCTCCTGGTATGGCGGCGATGGCGCTGCAACGGTCTTCGATATCCATGGTGACACCATATTCATGGAATGGCTCGATGGCGGCACGCTGGGCGATGCGGTCCGCGCCGGTCGCGACGAGGAAGCCAGCATTGCCCTGGCCGGTGTTGTCGGCAATCTTCATCGGCCCCGAGAGGACGCGCCGGACGATCTGGAGCCATTGCGGCAGCGCTTCGAGGTGCTGTTCGAGACCGATGTGCGGGCCTGGCCCCACACCGCCCGCGACCTCTATGCGCGCTGCGCCGGTATCGCGCTCAAGCTGTTCGACAAGCCCATGCCGCAAATTCCGCTGCATGGCGATCTGCACCACGACAATATCATCTCCTCCGACCGGGGCTGGTTGGCTATCGATCCCAAGGGCCTGATCGGTGATCCGCACTATGAATTGGCCAATGCTTTCCGTAATCCCGTGGGCGCTGGCAAGCTGGCGGCCGATCCACGGCGCATCGCGGCCATGGCGGACATATTTGCTGTCCGGCTGGGTCTCAACCGCAAGCGCCTTCTCGGTTTCGCCGCCGCGCATTCTGGCTTATCGGTGTGCTGGGACCTGGCTGCAGGAAACCCCATCACCGCTGACCTTGCCATTCTCCCCAATCTCTTGAGCGCTTACGACCAGGCCTGATATCCATGTCCATCCTCTCGCGTCGCGCAGTGCTGTTTCTCGGTTCGGCGTCTCTGCTTTCGGCCTGCGCCTCGACCATTCCGCCGCTGCCGGCAAAAATGTCGGACCGGCCCGAGGACCTGACCCGCGAACAGATCGTCTCGACGATCAACGCCGTCCGCCGGGCCAACGGCGCCGGGCCCTGGACCTATAATCCGGCGCTGGAAACCGCGGCGCGGGCGCAGGCGCGCCTGATGGCGGGTAAGGACACGCTAAGCCACAATCTTGGCACCACCCTGCGGCAGCGCGTCACTGAGGCAGGCTATGTGCTGGCAGTCGGTGAAAATGTCGCCAAGGGCTACAAGACCTTGCCCGCTGCCATTGAAGGCTGGCTGGGTTCGCAGGGCCACCGCAACACGCTGCTCTCCAATCGCTTTACCGAATTCGGCCTGGCCTTCGCCCGGACCAATTCGGGCAAACTCTATTGGGCCCTCATCGCCGGTGGCCCGTTCGAGGCCTGGGTGCAAGCCTGAATTCGGCGCTCCGTCTCGCAGGAAGTCAGGCGACGGGCGTCATCTGCGGTCGAACACCAGCACTGTCTCGACATTGCCGTCACCGCCGGCAATTGGAGACACAATTTTCTCCCGCAGGGTGAAGCCCCCGGATTCGACGAACCTGACCACCTCCGCCAGCGCCCGCTCGCTGGCCATACTATCTGTCACGATCCCACCCTTGCCGACGAATTCGCGGCCGACCTCGAATTGGGGTTTGAACAACAGCACAGCTTCCGCCTGCGGTCCGCACAGGGTCAGCGCCGGTGCCAGCACTTTGGTCAGGGAGACGAAGCTGACATCGGAGACGAGAAGGTCGATGGCGTCGGGGATGATTTCACTGTCCAGATCGCGCGCATTCGTGCCTTCAAGGCTTGTCACGCGCATATCGGAGCGCAGACTTTCATGTAGCTGGTCGTGTCCGACATCCACGGCGAAGACCCGCTTCGCACCGCGCTTCAGCAACACCTGCGTGAAACCGCCTGTGGAGGAACCTACATCAAGGCAAATCTTGCCGCTAACATTGATCCCTCCGGCATCCAGCCCGGCAATCAGCTTGAGCGCCGCGCGGGACACATAGCCGGCCGCCGGATCATCCAGCGTCAGCTCATCCTCGGGTCCCACCATCTGGTTTGGCTTTTTCGCCGGTGCACCATTGACGGCAACCGTGCCCCGCAAGATGGCGTCCCGGGCCCGCGCCCGGCTGGGCATCAGCCTGCGCTGTTCCAGAGCCAGGTCGAGCCGGACGCGGCTCACCCCTTGACCAGCCGCTCGATCTTGGCGAGGGCGGTGTCGCTGGCTTCCTCATAGGCAATGGTGCCCTCAAAGGTGCCATCGCTGTCGATCAGGAAGGTCAGGGCGGTGTGATCGACGAGATAGAACTCGCCCTCCACATCGCCGGATTTTTCCGAAAACACACCGAAGGCCGCCTTGGCCTTCTCAGTCTCTTCCTCGCTCCCAACCAGCCCGATGACGTTGGGGTCAAAGCCTTCGACATAGGCCTTGACCATTTCAGGCGTGTCGCGCTCCGGATCGACCGTCACGAAAATGATCCGCAGCTCTTCCGGTGTCAGGCCAAGCTGCTCCCGCCAG
This sequence comes from uncultured Devosia sp., assembly GCF_913055165.1. GTDB lineage: Bacteria > Pseudomonadota > Alphaproteobacteria > Rhizobiales > Devosiaceae > Devosia. The sequence continues at coordinate 18,674 of NZ_CAJXJS010000017.1, forward strand.
GCTGTCGTTTCAGCCAGTGTCGTGGGGCAGACATCGGGGCAGAACGTATAGCCGAAGAATATGACGGACGGCGTACCGCGCAGATCGTTCTGCGTGAACGTACCGCCCTGGGTCGAGGCCAGCGCAAATTCCTGTCCCGTGACCCCCAGCGGGCGCTGCGGCGGCCGGAACACATAGAGCGCCGTCGCCCCGATTGCCGCCACGGCCACCAGCACCCAGAGTACGATGCGGAAATTGCGCAGTGCCGTATTGGTCGTCATCGATCAGTTCGCGTCCAGCGGTTCGGTGCCCACCGGTTTGCCCTCGCGGTTGAGCGTGATCTTTTCGATCCGGGCTTCGGCGGTCTTGAGCAGGGTTTCGCAATGGGCCTTGAGCGCTTCGCCGCGCTCATAGATGGCAATTGACTCTGCCAGCGGTGCTCGTCCGCTTTCGAGCTTCTGCACGATCTGCTCGAGCTGTTCCAGCGCCGCCTCGAAGCTCAGCGTCTTGACATCGTCATGATTGGAATCGGCCATAGTCGCCTCGCTGGTTGGCAATGAATCTGTCCTAGTTCCCCAGCAGGGTGCGGACGTGTTGCCGTACGCCGCCGCTGAGTCCCCTGAGGTCATAGCCACCTTCGAGCAGCGAGACAATGCGATTGCCGCAACGGCGTTCGGCCACGTCCATCAACTGTTGCGTGAGCCAGCGGAAATCCTCGTCCACCCACTCCAGCTGGGCCAGAGGATCGCGGACATGGGCATCGAACCCGGCCGAGATCAGGATGAGATCGGGCGCAAAATTGTCCAGCGCCGGTAATATCTTGCTCTCATAGGCATCGCGCATGATGTCGCCACCCGAATGGGGCGGCAGGGCGGCATTGACGATATTGCCCACCCCGGTTTCCGCCGGATCGCCGGTGCCCGGATAAAGCGGCATCTGGTGGCTGGAGGCATAAAGAATAGTTGCTTCGCCCTTGAAGATGTCCTGCGTCCCATTGCCGTGATGCACATCGAAATCGACAATGGCGATGCGCTCGGCGCCATATTTGCGCTGCGCTTCCCGGGCGACGATGGCGACGGTGTTGATGAGGCAGAACCCCATGGGCGTGGCGATCTCTGCGTGGTGCCCCGGCGGACGGATGGCGCAGAACGCGTTGTCGACCTCGCCCAGCAAGACCGCGTCCAGACCCGCCAGCGCCCCACCCAGGCCAGTAGCAGCGACATCCATAGACCCATCGGAGATGAACGTGTCCGCATCGATTTGCCCAATCCCCTCGGCCGGACGGGCATCTCGCAGGCGGGAGAGATAGGCCTTGTCATGTACCAGTTCAGCCAGCATCAGGTCGCCAAAGGGCGCGTTGCGCCGTTTGAGGGCAGAGAACTGCGATCCGGTCAGCGCGTCCTCCACGGCCCGGATGCGGTCGGCCCGTTCCGGATGACCCTGCGGGGTCTGGTGATCGGCGAAATTGGGCTGGCTGACCAGAAGCGTTGTCACATGGTTCTCCCAAAGGCATCGCATGGAAAGTCTGGAGCCGGGCTTCCATTCCCCGATGCGCTCACAAGGCGCTCCGTCTTGACGCGGGCATGGCCGCTTGTCAAACACCGCACATGCCAGACCCGTTCCACATGACTGTTGAAGAGGCCGCCACGCTGCTGCGTTCGGGCAAGCTTTGCGCTTTCCCCACCGAAACGGTCTATGGCCTGGGCGCGGACGCCACCGATCCCGACGCCGTCCTGTCCATCTATGAGACCAAGGGGCGGCCGCGCTTCAATCCGCTGATCATCCATTGTGCCGATCGCGACATGGCTGAACGTCTTGCGGTGTTTTCGCCGCTGGCGCGTCGCCTGGCCGAAACCTTCTGGCCCGGCCCGCTGAGCATCGTCCTGCCGCTGCGAACCGGCCATGGCTTGGCCGACATCGCAACCGCCGGCCTGGACACGGTGGCCCTGCGCATGCCCGATCACCCCCTTGCGCTGGAGCTGTTGCGGGCCACAGGACGGCCATTGGCGGCGCCTTCCGCCAATCCGTCGGGAAGGCTTTCGCCTACCACTGCCGATCAGGTGCGCGGGGCATTTGCCGGCAAAGTGCCGGTTCTTGATGGCGGGCCCTGCAAGGCTGGGGTCGAGTCCACCATTCTGGCGATCGATGGCGACCGGTTGATCCAGCTCCGCGCAGGCGCGCTTTCGCGCGAGACGATCGAAACCGCCATGGAGCAGCCGGTCGAGCGCGTCGAGGAGGGGGCAGCTATTTCCGCACCCGGCATGCTACTCAGCCACTATGCGCCCAATGCCAGGATGCGGCTCGATACCAGCCCGTTGCCCGGCGAAGCCTATCTGGCGTTTGGAAGCCCGGCGCCGCACAACAGCCTGGTGCGCAACCTGTCCGAGAGCGGCGACCTGCACGAGGCGGCCCGCAACCTCTTTTCGATGTTGCACGAGCTGGACGCGGCCGGCGTCCAGCTGATTGCCGTGGCGCCGATCCCCGAGACCGGATTGGGCGAGGCCATCAATGATCGGCTGCGCCGGGCCGCGGCCCCCCGAACCTAGTCTCGCACCTTATAGGGCTTCTGGTCGCGCATGAAACGCGCCAGCGCCTCCAGATCGGCGTCCCCGCCCGGTGGCAGGACCACGCGTATATTCACGTAGAGATCGCCATCGCCATAGAGCCCCTTGCCCTTGAGCCGGAACGCCTTGGAGGTGTCCATGCCCGGCGGCAGGGTGAGTTCCACCGAGCCGTCCAGCGTGGGTACGCGCACCTTGGCGCCCAGCACAGCTTCATAGAGCGTCACCGGCACATCGGTGCGCACGTCGTGCCCATCCTTGCGGAAGGTCTTGGATTTTTCGAAACGCACCGTGACCAGGGCGTCGCCGGGCTCGCCGAATGGGCTGGGGGAGCCCTGGCCCTTGAGACGGATCTGCTGACCCTCCTCGACCTTGTCGGGCAGTTTCACCGACAGCACCTTGCCCGAGGGCATCCGAACCGGCACCGAGGCTGCCTTGTGGGCGTCCTCGAGCGACACGGCGACATTGACGATGATGTCGTCGCCCTTGCCCATCCGGCCGCCGGCGCTTCCCGCCGTGGTACCAGTGAAGGGGTCCCACTGGGCGCCGCCCGCCGAACTCCGCGCGCCGCCGCGGGGCTGGCCACCGAAGCCGCTCATGAACTCCTTGAGAATGTCTTCCGCTGAAAAGCCGCCGGTTCCAGCGCCCGGGCGCGCGCCGCGGCTCGCACCGGCAAATCCGCCATTGCCGAAGCCGGCAAAGCGTGGATTGCCTTCCGCGTCGATTTCGCCTCGGTCGAACTGCGCGCGCTTGGTAGCGTCGTTCAACAGGTCATAGGCATGCGTCGCCTCGGAGAACTTGGCGTGCGCCGTGGGGTCATCAGGATTCTGGTCGGGGTGGTACTTCTTGGCCAGCTTGCGATAGGCGGACTTGATGTCCTTCTCGCTTGCGGACCGCGACACCCCAAGGACGGTGTAAGGATCGCGCATTGGGTCCAATCTTTGATCGAGGGCATTGTTCGCCCCATATTTCAGGTCCTATATGGCCACGCCCCCGGCCCTTGTCCAGTTGTGGCGCGGGTAACAAGCAGGAATATCAGTATGCTGCAGATCCTCACCGAACGCCTCTTCGACGATAGCGACCGCTCCGCGCTCGACCCCTTTGCCATTTTCGAGGAATGGTATGCCCTGGCGCAGGAGAGCGAGCCCAATGACCCGCACGCCATGGCCCTGGCGACCGCCGACGCCTCCGGTTTGCCTGATGTGCGCATGGTGCTACTCAATCGGCGCGACGCCCGCGGCTTCTGCTTCTTCACCAATTTCGAAAGCGACAAGGGCGATCAGTTGCGGGCCAATCCGCAGGCCGCCATGGTCATGCATTGGAAGAGCCTCAGGCGCCAGGTGCGCATGCGCGGGCCGGTCGAACAGGTCAGTGAAGCTGAAGCAGACGAGTATTTTGCGTCGCGCGCCAAAGGCAGCCGTATTGCTTCGGCCACTTCCAAGCAGTCGCGCCCGCTCGCCAACAGGCAACAGATGATGGATGAAGTCGCCTCGCTGACCGCCATGGTTGGGGACGGCGACATTGCGCGCCCCCCACATTGGTCAGGATACCGACTGGTACCCACAACCATCGAATTCTGGAAAGACGGCGAGTTTCGACTACACGATAGGGTGCGCTTCACGCGCAATTTGCCCGGAGCCGCCTGGTCGAGCACGCGCCTTTATCCGTAATCCTCGGCGTCGACCGGCGTGGTGGACGGGCCCCGATTTGTTCAAACAAGCGAAAGACCTTGACGCTATCCTGCGCGCCGGATTGGGGAACGGGCCGCCTTGCGAATACTGATCAGAACCTCGAAATGGGCGGTCTTGGCGCGGCGGCTTGGCAGTCTGGCGGTGCCGCTGACCATTGTACCGGTGCTGATGCACCGCGAGCGATATCTCGATTCGGGCCTGTTTCTGGTGGTAGCCCTGTTTGCCGGCCTCATTGCCGTCCTGGCAGTCCTGGCCGCCCTGATCGCCCTGGTGCGCCTCTGGCATACTGGTGATCAGGGGTGGGGAAGGGCCCTGTCGGGGCTCTTTCTTGGGCTGATCTGTCTGGCACCCTTTGCCTATTATGGGGGCCAGGCCCTGCGCTATCCTATTGTCACGGACATCGCCACTGCGCCCCGGAGCGGGCTGCCACTGATCTTCGAACCCGACACGGCCAATATGCCGCCGCCCCGCCTGCTGACGGCCCAGGAACAGCAGCGGTTTTTCCCTAATGCCACGACCCGCACCTATCCCCTAGATGCGCTTCAGCTTTTTGCCATTGTCGAGCACCTGGTCCAGGCACAAGGCTGGGACATTCGCCAGCGCCGCGAGCCGGGCCTGGGCGATGAGCCGGGTCGACTGAATGCACGCATTGTCACATTGGCGGGCTGGCGAGAGGAGGCTGTCCTGCGTGTTGCCCCTGTAGCGAGCGGATCAGCCGTGGACATGCGGTCCGCCTCGATCGGCGCGCTGCACGATCTGGGCTCGAATGGGCAAAGGATCAGTGATTTCATGATCGCCCTGGACGCCGAGGTCACCGCCTTCCTGCGCGACAATCCCAATATCAATGCGCCCGCAATCGAGGAACCAGACGAGTCCGATGGAACTGTGGGAGTAGAGTAAGGCGCCTAGACCGGGCGCTCAGCGCTTGCGTACGAACTCTGTCCGCAGCACAAGACCCTTGATCGCATCGTGTCGGCAGTCGATTTCATCCGGATTGGCGGTCAGGCGGATCGACTTGATCACCGTGCCCTGCTTGAGCGTCTGGCCCGCGCCCTTCACCTTGAGGTCCTTGATCAGAACCACCGAGTCGCCGTCGGACAGCGGGGTGCCTGAGGCGTCGCGCACCTCGAGTGCTTCTGCCTGGTCGGCCTGTTGCATCTCCGAGGCGGGGCGCCACTCGCCGCTCACCTCGTCATAGACGTAGTCTTCGTTTTCTGCGCTCATGCCGCTCTATTGCAGTTGGCTGGTGCTTTGCCAAGCGGTTCTGTGGCGGCGGCGCGATCTCAATGGCTCAGCGTGCGCCGCACCGCATCATTCCAGCCGGCGATTTTTGCCTCACGGACCGAGGCCTCCATCTGCGGCTCGAAGCGACGATCCCGCGCCCAGCCCGCGGCAAATTCGGCCATGCCGGGCCACACGCCGGCCCTCATGCCGGCCAGCCAGGCCGCGCCCAGGGCCGTGGTTTCGAGAATGGTCGGTCGATCCACCGGCGCATCGAGAATGTCGGCCAGAAACTGCATGGTCCAGTCCGAGGCCACCATGCCGCCATCTACGCGGAGGACCGTATCCTTTGCCCCACCCTGCCAGTCCTTGCGCATGGCGTCGAGCAGGTCGCGCGTCTGGTAGCTCACGGCCTCCAGCGCCGCCTTGGCGATTTCGGCCGGCCCGGTATTGCGGGTGATGCCAAAGATCGTGCCACGCGCCTCCGCGTCCCACCAGGGGGCGCCCAAACCGACAAAGGCGGGTACCATATAAACGTTCTGGCTCGGGTCGGCGGTGCGCGCCAGCGGGCCGGTCTCGCTGGCATGGCTGACCAGCTTCAGCCCGTCGCGGATCCATTGCACCGCGGCCCCGGCGATGAAGATCGAGCCTTCCAGCGCGTAGGTCGTTTTGCCGTCCAGGCGATAGGCAATCGTGGTGAGAAGCCGGTTGCGGGAAGGCACCATCTCCGCACCGGTATTGAGAACAGCAAAGCATCCTGTGCCATAGGTCGACTTGACCATGCCGGGCTCGAAACAGGCCTGGCCGATCGTTGCTGCATGCTGGTCGCCTGCAACTCCGAGAATGGGAATCGGCGCGCCGAACAATCCGGCTTCGGCGGTGCCGAAATCATCGGCGCAGTCCTTCACCGCGGGCAGCATCGCCATCGGCACGTCGAGCAGCGCGCACAGTTCGGCGTCCCACTGGTTCTGCCCGATATTGAACAGCAATGTGCGGCCCGCATTGGTCGCATCGGTCGCGTGCACGTTGCCGCCAGTGAGCCGCCAGATCAGGAAGCTGTCGATCGTGCCAAAGGCCAGTTCGTCTTTCTCGGCACGTTGGCGGGCGCCCTCGACATTATCGAGCAGCCACTTGACCTTGGTGCCGGAGAAGTAGGGATCGAGCAGCAGGCCTGTTCTGGCCGTCACCATCGCTTCGTGCCCGGCCTTTTTCAGCTCGGCACAATAGGCCGCCGTACGTCTGTCCTGCCAGACGATGGCCTTGTGAATGGGCTCCCCGGTGGCCTTGTCCCAGATCACCACGGTCTCGCGCTGATTGGTAATGCCGATAGCGGCAATGTCCCCGGCCGAGACCTTGGCCTGGGACAACGCCGTCTTCACCGCCCAGACGACGCTGTCCCAGATTTCCTCCGGGTCATGCTCGACCCAGCCATCCTGCGGGAAATGCTGGGTAAACTCCTTCTGGCCGACGCCAGCGATCCTGCGTTCGCCGTCAAAGACGATGGCGCGGCTCGATGTGGTGCCCTGATCGATCGCCAGAATGAAATTGGTCATACCCTGCTCCCCCGGGGAATTCGCTTCCCGCTCGATTCTCAGTTTGTCGCAATTGCCCGATCAGCTCGGGCAATCTGACGCTAGGTGGCAAACACCGTGCTGGCCAGATGGTCCTCGAGCAGCTTCACACCCTCGGGTCCGATCTTTAGCCCGAGCTTGGTGCGCCGCCAGAGCACATCTTGTGCCGTCCGCGCCCACTCATTGGCAACCAGATAGTCCACCTCGGCAGCATAGAGATCGGCGCCGAAATGCTGGCCCAGGGCATCCAGAGTCTTGCGGCTTCCGAGCAGGGCCCGGGCCTTCGTGCCATAGAGCCGCATCAGGCGCTTGAGCAGGCTTGCCGGCAGGTCCGGATAGTCAATTCCCAGCCGCCGCACCTCAGCCTCAAAGCTTTTTGGACCGAAATCGCCGCCGGGTAGCGTGCCTTTGGCGGTCCAGGGCGGGCCTTTCTTGCCCAGCACGGTCTCGATTTTTTCCAGCACCGACTCGCCCAGGCGGCGGGATGTCGTCAGCTTGCCGCCGAACACATTCACCACCGCGCCGCTGGCCGCATCGCCCTCCACCTTGAGCACATAGTCGCGTGTTGCCTCCTGCGCGGCGCTGGCGCCATCGTCAAAAAGCGGGCGGACACCGGAATAGCTCCAGATAATGTCGTCGCGGCTGAGGGTGCGGGCGAAATACTCGTTGGCCGCCTTGAGCAGGTAGTCCGTCTCTTCGGGAGTGATTGCGACATTCCTGGGATCGCCGTCATAGTCCCGATCCGTCGTGCCGATCAGGGTGAAGTCGTCCTCATAGGGAATGGCAAAAAAGATGCGCCCGTCGCTGTTCTGGAAGAAATAGCACCGGTCATGGTCATAGAGCTTTCCGACCACGATATGGCTGCCCTGGACCAGGCGCACATTGTGCGCGCCGTTCTTGCCCATTACGCCGTTGATGACTTCGTCCACCCAGGGGCCGGCCGCGTTGACCAGCATGCGTGCCCGCACGGTCTGCTTTCCGGCCTCGCCATCCAGCTCAATCGTCCAGCCGCCATCCTCGCGACGCGCCGAGACCACTTTGGTACGGACATGGATGGTCGCCCCCCGGTCGGCGGCATCGCGGGCATTGAGGACCACGAAGCGCGCATCGTTCACCCAGCAGTCGGAATATTCAAAGGCCAGCTTGTAGCCCGGCTTTAATGGCTTGCCGGCTTCGTCGCGGGTCAGGTCGAGCGTCTTGGTCGGCGGCAGCAGGCGGCGGCCGCCCATATAGTCATAGAGCGCCAGACCCGCGCGCAACACGGCGGCGGGCCGTAGCCCCTTATGGTGCGGCAGCACGAAGCGCAGCGGCCAGATGATGTGCGGTGCCGAGGCCCAAAGCACTTCGCGTTCGGCCAGCGCCTCATGCACCAGACGGAATTCGTAGTGCTCGAGATAGCGTAATCCGCCATGGATCAGTTTGGTGGCGGCCGAACTTGTTCCCGAGGCCAGATCGTTCATCTCCGCCAGCGCGACCGTATAGCCGCGCCCCACCGCGTCGCGCGCCACGCTGACGCCGTTGATCCCGCCACCAATTACGAAAATGTCCAGCATAGTGCCGCCTGTCGATCTTGTTGGTTCGTTTATATTCGCTTTGCTTTCGTTGTTGAAGTGCAATTGTTTCGTTTAGGCTTCCATACAAGTGTCGGATTGACCTTGCCGAGCGGGAAGGCTAGGGCTTGCAGCATCATTTCCGGGCCCGGATCGGTGGCCAATGCTCTCCATTCTTGGCGTGATAGCGCCCATTTTTGCCTTGATCGCGCTGGGCTATCTGGCCGTGCGCCGTGGCCTCTATCCTGCCGACGGGGTCAAGGCCCTGATCGCTTTCGTGAACAACTTCGCCACCCCCTGCCTGCTGTTCTATTCCATCGGCACCAGCGATTTCCGTGCGGCCTTCAATATCGGCATTATCGGTCCGTTCTATTTCGGCGCCTTTGTCTGCTTTGCCCTCGGCATCCTTTTGGCGCGGCGTGTATTCCGCAACCGACCGGGCGAAGCGGTCTCGGTCGGGTTCTCATCCACCTTCAGCAATACCGTGCTGGTGGGCCTGCCAATCATGAGCCGCGCCTATGGCGAAGAGGCTCTGCCGGTCACCCTCTCCATTATTGGTCTGCATGGTGCCATCCTGCTCACCCTGGGCATGGTGACCATGGAACTGACGCGGCGCGACGCCCAGCCCCTCTGGCCAACCCTGGTCCTGGCCATGCGTCGGGTGGTATCCAATCCGCTTATCTGGGGCATATTGGGCGGTATCGCCCTGTCCCTCTCGGGCCAGGAGCTGGCCGAGCCCGTTGCCGCCTTCTTCCGCATGCTCGGACAGGCCGTGGTCCCGGCAGCGCTGTTCGGCATCGGCGGCGCGCTCAACGAATTCAAGCTGTCCGACAATTGGAAGCAGGCGCTGGTGGCCTCTCTGATCAAGCTGATCATCCATCCCGCCATCGCCTATGTGCTGATGATCTGGGTTTTCCATGTGCCCATGGACATCGCCCGCTATGGTATCCTGCTGTCGGCCATGCCGTCGGGCATCAACATCTATGTCTTTGCCACCTTCTATGATCGGGGCGTCAGCGTGGCCGCCAATACGATCCTCATCGCCACCGTCTTGTCGGCGCTGACGATCTCGGGTTGGCTGTTCATTCTGAGTTTGTGACCTACGCGGCGGTCACACGGGCCTTTTGCGTCACTTCGCCGACCGGCACGGTGCGCAACGGCAAGGCGCTCTCTGCGTCCAGCCCCACCGCCAGCCGCACATAGCGTTCGGTAGGGCAGAGCTGGTATCTCGGATCAAAGCCAATCCAGCCCAGCCCATCATCATAGGCTTCGGCCCAGGCGTGCAGGCCCCCTTCAATCTCGTCGTCGGGCGCCAGGTAGCCGCAGACAAACCGCGCGGGAATGTCGAGCGCCCTCGCTGCGCCGATATAGAGATGCACGAAATCCGCTGCGGGTGGCAGCTCCGGGGCGGCCTCTGCCTTCTGACTCTGAACCTGTTCGCCCGTCGCCTGCATCTGCGCTTCCGGGGCCGGCTCTGCCGGCAGGCCGAGTGTCTCGCCGACACGCGCCATTAGCCCATGCAGCACGTCCAACCGGCTCTCCTTGGTCGTGCGATACTTGCCATAGAGCGTTACCGGTGCTTTGGTCAGCGGCGTAACCCGCCTGTAAAGGGCCGCTACGGGCTCGCCGGCCGGCTTGCCGAGAACGCCATTGGTGTCCTGGGTGGTGACCACGCCGCGTACGCCGATCGCCAGGTCGCCCTCCGGACGGGACTGGTTCACCAGATGCGCGGCATTGCCGAAACCGTCACGGAACCGGCCCGCATTGCCGATGCCGGCCACTTCCACGCTCCAGCTGTCGACTGACTGGGTCGGCCCGCTGCCCGGTGTCAGCAGCAGATGCATCACAAGTTGGGCCGTTCCCGGCGGGAGCGAACAGGTCAGGCTGTGGTCGATCTCGATGCGCATGGTTCAGTAGAAATTGTAGGATTCTGACAGGGCATCGGTCACCCGGTTATTGCGAGCAATGAACTCGTTGAGGAATTCGTGCAGCCCGTCGGTGAAGATCGCTTCCATGCTGGCGCCCTCTACCAGGGCCAGCAGGCTGTCCGCTGCTTCCTGGCACTTTTCCTTGCGGCCATAAAGCTTGGCCAGGCTGTCGAGGTTCTGCTGCACGAAATTGGCACAGTAAACCAGGCTGCGCGGCATTTCCGGCCGCAGGATCAGGAAATCGGCAATGTTATGGGCCTTGTAGCGGTCATGATAGACATGCCGATAGGCGCGGTGCGCCGAGGCGGCCCTGAGGATCAGTGTCCATTGCTGAATGTCGAGATCGCCACCCACCTGCGTGGCACGGGGCAATAGCACATAGTATTTCATGTCGAGGATACGGGCGGTGTTGTCGGCTCGCTCCACGAAATTGCCCGTCTGCAGGAAGGAAAATCCGTCATCCCGCAGAATGGTGCCCAGCAGCGCGCCCCTGAACTCATGGCTGCGCTGTTTGACCCACTGCAACAGGCCCAGCAGCTTGGCCCCGCGCACATCGCGCGGCTTGATCTGCGAGAATTCCAGCCACGCCCCGTTCATGCTTTCCCACATATCGGTGGTAATCGCCGTGCGCACCGAACGCGCATTGGTGCGCGCTGCCATCAGGCACGAATAGACCGAATTGGGATTGTCCGGGTCGAACATCATGTAGTGGGCGACCGTGTCGACATCGGCGACGTCATGCTTGGCATCGAAGCCTTCATCGACTTCCGCTGCTTGCATCATCGAGACCAAATGTTCGCTGGCCCCGCCCTCGCGGCGGCTGGTCAAGGACATGCGGTAGCCCACCTCGAGAAGCCGCGCCATGTTTTCGGCGCGCTCCACATAGCGGGAGAGCCAGAACAGGTTCGCGGCAGTGCGTCCGAGCATCCTCAATCTTCCAGCACCCACGTATCTTTCGTCCCGCCGCCTTGGGACGAATTCACCACCAGAGATCCTTTCTTGAGCGCCACGCGGGTCAACCCGCCAGGCGTGATCCGCACTTCGTCTCCCACCAGCACATAGGGCCGAAGGTCGACATGGCGCGGGGCGACATCGCCGGAAATATGGGTCGGACAGGTGGAAAGGTTCAACGTCGGCTGCACGATGTAATTGTCGGGCCTGGCCTCGATTTTTTTCCGGAATTCGGCGTGCATCGCCTTGGTTGCGGTCGGGCCCACCATCATGCCATAGCCGCCCGAGCCGTGAACTTCCTTGACCACTAGGTCATGGATGTTTTCCAGAACCCAGGCGCGCTGGTCGTCGTCGGTGCAGTTATAGGTTGGCACGTTCTGCAGGAGTGCCTTTTCACCAAGGTAGAATTCGATGATGTCGGGCACATAGGTGTAGACGGCCTTGTCGTCGGCAATGCCAGTGCCTGGCGCATTGACGAGCGTGACATTGCCGGCGCGATAGGCGTCAAACAGCCCGGGCACACCTAGCATGGAATCGGGACGGAACGTCAGCGGGTCCAGGTAGTCATCGTCGATGCGCCGGTAGATCACGTCCACCTGTTCGGGGCCGGTGGTGGTCCGCATATAGACCTTGCCACCATCGACAAACAGGTCCGGCCCTTCGCAGAGCTGCGCGCCCATCTGGTCGGCGAGGAACGAGTGCTCGAAATAGGCCGAATTGTAGATGCCCGGCGTCAGCACGGCGATATTGGGGGTGCCGCGCACGCTATCGGGAGCTACGCTTTCCAGGGTGCGCCGCAGATTTTCCGGATAGGTTTCCACCGGCGCGACCTTGGAACGGTGGAACAGGTCCGGCGCGAGAAGCATCATGGCTTCCCGGTCTTCCAGCATATAGCTGACGCCGGATGGGGTGCGCAGATTGTCCTCGAGCACATAGAACTCGTCCGGTCCGACGCGGACAATGTCGACCCCGATGATGTGCGCATAGACACCCTTGGCCGGTTCCAGCCCCATCATCTGCGGGCAGAAGGCTTCGTTGTTGAGGATGAGCTTTTCCGGCACCCGACCGGCCTTGAGGATCTCCTGGCGGTGGTAGATGTCATAAAGAAAGGCGTTGAGCGCCTTGACCCGCTGCTCGATGCCTTTGCTCAGCCGACGCCACTCATTTGCGGCGATGATGCGGGGAATGACGTCGAAGGGAATGACCTTTTCCGTGCCTTCGTCCGAACCATAGACGGCGAAGGTGATGCCCAGCCTGCGGAAGATCGCCTCCGCATCAGTCTGCATCAGGGCCAGGGCCTTGTCCGGCTGTTCCGCCAGCCACTCCGACAGGGCGCGGTAGGGCTCGCGGACCGACCCGTCCGGATTGTACATTTCGTCAAATGGCGTTTTCTCGCCCATTCTGCTCCGCTTCTGAAGTGCGGCTTTCCCGTTCGCCCCTGTATTGCTACACGTTTGAAATCTGCCGTCCAGACACTCAAGCGCCTGACATGCCGCTTTTTCGTGCAACCCCGGCTTGCGAAGCGGGTGCAGAAAATGCTCTCATTCGCGCGGCCGCATGAACCTTCAATGCGCCTTTCCCGCCCAGACCAGCCGCCGGTACAGTGTCGAGCGATCGATCCCCAGCGCACGGGCCGCAGCGGAGAGATTGCCTCGGTGCAGGTCGACTGCCCGCCGCATGGCGGTTTCGGTCAAGGCGCCCAGGTTGCCCTCGGAGGCGGCAACCGCCGCAACGCGGGTCGGCGCATGAATATGGTTGGGCAGATCGGAGAGTGTCACTCTGCGTCCCGCCCCGGCCAGTGCTGCTGTTGTTTTGAGGCAATTGACCAGCTCGCGGAAATTGCCGGGCCAGTCATGGCTTTCGAGCCGATCTAGAACGGCTTCGGGCAGTGGGCCATTGTCGGTATTGGTGCCGGTCCACAGCGCCTCTATGAGCGCCCGCCGGTTCGCCAGTTCGGAGACTGAAGGCAGTCGGACAGTGAACTGGGCAATGCGGAAATAGAGATCAGACCGAAACTGACCGGCCTCCACCATGGCGCGCAGATCGCGATTGGTGGCGCAAATGGCCACGAAGTCGGCTTTCCGAGCCTGTCCGCCACCTAGGGGCGACACTTCCTTGTCTTGCAGCACCCGCAGCAATCGCGATTGCAGAGTCAACGGCATGTCTCCGATTTCGTCGAGAAACAATATCCCGCCCTCGGCCTGATGCACCAATCCCTTGGCGCCGTCCTTGCGGGCCCCGGTGAATGCGCCGGGCTCATAGCCGAACAATTCAGATTCAATCAGGCTCTCGGGCAGCGCCGCGCAATTGACGGCCACGAACGGTTTGCCGCCTCGGCTGGACAGCCTGGCCAGATGACGCGCAAACACTTCCTTTCCGGTCCCGGTTTCTCCGGTGATCAGCACGGGGATCTCCGCATCGATCAGCCGCAGTGCCTTGGTGAGGGCGACCTCCGCCTCCGACGTCAAATAGGGCGCGGCGTCCCGTACCACCGTTCTTGCCGAGTAAAGTCTGCGATCGGCCTTTTCATGGGGTCTGAGGATGCGCGCTGCAAAGCTGTCGCCCGACACGCTGCGCAGGTTTTCGCTCAAGGCATCGAACAGGTCTTCGCGTTGCGTCTTGCGGAATGAAAGACGCTCAAGCCGCAACAGGTTCAGAGCGCGGCGATTGCCCGCCACAAGCCGTTCGCCATCGAAGACAAGCACGCCTTCCCGCGGCGTCCCCAGCATATCGGTGGCCTTGTGAAAGCGGACTATCGTCTTGTCTTCAAAGCCCTTGGCAAAGAAACGGTGTTCAATCTGCTCCACCGCCAGGCGCACCAGTCCCAAGGCATGGGTGTGCTCGGTCGAGGCATGGCCGGACATATCGAGCACGCCCGCCAACTTGCCGAACGGGTCGAAGATCGGCGAGGCCGCGCAATGCAGGATGCCATGCGGCTCGAAGAAGTGCTCCGCACCATGGACGGCTATGGCACGCCGTTCCGCCAGCGCTGTGCCGATGGCATTGGTACCCGTGGATTGTTCGGCCCAGGCAACGCCAGGCTGCAAAGCGACGCGCGCTGCTTCCCCGGCAAATTCGGCATTGCCGACCACATCGAGCAATGTTCCGTTCGCATCGGTCAGAATGACCACGCTTGAGGTATTTTTGGCCTCGGCACGCAATGTCGACAGTTCCGGGCGGCTTATGAGACGCAGCGCCTCGTTCTGCTGCTGCAACTGCCGCAACTCGTTGGCTGTCATGGGTTCGGCGCTGAACCTGTCACCGGCATCCAGCCCCTGTTCGGCGCAGCGCTGCCACGATCGCAGGATCGGCGCTGGCACTAGGCCTTCAGGCAGCGACTGGCCGGAGAAGAATTTTTCTCGCGCACGCGCAAGGGACAGGCTGAGCGACATGTTCATTCCAATCCTCCACCTCAGATGTGGCAGTTTGCAACAGGTGTTGCATCTCCCATCGTCTCTGATTGTTGCAAAGTGTTGCACCACGGATCTGGGGCGTAAAGCAAAACCCACTGCACGAAGACTTGCGCTTTGAAATCAATCGTTTGGCTGACTTGGCATGTCCATTGCTCTTGGTGCTTCCATTCTAGAACCAAGGGAGGAAGCCTTGAACAAACCCGAATTTATTGGCCAACGCACCAAGTCACCCTACAAGGCCCGTTACGGCAACTATATCGGCGGGCAGTGGACCGATGCCGCCGATGGCGAAACCTTCGACAACACTTCGCCGGTCACCGGCCAGGTGATCTGCGAAGTCGCGCGCGGTAAGGCGGCCGATATAGAGCGCGCGCTTGACGCCGCCCACAAGGTCGCCCCGGCCTGGGGACGCACATCGCCGGCCGAGCGTGCCCTGATGCTCAATCGAATTGCTGACCGCATGGAGGAAAATCTCGACCTCATCGCTCTGGCCGAGACCTGGGACAACGGCAAGCCGATCCGCGAAACCAAGGCCGCGGACATCCCCCTGGCCATCGACCATTTCCGCTACTTTGCCGGCGCCATCCGCGCACAGGAAGGCGGCATTTCCGAACTCGATCACGATACGGTCGCCTATCACTTCCATGAGCCCCTGGGTGTGGTCGGCCAGATCATTCCCTGGAACTTCCCCATCCTCATGGCCGTCTGGAAGCTTGCCCCGGCGCTTGCAGCGGGCAATGCGGTCGTCCTCAAGCCGGCCGAACAGACCCCGGCCTCTATCCTCTTGCTCATGGAGCTGATTGAGGACCTTATCCCGCCCGGCGTGGTCAACATCGTCAACGGCTTTGGCCTTGAAGCGGGCAAGCCGCTGGCCTCGTCTAACCGCATTGCCAAGATCGCCTTTACCGGCGAGACCACAACGGGCCGGCTGATCATGCAATATGCCAGCCAGAACCTCATTCCCGTAACGCTGGAGCTCGGCGGCAAGTCGCCCAACATCTTCTTCAAGGATGTGTTGGAGGAGGATGATGACTTCTTTGACAAGGCCCTCGAGGGATTTGCCATGTTTGCCCTCAATCAGGGCGAAGTGTGCACCTGTCCCAGTCGCGCCCTGATCCAGGAAAGCATCTATGACCGTTTCATGGAGCGGGCGATCAAGCGCGTCGAGGCAATCAAGCAGGGCTCACCCCTGGACGATGCAACCATGATCGGCGCCCAGGCCTCATCCGAGCAATTGGAAAAGATCCTGTCCTATCTCGATATCGGCCGCCAGGAAGGCGCCAAGGTCCTTACCGGCGGCGAGCGCAACATGCTCGAAGGCGAATTGGCCGGCGGCTACTACGTCAAGCCCACGGTCTTTGCCGGCAACAACAAGATGCGCATCTTCCAGGAAGAGATCTTCGGACCGGTTGTCTCCGTGACCACCTTCAAGGATGACGACGAGGCGCTGGCCATCGCCAATGACACGCTATACGGCCTCGGCGCCGGCGTCTGGACCCGCAATGCCAACCGCGCCTATCGGTTTGGTCGCGGTATCCAGGCCGGACGGGTCTGGACCAATTGCTACCATGCCTATCCCGCCCACGCGGCATTCGGCGGCTACAAGCAGTCCGGCATTGGCCGCGAAAACCATCGCATGATGCTCGATCACTATCAGCAGACCAAGAACATGCTGGTCAGCTACAGCCCCAAAAAACTCGGCTTCTTCTAGGTCGAGGCGCCTACTTGCCTCTCCCTTTGCGGAGAGGCCCATCGCACATCCCCGGGGTGACCTCCTCCCCGGGCTACTCCTCCGTTCCGGTCTGTCTCACCGAGACATCAACCCCGTCTCTCCCCATTGGCGAGGCAGGCCGGAATGGCTCTTTTTTGCAAGGAACCCGCCATGACCAATCCCGTCCCGCGCGTCATCGCCACTGATGCTGCCCTTGCGCTCATCGCGACCATTGCCGCGCAACATGGTGACATCCTCTTCCACCAATCGGGTGGATGCTGCGACGGGTCTTCGCCCATGTGCTATCCCAAGGGCGACTTCATCATCGGCGACCGCGATGTGAAGATGGGAGAGATCGGTGGCTTCCCCATCTACATGTCCCCCAGCCAGTTCGACTATTGGCAGCATACCCAACTGATCATCGACGCGATTCCAGGCCGGGGCGGCATGTTCAGTCTCGACAATGGTACGGAACAGCGCTTTCTGACCCGGTCGCGCATCTTCACTGATGAGGAGCATGCAGACCGAGTGCCCGTCACTATCGGCGCAGGCTAGGGCGCCGGTGCGAACCCAATTGCCCCTCCTCGCCCTTGGCCGGGCCGCTTGCCGCCGCTAGTCTCCCCGCAAAGGGAGTCGCGCGGTTATGACCATAGAAATTCTCCAGACACATCCACTTCTCGCCTCATGCGAAGAGGCTTTGGCGGCCCGCTATACCGTCCATAAGCTGCATGAGATGGCGGATAGGGATGCCTGGCTGGCCAAAAATGGCGCCCGCATCCGTGCCCATGCCGGCTCGGGCGTCCAGGCCGATCTGATGGATAGCCTGCCCAATCTTGAGATCATCGCCAGCTTCGGCGTCGGCTACGACAATATCGATACCGCCGCCGCCAAGGCACGCAATATCCGGGTCACCAATACGCCCGACGTACTCAATGACGCGGTGGCCGAACTCACCATCGGCCTCATGGTTTCCTTGGCCCGCCGCATTCCGCAGGCCGACCAGTTCGTGCGTCAAGGCAAGTGGCCGTCCGGCAATTTTGGCCTGTTCTCCGAGTTGACCGGCAAGACAGTGGGCATTCTCGGTCTCGGACGTATCGGCAAGGAAATCGCGGTTCGCGCCCAGGCCATGAAGATGCGGGTGGTCTATTTCGGCCGCCATCACCAGCCGTCAGTGCCTTACATCTACTACGACAAGCTTGAGGACATGGCCCGCGACAGCGACTGGCTGGTGGTCATCGCGCCGGGTGGCAAGGGCACCGAGGGGATCGTCTCCCGAAAAGTGCTCGAGGCGCTCGGCCACAAGGGCTGCATCGTCAATGTCGCCCGCGGCACGCTGATCGATGAGCCCGCCATGGTCGAGCTGCTGGCCAATGGTGGCCTCGGCGGTGCAGCGCTCGACGTTTTCGAGAACGAACCTCAGGTACCCGCCGAACTGCTCACCCTCGACAATGTCGTGCTTTCGCCCCACCAGGGCAGCGCCACGCACCAGACCCGCGACGCCATGGGCGCACTGCTGGTGGCCAATCTCGAAAAGCACTTTGCCGGCGAGCCGCTGATCAGCGCGGTGGTGTGACCTTTCTCATCTGGCGCTTCGCGCCATGATCCAGTCCGCAAGGCACGGGATATGAGCCCTGCATCCTCCCCGATTAACAGCCGGGCCGGAACCCTATAGCCTCTGCGGCGATTCAAGTCCGGGCGGATTGGCCCAGGGAGATCTGACAGATGAGTGATTGGTGGCGCGGCGGAGTGATCTATCAGGTCTATCCCCGCTCGTTTCAGGACAGCACGGGTGACGGGGTAGGGGATCTACCCGGGATCATCGACCGGCTCGACCATATAGCGAGCCTGGGTGTCGACTGTATCTGGCTGTCTCCCATTAACCAGTCGCCCCAGGCCGATATGGGTTATGACGTCTCCGATTATATGGAGGTCGATCCGCTCTTCGGCTCGCTGCAGGATTTCGATCTGCTGATCGAGCGCGCCCATGCCCTGGGCCTCAAGGTCATCATCGACCAGGTTGTCAGCCATACCTCGGATCAGCATCCCTGGTTCCGCGAATCCTGTTTCTCCCGGGATAACGCCAAGGCCGACTGGTATGTGTGGGCGGACGCCAAGCCCGATGGCTCGCCACCCAACAACTGGCTCTCGGTGTTCGGCGGCTCCGCCTGGGAATGGCACACGGCGCGCAAGCAATATTACCTGCACAATTTCCTCACCTCGCAGCCGGACCTGAACTTCCACAATCCTGCCGTGCAGGATGCGGTACTGGACGTCATGCGTTTCTGGCTCGACCGGGGCCTGGATGGCTTCAGGCTGGACACCGTCAACTACTATTTCCACGACGCGCAGCTGCGCTCCAATCCGCCGCGCAAATCGCTCAAGGGTGCAGCCGCGACGAATCCCTATGACATGCAGACCCACAAGTTTTCCAAGAGTCAGCCTGAAAACGTCGCCTGGCTGAAGAGGGTGCGGAAGCTGCTCGACAAATATCCCGGGGTCACCACGGTGGGCGAGGTTGGCGACGATGAGCGCGGGGTGGAACTGATGAAGCAGTACACCTCCGGCAGCGACATGCTGCATCAGTGCTACTCCTTCGATTTCCTGAGCCCCAATTTCACCGCGAAACACTTCCGGTCCAAGGTGGAGGGCTTTTTTGCCGAAGGGGAGACCGGTTGGCCGTGCTGGAGCTTTTCCAACCACGACGTCATCCGCCATATGACACGCTGGAAGCCACATAGCGTCTCCCCGGCCGATCTGGCGCGCCAGGCCGCGGCGCTGGTGCTGACCCTGAAGGGGTCGGCAGGGCTTTACCAGGGTGAGGAACTCGGGCTACCCGAAGCCGATATTCTCTATGAAGAGTTGACCGATCCGCGCGGCATCCGCTTCTGGCCAGGCGACAAGGGGCGTGATGGGTGCCGTACGCCCATGCCCTGGCAACACGACCTGCCTCAGGCCGGCTTTACCACCGGCAAGCCCTGGCTGCCCGTCAAGCCTGCCCAAACGGCCCTAAGCGTCGATCTGCAAAACGCCGATCCAAACTCAACCCTCAATTTCTACCGGTCTTTCCTGGCGTGGCGCAAAACCCATCCGGCGCTGGTCACGGGCGATATCACCTTCTTCAATTGCGCCGAGCCGGTGCTGGCTTATCGGCGCTCCGCCGGCAACAAAGACCTGATCTGCGTCTTCAACCTGTCGGCCGAACCGCGGGTGGTCAAACTCTCAAAGGTAGAGCTGGCGCTTGAGCCGGTTAGCCACAATGCCGAGCTTGAAGGCTCTGCCCTTAAGCTGGGTCCGAACGGCTTTGCCATTCTGCCGGCGCCTGCGGGTGAAGGGCGCGTGAGCTACAAGGCCTGATCAGGCGCAGGCTATTGGACCCGCTCGAAGGTGTCGGGGTGAAAGAACTGCATTTCCTCTCCGCCGCCGGGCTTGCGCACGAAGGCACGAATGCAGCCGCCCCACATTTCGGCCCGCGTTGCATCCACGCCCATGCGCCGTAGCCGCATCAGATTGAACGCGTTCAACTCGGTTTCGGTGAAGCTCTTGCCGATGCTGAAGCCGAAGGAAATGCTGACGCCTGACTGGCGCGTCAGGCATTGAGTTGTCGATGCCTGGGCGGTTCCGGCGAAGACAAGGGTGAGCACAATGGCGGCCGCAATTCTGGTCATTCGGAATGTCTCCCTTGCCCGATTCATGCCGCCCGATTGTGGCCGTCCTGTGCCTTTCGTTCCTGCCAGCGAACCCAGAATGCGACGGCGGGGATGGCAAAGCTGAGCAGCAGCAGGCGAATGACATGGTGTGCGGCGATGAAGGCTGTGTCGTAGCCCAGAGCAATGCCCAGCGCCCCCATGCCTTCGAGCGCGCCCGGCGACAGACCCAGCCAGATCTGTCCAAAGGGCATGTCGACCAGTTGCATCACGCCAAATGCCATCACTGTGACGATGCTCACCGTCATCGCCGTGGCGATCAAGCCACCCTTGGCCGCCGCCAGGAATTCCCGCCGAGTGATGCCGACGAAACGCGATCCGATGAGCGCGCCTGTCAGCACGAAGGTCGCAATCACCATAGGGGCAGGCATGGCCGCGGTATAAAGACCGCCCAGCTTTGCGGCCGTCGCCGCTGCCATGGCGCCCAGCACCATGCCTGCCGGCACCTTGAGCCGCATGAAGAGCACGCCGGCAGCCACGCATCCGGCGGCCAGGATAAGCACCTGCAACGGGTTTAGAACGTCGCTTCGCACGGGAGGCGCGAACTGGTCTATCGGCAGAAACACCGCGCCGATGGGCACTGCGATCGTCAGCATCAGGATGCGGATTACCTGGATGATCACGATTTGTCGGGCATCGCCAATGCCGGTTGCGGCAATGCCCATGACAAATGACAGATGCCCCGGGAACGAGCTGAGATAGGCCGTGCCCGGATCGAGCTTGAACACCCGCGTCAGCATCCAGCCGGTTGCAGCCACGATAATGACCAGTTCGATGGCGAGGGCTGCCAGGGACACCGGCCAACTGCCCAGCAACTGCAGGCTGTCCGGAGCAACGCTGGCACCCATGGACATGCCGATGAGGACGAAAACCACATTGCGCAACCCATCTGGCATGCGCATTGGTGCCCCCAACATAGCGGCAATGGTGACAGCAAGCGCCGCACCCATAAGCCATCCGGCCGGCAAGCCCGGGACATGGGCCAACCCTCCGCCCGCTGCCGCGACGGCGAGGGTGATGACGACTGGAATGATGTCGGTACGGGCAATAAATGAGGCAGGCATTATGCCTCTTGCCTTAACCGATCCAAAGTCCCCGCGAAAGGTTGATCGGAAGGATCAATGTGGCGAACCGGCCGGCCCTTGGCAGCCAACGAGTCTCAGCCGAGGGGCAAAGCCTTCTCCACCAGCCTGACCCAATAGCTCACACCAACCGGAATGGCCTCATCATTGAAGTCATATGTATCGGTGTGCAGTTCGGTCGAGTCGCCATTGCCCAGGAAGATATAGGCGCCGGGCCGCTCGTTGAGCATGAAGGAGAAATCCTCGCCGCCCATGGACGGCGCCGCGTCGTCATCGACCTGACTGGCTCCCACAATGTCCCGCGCCACTGCTGCGGCAAAAGCCGTCTGTTCGGGCGCATTGACCGTCACCGGATAGCCGCGCGCATAGCGCACCGTGGCTTCTGCGCCAAAGCTCTGGGCAAACTGGGGTACGAACTCGTTCAACCGCGCTTCGATGAAGTCCTGCACGTTGCCGTCCAGCGTGCGCACCGTGCCGGTGATCTTGGCGGTGCGTGAGATCACGTTGTCCGCCTCGCCAGCCTCCACCATGGTCACGCTCAGCACCGCACTGTCGAGAGGGTCAAGATTGCGCGAAACGATAGTCTGCAGCGCCGTAACCATCTGTGCCGCCACAATGATCGGGTCGATCGTTACCTGCGGACGTGCCGCATGGCCGCCCCGGCCGATGATGTCGATATAAAACCGGTCTGTCGCGGCCATGATGCCCCCGGCACGGATGCCGAAGGTGCCAACCGCCATACCCGGCCAGTTGTGCATGCCATAGACCTCGGCGATGTCGAATGTGTCCAACAGGCCGTCGTCGATCATCACCTTGCCGCCGCCACCGCCCTCTTCGGCCGGCTGGAAGATCAGAGCCACCCGCCCATCGAAATTGCGCGTCTCGGCCAGATATTTTGCCGCCCCGAGCAGCATGGCGGTGTGCCCGTCATGACCGCAGGCGTGCATCTTGCCGGCCTGGGTCGAGGCATGCGGCAGCCCGGTCTTTTCCGTCATTGGCAGGGCGTCCATATCGGCGCGCAGGCCAATGGTCCGGGTGCCCTGGCTCCGACCCTGTATGATCCCAACGACGCCGGTCCTGCCGATCCCCGTCACCACCTCGTCGCAGCCGAACGCCCGCAATTTGTCCGCCACAATCCCGGCCGTGCGATGAACATCGAACAGTACTTCGGGGTGGGCATGAAAATCTCGCCGCCAGGCGGCGATCTCGGGTTGAAACTCGGCAATTCGATTAAGAACGGGCATAAGCATTCCGAAGCAGTCGTGAAGGCGGCAATGTCTCCGCCCGGGCAGGGGACGTCAACTCCACACGTGGTCGCGGTCGCGCCCTTCCGCAAGACGATCATGCGCAGCGGGACCACCGCCGCTATCCTTGCAAGCATCCCGCGGGCACCCCTTTCCAATCTTTTGCGTCAGACCGAACCGAATTTCCCCCGCTGCGCCTTGCCCGCATGGGGGCTTTTTGCCAGAAAGCCCATCAACTATCGGCAGTTGCCCAAAGGTTGGCTATGAAAATCCTGGTCGCGGTCAAACGCGTGGTCGATCACAATGTGCGCATCCGGGTCAGGCCCGACGGTACCGGCGTCGAGACCACTGGCGTGCGTATGTCCATGAACCCATTCTGCAAGCACGCGGTGGAAGCGGCCGTGCAGATGGCTGAAGCCGGCCACACTGAGGAAGTGGTGATCGTCTCCATCGGGCCGAAACCAGCCAATGATGTAATCCTCACCGCTCTCGCCATGGGCGCTCACCGCGGCGTACTCATTGAGACCGATCAGGCGCTCGAGACGCTCGCCATCGCCAAACTCCTCGCCAAGGTGGTGGATGAGGAAAAGCCTGATCTAGTCCTGCTGGGCAAGCAGGCCGTGGACGATGACAGCAATCACGTGGGCCAGATGCTGGCAGCGCTGACCGATCGGCCCCAGGCTACCTTCGCGTCCGCGATCAAACTTGCCGGCGATGAGCTGGAGGTGACCCGCGAAGTCGATTCCGGCCGCGAAACCATTGCTATACCGCTCCCTGCCATCGTCACAGCCGATCTGCGGCTCAATACGCCCCGCAACGCGGCCTTGCCCATGGTGATGAAGGCGCGGGCAAAACCACTGGCCATTCGGCCCGCCAGCGAGCTTGGTGTTGATCTGGCGCCCCGCCTGAAGGTCGAGAAGGTCTCCCCACCTGCGGAGCGAAGTGCCGGCAGGGCAGTCAATTCCGTGGCCGAACTCGCCGCCATCATTGCCGATGATGTCAACGCGATGGAGGCGATCTGATGAGCGTCCTGCTGCTCGCCGAACTCGACAATGGCGCCCTCTCGGCCTCCACCGCCCGGGTCGCCGCCGCGGCCGCCCAGCTTGGCCCTGTGGACCTGCTGGTCGCAGGTCCCCGCGCCGCTGCCGATCAGGCGGCAACCATTGCTGGCATTGCCAAGGTCATCCACGCCAAAGAGGCCGTGTTGGCCGACGGCCTGGCAACTCTGCTCGCCGGATTGGCCGAGGCGTACACGGTTATCGCCGCGGCCGCCTCGACGACCGGCAAGGATGTGATGCCACGCTTGGCCGCCAAACTCGATGTTCAGCCGGTCACCGACATTGTCGCCATCGAGGGTGCCACCCGGTTCGTCCGCCCCATCTACGCCGGCAATGCGTTGGAAACCGTCACCGACCTGCAAGCCAAGCATGTCCTCACATTCCGCCCCTCTGCCTTCCGTCCGGCGGCGTCGGGCAATGCGGCGCCGATTGAAGCGCTAGATGCGGACATCGTCTCTGCCGCCCGTTTCATTGCAGCACATCGCACTGAAAGCGACATCCCCGATCTTTCCACGGCGCAAATCGTGGTCGGCGGCGGGGTGTCGGTGGGCTCTGCCGAGGGCTTCAAACTGGTCGAGGCC
Organism: uncultured Devosia sp.; assembly: GCF_913055165.1. Lineage (GTDB taxonomy): Bacteria > Pseudomonadota > Alphaproteobacteria > Rhizobiales > Devosiaceae > Devosia. Next base: position 42,919 of record NZ_CAJXJS010000017.1, read on the forward strand.
TTGGGGCGAACCCTTGGTGCCGCGATTGGCGCGACCCGCGCAGCCGTTGATGCCGGCTACGCGCCCAATGACTGGCAGGTTGGCCAGACCGGGAAGATCATCGCCCCGGACCTCTACATTGCCGTCGGCATCTCGGGCGCGCTGCAACACCTTGCAGGTATTCAGGGCGCAAAGAAGATCATCGCGATCAATACCGACGCCGAGGCACCCATCGTCAAGATCGCCGATGTCGCATTGATCGGCGATCTGTTCGACATTCTGCCCAAGCTAACCGCCGAGCTGGAGAAATCGGGCCTCAAACGCTAACGCCGCCGATTTGCAATTCATTCCACCCGGCCTATAAAGGCCACGCCTTCTCACCGGATCTTCCGACATGTTCGAAACCCTCTCCAAGGCTCCTGGCGACAAGATTTTGGCGCTCATGGGCGAATACGCCGCCGACCAACGCTCCCAGAAGATCGACCTTGGCGTCGGCGTCTACAAGGATGAAAAGGGCGTCACCCCGGTGATGACCTCGGTCCGCAAGGCCGAAGAGCGCATGCTCGCCAACGAGAAGACCAAGACCTATCTCGGCATTGCTGGTAACAAGGGCTTCGGCAATGCCGTGCTCGATCTCGTCCTGGCGGGCAGTGTCGACCGCGACCGCGTCCGCATTGCCCAGGCCCCCGGCGGCACCGGTTCGCTCTGGGTGCTGATGCAATTGATCAACCGCGCCCGGCCCGGCGCCACGGTTTATGTGTCCGACCCGAGCTGGGCCAACCACAATCCCATCGCCATTGGTTCCGGTCTCGAGGTCGCGACCTATCCTTATTTCGATCCCGCCACTCGGGCGGTGAAGTTCGACGAGATGCTGGCCGCTCTCGACAAGCTGGGTGCTGGCGACGTCGTTCTGCTGCATGGTTGCTGCCATAACCCCACGGGCGCCAATCTCACCAATACGCAGTGGGATCAGGTGGCCGAAAGCCTCGCGCGCACTGGCGCTCTGCCCTTCATCGATCTGGCCTATCTCGGCTTTGGTGACGGCATTGAGGCCGACGCCTACGGCACCCGCAAGGTCGTCTCCGCCGTCCCCGAATCGCTGATCGCCTTCTCCGGCTCGAAGAATTTCGGCCTCTATCGCGAACGCATTGGCGCGGCCATTCTGGTCGCCCGGGACAGCGCACAGGCTGATGTGACCAACTCGCAGTTGCTCAATATCATCCGGGGTGCCTATTCGCAGCCCCCCGACCACGGCGCGGAAATTATCCGTATTATCCTTGAGGATGCTGAACTCCGCGCCGAGTGGGAAGCCGAACTCTCTCAAATGCGTGAGCGCATGCTTACCCTGCGTGCAAAACTGGCCGCCGCAATCCGCGAGCGGTCCAATTCAAGCGATTTTGATTTCGTGGCCGATCACCGCGGCATGTTCTCGCTGCTCGGGCTGCCTGGCGAGGCGGTTGATCATCTTAAGGCCGAAAACGGGGTGTATATGACGGGGGACAGCCGCATCAACGTGGCTGGTATCCCGGAAGATCGCGTCGGCGATCTGGCCGAGGCCATCCTGTCCGCCATTCGCTAGGTGCACCGCTTGCGGCAATCCGCCCGCATGTCTACATCTGGTGTAAGCGCCAGACAGAATTAGAGTTTTCAGGAGGGAACGATGAAGTTCTTCGTCGACACTGCAGATACCGCCGCCATCAAGGAGCTTCACGAAACCGGGCTTCTGGATGGTGTAACCACCAACCCGTCGTTGATCGCCAAGTCCGGCAGGGACTTCAAGGAAGTGATCGCGGAGATTTGTTCCATCGTGCCCGGCCCGGTTTCGGCCGAAGTGGCCTCGCTGGAATATGACGGCATGGTTGCCGAGGGTGAAACCCTGGCCAAGATCGCATCCAACGTCGTCATCAAGCTGCCCTTGACCCTGGCTGGCCTCAAGGCCACCAAATACTTCAAGGAAAAGGGTGTGAAGACCAATGTCACACTCTGCTTCGCGGCCAATCAGGCCCTGCTCGCGGCCAAGGCCGGCGCGACCTATATCTCGCCCTTCATCGGCCGCCTGGATGATATCAATCTCGATGGCATGGAGCTGATCGAGAACATCCGGACTATCTACGACAACTACCAGTTCGAGACGCAGATTCTGGCTGCCTCGATCCGTTCGGCCAACCATGTTACGCAGGCCGCGCTGGCCGGCGCCGATGTGGCCACCATCCCGCCCGACGTCATCAAGAAGCTGGCCCTGCACCCGCTGACCGATAAGGGCATCGAAGGCTTCCTCAAGGATTGGAAGGCCACGGGCCAGTCGATTCTCTAAGAGCTTTCGCTCCGCTTTCAGGCCCCGCCCTTCGATACGTTCGGGGTGGGGTCTTTTTTGTTTCAGGAATTCTGCATGGCCGACACAGATCTTGCTGCCCAGATCAAGGCTGCCCTCGCCGACGTCGAGATTCCCGGCGGCGGTGATCTGGCTGGCTATGGCGGCCTCTCCGATATTATCGTTACGCCAGGCGCTATAGCCTTTGCGATTGCAGTTGCACCGGGCATGGAAGCGGCCTTCGGGCCCGCGCGGGAAGAGGCACAAAAGCGCGCCCAAGCGGTCGGCGGCGCTCGCAAGGTGATGGTCTCGCTCACTGCCGAAAAGTCCAACGCTCCCAAGTTTGGCCATGGCGGAGCCCAGCCGCAGGGCAAGACCCGCGTCAACGGCGTCAAGCGCATCATCGCGGTTGGCTCCGGCAAGGGCGGCGTGGGCAAGTCCACCACGGCGGTCAATATTGCGCTGTCGCTGGCTGCGGAGGGCCTGAAAGTCGGTGTACTCGATGCGGACCTCTACGGCCCCTCCATTCCCAAGCTGCTTGGCATCGAAGGCAAGCCCGCCATTCGCGACGATGGCGTCTTCACACCGCACGAGGCCTACGGGGTCAAAGCCATATCCATCGGCTCCATGCTGGTGCCGGGACAGGCCGTGGTCTGGCGCGGCCCAATGGCTACATCCGGCCTGCGGCAGTTGCTGCGCGAGACCGATTGGGGTGGTCTTGATGTGCTGATCATCGACCTGCCCCCGGGCACTGGCGATATCCACATCGCGCTGTTCCAGCAGACTATCGTCGATGGCGTGGTGATTGTCTCCACGCCCCAGGACCTGGCCCTGATCGACGCTCAAAAGGCTATCGACATGCTGCGCCGCATGTCCGTTCCTGTGTTGGGCCTGGTTGAGAACATGAGCTATTTCATCGCCCCGGACACCGGCCATCGTTACGATATCTTCGGCACCGGTGGCGCCGAAAAGGCTGCGGCACGCCTCCAAATTCCCTTCCTTGGCCCAGTTCCGCTGGTCATGTCGATCCGCGAAGGCTCCGATGCCGGCGCCCCGCCGCTGGTGACGGCACCCGACGGACCCGAGGCCGGGGCCTACCGCCAGATCGCCCAACGTCTGGTCACCACACTGGCATAGGCCGGAAAGTCCAGGGCCAGCGAGGCGGAAAACGTCTCCGCAGCACTTTGCCGCCCGGTGGCGCGCCCTTAAATCGATTGCTGAAATCGATTGCATGAGCTCGGCGGTCAGTGTTATTCCGCTGAACCACAAGGGCGAATGCCTGCAGGGAGGGGATATGTTCTCGTTTGATCGCCGGGATTTCGGCTCTGACTTCACGTTCGGCGTGGCCACCGCCGCCTATCAGATCGAAGGAGGGCAGGGCGACGGTCGCGGCCCATCGATCTGGGACACCTTCTCCGCCACCCCCGGCAACGTTCACAATGGCGATACCGGGCTCCACGCCTGCAATCATTATGAGCTTTGGCCGCAGGACCTCAACCTGATCCGCGATGGCGGCTTCGATGCCTATCGCTTCTCCTTGTCTTGGCCGCGGCTCATCCCCGAAGGCACCGGGACCGTCAACCAGGCCGGTATTGATTTCTATGACCGCCTGATCGACGGCATGCTTGACCGCGGCGTCAAACCCTACGCTACGCTCTACCACTGGGACCTGCCCTCAGCCCTGCAGGACCGCGGCGGCTGGATGAACCGTGACATTGCCAACTGGTTCGCCGACTACGCCAAACTGGTCGCCAACAAGTTCGGCGACCGGCTTGAGGCCACTGCCACCATCAACGAACCCTGGTGCGTGGCTTTCCTCAGCCATTTCCTCGGCATCCATGCCCCCGGCTATCGCGATCTGCGTGCCGCCGCCCGTGCCATGCATCATGTGCTGTTCGCCCATGGCACTGCCATCGACGCGCTGCGCGCCGCGGGCGCAAAGAACCTCGGCATCGTGCTAAATCTCGAAAAATCCGAGCCGGCAACCGACAGCGAAGCGGACAAGTCTGCCGCCAATTTCGGCGATGCGGTGTTCAATCGCTGGTATCTCGGCGGTGTCCTCAAGGGCCAGTATCCCAAAGAGATGACCGACTGGCTCGGGCCCTATCTGCCGGCGAACTACCTGGACGACATGGCGGTGGTGTCGCGGCCGCTCGACTGGCTCGGCATCAACTACTATACGCGCGGGCTCTATCAGGCCTCTTCTGAGCCCGGCCGTGCCGCTGAACAGGTCAAGGGACCGCTCGAGAAGACGGATATCGGCTGGGAAATCTATCCGCAGGGCCTCACCGACCTGCTGGTGCGTGTCTCGAACGACTACACCAAGCTGCCCATCTACGTCACCGAGAACGGCATGGCCGAGGTCGAGGGCGACAACGATCCGCGGCGCGTAAAGTACTACGAGGACCACCTCAAGGCTGTGCTCGCCGCTCGCCAGGCCGGTGCCGATGTACGCGGCTATTTCGCCTGGTCGCTGCTCGACAACTACGAATGGGCCGAAGGCTACAACAAGCGTTTTGGTCTGGTGCATGTGGATTACCAGAGCCAGAAGCGGACGCCCAAGGCCAGCTATCGTGCTTTCCAGGGCCTGCTGCACAACAGCCGCTGATATCCGTACCGCGGAGAGGCTGGCAGCCTGCCAGGGGAGAACCGCTAGGCGACCTCCGGCAGCCTTGCGGCCATCAGGGCTTTTGTCAGAGGGTGTTCGGGGTGCGCGAACAGGGTCTCGGGCGTGCCTTCTTCCACGATCCGGCCCTTTTCCATGACCAGGACCCGGTCGGCCATGGCAGCCACCATGTCTAGGTCATGGCTGATGATGAGATAGGTCAGTCCATGCTCGGCCTGCAGGCGTGCCAGCAAAGCAAGAATATCGCCGCGCACCGAAACATCCAGTGCCGAAACCGGCTCGTCCAGAACCACCAGCCGCGGCCGGGTTACCAGCGCCCGCGCAATGGCTAGACGCTGCCTCTGCCCGCCGGAAAATTCGTGCGGATAGCGCGCCAGCATGGCAGCCTTGAGACCGACCGCTTCGATGGCCTCGCGCAGGCGGGCCTCACGTTCCTCGCCCGATATGCGCCCCAGCAGGTGCAGCGGCTCGCCCAGCGACTGGGCGATCGTCATACGCGGGTCAAAACTGCTGAACGGATCCTGAAAAACCAGCGACATGTTCGCGCGCAGCAACGGCGGCAAATTGCTGCCGTCATAGGCCGTGCCGTCAAACACCATTCGGCCGTCGCTGGCCTTGTCCAGCCCAACGATAATCCGTGCCAGGGTCGTCTTGCCGCAGCCGGAAGGGCCGACAAGCGCTACGCATTCGCCTGTGCCTATGGTCAGCTCAACCTGGTCAACGGCGCGCACCGGAGCGCCGCACCCTGGCCAGATCCCCGATTGCCTATAGATGCGGCCGACGCCTTCGACCCGCAATAATGCGGCCCGATCATCGTTGAGGGACGCGGAGGATCGGAGGCGCCTTTCCATCCGGCTCGCCGCAACGAGTTCTCGCGTATAGTCGGCCACCGGAGCCCGCAGGACGTCCCCGGTCACCCCCTGTTCAACCAGTTCGCCGGCGCGCATCACCCCGATCCGGGTGCACAGCGCAGCCACCGCACGGATATCGTGGCTGATAAAGATCAGCGTCATGTGCCGGCGCCGGCAAATCGTGGAAATCAGATCGAGCACGGTTCGTTGCGTGATGACGTCCAGCGCCGAAGTGGGCTCGTCAGCGATCATCAACTCGGGCTTGCTGGCGAGAGCCATGGCGATCATTGCGCGCTGACGCTGCCCCCCGGACAGCTGGTGCGGATAGCGAGCGGCAAGGCCCGGCGCCAATCCGACTTCGTCCAGCAATGCCGATACGGCGAGCGGTACGATCTCGCTGGTCTCAGACAACCGGATCGCTTCCTCGATCTGTTCGCCAATGGTCATTAGCGGGTTGAGGGCAGTCATGGGCTCCTGGAACACCATGCCGATATGCCGACCCCGCAGCCGCGTCATGTCGCGCTCGTCATCCGGCAGCACTGTCCCCTCGAACAGGACCTGCCCAGAAACCGCGGCGCTCTCCGGCAGCAGGCCGGCGATCGCCAGCGCCGTTAGCGACTTGCCCGATCCGCTCTCCCCAATGATACCGAACCGCTCACCGCGCTCGATCCGGAGGGACAGCCCGCTGACCGCCTCATGCTGTCCGAAGGTTATCGTCAGATCGCGGATATCAACCAGCGCCATGGCTCAACCCCTGGTGGCGCAAGCGCGGGTCCATCGCGTCACGCAAGCCGTCTCCGGCAATGTTGAGGGCGATCACCACCAGCACGATGGTCAATCCCGGTATCAGGCTCAGGCTGGGATGGATCAGGAACAGGCTTTGCGCGTCCCGCAGCATCAACCCCAGGCTGGTGGCCGGCGGCTGGGTGCCCAGGCCGATATAGCTCAGTCCCGCTTCGGCCAGAATGCCCAGTGACAGCTGGATGGTGCCCTGCACGATCAACAGGCTCATGATGTTGGGCAGGAGGTGCCGGGCGGCGATGGTGGCTCTGCCCAGGCCGGCCAGCCGGGCCGCGGCGACATAGTCCTGCGTGGCGATGGCCAGCGCCCCGCCGCGCGCCACTCGCGCAAAGACCGGGATATTGAATATGCCGATGGCGATGGTGGCATTGGTTGCGCCCGGGCCCGCCAGGGTGGCGATGAGAATGGCTACTATGACGGCCGGGAAGGCAAAGGTGAGATCGGAGAAACGCAGCACCAGCCACTCTACCGCGCCACCCCAGGCCACGGCGGCGAGGCCCAATGGCACGCCGATGCCAACGCCGATCAGCACCCCCAGTGATGCCACAACGAAGCTTGTCAGCATCCCGCTCATCACCAGCGACAGCATATCGCGCCCCAGATGATCAGTACCCAACCAATGGGCCCAGCCGGGACCAAGGAAGCGCCGGGAGATTGCGATCTGGTCGATCGGGTATGGGGTCCACCACAGCGAAACTAGGCCCAGTAGGGCGAAAATCCCGGCGGCCAATAGACCGATGGCAAGGCTGGGGTGTTGCCGGGCAAGCTTCCGCATCATGCGCCCTGCCTTCGCAGGCGCGGGTCGACCAGACCATAGCAAAGATCGACAAGCAGCATGGTTGCTGTGGTTGCCACCACCAGCACGATGGTCGCGCCGCGCACTAGTACCAGATCACGCTCTGAGATCGCGGTGAAGATCAGCCGACCCAATCCGGGCAAGTAGAACACGTTTTCAACGATGATGGTCCCGGCGATCAGATAGGCGAATTGTAGCCCCAGAATGGTCAGGACCGGCAGCAAGGCATTGCGAACGCCATGGCGCCAAATGGCCTCGCTCTTGGTCATCCCTTTCGCGCGGGCGGTACGGATGAAGTCCTGCTCGGCGACGTCGACCAGGGCCGTGCGCATCACCCGCGCCAGGATCGATGCCTGTGGCAGGGCCAGGGCAAGTCCCGGCAGCACAAGGCCACGCAAGGCAGCACCGGCATCTTCATCCCAGGGTATGAAGCCACCGGTCGGGAGCCAGCGCAGGGTCACCGCAAAGACCAGCGTCAGCAGCATGCCGAACCAGAAATTGGGAACGGCGACCCCGGTTTGCGCGAGGACCATCAGCGCTGTGTCGGTCGCCTTGCCGCGCCGCATCGCGGCCAGGATGCCGATCGGCAGGCCGACCACCACCGACACCACCATGGCGATCATGGTCAGGGGTAATGTGACGGCCATGCGCTCTGCAATCAGCTCCGAAACCGCCAGCCGCTGCGTGCTTGATATGCCGAAATCCCCGCGCAACATGCCGCCGATCCAATTCAGGAACCGCTCATGCGCAGGCGCATCCAAACCCATCTGCGCCCGAAGCGCAGCGACAGCTTCAGGCGTGGCATTGATACCCAGAATGAACCGGGCCGGATCGCCGGGCAGCAGGTCGAGCAGCAGAAAGATGATCAGCGCCGCCACGAACAAGGTGACCGCAAACCCGGCAATGCGGCGGAGGAGGAAGAGGGTCATGGGAGATACCCCCACCCTTGATCCCTCCCCGCAAGGGGGAAGGAAACGAAGAACTCAAACGGCCCAGCCTTTCGCTTCCCGCCTCGTGATGGGCTTAGACCCATCACAAAATGCAAGTCTCTCCGAGGGAGAGACTTGAGGGGAGACGGAACGAGGTTGGGGCCGCCCAGCGAGAACGGTGCCTTCTGTTTCGCCGAGGCCCTATTCCACCCAGCGGATATCCCGCAACACCACACCTTCCACCGGCGCGTTCTGCCACATGCCTTCGAGCTTGGCGTTCCACACCCCGGTCTGGGCCAGCTCGAACAGATAGCCGTTGACTGCGTCCCGGGCGATGATGGTCTGGATTTCCTGCGCCAGGCGCTTGCGTTCGGCCTCATCCGTTGTGGCATTGAGCGTCTCGTTGAGCGCCTGAACTTCAGGATTGTCATAGCCGAAGTAGTAGTCGGGGTTGGCATAGATGCCAATATCGAAGGGTTCGACATGGCTGATGATGGTCAGGTCGAAATCCTTGTTGGCAAACACATCTTCCAGCCACTGCGCCCATTCCATATTGACCAACTCAAGCGAGATGCCGACTTCGGCGAACTGGCTGGCGATGATCTGTCCCGAAAGGCGCGCATAGGCCACGGGCGGCAATTTCAGTGTCGCCGAGAAGCCATCGGCATATCCAGCCTCCGCCAACAAGGCGCGGGCGGCCTCCACATCATGGGGATAGGTGTTGGTCAGATCGAGGTAATAGGGGTGATGCGGTGCAAAATGGGTGCCGATCGGCACGCCATAGCCATAGGTTGCCCCCTCGATGATCTCCTGCCGGTCCAGCGCATGCGCCATGGCCTGCCGCACCTTGAGATCGCTGAAGGGCTCGCGACGATTATTGGTGGCCAGGATGGTCTCGCCTTCGGTGGAACCGACCAGCACCTTGAACTGCGGATTATTCTCGAACACCGCCAAGGCCTCGGCGGCGAAATTATTGGTGCCGTCCACATCGCCAGCCAGCAGCGCGTTGGTCATGGTCGCTGTGTCGGAGATGAACATATAGGTGGCCTTGGTCAGCGCTGGCTTCTCACCCCAATAGGGGCCGTACTGCTCCAGCACCACACGGCTGCCGCGATCCCACTGGATGAAGGCGAAGGGGCCGGTGCCGATTGGCTCGGCAGCATTGTTCCCGGCGCTTTCGGGCGCCACGATCACCGCGTCCCCGCGCCCCAGATTGAACAGGAACAGCCCATCCGGCCGCGACAGGGTGAATTCGACGGTCGTGGGGTCGATTGCCGAAACGTCCGAAATCGCGGTGTAGAGCGCCTTCTGCGCATTGACGCTGTCTTCGGCCAGCAGGCGGGCGAAGGTGAATTTCACGTCCTCGGCGTCGAAGCTGGTCCCGTCATGAAACGTCACGCCTTCGCGCAGCTTGAACCTGTAGGTCAGCCCCTCATCCGAAATGGTCCAGCTCTCCGCCAGCCCGGGTTGCACTGCCCCGGTCTGGTCGATCCGCACCAGGCCCTCGAAGATGTTCTGATAGACCACAACGTCGATCGCTTCGGCCGCACCCGCTGTCGGATCGAGGGCCGGGGGCTCCAATGCCACGCCGATGCGGATCTCGGTCGGTTGCGCCAGAACCGGCGCCGCCGCCAGCATCAGGCCTGTCATTGCCAGCGCCAGGGTCTTGCGTGCGATCATGGGGTGTCCTCCATCGTGGCCTGTTGTGCCAACACATATAGAGGAAGGACCCGCCGATGCGTAGCGCTCGCTACTCGGCTTCCTCCGCATTCTCGATCAGCTCCCGCTCATCCACCAGGTCAGCCGGGATTTTGAGCGTGAACAGCATGCCCTCCGGTCCCGCCGGGTCAACTGCGAGCGAGACGGCATTGACGGCCAGCAGCGAGCGGGTCAGTGCCAGCCCGACGCTGGACCGCACCGGCGCCAGCATCTGACCGTCCCGGCCAACGCCATCGCGGAACACGACGAAGCGCTCTGCCATATCCACTGCATCGGTGGAGCTGTCGCGGACATGGATGGCAATCGACCCGTCGTCATGCCGCTGCGCCGAGATGACCACGGCCCCACCCACCGGTGTCTGGTCGATGGCGCTGGCGAGTAGGTTCAACACCGCCTGCGCCAGCGAAGCCCGATCCGCCGTGATGCGCGGCAACATCTCGGAGATGGCATTGCGCACGATCACGCGGGCGCCATTGGCCTGGCCACGGATACGCAGCACGCATTGTTCCAGAAGGCTTGTGAGGTCCAGGCTCGCCCGTTGCGGAAGGTAGCGGCCATCGCGCAGCCGCGCATAATCGTCCAATTCGTCGACGAGCGCTGCAATCTCCTGCCCTGCCTGGGCGATGTCGTCGGCATAGGCGGCATATCGCTCATTGTCGAACTCGCCGAAGGCTTTCGAGCGGATGATGTCGGAAAAGCCAATGATCGTATTGAGCGGGCGGCGCACGCCGCGGCTTATACGATTGAGCAGCGCCGGATCGGCGTCGCCGGTCGAAGCGATCCGCACCGGTGTCATCTCGCGGGCCCGCACGAGACCGAAATAGCCCGAAACGACGCCGGCCTGGCCCAATGCGAACAGCAGGATTTCGGCCTTGCCATCAGTCGAGCGCAGCGTCAGGCAGGGACGGGCGGTCTCGGCAAAACGCGCCGGTCGCTCGAGAAAGCCGCGCAGCGCCACGCCGTCATCCTGTCCCACCAGGGCTGAAAGCAGCCGCCCCGTCATCGCCTTGCCTCCGGCGAGCATCAGCGTGGCCGCAGCGCTGGCCGCGCTCACCATGCCATTGCGGTTGGCCTCGATAAATCCGTCACCACGAATGTCGGCAAAGGTCTGGGCGAAGGCCTTGACCGCGTCCTCGTGGCCCGTACGCACCTCCGTCGTGCTGGCCGACAGCATCAGGGCCGGGCGACCATGCCAGGAGATCGATTGCAGCCTCGCGGTCACCGGCACCAATGTGCCATCACGCTGCACCAGATGATTGACCGGTCCGGCATCCTGGCCTTCAGAACCCATCACCGGGAAAATCGCCGCGAGGCCGGCCTGGCGCAGGCTCTCCACCGAGTCGTAGCCCACCATTTCGGTTATGGCGCGATTGGCAAACAGCACCTGCTGGTCGCGGAACACCAAAATGCCCAGCGGCAAACGGTTGAGCACCAGCGTTTCGCCGCCCAGGTTGACGAGCGCGCCTGTACCATTGCCGCCCTGAACTGCAGGTGGCACTGGTTGCACCGGGTTGACGGTCTGCTGGGTACGATCGCCCACGCGATCGTTGAGAATGCGGGACAACTCATCGAAATTATAGCGCGACACCCGCTCGACAGTTTCTGCGTCAGGCTGTGGTTCAGTGGCGGCCTCAGCTTTTTCGGTTCCCTCGGCGCTCGCCTGTGCCGGCGCAAAGCCGCGCCCGGTTATCCGGTACAGCTCGGTGGCCGGCCGCAGGTCCGGCTCGACTGCTTCGTCCTGTTCGACCTCGGCTTGGCCAAATGGCAGATCATCATCGGCCTCGGTCAGCGGAGCGTAGAGTGCCTCATCATCGGCCAGCTTTTCGACCAGATCGCTCAGCCGCCGGGACACCGCCTGCATGCCGTCTTCAGGTGCGCCCGCTTCGTCCACTTCTTCTTGGTCGGTCGCGCCCTCTGCCTCGCGCTGCTGTTCGGCAGAAACGGCGGCTATCGCGTCGAAAATGCTGGGCGGCTCGTTCTGGACCGGGATATCCTCGGCTTCCGGCCGCTCTTCCAGGCTCTCGGCCCAGTGCTCGGGACTGTCACTCTCGGCCGATGGCTTGTGCGGCTCGACTGGCTCATAGGCCGTTTCAGCATCGCCTTCCTGCCAACTCTGCAATTCGCGCGCATAGGCGTCATCGTCCGGAATAGGCGCTGCATCGTCCACGGTCGCCTCTTCGACCGGTCCGGCGGTCTCGATGACAGGCTCTTCGGCAGGCGCCGCTGGTTCGGGGCTGACCGCTTCCGGCGCTTCTCCCGCTTCGGGCAGATCCTGCGGGCCAGTTGGGGGTTCTTCGGCGCGCGCGGCGTCCAGCACATCGACCGGAATGGGGTCGACACCCACGATCAGCAGCACCGGCTCCCCGTTCTCCCAAACCAGCGGCGTGGTTGCGCAGGTGGCAGACAGCGGCTTTTCGCCTGCGAGGAACTGGATGCGCGCCAGACTGGTTCGGCCATGGGAGCCCAGCCGGAGAATACGCGCCACCTGACCCTTGATCGGCACTGCGGGGGCAGGGCGCTTGAGCCCGCTCTTCTTGACCTTGGCCTGGAACAGCGTCGCGGCTTGGTTGGACCAGATCAGCCGCTGGCCATCCTGCGACCAGAGCCATGCTGGACGTGAATCGTCCTCATGCTGCAGCACGCGGCGCGCATCGGGCAAAATGTTCCAGCGGTCATCCATGGACAGCCTTTGTCTGGTCGCGACCCCGGTGATCTGTCCCATTCCGGTACAAGCGTCCGAAGTTCCTTAAGTGTTCTTCAATATAGTGCAGCGTCAGGGGAATCCAGCCCGGCCGCATGCGCGCCGGGGCGCCATCGCTAGCAATGGTTAAGTGGCCTTTCCTAACGATCGGTCAGCAGCCCGCCGGATAATGGCGCCGACAGCGACATTTTCGCCCTCTGTCCACAGTGCAAAATCGGTGCTTGTCATCCCGTCCAACTCGACCTATGTTCCGCCCGCTTTCGGGTGCAGGCCAAGCCGCACCCCATTGCGGGTCCTGCCGCCTTAGCTCAGTTGGTTAGAGCGCTAGATTGTGGATCTAGAGGTCCTCCGTTCAATCCGGAGAGGCGGTACCACCCACCCCCTTCACCATCAGCGTGCCAAGCGCAGGGCCGACAGGTCATTGGCGATATCCTCGAACGTCGACTTGAGCTCGCTCGGGGAGGCAGGGAACTTGGCGTTGGACGCAACCGAAGCGCAGTTAGTCAGCATGTTACGGACCGTCTGCGGTGTGCTTTGGGTCACCGTGTCGGTGGCCAGACCGATCGTGTAGATCGAAATTCCCGCGGCCTTGGCATTGGCGCAGCTATCGAGTGTGCGCTGGTTCATTTCCGTGACCAGCGTCGCGTTGGCGACATTGCTGGGATTGCCCATGCGCGGAATATTGCCGCCACTGGTTGAGACCGATGAGGTGTTGTTGGAATTGTACTGGAATCCATAGGCCGAATGGTAGCAATTGCCATTGAGGCTGCCCTGGGTGCCGCCGCAGAAATTATAGGCGGTGTTCTCACCGTCGGTCATGACGATCATCACCTTGCTGGTGGCCTGGTCGTAGGGCCCGCCTTCGGTAAAGGGCGCGGTCGGTGACAGCGCCCGGAAGCCCCACACCGTGCCCATGTGAATATTGGTTCCGCCCTCCGCCTGCATGCCGTTGATCGTGTTGATCACCGTCGTTGGATTGGTGGTCAGCGGCAGGATGGCCGTGCGGGTGCAGTCCGCATTGGGCCCGCGAGAGAAGCTCGAATTGCTGACTCCCGCGTAGTACTTGCACACCCGCTCCTGCAGTTCGCGCGGGGAGAGGCCTTCTGGAATATAGCCACCGCCCGAGCAAGTGCGGGTGCGGGATTGGGTCGAGCCGCTGGTTGACCATCCGGACCAGGACCCCCAATTGCGACAGCCACAGCTTGACGGACGCTCTCCGTAAATCCCTTTTGCGAACTTCGATGTGCTGGTGAAATTTGTCGGGCCGCCCGTAGGTGACGACGAATAGTTGCTGCCGGTGCAGCCCCACCAATAGCAGGTCCTGGATTCAGTCTGTGTGCAGGTCGCGCCGCCCTGGGATGGTCGATCGCACACAGCCGGGCTGTCATTGACGTAGTTGTTGGTGCCCACGCCATCGACCATATCGGGCGAGAACAGAGGCACGAAGAGGGTGTTGGCCCCTGTTGGTGCGGTATCGTCAGTGTCCAGATACTCCGATGCCATAGTCCCAGTCTTGATATGCGGCCGCGCAACGACGCAACCGCGCCAGTTTTCGCCGGTGGCCGAAAAGAGGTCGAAAATGTTGGGAAAACTGTAGCCGGACAGGCTCAGCACACCCGAATTTTCATTGTCGTCATTGTCGAAATTGTCATTGGCGATCACCGAATTGCCATAACGGTCAATCCAGCTCGCATTGGCATTGCCGGTGCCCACATTGACATACATGGTGAAGGGTACGATCCCGACCTTGACGTCGTCGACAAGCGTGGCGCCGGGAGCGGGAATGCAGGTGTTTCCGCTGTCTACCGTGTCCGTGTACATCAGGATATTGGTGGCGCATTTGGCGGCTGCGACCAGATTGGTCATGCGACTGTCGCTGGCCATTGAGCCGGAATTGTCCAGCACCATCACCACTTCCAGTGCCAGCTTCTTGCGCGTGGCTTCCGCTTCGAAGCCGGCACTCAATTGTGGCACGCCCACCAGAGACACAAACATTGTGGGCATGGTGAAAGTGCCCGCGAAATAGAGCGAGCCATCGGTCGGGTTGGCCACTACCTGCACGATGTCGATGCTGTCCACGATTCTGGGATCGCTGACTCGTTCCTTGACGATGGCCAAGGCGGCAGCCTCGACATTGGCATCGCTGTAGCCCGGCTTGAAGATTTCGGGCTGCAGCGCCAGGGCGGCAGCGTCCAGCGCCAATTGCGCGCGCTGCCGGGTCTGTTCCAGGGTCACATAATCCACGGTCGCCCCGCCCAGGGCGATCAGCACAATGGCCATCAGCCCGAACAGCACGGCGAAGACGCCGCTCTCATCCTTGGCGAACTGTCGTAGCAGCGGAACGAATTGGGTCATGAAATGCACCTTGCTCGCGCCTTAAAACCAATGGCGCGGCGGCACTTTCCCGCAAACTCGTTAGGAAAGCACAACCACCTTGGTGTTCAGTTGCACGCGATTGTAGAGGTCGATCACATCGTCATTGGTCATGCGGATGCAGCCCGAGGAGACATTCTGGCCGATCGACCAGGGCTCGTTGGTTCCATGGATGCGGTAGAGCGTCGAACCCAGATAGAGCGCCCGCGCACCCAGCGGATTGTTGATGCCGCCTTCCATATGGGCGGGTAGGCCCGGCTGGCGCTTGCGCATTTCGGCCGGCGGCGTCCAGCCTGGCCATTCCGCCTTGCGTGACACCCGGTGCGTGCCGCTCCACTCGAAGCCATCCCGCGCCACCCCAATGCCGTAACGCAGAGCGCGCCCATCGCCGAGTACGAAATAGAGAAAGTGCTGGCGCGTATCGACCACAATGGTGCCGCTGCGTTCGCTGGTTGGATATTGCACCACCTGACGCAGATAGACCGGTGACACATAGGGGTTGGCCTGCAGCGCCAGGGCATGACGTGGACGGCCTTCGGTCAGCGTCACGCCGGGAGGCGGGGCAAAGCGCCAGCCCGGGCGGAAGGTATCCGCCTGCGCCGGAACCGCAGTGCTCAACATGGTCAGCATGGCCAGCGCAGCGGCCAG
Source organism: uncultured Devosia sp. (assembly GCF_913055165.1). Taxonomy (GTDB): domain Bacteria; phylum Pseudomonadota; class Alphaproteobacteria; order Rhizobiales; family Devosiaceae; genus Devosia. Next base: position 58,653 of record NZ_CAJXJS010000017.1, read on the forward strand.
CCGGGACGAGATAGAATTGCTCATGGCCTGCATTTCCCAAGAATGCCTTTGGCCGTAGTTTCCCCGATAAGGGCAAAGGAGAGGTCAAGCCACGTGGTTAATCCCGCGTGGGTCCGAAAGGCTAACAATGCGTTAGCGTCTTGTGGTGCAACGGGTTAGAGAAACACCGAGTCGTCGACCATCTCGCCCGGCGGCAGCACCCGTCGCATCGCCATTCCCAACTGGTCGGTCGTGAAGGGTTTGGGCAGGATTTCGTTGACGCCCAGCTGCCGGGCGCGCGTCAAATTGTCTTGCGACGGATAGGCCGTCATCAGGATGACCGGCGTGGCCGAGGGCGCGCCGAACCGTTTGTCGCGCAATACCTGCATGATGCCGGCGCCATTGATGTCGGGCATGTACCAGTCCATCAATACGAAATGAAAGGGCGCGTTTATCAGGGTCAAGATGGCCTCGGCGCCCCCATCGGCCTCTTCCACCACGCCCACCCCGAGCTTTTTCAGCCCCATCGCACAGATGGCCCTGGCATAGGTGTTGTCATCCACCACTAGCGCTCGCAACTGTCCCGGAATGATCATGCCGCCTCGTCCCTCAACGCTGCGCCGACGCATCGCCACCCGGGCGATTGATAGAGTGCGTCGAAGTCTTGATAGCGGTTTGCTGGATAGCAGGCAGCGCCGTGGTGTCAATGCGGGTGATTGCGTGGCCGCGCGGCCACCGTGTCCGGTTTGCAACACTTCTCACAGGCATGCGACAGACTGACACATCCGCGCTTGCGGCTCACGGGTTCGTGAGCTAACGAAATAGCCGTCTGCAAAGCCAGCCGAGGGAGGCGTTACATGCATAACACTGTTGCCCGCCACTCGGGGCCAAATTGCCTTCACTACGGCCGAAAGTAATCTCGACCCATTGACGGCACCCTCGGCCGCATAGCGGCTCGCGGACATCCCCACTCCTCAAACCTGAATTGCTGAAACCGGGTCGTATTGCGTCCGGAATCCGCACTTCAACCTTCCTTCTCCATCAGAGGCCGGCGGAGCTTTCCGCCGGAAACAGCAATGTCTTTGAACGTGCTCAACGAGCGCAGCGTGGTGCTGCGTCTCGAATTCTCCATCGCCGATGCTGTCCAGCAGCGGGGTCTGATCCCGGTCATCGGGGCCGCGATCCGTGCCTGGTGGGACCAGTGGCCGGTGCGCTACCCGGAAGTCCCCGACTATCTGCGTGAAGATGTCGGCCTGCCGCCTGCCGACGAATATCGGAACCTGTTTACCGCGCCCGCGCAGCAGTGGCAGTTCCGACCGCCGGACCAGGAAAACAGCAGATGAAGAAGCGGCAGCCGGGGCGCGTCCCCGGCTGCCATAGTGCCATTGTCTCTGCGGCCCTGATCGTCTAACAACGGGCCGACTTTCCAGGGCGAAGAAATGACCGAAAAGACCAAGCTCATCACGCCCCGCCTGCCGCGCGGGTTTGAAGATCGCACGCCGGGCGAAATCGCCGCTGTCGGTGCCATGATCGACAAGATCAAGCAGGTGTATGAGCGCTATGGCTTCGACCCCGTCGAAACGCCGCTCTTTGAATATACCGAAACGCTTGGCAAATTCCTGCCCGATACCGACCGGCCCAATGCCGGCGTCTTTTCCCTGCAGGACGATGACGAGCAGTGGATGAGCCTGCGCTACGACCTCACCGCGCCGCTCGCCCGCTTCTTTGCCGAAAATTTCGAGACCCTGCCCAAGCCCTACCGGTCCTACCGGCAGGGCTATGTCTTCCGCAACGAAAAGCCCGGCCCCGGCCGCTTCCGCCAGTTCATGCAGTTCGACGCCGATACGGTCGGCGCCCCCGGCCCGGAAGCGGACGCCGAAATGTGCATGATGATGGCTGATGTGATGGACGCGCTGGGCCTGGCGGGCAAGTACGTCGTCCGCGTCAATAACCGCAAGGTGTTGGATGGCGTGCTTGACGCGATCGGTCTGGCAGACGATCCAACACGCCGCTTGGTGGTGATGCGGGCAATCGACAAGTTGGATCGCCTAGGGCCTGAGGGCGTCAAGCTCCTCTTGGGTGCAGGTCGAAAGGACGAAAGCGGCGACTATACAGAGGGCGCGGGTCTCGACGATGAACAATCCGCATTCATCCTTGGTGTCTTGCATTCAAGCATAGCCGGAGAACGCAACGTCGAGCGCATCGGTGGGCCTAAGGGTGGTGAAGCTTTGCGGCCAAACGTTCGTTTCCCTCTCAACAGCTATCTGGAACGCGTGAGTTCATCATTCACCGATGGACTAGCCGAGCTCAGCAGGATGGCCACTCTGTTTCTGTCTAGTGGCTACTTCCCCGACCGCATTAAGATCGACCCCTCCGTCGTGCGCGGCCTCGAATATTACACCGGCCCGGTTTTCGAGATTGAACTCACCTTCAAGGTGCAGAACGAAAAGGGCCAGGATGTGGTCTTCGGCTCGGTCGGTGGCGGTGGTCGCTACGATGGCCTTGTCTCCCGCTTCCGCCGCGAACCGGTGCCCGCCACCGGGTTTTCCATCGGCGTCTCGCGCCTCGCCAATGCGCTCAAATTGACTGGCAATCTCGGCACCACCGAGCCCGCCGGTCCGGTCGTTGTGCTCGTCATGGACAAGGCCGAAACCGCCCGCTACCAGGCCATGGTCTCCGAACTGCGCCAGGCCGGCATCCGCGCCGAAATGTTCCTTGGTTCCACCAAGAATTTCGGCAAGCAGGTCGCCTATGCCGACAAGCGCAATTCGCCCATCGTCATTATCGAGGGCAGCCAGGAGCGCGAGCAGGGCATCCTGCAGGTCAAAGACCTCATTGCCGGCAAACAGGCCGCCCAGGCCATCACCGATAATGCCGAATGGAAGGCCGCCCGCCCCGGCCAGTTCGAGATCAAGCGCGAAGATCTGGTTTCGGCGGTCAAGAAGCTGCTGAGCGAGCAATGACCAACGCCGCCTATCGCCGCAGCCAGCTCGAATCCCTCGTCGAGGCCCAGGGCGGTTGCCGCGCCAGCCCGCCGCTGCTTCTGAGCGCCGATCCCTATTTCGACCTTGCCGGCGAGGAATTCGGCCGCCGCCTGTTGCTAACCACTGATGTCACCGGGGCCGAATATTGCCTCCGCCCCGATTTCACTCTCCCCATCGTGGCCGACTACATCGCCAATGGGACAGGGGAGCCGGCGGCATTTTCCTATCTCGGCCCGATTTTCCGCCAGCGCGACACCGGCCCCGCCGAGTTCGATCAGGCCGGCATCGAACTCCTGGCCCAGCCCGATGGCGACATAGCTCTTGACCAGGTGCTGACCTTTGCCCGTGCCGCGCTCTCGATTTACGGCATCACGCCACAGGTCACGCTCGGCGGCGTCGGCCTGTTCGAAGCCCTTCTCGCCCAGGCGGATATGCCTGAGCCCTGGCGCCCGCGCATTCGCCATCGTTTCGGCCATACCGAGGCCATGGATCGCCTGCTGGCCCGTCTCGAACAGGCGCCCGATCTGCCGCGCAGCGAACAGCCTGACCGGGACGAACTGATCGAGGACATCACCGCCCGCATGGTCTCAGCCGGCCTTAGTCTCTCGGATGGCCGCACCCCCGATGAGATTGCCGATCGTTTTCTCGAACAGCAGGCTCTGGATGCAGCGCATGTGCCGGCGGCGACGCTCAGGCTGCTGCGCGAGTTTCTCGCCATCAAGGGCGGCGCGCTTTCTGCCCTGCGCCAGGTCGAGGCACTAGCCGAGAAACATCGCCTGTTCCTGGGGCCTCCCATGAAGGCGATCCGCCGGCATCTCGATGGCCTGGGTGAGGCGCGCGTCACCTTCGACGCAAGTTTCTCGCCGCGCCTCGACTACTATACCGGCATCGTCTTTGAAATGCGCGGGCAGGGGGGCACTGTGCTCGCCTCTGGTGGTCAGTACGACCGCCTGCTCGAACGGCTCGGCGCGAAGGCGCCAATCGCGGCCTCCGGCTGCGCGCTCTGGGTCGACCGCTTGGAAGCGGAGTGGCCGAAATGACAGCCATCACCCTCGCCGTACCCTCAAAGGGGCGCCTGGAAGAGCTGACCCGGGACTGGTTCGCCCATCGCGGATTGACCATCACCCGCCCCGGCGGCGCCCGCTCCTATCTCGGCGCCATCGAAGGCCTGCCCGATGTGACCGTGCGCTTCTTTCCGGCCTCCGAGATTGCGCGCGAACTCATTCGCGGCAATATCGACCTCGGGGTCACGGGACGCGACCTCATTCATGAGACCAGCGAGGCCGGGCCCGGTTCCGTCGAGTTTGTTCGTAACCTCGATTTCGGCCATGCGGACGTGGTAATTGCCGTGCCGGAAGCCTGGATCGACGTTACTCACATGCACGATCTGGCCGATGTCGCGTCCGACTTCCGGTCGCGTCACGGCCGCTGGCTGCGCATCGCCACCAAATACATCACCATCACTCGGCAGCATTTCGCCAAGGCCGGCATTGCCGAATACCGCATCGTGGAAAGTCTCGGCGCCACCGAGGCTGCACCGGCCTCCGGTGTGGCGGACATCGTCGTTGACATTACCTCGACTGGCTCGACCTTGGCAGCCAACGGCCTGCGCGTGCTGGAGGATGGCGTCATGCTCAGAAGCGAGGCCAATCTGATTGTCTCGCGCACCGCGGACTGGACCCCTGAGCGCCGCCAGACGCTGGATGCTCTCATGACGCAGTTGGGCGACTGATCGATGGAGTTGGCACTGGTCATGCTTCTGGTCGTTTGTGGCGCCGGCGCCATTGCTTACGCCGGCTTTGCCAGGCGCCGAGCCGCACCCGCCGAAAGTGCAGATCAGCAGGATTCAGCAGCACCGGAGGGCGGTGATGACAGTGCCGGTGACTGAGTCTGCCCATTGCTTATGACGCCCAAATCACGGCACAAACGCTCAAGCGACAGGCAGGGGGCGTCGTGGCTGAAACTCTCGAACTGACTATTCTCATGCCCTGCCTCAATGAGGCAGAAACGCTGGCCACCTGCATAGAGAAGGCCAAAAGCTACCTTGCCCGCTCCGGCGTCGTCGGCGAGGTGCTCATTGCCGACAATGGGTCTACCGACGGGTCCCAGGCTATCGCTGAAGCTCACGGCGCGCGCGTCATCAATGCCGAGCAACGCGGCTATGGCGCCGCTCTGGGTGCCGGGATTGCGGCGGCTCGTGGTCGCTTCATTATCATGGGCGACGCGGACGACAGCTACGACTTCGCCAATCTCGATGCCTTCATGCAGGCGCTGCGGTCCGGAGCGCAGCTGGTTATCGGCAATCGATTCGCTGGCGGCATAGCGCCTGGCGCCATGCCTTGGCACCACCGCTATGTCGGCAATCCGGTGCTGAGCTTTCTCGGGCGCCTGTTCTTCAAGACACCGATCCGCGACTTTCACTGCGGGCTGCGCGGCTTCTCGCGCGAGGCCATTACGGATCTCAACCTCCGCACCACCGGCATGGAGTTCGCCTCCGAAATGGTGGTCAAGGCTACCCTGGCGCGACTGGACATCCGCGAGGTGCCTACCACGCTCCGCCCAGACGGCCGGTCGCGCCCGCCGCATCTGCGCTCCTTCCGCGATGGGTGGCGCCATTTGCGCTTCCTGCTGCTTTTCTCGCCACGCTGGCTCTTTCTCTATCCGGGCCTGGCACTGTTGATTGTCGGAATGGTGGTCGGCGCCATGCTGCTGCGCGGGCCGGTCCAGGTCGGCCCCGTATCCTTCAGCGTCCATACCCTGCTGGTTGCAGCGCTCTGCGTCATCATGGGTACGCAGTCGATTGCCTTTGCCATTATCGGGCGGCGCTTTGCCTCCCGCTATGGCTTCATTCCGCGCTCAGGGGTCTACGACAAGGCACTGGAAGCTCTCACGCTGGAGCGCTTGCTGCTATTTGCCATCGTCCTGCTTGCCGGCGGGCTTGCCGCCATGGGCTGGGGCTTCTGGGAATGGGCCAAGCGCGACTTTGGACCTCTCACATCCACGGCAACCCTGCGGGCGGTCATTCTGGCGATGACGGCCCTGGTCACCGGCTTTCAGTTGATGATGAGTGCCTTCATGTCCTCAATGATTAATATTCCCATCTACGAACGGCGGCTCGCTGACCAGATCGTCCCCGACGACCATTTCCGGCGCCGCACCGACCAGTCCTGACACGCACCATGCTCGATCCGCTTGTTCTCCTCGCCCTGATGGGGGTCGGCATGCTGGCCGGCTTCGTCGATGCCATTGCCGGCGGCGGCGGCATGATTGCCCTGCCAGCCTTGCTCTCGGCGGGGCTGCCACCCGTCGCGGCCCTGGCAACCAACAAGATGCAGTCGATTGTCGGGACGGCCATGGCCGCCACGACCTATTGGCGCCGGGGCTTTGTCAATCTGCCCGCGCTTTTGCCGGCCATTGCCATGACCTTCGCCGGCAGCCTGCTGGGCGCGCTGACTGTCAGCCAGATTGACACCAGCCTTCTCAATGTCGCGGTGCCCGTCGCGCTTATTGCCATTGCGCTCTATTTCTTGTTTGCCCCCAAGCTTTCCGATGCGGACAAGACCGCGCGTCTGTCCTTTGGCCCATTCGTGCCGCTGCTCGGCTTTGCTATCGGCTTTTACGACGGTGTTTTCGGGCCGGGGACAGGCTCATTTTTCACCATCGGCTTCGTTCTGCTCTTCGGCCTGGGAGTTACCCGTGCCACCGGCAGCACCAAGGCGCTCAACGTCACCTCGAACCTGGCGGCGCTCGCTATCTTCATTCCGCAGGGTCAGGTGGTCTGGGCGGCGGCCATCGCCATGGCCATCGGGCAGCTCATTGGTGGCTATGTCGGCGCGCGAACCGGCATCCGCTATGGCGTCAAGGTCATCCGGCCGCTGGTGGTCTTCGTCTCCATCGCCATGGCGGTGAAGCTGCTCGTCTTCCCCTGACGCGTCAGAGGGCGCTGCCAAAAGCGGCTTCAATGGCCCGCATTGTCTGCGGCCCGAAGCTGCCGTCGATCTTTCCAGAGTAGAAGCCGTCGCGCAGCAGCAGCTCCTGCACCCGCCGACGGAAGTTCGGCGAGGTATCGGCGGTGCGGATCTCCTTGAATTCTTCTAGAGCGACATCGAGCCCGTTGATGAGGGCCAGGTAGGCTAGCTCGCCGGCCTTGTGCGTATCCATGGCGACGCCATCGCCATACAGATACCGCAGCGCGAGCGACCAGTGTCCGTCCGCTACACCCAGGTCGGACGCGCGTTGGAACCAGGCCGCCGCTTCCGCTGGATCCTTGGCGACGCCTTCGCCGCCCAGATACATTTCGCCGATGGCAAAATTGGCGTAGTGGTGCCCGGCATCGACCGCGCGACGCAACCATTCAAGCGCCAGGGCAGGGTCTTTGGGTACGCCGTCACCATACCGGTACATGCTGCCCACATTGTTCATCGCTGCTGGAAACCCGGCATCGGCCGAACGCTTGTACCATTGGAAGGCCTCTGCATAGTCCTGGGCCACATATTCGCCGCGGTCATACATCCAGCCGACACGATTCATCCCGTAGGCGTCTCCGGCATCGGCGGCTTGCTTGTAGAGCTCGAAGGCCCGCTGAAAGTCCTGTCGCTGCCCATTCTCGGCATAGTAGGCGTCATCGGCCTCATCCAAGATCGCGTCGATATCCTGTGTGCTCGGCTCGCTCTGTTCCGGCTGCGGCGACTTGACCTTGGTCTTCTGCGCATAGGCTCCGCCGCCTGCCGAAACGGACAGGGCCAGCACCGTCAGAACCAGGACCAAAATGCGCATTTCTTCCCCCGCGAAACAGCCACCGGCAAGGATGGCGCGGACATGGCGACGGAGTCAAATCCACTTTTGCGGAGCAGCAAAAAGCCCCGGTGTTTCCACCGGGGCTTTCTACGAAGTTCGTGACTGGGAAGAGACGAACCTCGAAGCTCATTGGTTCGGATGGATTAGAAATCCATGCCGCCCATGCCGCCCATGCCGCCGCCACCCGGCATTGCGGGAGCGGCTTCCTTTGGGGCCTCGACAACGGTGGCCTCGGTGGTGATCAGCAGGGAAGCAACCGAAGCGGCGTCTTCCAGAGCCGTGCGAACCACCTTCACCGGGTCGATAACGCCCAGTGTCACCAGGTCGCCATATTCGCCGGTTGCGGCGTTGTAGCCATAGGAGGCTGCAGAGTTCTCGAGGATCTTGCCAACGACGACCGAGCCTTCGGCACCGGCATTGTTGGCAATGCAGCGGACGGGCTCCTGCAGGGCACGGCGCACGATCGAGATACCGGCTTCCTGGTCGGCATTGATGCCCTTGGCCTTGATGGCGGCAGCAGCGCGGAGCAGGGCAACGCCACCACCCGGAACGATGCCTTCTTCAACGGCGGCGCGGGTTGCATTGAGCGCGTCATCGACGCGGTCCTTGCGCTCCTTGACTTCCACTTCGGTCGAACCGCCTACGCGGATCACGGCAACGCCACCGGCCAGCTTGGCCAGACGTTCCTGCAGCTTCTCGCGGTCGTAGTCTGAGGTGGTTTCCTCGATCTGGGCCTTGATCTGGCCAACGCGGGCCTGGATGTCGTCGGCGGTGCCGGCGCCATCAACGATGGTGGTGTTTTCCTTGGTGATCTCGACGCGCTTGGCAGTGCCGAGCATGTCCAGGGTCACGTTCTCGAGCTTGATGCCAAGATCTTCGGAGATCACTTGGCCGCCGGTCAGGACAGCGATGTCTTCCAGCATGGCCTTGCGGCGGTCACCAAAGCCTGGCGCCTTGACGGCAGCGACCTTGAGGCCGGCGCGCAGGCGGTTGACGACCAGGGTCGGCAGGGCTTCGCCATCGACGTCTTCGGCGATGATCAGCAGCGGACGCTGGGACTGAACGACAGCTTCCAGGATCGGCAGAATGGCCTGCAGGTTGGAGAGCTTCTTTTCGTGCAGCAGGATGTACGGGTCTTCCAGGGTCGCGGTCATCTTTTCCGTGTTGGTCACGAAATAGGGCGACAGGTAACCACGATCGAACTGCATGCCCTCAACAACATCGAGCTCGGTCTCGGCGGTCTTGGCCTCCTCGACGGTGATCACGCCCTCGTTGCCGACCTTCTGCATGGCTTCGGCGATCATGTCCCCGATGGACGATTCACCATTGGCCGAAATCGTGCCGACCTGAGCAACTTCGGATGAGGAAGTGATGCCCTTGGCCGAACCCTTCAGGCTCTCCACGACATCGGCAACAGCCAGGTCAATGCCGCGCTTGAGGTCCATCGGGTTGAAGCCGGCGGCGACGGCCTTGACGCCTTCGACGACGATGGCCTGGCCCAGAACGGTCGCGGTGGTGGTGCCGTCGCCGGCAACATCATTGGTCTTGGACGCGACCGAGCGCAGCAACTGGGCGCCCAGGTTTTCGAACTTGTCTTCCAGTTCGATTTCCTTGGCAACCGAAACACCGTCCTTAGTGATGCGCGGGGCACCGAACGACTTTTCGATAACGACGTTACGACCCTTGGGGCCGAGGGTGACCTTCACCGCATTGGCGAGGACGTTGACGCCGCGCAGCATCTTTTCGCGGGCGTCGGTCGAGAATTTGACTTCCTTGGCGGCCATTTATGGCTCCTTGAGAATATCTGTTGAGTGGGA
>NZ_CAJXJS010000018.1 GCF_913055165.1 uncultured Devosia sp.
GGGAGGACGGTGCGGCGTAGGCCGTTACACGGCCTGCTCGAAGTTCCCATACATGATGGGCATCAGGCCAACCATGGACTTGAAACGGTCCCAGGACTTGCGCTCGGGCAGGGTCCAGCCGGCTTCGGCGATGGCGGAGAGGCGGGGGAAGACCAGGCGGTCGAAGATGGCGCGGTCGGTCATCGATTCCGACCAGATGCAGCTCTGGATGCCCTTCAAATGCTTGAGCCCCTGTTCGGAAAAACCGGCGCGGGCTTCGAATTCGTAAGTTTCCTGGGGACCGGACCAGCCGGCCCAGCCAGCGCCGGGTTCGGCCCAGCTCACGCCATTGGCCATGTCGAGATAATAGCGCTGGCCGGGCGAGACGACGATGTCGAAGCCACGTTCGGCCAAGGCCGCGTTGATCTCCACATTGCGCCAGCCGATGACATAGGACTTGGTCTTGTCGACGGCATCGCCATGGGCCGCCTCCTCCCAGCCGCCGGTAATGGCGCCCTTGGACGCAATATACTTGTGCACACGCTTGATGAACTCGGCTTGGAGTATCGCGGTGGGCGAGCCCTCAATCTCGTCGGCGCCGTGGTGATTGCCGAGCTGGTTGAACTGGGCCTCGTGCTTCTTCCGCATGGCGGGACCCGCCAACTTTTCGAGCATGTCGAGGGCCAGCGGCGAGCCGGACCAGGCGGCCAGCGGCACTTCGTCGGCACCGAGATGGAAAATGCCCGCGGGGAAGAGTTCCAGGGTCTCGTCGATGACCGTCTCGATGAACTTGTAGACCGGCTCGTGCGCAGGGTTGAGGCTGTTATTGGGGAAGCCCTGGACCGACTGGTATTCGCCCTTTTCATCGGGGTCGCGCAATTCGGGCAGCGCCTGCAGCGCGGCATAGAAATGGCCCGGCATGTCGATTTCGGGGATGACGGCAATGCCGAGATCATCGGCCAGGGCGACGATCTCGCGCACGGTCTGCTTGCTGTAGTAGCCGCCGGTCGGCTGCGGACCGGAGCCGAGCAGCGGCGGCAGGGCCTTGCCGTGACCGCGCCATGCCGCGATTTCGGTCAATGCGGGATAGGCCTCGATTTCCAGGCGCCAGGCTTCGTCCTCGGTCAGGTGCCAGTGGAACTTGTTCATCTTGTTCCAGGCCATGATGCGGATGAGGCGGCTGACCTCGGCGGCGGTATAGAACTGGCGCGCGACGTCGAGATGGCTGCCGCGGAAACCAAAGCCGGGTTCGTCCTTGATCGTGCCGGAGGTGGGGAAGAGGAAGGTTGAAGGGTATTGCTTCGCCCCGCGCAGCATGTGCCCCAGGGTCACCAAGCCATAGAACATGCCCTGACGCGTGGTAGCGGAAACCGTGGCGCTGTCGTCGGCAAAGGCGATTTCGTAGGCTTCGTCGCCGAGGCCCGCTTTCTCGACCACATGGACCGGCATGCCGGCTTCGGCGGCGGGACGCACGATGGCTTCCACCGGGAAGAGCTCGGCGGTGAGATCGGCGAAGGCCTTGGCGGCGCGAGTGGCAAGATCGCCCTCGGGCTTGAGGTCAAGACCGGGCGGAGCGATGCGGCTGCCGGCGGCGTCGACATGCCTGGGCCAGGGAATGATCGAATAGGGTGCGGGGGCCTTTGCCGGGACCGGGAATTTCATCGTGCCCTTGAGGAGGGGTGAATTGTGGCCCTTGCCCTGTGTCGGGGCCGTCGGCACGGCGATGATCTCGCCACCTTCGAGCACCACATAGGCGGAATTGGCGCCGTCGCTCCAGTGCCGGAGGCCATAGGAAAGGCCCCGTGCGGTCGCCGTCCAGGTCTCGCCGGGCTGCAGCACGAAGCCATCGAGTGGGGCGATGAGGGTGTGATTGGAGAGACGCTTCAGGAGCTTGCCGTTTTCAAGCGTGGCATGGGGATCGATGCGGGCGGGACCAGAAAAGCCGAGCTGAAAATTGGTGACAGGTGTGTCACCTGTGTTGGTCAACTCGAGGCCATAGCCAAGCGGCTCGCTATCGGTCGCAGGAGACCATGTGGTGGCGAGGGAAAATGATTTGGTCATTGGAAAATTCCTACAAAAATCGAAACAGTCTGCGACGCTGCCGGGGCATCGCACGGCACCCTCCCCCTAGCGGGGAGGGTTGGGGAGGTGTGTCATCCAGTGCGCCGGAGCATCCGCGAAAGCACGAGGCATCAATCCCCCAGCGGCTGGGCGTCGTCGCCATCGCGGTTGACGACGAGCTGGTGCTTGATGCGGCGCATGCTGGCGACGGCGGAGGGGCCGAGGCGGGTGGCAACGGTCTGGGCCAAGACGTCGACGGTGGCGAGAAAGGCATAGCGGCCCGGCGTGGGACGCAGGATATCGGTGTTCTCATGCCAGTTGACCGGCAGCAGGATATCGGCCTGGGCGGACACAATGGAACCGGAACGGGTGGCCACGACGCGCGTGAGACCATATTCACCGGCGACAGTGAGGGTCTTGGCCAATTGGGCATTGTTGCCCGACAGCGAGAAGCCGATGATGACGGTACCGGCCGGCGCGGCGGCCACACGCATCAGCTGGAGCTGATGGTCGTCGGTGGAAGCAACCCTGAGCCCGAGGCGGAACAGGCGGGTTTCGATCTCGCCGGCCATCATCGAGGAGGCGCCGCCCGAGCCGAAGGCCAGGACATAGTTCGACTTGACGATGCTTTCCGCGGCCCGCTCGACGGCATTGAAATCGAGCTGTTCGAAGGTTTCGTAGATGATGGACTGGATGCCATTGACCACGCCCTGGGCGATTTCGGGCACGCTGGTCGGTCCGGCCTTGGGCGCGAAATAGCGCTGGCCGACAAAGCGGGACTGGGCCAGCCGCACCTTGAAATCGGCATAGCTGTCACAGCCCAGGCGCCGGCAGAAGCGGGTGACCGTGGGCGGCGAGACTTCTGCCTCTGCGGCCAGATCGACAATGCTCATCTTGAGCACGCTATCGACATCGGCCAACACGATCTCGGTCAGGGCCCGCTCGGAGCGCGTGAAGGCGTCTTTCTCGGTCTGCAACAGCCCCACTATGTCCAGCATCGCGCGTCCCCTCGATCTGCCCGACTGGTTCAGTAAACCGCCAGCCCCCTGGAGTCGAACAGATGTGCCTGGTCGATGTCGAAACCCACCTTCATGGGCTTGCCGTCTTCCAGATCGGGATTGCCTTCGAACAGCCCGATGAAGTTCTCCCCACCCGGCAGGATGGCGTAGCCAATGGTGTGAATGCCCAGATGCTCGACGATATTGGGGGTGATCTCGATGACGAACTGTCCACCATCAAGGGAGAGATGTTCGGGGCGGATGCCCAGTGTCACATCCTGCCCTGCAACATCGCGGCTGGTACGCGGCAAGCTGATCGTTCCCAGCTTGCCCAGGTCGACCGTAACATTGCTGCCATCGGCTGCGCGGACCTTGCCATTGATGAAGTTCATCTTGGGCGAGCCGATGAAACCGGCGACAAAGAGATTGTCGGGCTTGTGGTAGAGTTCGAGCGGCGAGCCGATCTGGGCGATCTCGCCGGCATTGAGCACGACGATCTTGTCGGCCATGGTCATGGCCTCGATCTGGTCGTGCGTTACATAGATCATGGTGGAGCCCAGGCGCTTGTGCAGCTCCATCAGCTCAATACGCATCTCCGAGCGCAGGGCGGCGTCCAGATTGGAAAGCGGCTCGTCGAAAAGGAAAATCTTGGGCTGTCGCACAATGGCGCGGCCAATGGCGACGCGCTGGCGCTGGCCGCCGGAAAGCTGGCCCGGGCGGTGCTGCAAACGGCTTTCGAGCTGGAGCACCCTGGCGGCCGCCTGGACGCGGCTATCGACCTCGGCCTGGGGCAGTTTTTCGACGCGCAGCGGAAAGGCGATGTTCTCATAGACCGTCATATGCGGATAGAGCGCATAGGACTGGAACACCATGGCGATGCCGCGCTGCACCGGCGGCAGCTCGTTGACGATATTGCCGCCGATCTCGATCTCACCGGCGCTGACGTCTTCGAGACCCGCAATCATGCGCAAAAGGGTGGACTTGCCGCAGCCCGAGGGGCCGACGAAGACCACGAATTCGCCTTCACTGACATCCAGATCGATGCCCTTGATGATGCGGGCTTCGTTGAAGGACTTTTCGAGGCGCTTGAGGCTCAGTTGCGACATGGTTCGCGTCTCCGGGCACGGGGAATCTTTGGATTGAGCGCCGCCGCCAAAGGCGGCGGCGCCAGGTCAGTCGCGCCATTCGAGCACAGCTCTCATGGCCTTCTCGCCTCAGATCGATCCACCGGATCGATCTGCCCCAAGGGACGGCTTTGCCATTCGAGCACAGCTCTCATGGCCTTCTCGCCTCAGATCGATCCACCGGATCGATCTGCCCCAAGGGACGGCTCGAAGTTACTTGTACTGCTCGAGTTCGCTAGCGGCCTTTTCGAGGGCAGCCTGGGGCTCGGCAGCGCCGGTGACAACCGACTGAACCATCTCGATCATGACGTTCTGCAGACCGATATAGTCGGTGAACAGCGGCTCGGGACCACCGAACTCGATGCCGTCCAGGAACGGCTTCCAGTAGGGAGCTTCCTCGACCAGTTCAGAGGTCTGCGGTTCGAGCGGACGCAGCGGGGTCAGGCCCTGGGCCATTTCGGCGGCCCACTGGCGTTCCGGTGCGGTGATGAACTTGGCGAGGCTAATGGCCTGCTCCTCAACACCGGTGCCCTTGAAGACAGCCAGCGAGTCGGTGATCAGCAGGGTGCCGGGACCCTTGGCATCCGGACCGAGCGGCAGCGGAGCGACGCCCCAGTTCATGCCGGCTTCCTCGGCGCGCAGGGCTGCACCGACCGAGGCTTCGATCATGGCAACGCCACCGTCGAGCCAGATGGCACGCACTTCGTTCTGCTCGTAAGCGGTCGGGCCTTCTTCCGAATAGGGGATGATGTCATCCAGAGCGGTCAGGGCAGCCAGCACCTGCGGCGAGTTGAGCGTGATATTGCCGTCGGCGTCGATCACCAGGCCGTCATTGGTGTAAACCCAATGGAGGAACTGGTGCATGGTGTTGTCGAAGGTCTTGGCGACAGCGCCATAGCCGGCAGCGTCGGTGTTCTCGGTGACCTGCTTGGCGAAAGCGATCTTTTCTTCCCAGGTCTTGGGCGGGGTGTCCGGATCAAGACCGGCTTCCTCGAACAGGTCCTTGTTCCAGAACAGGGCTTTGGTCGAGAAAGCGACCGGCACGCCCCACTGGGTGCCGTCGAACGTCACGGTCTCGGGAACGAAATTGTAGTAGGACGCCTTTTCCTCATCGGTCATGGGAACGGGAACGATCAGATCGTTCATGGCGAACTGCTTGAGCGTGCGCGAGCCGACATAGGCCAGGGCAACCGGCGTGCCGGCAGCGGCGAGCGTGGTCACCTTGTCCTGGCACTGGCCCCAGCCCACCACTTCGGGCACGACCTTGTAGCCCGGGTTCTCGGCTTCCCACTCGGCGAAGTAGTCAGCATAGCCGGCGGTCAGCGAGTCACCACAGTTGATAAAGGTAATTTCCTTGTCCTGGGCATAGGCTGCCGGCGCGGCGCCGGCCAGGGCCAGCATCGACACGGTCATCAAACCGATTGTCTTTTTCACTTGGTAGTCTCCCTTGATTGCGGGCCCCTCGGCCCTTTGTGGAACCGCTTGGTGTCTGCGTGAGACGCCTGGCGAGTTCCAAACTCCTTGTTGATTGCGCGGCCGCCCGCGTGAGAAGGCGGCCGTGCTCCTATTGCTTCACGGCACCGGCGGTCAGACCGGCGACGAGGTAGCGCTGCAGGAACACGATGACGATCATGACCGGCAGGATTCCGACGAAAGAGGCCGCCATCAGCTCGTTCCAGACCACTTCCTGCTTGCCGAAGAAGGCGAAGAGGCCGATCGGCAGCGGCATGAACTCGGTCTTGGAGTTGAAGGTCAGCGCGAAGATGAACTGCTGGGCGTAGGCGCCAATGAACGTCATGATGGCGACCACGACGATGCCCGGCATGGCCAGCGGCAGGATGACCCGGCGCAGGGTATAGAGACGCGAGGCCCCGTCGACCCAGGCGGCCTCATCCAGCTCGCGGGGAATGCGCATCATATAGGTGCGCAGCAGCCAGACCGAGGAGGGAATGAGGAAGGCCGCGCCCGGCACGATCATGGCCCAATAGGTATTGAGCAGGCCCATGGTGCGCATCAACCGGAACAGCGGGATCAGGAGCACGGCGCCCGAGAACATGTTGACCGCGAGGAACCCGGCCAGCATCAGGCCGGCGCCGGCGAAGTTGAACCGGGCGAAGGCATAGGCTGCCGGCACGACCACGGCGACCACGATCAGCGTCACCACGGTGGAGATGAAGAAGGAATTGAAGATGTGCATGCCCAGCATGGGGACCGAGGTCCACATGTTGATATAGGCATCGAATGAGCCGTTCTCGGGAATGAAGCTGTAGGGCGTCGAAAAGAGCTGCGCGAGCGGCTTCAATGAGACCAGGAAGCCTTCGATGAAGGGGGCCAGCACGAAGAACAGGAAGACGAAGAGGCCGGCATAGAGGGCCGCGACTTCGTACCACTTGTAGCGGTCGATCATCGGGCGGGAGGCAGACCAGAGGCCGCGGCGGGCTTTGGCCTGGGGCTTGACGCTGGCCTTGCTGTCGGCCGCGGCGACTTCGGTGGAACGGGCGACGTCGCTCATTTGGCTTCTCCCTGCTGCAGCTTGCGGACGGCGCGGAAGTAGACGATGCAGAACATGGTCACGAAGATGGAGATGACCACCGCGCGCGCGGCACCCTCGCCGTATTTCCGGGAGCCCATGGCCGTCTTGTAGGTGTCGATGATCATGGTGGTGGTCGAGCCGGACGGACCGCCCTGGGTAAGGATCCAGATGATGTCGAAGGAATTGAAGGTGGCGATGAGCGAAAGCAGGCTCATGGTGATGATGGCCGGCACCATCAACGGCAGGGTGATGCGGCGGAAGCGATAGAAGCGGCCGGCACCATCGGTCCAGGCGGCCTCGTGCAGGTCCCGCGGGATCGACTGCATGGCAGCCAGGAAGTAGATCGTGACCATGGGCACCCCGATCCACACATCGGTGACGATCGTGGCCCAGAAGGCGGTCTCGCCATAGGCCAGCCAGGCGACCGGCCCACTGATGATGCCAAAGTTCTGCAACAGGCCCGAGATCATCCCGAACTGGCCATTATACATCCAGCCCCACATGAAGATGCCGATGGCCATGGGCACGATCCAGGGCGGCATGGTGAGAATGCGGAACAGGGCCTGGCCGGGAATGGCGGCATTGAGCAGCACGGCGCCGCACATGCCGATGACCATCTTCAGAGAAACCGAAAAGAACGTCCAGATGAAGGTGCGGATGATGACTTCAGTGAAGTTACCCGCGCCAAAGATGCGCTCGTAATTGGCCCAGCCGACAAAATCATAGCCGGGACGCAGGGAGGCGTTGGTAAAGGAGAGAATGATGGTATCGACCAGCGGGTAGGCCACGATGGTCAGGATATAGATCAGTGCCGGAGCCAGCAGGGCGAGGGCGAAGAGGGTGGCGCTTCTGGTGCTGGTCATCGGCGTTTCTCCTCAGTGCCCACGGCCCAGGGCGGCATCGAAACGCTGCCAGATGGGGGTCATGTCGATGACCGACTTGGTGCGCATGGCCTCATCCATGGAAAGGGCCAGAAGACCCGCCTCCAGGGCATCGGTGACCGAGACGGGCAGCGGCGCCCCATCCATGACATGCTTCAAAATATCCTCGGCCATCTGCTCGTCGGCCCCGTAGTGCTGGCTGAGTTCGGAGACCTGATAGGTCTTGTCCTCAAGCCGGTCCGAGGTGCGGGCGTCGGTGACCTTGAAGTAGTTGCGGATAAAGTCGCCCTCGGCCATGCCGCGAGTGCCGATGACAGCAAAGCGACGGAAGTCGTCGGGAACGTTCATATTAGTGTGGAAGGTCAGCGCAGCGCCATTGTCGTACTGGACCAGTGCCGACTGGAAATCGATGATGTCGCCATCGCTGTCAAAGACCTTGTCCGACCCCATCCAGCCGGACGGCTTGCGGTGATAGACGTTGAGATCGTTGGCGCCACTGTCTTGCGGCGCATTTTCGGGCGTGAAGCTCTTGCGCCCACCAAAGCTGGCAACAAAGCGCGGGCGGCAACCCATGACGCCATTGTAAAGATCGAGGTCATGGCAGCACTTTTCGAGCATGAAGCTGCCCGAATATTGCTGGTAGCGGCGCCAATCGCGCATGAAGAAGGCACCGTGATACGGCGGAATGGTCTCGGACGCCTCGATGGAGGTGACGTCGCCCAGCTTGCCTTCGGCCTGCGCTTTCCTGAGATCGACATAAAGCGGCGCATAGCGCAGCACGAGACCGACCATGACATTGTCCGAGCCGTATTTGCCGACCAGCCCGGCCAGGGCCATGGTGTCCTCGACCGAGGTCACCACCGGCTTTTCGGCAAAGATCTTCATGCCGCGCTCAAGGCCGATGCGGATATGTTCGAGATGGAGGTGGTTTGGCGAGCCGACCATGAGCAGATCGAGATTGGCGCTATCGATCATCTGCTCGAGGCTGTCATAGGCCTGGCCGACCGAAACGCCATGCTCGGTTGCATAGGGAAGGCCCGCCGGAGCCGGGTCCACATAGCCGACGATCTCGAAATCGTCCCGCGCGGCGGAAAAGACCCGCGCCAGATAACCCAGACGATAGCCGAGGCCAATAATGCCTACCCGCATCCCTTGACGTTCCCTTGTTGCAGTCCCCCGACCTCTTGTGGATCGGCGTCGTTCGTGTAAACGATTTTCAAGACTAGTCGTGTTCCTTACACAATGTCAACACAGATTCGACGCCAATACAATACCAATTTAAGCCACCCCTGCAGATTGCTCAAACCGCTGGCAGTTTGCCGTATTTCTAAGCGTTTTTGGGGTCTTTCTGAGCGGCTAGGGTGTGGACAAACCGCCAAAATGGGCGCAGCATGTCGCAATTGGTATCCATGTGGCCTCTTTCATGAGGTGACCCCCACATGACGCAAGTGAAAATTTAAAACAGAAATCGTCGCACGCAGACAGGCGTGTCATTTCACGGCAGAGACGCAGATGAGCCTTTCGACAAATCCGTTCCCCAACGATCCGGACCGTTCCGCGATCTGGACCATGCTGGTGCCGCGCGACATCGCGGCCTATGTGCAGGCCGACTGGTCGATGGTGGAAGATGACTTCGTTGCCAGTGATTTCATGGGCATCAATGGCAATCGCAGCGACAATCCCGATGGCTGGACCATCAGCTTCCCCACGCTTGCCGACTATCGCGACGAGTGGCTGCGCCAGGCGCATGAGGGACAGAAGACCCAATATGCCGAGGACGTGGAGACCGGCATTCACCGGGCCACCAGCCTGACCGAGATCGAGATCAGTGGCGACCGGGCCATTGCCCACAAGAAATTCGACGGGGAGATTCGAAAGGCCGATGGCGGCGTGGATCGCCTCAACTGGCAGACGCTCTATCTCTGCCGCAAGGTCGACGGGCAGTGGAAGCTGACCGGGTTTGTTGGCTACCTGCCCTATCCGATGCCAAAGCAGGGCTGAGGTCAGCAAGTGCACCGGCTTGGCTCCCTCCTGCCTTGTGGAGAGGGATTGAGGATGGGGGTCGGTAAGCAGAGTGCCCGTGAAGCGCCCCACCCCTGCCCTCACCATCAAGGGCAGTTAGTTGCATCGCGCTGCCGGGTGGGCCGGTGGCCATCACTTTGAGCTTTTCATGTCTTTCCTTACCCCCCAGCGCCTCGTCATGCTGGTCTTCTTTCTCCAGCCAATCGCCTTTGGGTCGTGGTTGCCGCGCATTCCCGAAGTGCAGGCCAGCATGGGGCTTGGGCCGGCGTCGCTCGCCCTGGCGCTGCTCGGCATGCCGGTCGGAACGCTGATCACCCTGCCCTTTGCCGGGCCGCTGGTGGGCCGGATCGGGGCGCGCACGGCCATTCTCACCGGCTTCATCTTCTATTCCATCGCCGCGGGCCTGCCGGTGCTGGCGCCCGACCCGATCCTGCTTTTTATCGCCCTGATGCTGGCGGGCTCGTCCATCTCTTTTGTGGAACTGGGCCTTAATGTTCAGGCGGACCTGGTGGAGAAATCCACCGGCACGATGATCATGAACACCTCGCATGGCTTCTGGTCGCTCGGCATCATGGCCGGGAGCCTGATCGGTTCGGGCTTCGCCGGGGCAGGTGTCGCGCCAGCGGTGGCCGTGCCCTTGCTGGCGGCCATCGCGCTACCGGTCGCCCTGGTGAGCGCCATTGCGCTCCCCGTGCTCCATGATGCGCCGTCGCAAGGCGAGGCGCCGCGCTCGGCCTGGTCGTTGCCCAGCCCGGCGCTGATCGGGGTCTGTCTCTTCGTCTTCGGCATCACCATGACCGAGGGCGCCATGGCCGACTGGTCGGCCATTTTCCTGCGCGACGCGCTTGATGCCGAAGGTGGGCTGGTGGGCCTGGGCTATTCGGTCTTTGCCCTGATGGTGGCGGCCGGGCGCTTCGGCGGCGACACGCTGAAGCGCCGCTTCGGCAGCGTCAATACGGCGCGGCTCTGCGGCACGCTGGCGGTGGCCGGGGCGGTGCTGCTGTTCGTGGCCCCGAGCGTCGAACTGGCGCTGATCGGGTTCGGCATTATCGGCGTTGGTGTGTCGGTCGGATTTCCCCTGGCCGTCACCGCGGCAGCCGGCATTGGCGACCGCGCCGCTTCGGCCAATGTGGCCGTGCTCTCCTTTGTAGCGCTGACCGGCTTCCTGATTGGGCCACCGCTGATCGGCTTTGTAGCCGAGCATAGCGATATTCGGCTTGGGGTGGCCTGCGTCATTCCCATGCTCGTGGTCAGCCTGTTCCTCACCGGAAGGCTCACACCGCGCCGCACCCAGCCTGCCCAAAACCTTGAATCTGAAGTTCCTGGAGTCCTCTAGTGAAGATCGCCGTTGCCGGACTGCATACCGAGTGCAGCACCTATAACCCCGTCCTCGCCCGCGAAGCTGATTTCCGTGTGTTGCGAGGACCGGCCATGATCAGGGACCAGTATTTCGACTTCCTGACGCACTTCCCGGCCGAGTTCGTGACGATCCTGCATGCCCGGGCCATTGCCGGCGGACCGGTGGAGCGGGCGCTCTATGACCGCTGGAAGCAAGAAATTCTAGACGGGTTGAAGGCCGCCATGCCACTCGACGGGGTTTATCTCGCCATGCACGGGGCCATGTTTGTCGAGGGCATGTTCGATGCCGAGGGCGATTTTATCGCTGCGGTGCGCGAGGTGGTCGGGCCGGACGTGCTGATCTCAGCCAGCTATGACCTTCATGGCAATATTTCCCAGCGCATCATTGATGGACTGGACATGTTCTCGACCTATCGCACGGCGCCGCATATCGATGTGCAGGACACGATGCGCCGCGCGGTGACGATGCTGGTGCGGGCGCTAAAGACCGGCGTGCGGCCGCTACTGGCCTGGGCGCCGGTGCCGGTGCTGCTGCCGGGCGAGCGCACCTCGACGCAGGATGAACCCGCGCGGACGTTCTACGCGCAGATTCACGAGGTCGAAGAGCCGACCGGCATCTGGGACGCCTCGTTCCAGGTGGGCTATGTCTGGGCCGATGAGCCGCGCGCCACGGCCTGCGCGGTAGTGACCGGGACTGACCGGGCGGCCATGGAAAAGGCGGCGACCCATCTGGCGCAGGATTATTGGGACATCCGCGAAGGCTTTGTCTTCGGCATGGAGACGGGTTCGATTACCGAATGCGTCGACCGCGCCATTGCGAGCACATCCCATCCGGTGGTGCTGGCCGAGTCCGGCGACAACCCGACGGGCGGCGGTGTGGGCGACCGAGCCGAAGTGCTGGCTGAACTCATCGCCAAGGGCGCGACCGGCGTGATCTTTGCCGGCATTGCCGACAAGGCCGCGACGGACAAGGCCTATGCGGCGGGCGTCGGCGCCAGAGTGCCACTACATATCGGGGCGAGCCTTGATCCATCGAGCACGCCGGTGGATGCGGAAGCCGAAGTGGTGTTTCTGCTCGAGACCGGAGAGCCGCGCCTGCGAGAAGCCGTAGTGCGCATCGGCGGCATTGATCTCGTGCTCACTGCCCGGCGCAGGCCCTTCCACAATATCGTGGATTTTACCCGCCTCAGCCTCGACCCGCATGGGGCGAAAATCATTGCGGTGAAATCGGGCTATCTCTCCCCCGAGCTGGGGCCCATCGCCAATCCGGGGATCATGGCGCTGTCGCCGGGCGTGGTGGACCAGTTCGTGGAGCGGACGGAACGCAAGTATACGCCGCGGCCGAGCTATCCGTTTGACAAGGATTTTAAGTTTGTACCGGCGGTGAAGTGGTCGAAGCGGGCTCTGTAACCCCCACCCTTGATCCTTCTCTCCTCAAACCTCTCCGCTGGAGAGGTTTGCCCTTCGGGTCGGGTCGAAGCCCACAAGGGGGAGGGAGACGATGAACACCGGCAGATCAGTCCTGCGCCTCCCTCCCCTTGATGGGGAGGGAATGAGGGTGAGGTGACTTCTCTGCCACCCGAGCGCCTTCCCTCTTCACCCCCTTTCGTTTAATCAAAAAACGAAAGGGAGCGCGCCGAAATGACCCCATCAATGCGGCAGGCGAAGATCGTCGAGCTGGCGCGCCAGCAGGGCGAGGTCAGCGTCGAAGAACTGGTTGCTGCCTTCGACGTTACACCCCAGACCATCCGCAAGGATCTCAATGTGCTCTGCGACCGGGGGGCGCTGAAGCGCACCCATGGCGGGGCGATGCACCCGTCGGGCGTGGAGAATGTGGAATATGAGGCCAGACGGCAGATTGCGCCGGCGGAAAAGCGGGCCATTGGCAAGGCCGCGGCGGCGCTGATCCCCGATCACGCCTCGCTCTTCATCAATATCGGCACCACCACCGAGGCGGTGAGCCAGGCGCTTGTCGACCATCGCGGACTGATGGTGATTACCAACAATATCAATGTGGCCAATCATCTGCGCGTCGTGCCAACGGCCGAGGTCGTCATTGCGGGGGGCGTGGTGCGGCCCAGCGATGGCGGCATTGTCGGCGAGGCGGCGGTGGATTTCATCCGCCAGTTCAAGGTGGATTTCGCCGTCATCGGCGTGTCCGCCATCGATCCGGACGGCGCGCTGCTGGATTTCGATTATCGTGAAGTGAAAGTGGCGCAGGCGATCATCGCCAATGCGCGCCATGTCATCCTGGTGGCCGACCAGACCAAGTTCACCCGTACCGCGCCGGTACGGATCGGGCATCTGAGCCAGGCGCACAGCTTCATTACCGATGTCTGTCCGCTCGAGTCCATCCGCAAGGTCTGCGCGGAAGGCGGCATCAGGCTGCTCGAGACGGGCGCGGCTTAGGTTTGACGTGTAGTGAAGGCCCCCTCACCCGGCGCTCCGCGCCGACCACTCCCCCAGGGGGAGAGGTGAAGGCCTGATCAGCCGCGGAACGTATTCTCCGTGATGGAAGCCGGCTTCATCTCGATGGAAAAGCCCGGGCGTTCGGGCGGCACATAGGCGGCCCCCTTGATGACGCAGGGATCGAGAAAATGCTCGTGCAGGTGGTCAACGAACTCGATCACGCGGCCCTCCTTGGTGCCGGAGACGGCGAGATAATCGATCATCGACAGATGCTGGACATATTCGCACAAGCCCACGCCGCCGGCATGTGGCCAGACCGGCTTACCGTATTTGGCGGCCATCAGCAGCACGGAAAGCACTTCATTGAGGCCACCGATGCGGCAGGCATCGATCTGCACCACATCGATGGCATTGCGGGTGATGAACTGCTTGAACAGGATACGGTTCTGGCACATTTCGCCGGTGGCGACCCTGACCGGAGCAATGGCCTCGCGAATCTTACGGTGACCTTCGACATCGTCGGGGCTGGTCGGTTCTTCGATGAAATAGGGGTTGAAGCGCTTGAGCTGGTTGACCCAGCTGATCGCCTGATCGACCTCCCAGACCTGGTTGGCATCGATCATCAGGAAACGGTCCGGGCCCATGATGGAGCGAACAATTTCGAGACGGCGAACATCGTCTTCGAAGTCACGGCCGACCTTCATCTTGATATGGGTGAAGCCCTCGTTCACTGCCTCGGTGGCGAGGCGCGTCAACTTCTCGTTGGAATAGCCCAGCCAGCCCGCCGAGGTGGTGTAGCAGGGGTAGCCCTCGTCCCGGAGGCGCGCGATGCGCTCGGCCTTGCCCGGCTCGGCGGCACGGAAAATCTCCAGCGCCTCGGCGGGGGTGATGGCATCAGTCAGATAGCGGAAATCGATGATGGAAACGAGCTGTTCGGGGCTCATTTCGCTGACATAGAGCCAGACCGGCTTATTCGCGCGCTTGGCCAGAAGATCCCAGACGGCATTGACGACGGCACCGGTCGCCAGATGCATGGCGCCCTTGTCGGGCCCGATCCAGCGCAGCTGGCTATCGCCGGTGACATGGCGCCAGAAGCGGCCGGGATCGGCCTCGATCCAGTCGAGGTCGAGGCCCACGACGCGGTCGGTCAGGGCCTTGATGGCGGCCACAACCACTTCATTGCCGCGCCCGATGGTGAAGGTGAGGCCATGGCCTTCGAGATCGCCATCGGTGCCCAGCACGACATAGGCGGCCGAATAGTCCGGATCCGGATTCATGGCATCGGAGCCATCGAGCGAAGCCGAGGTGGGGAAGCGCAGGTCGTGAGTGGTGAGGGATATGATTTTTGTCATTTGCTCTAATCCGGAAGGCCCCCTCACCCGGCCCCTCGGGCCGACCTCTCCCCCAAGGGAGAGGTGGGGCATGGCGCCCTGTCTCGAAATATCGGCTCCTAGGTCCCCTCTCCCCCGGGGGAGAGGGTCAGGGTGAGGGGGCCTTTCTCACCGCTTCAAGTTCTCAAGCCGTCCAGCCGCCATCGATGATGTGGACCTGGCCGGTGGTATAGGTGGCGCCGGCCAGATAGACGGCCAGGTCCGCCACTTCTTCGGGGCGGGCGATGCGACCGATGGGCTGGCGGGCGATGAACGCTTTTCTCGCGGCCTCGAAATCGCCGGTGGCATGCCAGCGCTCATGCAGGCTGGGGCTATCCACGGTTCCCGGGCAGATGGCGTTCACGCGGATATTGGATGTGGTGTAGTCGGCGGCGATGGATTTGGTGAGACCCACTACGGCTGCCTTGGAAATGGTATAGGCGGCGCGGTTGGGAACGCCTTTGATGGAGGACGCCACGGTGGCCATATTGATGATGGCGCCGTCCTTGCGCTCCAGCATTTGTGGCAAGACCGCCCGGATGGTGCGGATCTGCGCCCTGACGTTGAGGTCGAGCGCGAAATCGAGCTCGGCGTCGGTCATTTCCAGCACCGTGCCCGAATGTACCACACCGGCGCAGTTGAAGAGCACATCAATATGACCGATCTCGGCCACGGCCTCGTTGACCGCCGCATCG
Source organism: uncultured Devosia sp. (assembly GCF_913055165.1). GTDB lineage: Bacteria > Pseudomonadota > Alphaproteobacteria > Rhizobiales > Devosiaceae > Devosia. The sequence continues at coordinate 15,432 of NZ_CAJXJS010000018.1, forward strand.
GACAGCACGTCGAGCACGCGGGTGGTCACATTGGGTATCACATCGAGCTCAGCCAGGAGCTGGGCGTTGATGTCGGTCGCAACCACTTTCGCCCCGGCGCTGGCAAAAGCTTCGGCCGAAGCCCTGCCAATACCCTGGGCGGCGGCGGTGATGAGGACGATTTTTCCGGAAAGGTCGGCCATAGCTGTCCTGATGAATTCGGCCGGGCGGCCGTTGGGAGAGCCGCCCGACCCAGGGGGAAATCAATCGTAGAGAACGGCCGCGATCTGAGGATCGCTCATGTTATCGGCATTGTAGTAGTAAAAGCCGGTATCGATGATCTCAGGCAGTTCTTCACCCTTGAGCGCCGAGACGGCGGCCTGAACGGTCTGGTAGCCGATGCCGACCGGGTTCTGGGTGATGGCGCCGGCGATGACGCCGCTCTCGATGAAGGCCTTCTGGGCCGCACCGGAGTCGTAGCCGATCACCACGATGTCGCTGCCCAGTTCCTGCTTGCCGTTGGCAACGCCCAGGACCGAGCCTTCATTGGCACCGAAAATGCCCTTGAGGTCGGGATTGGCGAGCAGGATCGACTTGGTGATTTCGGTCGACTGCAGCTGATCGCCGCCGCCATATTGCACCGAGACGATCTCGATATTGGGATAGGCTTCCTTGATGCGGTTGGAGAAGCCTTCAACGCGGTCGATGCCGGTGCGGCTGGTCTGGTCGTGGGCCACGATGGCAACCTTGCCTTCGCCGCCGATCAGCTCGGCCATCACGTCGGCGGCCAGCGCTGCGGCGGCGACGTTGTCGGTGGTGGCGGTGGTGAGCGGAATGTCGCTATCCACGCCCGAGTCGAAGGCGATGACGGGGATACCGGCGTCCTGGGCCTGCTGCAGCAACGGGGTCGCGGCCTGGCTGTCGAGCGCGGCGAAGCCGATGGCGTCCGGTTGGCGCGACAGGGCGGCGGCCAGCATGTCCATCTGACGATCGACCTGGCTTTCGGTCTCCGGACCTTCGAAGGTCACGGTGACGCCGAGGTCGGCGGCGGCCTGGTCGGCCCCGGCCTTCACGGCCTGCCAGAACTGGTGCTGGAAGCCTTTCGAGATCAGGGCGATGTCATAATTGTCCTGAGCCATCACAGGGGTGCTGGCGGCCAGCATGGCCACGGCGCTGATGGCGCCGAGCAGGGTACGGCGGTTGAGCATGGTAATCCTCCCAAATGCTGCTGTCGAAGTTGGGGGCATTTGTTTTGCCTCTTGTTGGCGCGGATGCGCAGTCGTCAACCGGCGCCTAAAGATTGCGGCGCCGCAGTATGTCGGCATAGACGGCCAGGATGATGATGGTGCCGGTCACCACCGTCTGCCATTCCTGAGCCACCGATAGAATGCGCAGGCCATTGGCCAGCACAGAGATGATAAGCGCGCCGATCAACGTGCCGAGCACGGTGCCGCGGCCGCCCGAGAGCGAGGTGCCGCCGATGACCACGGCCGCAATGGCTTCGAGTTCATAGCCCTGCCCGAGAGCGGGCTGGGCGGAATTGAGGCGGCTGGCGATCAACACACCGCCGACACCGACAATGGCACCGGAGAGTGCGTAGACGCCGATCTTCCAGCGATCGACATTGACGCCGGAGAGCCGCACGGCCTCTTCGTTGGAGCCCAGTGCGAAGGTGTAGCGCCCCAGTGCGGTCTTCCCCAGAACGAAGGAAGCCAGCAGGGCGACTGCGAACAGGATCATCACGCCATTGGGCACCGGCACCGCCGGGATGATCTGGCCGACGACCGAGCCCAAGGCGATCTGGTTGAAGCCAGGCGTGTCGTTGAAATAGATCGGGCGCGTGCCGGAGATGACCAGCGACAGGCCCTTGAGGATCAGCATCATGCCCAGGGTGGCAATGAAGGGTGGCACTTTGAGCTTGGCCACGACCGTGCCGGAGATGAGCCCGCTGGCCGTACCGGCGAGAATGGCGCCGATGATGCCCAGTGGCATGGGCAGGCCCCAATAGGTCAGGATCACCCCGGCGATAACCGCACAGAAGGTCATGAGCGTTCCGACGCTGAGATCGATGCCGCCGGTGATGATCACCAGTGTCACGGCGATGGCCAGGACGCCATTGACCGCCGTCGCCTGCAGGATCGCCAGGATGTTCTGGGTCTGCATGAAATTGGGCGAGGCCAGGGAGAACACCAGCACCAGAGCGATCAGGCCGGAGAAGGCCAGGAGCCGATGGAACGCGCCTGTAAAGCGTATGCCGGATTTCTGAGCGGGGGCTGTGGTATCGGTCATTTCGGTATCCCCATTGAAGTCGTTATTTCGGCGCCTGCATCCCCTCTCCCTATGGGGGAGAGGCAAAGAGTGGTGTCACCCCGCACGGCGCACCTCCTCGTCCGGCATCATGGCCGCCTCACGCATGGTGGCCAGGTGCATGATCTCCTCCTGGCTCGAGCCGCCCGGCAAGATGCCGGTGAGCCGCCCCTCGCACATCACCGCGATGCGGTGGGACAGGCGCAGGATTTCGGGCAGTTCGGAGGAGATGACGATGATGGCCTTACCCTGGGCGGCGAGATTGTTGAGCAGCTTGTAGATTTCGGACTTGGCGCCGACATCGATGCCGCGCGTCGGCTCGTCAAAGATCAGGATGTCGCAATCGCGCAGGAGCCATTTGGCGATGACGACCTTCTGCTGGTTGCCGCCGGACAAGAGGCGCGCTTCCTGGGAATCGCTGGGGGTCTTGATGGCGAGCTGGCGAATATAGTCCTTGGCCGCTGCTTCCATGCCGGCCTCGTTGAGTACGCCGGTGGGACCGGTGAAGCGTTCCAGACTGGCCAAAGCGATATTGTTGCGGACGTCGAGACCGGTGGCGAGCCCAAAGAGCTTGCGGTCTTCAGAGAGATAACCGATCCCCTTGGCCACAGCATCGCGCGGCGTGGTGATGCCAACCCGCTGGCCATGCACCCAGATCTCGCCACTCTCCTTGCGGTCCGCCCCGAAAATGGCGCGCGCCACCTCTGTGCGCCCGGCGCCCATCAACCCGGCGAAGCCGAGGATTTCGCCCTGGCGCACCGAGAAGCTGACATCGCGAATTTCGCGCCCGCGGTTGAGGCCGCGCACTTCCAGCGCCACCGGCTGATCGGCGACATTGGGAATGACCAGCGCTTCGTTGGTCAGGGTACGACCGACCATCATGGAAATGATGGTTTCGATAGGCGTTTCGGCGGCCGGGACGGTACCGACATATTCCCCGTCTCGCATGACGGTCACACGGTCGGAAATGCGTTTGATCTCATCCATCTTGTGAGAGATGTAGACAATGCCGACGCCTTCCGCCTTCAAGCGGTTGATAATGGCGAAGAGCTCGGCGATTTCCGCATCGTTGAGCGCCGCAGTCGGCTCGTCCATGATCAGAACGCGCGAGCGGTAGGACAGGGCCTTGGCGATCTCCACCATCTGCTGCTTTGCGATGGTCAGGTTCTCCACCAGCACTGTTGGCTCAAGCTTGAGGTTCATGGATTTGAAAATGGCCGCTGCGTCGCGATTGAGCTGGCCTTCGTCGAGAATGCCGAACCGGCGCGGCTCGCGTCCGATGAAGATGTTCTGCGCGGCGGTCAGGTCGCGCATGAGGGCCAGTTCCTGGTGAATGATGGAGATGCCAGCATCCTGCGCCTGGCGCGGCGAGGAGATTTCGACCGGCTCTCCATTGAGCTTTACGACGCCAGCATCGCGGGCATAAACGCCGGAAAGCACTTTCATGAGCGTGGACTTGCCAGCACCATTCTCGCCCATCAGGGCATGGACTTCGCCCGGGACAAGCTCGAACCGGGCCTGCGATAGCGCCCGCACACCGGGAAAGTTCTTGTCGATGCCGGTCATTTCGACCAGTGGCGTGGTCGAATGCGAAGCCAACTCGGCCTGCGAACCCTCCCCCATCGTCTGTTCCTCCGCGGTGTCGCCGGTGTTGGTCCGGTCTATCTACCTGACATGAGCTAATGGCAAGTCAGTCAGGCTGTCAAGTGGTCAGACCAGTGGACATCCGCGTTGAGTGCAGCTATGAGTGTGCCCGAGGGGATCAGATGAAACTGCAGGCCGTTTCCAACCGCAAACTCTATATCCAGATCGCCGACCAGATCCGTGACCAGATCATGGGCGGGGCGGTCGAGGCCGGGCGGCAATTGCCATCCGAGCGCGACCTGGCCCTGAGCCTTGGCGTCTCCCGCCCTACGGTGCGCGAGGCGCTAATAGCGCTCGAAGTCGCCGGGCTTGTCGAGGTGCGCGTGGGCGTGGGCGCCTTTGTGCGCAAGCGCGGCGATGCGCGCATGGCTCTGCCCGAGTTGAGCGCTTCGCCCCTGGAAGTGACCGCCGTGCGGCGGTTGCTGGAGCCGGAAGCGGCGGCCCTTGCCAGCCAGAACATCTCCCCCGAAGGCATGACACGGCTGGCCGAGACGCTGCGCCAGATGCGGTCCGAATCGGCCAGTGGCCTCTGGTCTTTCGACGCCGATCGCAACCTGCACATGACCCTGGCCGACGCCTGCGGCAATTCGGTGCTGCGCGAAATGCTCGATGGCCTATGGAAAGCGCGCGGCGACGAGGTCGATACGCGCTTTCACCAGCACCTGCTGGAAGTGGGCGAGGTGCGCGAGCATATCCTGGGCGACCATGAAGCCATCGTCGCAGCCGTGGTCAGCGGCAATGCAGACGCCGCGCGGAGCGCCATGGCCAAGCATCTGCAATTTGTCGCCGATGCAATGCTTGAGGCCTGGGAATAGAAGATGCGATCAGCCTGAAATCGCCGCCTTGAGCGCGGCCACGCGGTCGCGGCTGGTCTTGCGACGTGTGGGACTGACGAAGCCGAGACGCTGGGCGGGGGCTGAGTCAGCGTCCGCCGGTTCGCCGCAGGCGCCATGCAGCGCCGCCAGGGGCGCGGCCGCGAGAATGGCAGGGGCCGTTTCCGCGGTGACACCCGACCCGGCCATGATGGTGATGCGGCCATCGGCAAATCTATGGGCCAAGGCGAGATCGGAGATTCCCTCCGGCGCGGTGCGGGTCCGCCCGGAGGTCAGGATGGTATCGAAGCCCAGGGCCACAGCCTGTTCCACGGCCTCTGCCATATCGGGGACGAGGTCGAAGGCGCGGTGCAGGGTCTTGGGCATTTCGCCCGCCTCGTCGACCAGCCGCTCCAGCATGGCGATGTCGAGGCGCCCATCGGGCAGACTGGCGCCCAGCACCACGCCTTCTAGGCCGGCCTGGCGGACCGCCTCGATATCGCCCAGCATGGCATCGCAATCTCGTGGGCCGAAGACAAAATCGCCGCCACGGGGCCGGATCAAGGCGCGCACCGGCGCCGGGGATGCGGCGGCCAGAGCCATGAGGCCAGGCATTGGAGTGAGCCCGCCCAGTTCGAGCACGGAACAGAGTTCGACGCGGTCGGCGCCCCCTTCGATGGCCGCAGCCAAGCCATCGGCATCGTCCACACAGATTTCAAGCAAGGTCATTTCGCGCCCTCCGAATAGGCGAGGCTCGCTGCCCCAATCAGGCCCGCATCGACGGTCAGTTGTGCTGGCACGACAAGCGGCCGGTCGATACGCCTGAGGATACGCGCGCGCACCGCCGCGTCCAACCGGGCAACCAGGGCATGGGCATTGCCCAGACCGCCTCCGACCGGAATGATGTCAGGGCCGACGATGTTGACGGTCAATGCTAGAGGTACGCTCACCAGTTCCACATGGAGATCCACTGTCTGCGAGGCAGCGGGATCGCCGGCCTGCCAGGCGGCGATGATGCCGGTGCTGGGCAGATCGACATCATGCAGCAGCCGGTGCAGCCGCTCGATGCCGCGGGCCCCGCCGATCGTATCGACGCAGCCGGCCTGACCGCAGCCACAGGCGAAATGCGGCACTTCGAACGGCGGTACACCGACCTTTGTGGCGACGGCTGTGCCATGGCCCCATTCGCCGGAGAGACCGCCGGCACCACGGAACAGGCGGCCATCGGCGACGATGCCGCCGCCTATGCCGGTGCCCAGAATGGCGCCGAAGACGACGCGATGCCCCTGCCCGGCCCCTGCATGGGCTTCGGCCAGGGTAAAACAGTCGGCATCATTGGCGACGAGGACGGTGCAGCCCAGAAGCGTGGCCAGATCACCGGCCAGATTGCGCCCATCGATGCAGGGAATATTGGCGACGGTGGTGATGCCGGTATCGGGATCGACTACGCCAGTCACGGAGATGGAAATCGGCGTACCCTCAGGTGCTCCGCCCTGCTCCACCAAGCTGGCAATAGTGGCCGTGAACGCTTCGAAATCATCAAGGGGCGTCGGGACCCGCCCGATGGTGGCGAGCGCGTTGGGGGCGGTTGCGGTGGCGGCCTTGATGGTGGTGCCGCCGATATCGAAGCAGGTGATCATGAAGCGTGCCGGGACAAAGCTGGACACGCGCTTGTGGCCCTGCAACCGCGCAAAAGCAATCGGCGCCGGTGATTTCCACCGACGCCGGTTCTGGTCGCTAGACCCGCTCGAGAGCGATGGCGATGCCCTGGCCAACGCCGATGCACATGGTGGCCAGCGCCCGGCCTTTGCCGGTGAGCGCGAGTTCGAGCGCGGCCGTACCGGTGATGCGGGCGCCGCTCATGCCAAGCGGATGGCCCAGGGCAATGGCGCCACCATTGGGGTTCACGCGGGCGTCGTCCTCGGCAATGCCGAGATCGCGCAGAACTGCTATGCCTTGGCTGGCAAAGGCTTCGTTGAGCTCGATGATGTCGAAATCAGCCTGGGTGAGACCGAGGCGCGCAAAGAGCTTCTTGCTCGCCGGGGCCGGACCCATGCCCATAATGCGCGGCGGCACGCCGGCGGTGGCGCCGCCAAGAATACGGGCGATGGGGGTGAGGCCGTGCTTTTTCGCCGCCGCTTCGGAGGCGATGATGAGAGCCGCCGCACCGTCATTGACGCCCGAGGCATTGCCAGCCGTGACGGTGCCGTTGGGGAAGAGGGCGCGCAGCTTGCCCAGGGTTTCCATGGTGGTACCGGCGCGCGGATGCTCGTCCTTGTCGACGATTGTTGGATCGCCCTTTTTCTGCGGGATGGTGACCGGCACGATTTCCTTAGCGAGGCGACCATTCTGCTGTGCCGCCACTGCCTTGTCCTGGCTGCGCACCGCAAAATGATCCTGCGCCTCGCGGGAGACGCCGAATTCCTGCGCGACGTTCTCGCCGGTCTCAGGCATGGAATCGACGCCGTATTGCGCCTTCATCAGCGGGTTGACGAAGCGCCAGCCAATGGTGGTGTCGTAGATTTCGGCGTTGCGGGAAAAGGCTGTTTCCGCCTTGGGCAGCACAAAGGGGGCTCGGCTCATGCTCTCGGTGCCGCCGGCAATAAGCAGTTCCGCCTCACCCGACTTGATGGCCCGGGCCGCAGTGATCACCGCATCCATGCCCGAGCCGCAGAGCCGGTTCATGGTCGTGCCGGTGACGCCGACGGGGAACCCAGCTAGCAGCGCGCTCATGCGCGCCACGTTGCGGTTCTCCTCGCCCGCGCCATTGGCATTGCCGAAGATGACGTCGTCGACGGCTTCCCAATCGACCGAGGCGTACTCGGCCATCAGGGCCTTCAGAGGAATGGCGCCGAGATCGTCGGGACGGACCGCGGAGAGCGACCCGCCGAAACGGCCGATGGGGGTGCGCTTATAGGCGCAGATATAGGCCTCGGTCATCTCAAAGCTCCGGGGCGACGAGGTCGCCGATCTGGTCGGGCAGCACCATTTCGGCGCCGGTTACAGCCTGCAATTCCGCGACACTCATCGTGGGCAGCTTTTCGCGCAGGACGAAGCGGCCATTCTCGATGTCGAGCACGGCAAGGCTGGTATAGACGCGGGTGACGCAGCCGACGCCGGTCAATGGCAGGGTGCAACGCTTGACCAGCTTGGGCTTGTCGTCCTTGGTCACATGATCGGTGATCACCGCCACGCGCTTGGCGCCATGCACCAGGTCCATGGCACCACCGACGGCAGGAACGCCCTTGGGGCCGGTCGACCAGTTGGCGAGATCGCCATTCTCGGCCACTTCATAAGTGCCCAGGATCGCCACATCGAGGTGTCCGCCGCGCACCATGGCGAAGCTGTCGGCATGGTGGAAGAAGGCCGCGCCGGGACGAAGGGTAATAGCCTTCTTGCCCGCATTGATGAGGTCCCAGTCCTCTTCGCCTGCGGCCGGCGCTTCACCGAAGTTCAGCACGCCGTTCTCGGTGTGGAAGATGGCCTGCTTGCCCGGTGGCTGGAACTTGGCGACCATTTCAGGAAAGCCGATGCCGAGGTTCACATAGGCGCCGTCCTCGATGTCCTGGGCGGCGCGCCAGGCGATCTGGGCGTTTGAGAGCTTGCTGGTCATGCGTAGGCCACTCCTTCGCGCATCAGGGCTTCTTCCTGTTTGGGATCGCTGACCTCAACAATGGCATCGACGAAGATGCCCGGGGTCACGACATGTTCGGGATCGATCTCGCCCGGCTGCACAATCTTTGTGGCCTGCACGATCGTCTTGGCGGCGGCGGACGCCATCAGGGGCGAGAAATTGCGGGCAGCCTTGCGATAGGTGAGGTTGCCCAGCGTGTCGGCCAGTTCGGCCTTGATGATGGCCACGTCGGCCTTGAGCCAGCGCTCCTGCACATAGTGCTTGCCGTCGAACTCGGCCACCGGCTTGCCCTTGGCGACATCGGTGCCGTAGCTGGCCGGCGTGTAGAAGGCCGGAATGCCGGCGCCACCGGCGCGGATGCGTTCGGCCAGGGTGCCCTGCGGCACCAGTTCGAGCCCGATCTCACCGGCGAGATATTTCTCGGTGAAGGCGCGCGGATCAGCAGAGCGCGGAAACGAACAGATCATCTTGGCGACCATGCCCGCATCGATCATGGCGGCGATGCCGATGCGGCCATTGCCGGCATTGTTGTTGACCACGGTGAGGCTTTTCGGGCTGCCGGTGGCCTTGAAACGGTCGATCAGGGCGTGGATGAGCTCGATCGGCGCGCCGGAGCCGCCGAAGCCGCCCACCATCAGCACCATTCCGTCTTCAATCCCTGCCACTGCCGTGGCGAGATCGGGGACTGTCTTGTCCATGGGCGTTCTGGTCCTTCCTCAAATGCCGGATTGTGTTGTCTGAAATACGCCGTCGCGCGAGTTGTGGGCAATGCAGTTTGTGCGATATGCTTCACTTGTTGATATATCGCACAAACTGAGGCGGACATGCTTGAGCGTGACATTATGGGTGGCCTCGCCAAGGGGCTTTCGGTGATCGAGGCCTTCACCGCCGATCGTCCCCGCCAATCGATCTCTGACGTTTCGGCAGCATCCGGCCTTGATCGCGCCACCGCGCGCCGTTGCCTGCTGACGCTCGCCCACCTCGGCTATGCCGATTATGACGGGAAGTATTTCACCCTGACCCCCCGCATCCTGCGTCTTGGTACGGCGTGCCTCGCGACCATGCCCCTGCCGCAAATGGTGCAACCGCTGCTGGATCGTCTTTCTGACGAACTGGGCGAAAGCTCATCGGTTTCCATTCTGGACGAGGCCGAGATCGTCTATGTGGCCCGCGCCGCCCAGCGCAAAGTCATGTCCATTGCCCTGATGCCCGGTTCGCGCCTGCCGGCCTTTTGCACCTCGATGGGGCGAGTGATGCTGGCGGCCCTGTCCGAAGCAGAGGCCCGAAAACTGCTCGAAAGCACGCCACCGGTGGCGCGCACGCCCCATACGATCACCGACATCGAAGCCCTGATGGCGATCCTGGAAACGGTCCGGGCGCAAGGCTATGCGCTAATCGACCAGGAGGTGGAGCTAGGCCTCAGATCGATCGCCGTGCCGGTCGCCAATGCGCGGGGCAAGGTGATTGCCGCCCTCAATATCGGTCTGCCGGTCAACCGGGCGGAAATCGGCGAATTGGTCAGGCTCTATCTCAAGCCCATGCAGAAGGTTCAAGCGGAGCTGCGTTCCATGCTGAGCTAGAACATTCGCGTTTGCGATCCGCAAAACCGTTGCCAGATTTGCTGGAAACGCTCTAGGCGATGCGGAGCTGATCGAGCAGTTTCCGGGTCATTCGCAGGCTGGCGCCGGTCGTGACCAGCATGGGCGGCAGGGTCAGCCATTCGAGCGTCCAGGCGGCGCCGGAGCGCTCATTCTCGTGCACCTGGGCTTGCGCCAGCGTACCCGAAAGGCCGGCATTGTAGCGGGCCAGCGCCACCAGAACCTCGGCATTAACCGGGTTGGACTTGTGCGCCATGGCCGAGGACCCGCCGCCGCCGGCAAGGCCGATTGCGCCGATCTCGTTCTGCGCCAAAAGCGTTACATCCATGCCGAGCTTGCCCAGCGAGCCAGAGATCTGCGCAAGAAGGCTCCCCAACGCCATGATGGGGTCGCGGGTCGCCTGCCAGGGCGTAGCGAGGCCCAGATCGAGGCGTTTGGCCATGCCCGCGGCGATGGTATCGCCCTGGGTGCCAAAGCTGCCGCGATCGCCGACCGGGCCACCGAGCTGGACGACGAGAAGGCTGCGGCGCATGGAAACCAGCGCCTGCAAGTGACGCTTGAGCGGCTCGGACCATGAGGCTAGCTTTGCCCCCCATGTCGTGGGCAGGGCCACCTGCATGCGAGTATGGGCCATGAGCGCCTTGCCGCCATTCTCGGCAGCCAGGAGGTCGAGCTTTTCCAGCAGCGCAGAAAGCCGCGCTTCATAGACGTCGAAGATTTCCGCCAGCTGCAGCATCAGCGCGGTGTCAGTGACGTCCTGGCTGGTGGCGCCCTTGTGCAGGGCAGCACGATGCGGTTCGGGAAACAGTGCCTTGAGCTGCCTGATCAGCGCTGGAACGACGACGCCATCCTGGGCCATGCCGGCTTCTAGGTCCGGCCAGTCGGGCTGGAAACTACGAAGGGCAGACAGAATCGTCGTCGCGGCATCCTCGGAGATGAAGCCCACTTCCGCACTGGCCTCGGCCAAGGCGCGTTCGAATGCCAGCATGGCGGCTAGCTGGGCCTCGTCCGAGAGCAGGGTTTCGATTTCCGGATCGCCGGCGAGGGCGGAAAGGAGGGTCATCGCTCAGTGCTTCGTTTCGTGCTTCGCGTCGACCATCCCCCTTCCCAACCTCCCCTGCAAGGGGGGATATCGGGCCGGTGATTTTGCGCAGATCGAGCGACAGACTGGCTGCGACACCTCCCCCTTGAGGGGGAGGTCGGGAGGGGGCGCTTCAGGCCCACCTCACATGTCGAAGAACACGGTTTCCTTTTCGCCCTGGAGATGGATGTCCAGCGTATAGGTCGAGCCGTCTTTCCGCGCGATCAGGGTTTCGCGGCGACGCTTGTCCATGATCTTGTTAAGCACGAAATCACTCGCATTGGCCTCGGCCTCGTCCTCGAAATAGAGGCGGGTCTGGAGGCCGATATTGATGCCGCGCGCCACGATCCAGAGCGCGATATGGGGCGCCATGAGCTTGCCATCTGGCCCCGGCACGCGGCCGGGCTTGACGGTTTCGAAGGTGGCAGCCCCCGCCTCGGTCAGCGGCTGGCGCCCCCAGCCGGTAAAGGCGGGCGCAGAGTTGGAATTGGGGGCCGTGGGACCGGTGAAATTGCCGCTGGCATCGGCTTGCCAGATTTCGACAACACCGTCGAACAGGGGCACGCCCGCGCCGTCAAACACGTTGACGGCCACGTTGATGCGCTCACCCTCGACTTCGCCGTTGATCATGGTCTTGCCCAAATCGGCGTCGACAACTCCGGTGATGCCGCAGAAATTGGGCGTCATGCCGATATGGACATAGGGGCCAGCGGTCTGGGACGGGGTTTCTTTCAGGGTCGGAACAGGGTGCAGCATCAGTTCCCCTCCAGCTTGTTTTCGAACATGGTCGAGCGGCGGCCGCGCAGCACGATATCGAAGCGGTAGCAGAGCGCATCCATGGGCGTTGTGTTGAGGCGATCAAGCCGGGCGATCAACTGGTCGATGGCCGACTTGTCGGGGATGGTCGAGACAATCGGGCACTGCCAGATCATCGGGTCGCCCTCGAAATACATCTGGGTGATCAGGCGCTGCGCAAAGGCATGGCCGAAAACCGAGAAGTGGATATGGGCCGGACGCCAGTCATTGCCGGTATTGGGCCAGGGATAGGCGCCGGGCTTGATGGTGCGGAAGTGATAGAAGCCGTTCGCGTCGGTGATCGAACGGCCGAAGCCGCCGAAATTGGGATCGAGCGCGGCGAGATACCCTTCCTTCTTGTGGCGATAGCGACCGCCGGCATTGGCCTGCCAGTATTCCACCAGCGTGTTGGGCACGGGCCGGGCATTCTCATCGAGCACCTGTCCGTAGACGATCATGCGCTGGCCGATGGCATCGGTGCCGTCCTGGCTGAAATTGCGGATGAGGTCATTGTCGAGCGCGCCGAGCTTTTCGTGCCCAAAGGTGGGACCGGTCATTTCCGACTTGGTCGGCCCCAGAGAGAGCAGACTGTGCTTGGGCGCCCGGAAGGTGGACGACTTGTAGCCGGGTGTATCGGCGGGCGGATGCCAGTCGCGGTCGCGCTGGAACAGCAGTCCGTCGGCTCCGGGTAGAATGATGCCACTCATTGTGCTGCCTCCTGGCGCTTGGCGAGTTCGTTTTTGGCAATTTTATAGGCGCTGTTGGCTGCAGGCACGCCGGCATAGACGGCCACATGCAGCAGCAGTTCCTTGATATCGTCTTCAGTGGCGCCGGTATTGACCGTGGCGCGCACATGCATGGCGAATTCTTCCTCGTGTCCGAGGCCGGCAAGCAACGCCAGGGTGATGATCGAGCGCTCGCGCCGGGTCAGACCAGGCCGTGACCAGACCGAGCCCCAGGCGCCTTCGGTGATGAAGGTCTGGAAGTCCTCGTCAAATCCGGTCTTGCGCGCCGTGGCATTGTCGACATGGTTGTCGCCCAGGACCGAGCGGCGCGTGCGCATGCCGCGGTCAAACAAAGTCGCGTCAGCCATGGCCGACCTCCTTGAGAAAATCACGCACCAGGCGCGCCACGGCGGCCGGTTGCTCAATGCCGGGAATGTGGCCAACGCCATCGAGAACTTCGAAACGTGAGCCAGGAATAGCGGTGCAGTTGCGCACCAGATCGACCGGCGCAGCAAGATCAGCGCTGCCGGCCAGGATCAGCGTCGGCGCCGAAATGGCCGGAATACGCGATGTCAGATCGGTATCGCGCAAGGTGGCGCAGGTATTGGCATAGCCAAGCGGATCGGTGCGCAGGAAAAGGTTGCGCCAGCCACTCAACTCGACAGTGTGTTGCGCCCGGAAGCCGGGGCTGAACCAGCGCTCCATGACCGGATCGGCCAGGGGCAGGAGGCCCTCGGTCCGCGCCGTTTCGATGCGGGCAGACCACATGGCGGCGTCGCCCATGCGCGGCGCTGTGCAACACAGAACCAGACCCGCCACGCGCTCGGGGGCACGAAGGGCAAGGCCCTGGGCAATCAACCCGCCGACCGACACGCCGATGACCACGACCCGGCCAATGCCGGTTTGGTCCATGAGACCGGCGAGATCATCGAGGTGATCGTCGAGGCTGTAGTCGCCCTGGGGTGCGTCGCTGAGGCCGTGGCCACGCTTGTCATAGGACAGGCACCGATATTGGCCTGACAAGGCCGCGATCACCTCGTCCCAAATGCGCGCATCGGTGCCCAGGGAATTGACGAAGACCAACGCCGGGGCATCCTCCGGCCCAGAAAGGCGAAAGTGCAGCAATGTGCCGTTGATGCGGGTGAAAGTCATGGCGTCCTCTTGTTCCGATTTAAGGGGCTGGCACGGGCGCTGTAAAATGATAAGTCTCGGGCATTTCATAATCCATGGGTTATCGAGTTGACCCCGCAATTGAGAAATCCGGCTCGATTTCCCCAATAGCGATAACTGAACGTCATGGCTCAACGCATCATCGACCCCCGAATCCGGCTTCGGCACATCGCCTGCTTTCTGGAGGTGGCGCGCCTGAGATCCATGGCCGGGGCCGCCGACGCGCTCAATATCAGCCAGCCAGCCGCTACCAAGACCATTCAGGAGCTTGAGGCGCTGCTGGGCGAGCAATTGTTCGATCGCAGCCGGCGGCGTCTGGCCCTCACCTCCTTTGGTGAAGTGTTTTTCCGATATGCGTCCACCAGCATCGCGGCGCTGCGGCAGGGCATCGATGCGGCGCGGGGCACCCATGATGCAGCCATGGTGCGGGTGGGGGCCCTGCCAACCGTGTCGGCACGCATGCTGCCCGACGCCGTCCGCGCCTTTACCGACCAGAATACTGGCGTAACCACCCGCATCATCACCGGGCCAAACGGATACCTGCTCTCACTGCTGCGCACCGGCGATGTCGATCTGGTGATCGGACGCATGGCCGAACCGAATGCCATGATGGGGCTCAGCTTCGAACATCTGTATTCGGAACGCGTGGTGCTGGCCGTGCGTCCGGGGCACCCCGTGCTCAGCGCTCAGGAATTCAGCCTGCCGCTGATCGAGAGCTACCAGATCCTGATGCCCACACCCGACTCGGTGATCCGACCGGTGGTGGAGCGCATCCTCTTGGCGCATGGGGTTACCCAGTTGCGGGACGAAATCGAAACGGTCTCCAATGCCTTTGGCCGCTCCTATGTGCGCCAAAATGACTCGATATGGATCATCTCTGAAGGCGTGGTGGCCGATGACGTGGCCGAAGGGCAATTGGCCATATTGCCGGTGGATACCAGCGAAACACTGGGCCCAGTGGGCTTCACCACCCGAACCGATACGGCCACCTCCCTTGCCACAGCCAATCTGATGCAGTCGGTGCGCGAGGTGGCCGAGCGCCTGCGGCACGACGGCGGGTAGCCCGCACCAAGCTCAATGCCGCCGCATGCGGTCGCGCAGCGATGCCGGGGACATGCCATAGAGACGAGTGATGAAGCGGGAAAAATAGGCCGGATCATCATAGCCGAGTTCGGCGCCGATCTGCTTGATCGGCAGGGCCGAGAACAGCAATTGCCGCCTGGCCTCCAGCGCCACCCGCTGCTCGATCACAGCCAGCGCCGACAGGCCCAGACGCTGCCGGCACAGGCGATTGAGGTGCGTATGACTGATCCCGATGGCATCGGCATAGTCTGCCACTCGCCGGGATTGACGATAGCCCTGCTCGACCAGTTCGCGAAACCGCGCCACCAATTGCGCGGCCCGCCCGCCGGCGTCTGCCGCCTCACTCTCCGGTCCCGCACGCTGCAGCGAGACCAGCAGCAGGGTCAGATGGGCCCGCATGGCCACGTCATGCGCGGCGCCAGGTCGATCCGCCTCTGTGGTGAGGCGAGCCAGGGCGGCGACGATATCGCCGCAACCACTGTCAATAACCATGGCTGGCGGTACCGGCAGACCCAACCCCGCCAGATCGCGTTCCATAAGGGTCACCACCAAACCCCGCACATCGGTGCTGAAGGCATAGCCATGCACCGTGCCGGCGGGCACGACAGCCACACTTTCGGGCACAAGCGGGTGCACATCACCATCCAGAGCCATTTTTGCCTGCCCAGCACTGAGGTGAAGCACCTGGAAGAACTGATCGTGCCGGTGCGGGGCTATGCGATAATCATGCAGGCGGCTGCGAGCCTGGATAGTTTCCCAGTGCAACCAATCCTGTCGGGCATCCTTGTCGGTTTCGCCATAGAGGGTGTAGGTGGGGATCGAGGTCATGTTCAGATAATGCAAGAGTTTGCGCGCTCTGTCCATTCACGCACGCCCCCTAGATGCGCATGATTGCGCAAAATGGGAGGAGCACATGCGTACACAGGTCGCCATTATTGGCGCCGGACCCGCCGGCCTCATGCTGGGCCGCCTGCTGGATCTGGCAGGCATTGACAACGTCATTCTCGAGCGCAAGAGCGCCGACTACGTGCTGGGTCGTATTCGGGCCGGCGTATTGGAGCAAGGCTCCGTCGACCTGATGCACCGGGCACAGGTGGCCGACCGTCTGGATGCGGAAGGGCTGGTCCATCACGGCACTGATCTGAGCTTCGATGGCGACCGGCTGCGCATCGACTTTACAGGACTGGTCGGCAATCATGTCACCGTCTATGGCCAGACGGAGGTTACCCGCGACCTGATGGAAGCCCGGCAGGGCGAAACGATCTATGAGGCCGACGACGTTGCCGTGCATGATTTCGACGGCCAGCCCTATGTAACCTGGTCCAGGGACGGGGTGACCCACCGGCTCGATTGCGACTACATCGCCGGCTGCGACGGCTATCACGGGGTCTGCCGGGCCAGCGTTCCGGCCGAAGCACTCACCACGTTCGAGCGCGTCTATCCCTTTGGCTGGCTGGGCGTATTGGTCGACAAGCCGCCGGTGGCTCACGAACTGATCTATGCCCATCACGAGCGCGGCTTTGCTCTGTGCTCGCAACGTTCCATGACCCGCAGCCGCTATTATGTGCAGGTGCCTGCCGAAGAGAAGGTGGAAAGCTGGAGCGACGAGCGCTTCTGGGACGAATTGCGCCTGCGCCTCAACAGTGAAACCGCCGAAGCCCTGCAGACCGGACCCTCGATCGAAAAATCCATCGCGCCGCTGCGCAGTTTTGTGGCCGAACCACTGCGGTTTGGACGGCTTTTCCTGGCGGGCGATGCCGCCCATATCGTGCCGCCAACAGGCGCCAAGGGGCTAAACCTGGCGATGAGCGATGTGGGCATGCTTGCCGATGCGCTGATCGAGCATTACGCCGAAGCCTCACAGGCAGGCATCGACACTTATTCTCAGCGGGCTCTGGCCCGGATCTGGAAGGCCGAGCGTTTCAGCTGGTGGATGACGAGCCTCTTGCACACCTTCCCTGAAACCGGACGCTTTGGCCGCCGCATCCAGCGCGCCGAGTTCGACTATCTGGCCGGCTCGCGCGCCGCGCAGGAAGTGCTGGCAGAAAACTATGTGGGCTTGCCGGGGTAGGAACTGCTCCGCTGCCGAGGCAGGCACGGAAGTCCGTGCACAGCGCAAAAAGAAAGGGGCCCGGTCAGCGCACTGACCGGGCCCTTCATCGTGTTCAGATTGTCTAACTTACATCTGGGCTTCGACGGCGGCCTGGGCGGCCGCATAGAGTGCCTGGCCGTCAATGCCCTGCGCTTCCATGTCGGCGAACCACTTGTCGATGGTCGGCTGGGCCGCATCGATCCAGCGCTGCGTTTCGGCTTCATCGAGCTGGACAACGTTGTTGCCAGCATTGACGGCAATGGAGAGGCCAGTGGCATCACCATTGTCCATGACGCGGCCGAACTGACGCGAGGTTTCGAGGCCGGAATTGGCGTCGATGATCGCCTTCAGGTCGTCGGGCAGGTTGTTATAGCTGTCCATGTTCATCACGAAGCCGAAGGTCTGGGTGTAAAGACCATTCTGGCTGGTGAAGCCGGTGTGATTTTTGACCAGCTCGGCCACGCGCAGCGACGGCGTCACTTCCCAGGGGATTGTGGTGGCATCGATAACGCCCTTGGAGAGCGCCTCGGTGACCTGCGGCACGGGCATGCCGATCGGTTCGGCACCCAGATTGGCCAGCATGTCCGAGATGATCCGGGAACCACCGCGCACCTTCATGCCCTGGAGGTCTTCCAGGCTGGTGATCGGGTTCTTGGAGTGGAACAGGCCCGGACCATGGGTATGCAGGGCAATGACATGCACGCCGGCAAATTCTTCAGCCGAATTTTCCATGACGTAGTTGTAGAAGGCGGCCGAGCCCACTTCGCCATTGGGGGTCATGAACGGCAATTCGAACACTTCCGACTTGGGGAAGCGGCCGGGGGTATAGCCGAGCACGGTCCAGATGATGTCGACCACACCATCCTTGGCCTGGTCATAAAGTTCCGGCGGCGCGCCACCGAGCTGCATGGCCGGATAAAGTTCGAACTTGATGCGACCGCCGGACTCGTCAGCCACTTTGGCCGCCCAGGGCTCGATGGCCTGGGCCGGGATAGTGGCCTGAGCCGGCAGCATCTGGTGAATGCGCAGAGTGACTTCCTGGGCAAAGGCACTGGTGGACATGGCCAGCGCAGTCAGCGCCCCCATAACCAACATCTTGGTCTTCATTGGATTTTTCCTCCCTGTCTTGGCCAAATTGGCCGGTTCACTGCTTGCGCCCAGTCTCCCCGATCGGGCGCAGGCGGGTCAATATTCTAGTAAAGCATCCAGACCAGCCCCAAAGTGATGGGCGGGAATGCAACCAGAATGGCGGTGCGGACCATGTCGCTGGCCACGAAGGGCAGGACGCCGCGATAGGTTTCCGACAGCTTCGTTTCTCGAGCCATGGAATTGATGATAAACAGATTCATGCCCACGGGTGGGGTTATCAAACCCACTTCCACCACGATCAGCACGATAATACCGAACCAGATGCCGAACTCGTCCGGCGTCAGGCCGAAATCGAGCACCGACATCATCGGATAGAGGATCGGCACGGTGAGAAGTATCATGGAGAGCGAGTCCATGACGCAGCCCATCACCAGATAGAAGATCAGCACCAGGATCATGACGAGCCAGGGATTGAAGCCCTGCTCCCCGACCCATGCGGCCAGAACCTGAGGCACCTGAGACAAAGCCAGGAAGCCATTGAGTGCGGCCGCACCCAGCACGATGAGGAAGATCATGGCCGTGGAGCTGGCCGTGGCGAGGCACGCTTCCATGATCGTCTTGCGATCCAGGCTGCGGGCCGCCAGGGCGATGAGGAAGGTGCCCGCGGCGCCGACCGCGGCCGCTTCGGTGGGCGTAAAGATACCGGCATAGATGCCGCCGATCACCGCCAGGAAAACCACCAGCACCGGCCAGGTCTTGAACAGCGCCCGGAACCGCTCGCTATAAGGGAGACGCTCGCGCACGCCGCCCGAACCGGGAACCATGCGGACATAGAGCATGATGACGATGATATAGCCGATCGCCGCCAGAATGCCGGGCACAAAGGCGCCCATGAACAGCTTGGCAATATTCTGCTCGGTCAGGACCGCAAAGATCACCAGGATGATGGAGGGCGGGATGAGAATGCCAAGCGTGCCGCCCGCTGCGACTGCGCCGGTGGAAAGGGCGCCTGAATAGCCGTATTTCTTCAACTCAGGCAGGGCCACCTGGCCCATTGTTGCCGCGGTGGCCAGCGAGGACCCGCAAATAGCGCCAAAGCCGGCACTGGCACCGATGGCGGCCATGGCGACGCCGCCCCGCTTGTGCCCGAGCCAAGCCGCCGCCGCATTGAAGAGCCCCGCAGACAGGCCACCGAGAGTGGCGAACTGGCCCATGAGCAGAAAGAGCGGCACCACCGAGAGCGAATAGGACGCGTAGGTGGAATAGGCCAGGTTCTTGAATTGTGCGGAGATAGGATTGAAGCTACCGGTGACCAACCAGCTGCCGAACACCCCGATGGTGAGCATGGCAATGCCGATGGGCACGCGCAGGAAGATCAGAATGAGGACGGCCGGCAAGCCGAGGAAACCAAGCATCAATGCGGTCATACTTCCGCTCCCGCCTGCTTGGGCTCGGCTTCGCCGCTAAGGGCATAGCTCAAGGATCGTCCCAAGACGTAAAGGGCCACCACGACCAGAACTACCGCGCCGACAAAGGCCAGCGCATAGGCCCAGCTCAACGGAAAGCGCAGCAGCAGTGTGGTTTCGCGGTAGGCGAACTTGTCCATCATGCCGAAATAGAGCCGCCACGCGATAAAGGCGGATGCCACGAGCATCATGATGTCAGTGATGACCAGTATCCAGCTATTGATGCGCACGCCAAAGCTATCGGTGACGAGTGACACCAGGGCATGGCTTCGGGTCAGATGCGCCCAGGGCATGAAGGCAAAAATGGCAAACCCCATGCCGATCGACACCAGCTCATAGTCTCCGGTGATCGGCCGCAGTCCGATGAACAGCAAGGCGCGCCCAATGATGCTGACCACGATCATGGCGACCATGGCCATGAGCACCAGACCCCCGGCGATCGCCAGAGCCCTTGCCAGCCCCACCACCAATCGTCCCAAAGCGGACTCGTCTCTAAACACTCAGGTCTCCCCTACCTTCGGCGTCGATTTAAGGTGCTCCAGGGGCGCAAGTAAAATGACAATTGCCCGCCAACCTATAACACTCAGACTATATGAACGACAGCTTACTTGCCAAAATCATCGATTGAGACCCTGCAACCGATAACCGCAGCGCATGACTCGCCCGCTGGAAAGCCCGGCGCTTATCTTGTGCATTTTTCGGTGCATTTGTCGCCGTTGGTCCCTTGCCGGCTTGCCTTCCCTACCGGCACCGCTAGGGTCGAATGACCATGAGCCGCGCCAGAAAATCTTCTCCCAGTGGTCCCGAGGCGGATGCCGCCCTCAAGACCGATGCCACAACCTCGATTGTGGGCTACCGGCTGCGCCGGGCGCAACTGAGCGTATTCCAGAAGTTCATCGCCGTCTTCGAAGAACTCAAGCTGCGACCAGCCGACTATTCCGTGCTGGTGCTGATCGACGACAATCCTGGTCGCAAGCAGACCGAAATTGCCGAGGTGCTCGGTATCAAGCGCGCCAATTTCGTGACGCTGGTGCACGGCCTGGAACAGCGCGGGCTGGTCGAACGCATTCCTTCGCTGGAGGATAAGCGCGCCAATGCGCTGCACCTGACCACGGCGGGCCAGAACTTTCTGCGATTGGCCAAGTCCCGGCACCGAGCCCTGGAAGACGAAATCGTCACGCAGCTGGGCGGCACAGAGGCGCGGGCGCTGTTGCTGGCCCTGCTCGACCGCCTGATCTGAACCAGAAGCAGGCAGCCGCCAGCCCCGCAATGAGGCTGGAGCCAATTCAGCCAAAATTGGGGGCACGTTTCTCGAGGAAGGCCCGCAGGCCCTCTTCCGCATCGGGACCCGTCTGGCTCAATGCGGCCGTCAGGCTTTCAGCATAGAGGCCGGCTTCAGGCGGCATGGTGCCGATCTGGGCAATAGCCTGGATGATGAAACCATTGATGGTGGGCGAGTTTTTCGCGATGCGCCCGGCCAGTTCAAAGGCCTTTTCCAAGGCACTGCCCTCGGGCACCACATGGTGGGCAAGGCCCAGACGCTCGCCCTCAATGCCCGAATAGGAGCGCCCAGTCAGCATCATCTCGGTCATCCGGTCGGGACCGATGAGACGGGAAATGCGCACCGAGCCGCCGCCGCCAACAAAAATGCCGCGCAATCCCTCGGGCATCTGGAACCGCACGGTTTCCTCGGCGACCCGCACATGGCAGGTGGCGGCCAGTTCCAGGCCACCGCCCATGACCGCGCCATTCATGGCCGCAATGACCGGCACGGTCGAATTGGCGATCATCGCCATGACCCGGTGCCAGTTGCGCGAATGGGCCATGACCTCAAGCGGCTGGCGAGCCACATGCTGGGACAGATCAAGCCCGGAAGAAAAATGCCCGCCGGTGCCGGAAATGACGATCGCCCGTGCCGACGCCGGAACCGCCGCAAAAAAGGCGTCGAGTGCGGCGATGAGATCGTCGTTGAGCGCGTTGCGCTTGTCGGGGCGGTTGAGCTGCAGATGGCAGATCGAACCCGTTTTGGTGATGGTGAGCACCTGCTCCTGGGGCATCAGTTTTTCCTTCGGGTTGGTCATGCGGGCTGGCCCAGGAGCGTGCGGACTTCTTCGGGCAACGGCGCAGAACGAATGCCGCCATCCTCGCTGCGCACGACCCAGACGCGCTTTTCATGGGCCTCAATGGCAAGCTCGCCATCCTTGAGGAGGCTGTGCTTGACGGCAAAGCTGGAACGGCCCAGCTCGGCAATCTCGCTCCTGATCTCGACAACATCGCCAAAACTGGATGGCCGGATGAAGCGGGCGCCGGTATCGACCATGGGAATGCCGGCAATGCCGTAATGGGCCAGCCAGTTGCGCTTGTGCATGGCAAAGGCCGCCGAGAGCATGGCCGCGGTGGCATTGTCGAAGAAGCGGAAATAATTGGGGTAATAGACGATGCCGGCCGGGTCGCAATCGCCGAACTGGATTTCCACCCGTGTGGTGTTGCTGAACATCCCGGGCTCCTATTTGGGCTGCATGCGCAGGGCGCCGTCGAGCCGCACCACTTCGCCATTGAGATAGTCGTTCTCGACCATGGACTTGACCAGGGCCGCGAATTCGTCCGGCCGACCGAGGCGGGCCGGATTGGGAATAGCGGCGGCAAGGCCCTCCTGCGTCTCCTGCGGCAGGCCCTCCAGCAATGGCGTCAGGAAGAGGCCCGGCGCGATGGCGAGAACACGAATGCCGAAACGGGCAAATTCGCGCGCGGCCGGCAGGGTCAGCGAGACGATGCCTCCCTTGGAGGCGGCATAGGCGGCCTGGCCGATCTGTCCTTCAAATGCGGCGACCGAGGCGGTGGAGATGATCACCCCGCGCTGACCGTTCTGGTCGGCTTCCGCCAAGGACATGGCATGGGCACAAAGCCGCATCATGTTGAAGCTGCCCACCAGATTGACGTTGATGACCCGGGTAAAGGCATCCAGAGCCATGGGGCCTTCGCGCCCGACAATGCGCCCGGCCGTGCCGATGCCGGCGCAATTGACCAGCACCGAAGGGGCGCCGAGCGCTTCCACGGCCGACGTTACCGCCGCTTCGGCGCTGGCGGCGTCCGAGACGTCAACGGTGAAGAATTTTCCGCCCAGTTCGGCCGCAATGGCCTCACCCTTGGCGGCGTCGCGGTCGAAAATACCGACCTTTGCGCCGCCTGCCGCGAGGGTGCGCGCCGTGGCCGCGCCGAGGCCCGAGGCGCCGCCAGTGACGAAGGCAACCTTACCGGCAATATCCATCACGCGGCCTCCGGGTTCTCGATCAGCATGGCAATGCCCTGGCCGCCGCCGATACAGGCCGAGGCGATGCCGTAGCGGGTGCCGGAGCGCTTGAGTTCATTGGCCAGGGTCAAGCCGAGCCGGATGCCGGTAACGCCCAGCGGATGGCCGATGGCGATGGCGCCGCCATTGACGTTAAGCTTGTCCTCGTCCAGTCCCAGTTCATCGACACAGGCCAGGATCTGCGCGCCGAAGGCCTCGTTGATCTCGATGCGGTCGATCTGATCGAGCCGCATGCCGGCAACTTCCAGCACGGCACGAATGGCGGGAGCCGGTCCGATACCCATGATCTGTGGCGGCACGCCGACAGCAGCGCTGGCGAGAATACGGGCCAGGGGCTTGTGCCCATTGGCCCTGGCATAAGCGCCCGAAGCCACAAGCACAGCCCCTGCCCCATCGACGATGGCCGAGGAATTGCCGCCGGTCTGCACGCCGCCAAAGGCGGGGCGGAGCTTGGACAGGACCTCATAGGGCGAGGGACGGATGTGCGAATCCGTGTCGACGCTCTCGACACCGCGCGGCAGCTTGATGCCACGCTTGTCGAGCGTTTCGATCTCGAAGGTTTCGCTGATCACCGGAACGATTTCCTCGGCGAGGATGCGTGCGTCCCGGGCCGCGATGGCGCGGTTGAAGCTGCGCTCGGCGAAGCGGTCCACCCGCTCGCGCGGGATGTTGTACTGCTTGGCGAGGTTCTCCGCCGTGTCGCCCATATTGACACAGCCGGCCGGGTCGTAGAGCGCTTCCCAGAGGAAGTCCTTGAACTCCACCTTACCCATGGCAAAGCCATTGCGATGGGTGTAGGCGGCAATCGGGTTGCGGCTCATCGATTCACAGCCTGCGGCCAGGGCCAGGTCGACGCGGCCCAGTGAGACCGAATCCGCCGCCTGGGCGATGACCTCGATGCCGGTGCCGCAGATGCGCTGCACGAGATGCGCCGGCGCATCGATTGGCGCGCCGGCATAGAGCCCAATATGGCGCGGCGTGACATAGGCGTCGAACGAGGCCTGGGCCATGGAGCCGGCAATGGTGTGGCCGATATCGGCAGCCTTGACGCCGGTCCTTTCAATAGCAGCGCGCGCCGCCTTGATGCCGAGGTCGATGGGTGAGATCTCGCTCAAGGCGCCGCGATAGTCGACAAAGGGCGTGCGGGCGCCTCCAAGCAGGTAGGCGTCGTCGAAGGTGAGGCGGAGGCCTTTGCTCATACTAGGCGCCTTTCCTGGCTAGAACGAAAATGTCGGGACCTGGTGCATCAGCGTAGAGGCTTTCGAGCAAAGTGGCCCGGTGCGTGCGCACGGCGCGTTGGTTGATCGATCCCTTGTCGGTAACTTCGCCCTTGTCGATGTCGGGGGCGTCGAGCATCAGCAAGGCGCGGGCGACATGGTTTGAGCTGCCGGTTGCCTTTTCGGCCAAAGCCGCAAGGCTTTGCGCAAATGTCTGCCGGACGGCGGGATGGGCCAGAATGGCCTCCGCACCTGCATCAGCGGGCAACCCCGCATGGCGCGCGCAGGCCGCCATATCCGGAAAGATCATCGCGCCGATGAAATTGCGGTCGAGGCCGGTAATGACCACGTCGCGGATCAGCGGGGCGCAGGCGGCTATGACCCCCGAGCGCACGGCGGCGAAATTGACCCAGGTACCCGTGGAGAGCTTGAAGTCCTCCGTGACGCGGCCGTCGAAAACCAGACCTTTGGAGAGGTCCTGAGGATCAGCAAAGCGGACCGCGTCGCCGATCTTGTAGAAGCCTTCCTCGTCAAAAGCCTCGGCGGTCTTTTCGGCGTCGCGCCAGTAGCCGGGCGTGACATTGGGGCCCTTGAGGCGGAGTTCGGTCTTGTCACCGCTGGGCACGAGCTTGAAGGCAATGCCGGCGGCGGGCAATCCGATATGTCCGGCCTCTTCAACCGGCCAGGTGGTCGTGGAAGCAAAGGGCGCCGTCTCGGTCGAGCCATAACCGGTGATGATCATGATGCGCTCGCCGGTCTCGGCCAGCGCGGCCCGATGCAGCCCCTCAAAAACATGCTGCGGCAGGCCTGCGCCCGCATATTGCAGGACCTTGAGCCGCGCGAACAGATTCCGCCGGGCCTGCGGGTACTCATCCAGCGCCCCGACCAGAATTTCATAGGCTTTGGGGACATTGGTGAAAAATGTCGGCTGAACAAGTGCCAGGTTTTCCAGCGTCCGATCAAACCGGCCCGGCGTGGGCTGGCCATCGTCAATGTAGAAGCTGCCGCCATTGTAGATGGCAAGGCCGGTATTGTGACTGCCACCGGCCACGTGGTTCCAGGGCATCCAATCGAGCAGGACCGGAGGCTCGTCTTCCACAAAGGCCAGGGCCTGCCGGATCATCTGCTGGTTACAGGCCATCATACGATTGGTGGTGATCACGCCCTTGGGCAGGCCGGTGGAGCCGGAGGTGAACAGCACCTTGGCGACAGTATCGGCCGCGATAGCCTCATGGGCCGCGGCCACCGCGTCGGTTACCGGCGTCGTCAGCAGGTCATCAAAGACCGAAACTGGTCGACCGGAAATGGGATTGGCGCGCACGACCAAGGGAATCTCGGCGCCGAATACGGCATTGATGGCAGGGGCGAACTTTTCGCCGTCGCTGGCATAGACCATGCCGGGGGTGAGCAGGCCGGCTATGTGGCGCAGCTTGCCATAGTCAGTCGAAATCAGCGAATAGGCCGGCGAAATTGGCGCATAGGGAATGCCGACCCAGATGGCCGCCATGCCAAGCAGGAAATGTTCGATTTCATTGCCCGACAGGATCATCAGGGGACGTTCTGCTGACAGGCCTGCGTCCAGTAGGGCCTGGGCAAGCGGGGCGATGCGCGCAAGCACATCGGCATAGCTCAGCTCGCGCCAGCCCGCGCCTTGCCGGTCCGCAATCAGCAGGGCATCTGGCGTCCGCTGGGCCCATGCCGCCAGGGCATCAACGATGGAGCGGGGGTATGGACCCAGCTCCGCCACCGATTGCAAAATAATCGTCCCGTCCGGTCGTTTTTCGGCGGTCGCGGCCATGTTGCCCAGCCGCACCTGGCGGATTGAATTCGCCTGATGTGTCATGCATTCCTCCCTGGCAATTTAGTTATGACACATAACATATATCGCCGCAATAGCTAAGTCCCGGCCTTGTCCTCGAACGGGTGCGCGAATGGCGCCGGCTCCAGTCCGGCCAGCATGGTGCTCGTCTGGTCGATTACATCGCGGCCAACGGCACCGATCCGCTTGCGCAATTCTCGCAGCTGGCGCGACCGGAGCCCCGCTTTGCCTGCCTGCACGCGTTCCCGAAGGAGCGCGCATTGCAGGTCCGCGATCCGCCATTGCGATTCATCCTGTGCTGCCACGTGATGACAGAGGGTCAGAATCGAGACCAGCCACTCCACCTGCTGCCCAAACCTTTGCAACACAATCTGGGCACTGGCCAGCTCAAGCTGAAAACTGAGGCTCAGGCGCAGATAGGTCCAGCGCAGATGCCTCAATTCGCGGGCCGCAAATTCAGCATGATGGCGCAATGATTCAGGCAATCCGGACAGATCCTGTCGGCGCAGCTCCAGCCCTTGTGGCCGGAGGTTACGCAGGACCCAGAGCCCCAGGCGGTACAGGGCCGGGTTCAGCAGCAACCGCAAAAGTGCTCCACCCGCACGGCGGGGATGGCGCAACAGTGTGGATGGGTCGAGCTTCAATATCCGCCGGTCGGCGGCCACCGGCCTGCCGTCCGCATCCAGGTTGGCCGCCTGCAACTCGCCCAGAAGTGGGGCCAGATAATGATCGACAAAGGCCCGGGTCACGTCCCGCACCATGCCCATGCGGATCATCTCGTCCTCACCTTCGACAACGCCAAAGAGATGGAGATTGGCCCGAGCGGCATTGACGCGGCTGTCGCTGGCAAAGCTGCGTCCTCCAAGGACGTGCTCGCAGGCGGTCATGGACTCAAGTCCGGTCTGGGCGGCCGAGGATTTGGTCAGGTCACGCAGGCCGGCAAGATCGGCGCCGCTGGCATCCTGGCTAAGGGACATAAAAGCCAATGCCTGCGCCTGTAGCGAGCCACCCAGCATCCGTCCTATGGCTAGCTGTGGCAATTCATGCCGCATGATCAGCCCGCCAACGCCGGGCCGCTGGCGCGCATAGTGGGCCGCATCGCAGGCCAGCATGCGCTGATAGCCGGCAGACATCGCCGCCAGCATGCATCGACCCAGCCGGAGGCTATAGAACAGCACCTCCACCCCATCGCCTTCGACCAAATTGGCGGCCGGTATGGGATAGTTGGAAAAGTGCAGGCGGCTATTGTCGTTGGCCGTGAAGGCGGCAACTCCGGAAGGGGTGCAGCGGAACGACCAGCCCTGCTCTGCTTCCTCAACATCGGTCTCGGGCAGGCGGGTCAGGAACAGACCCAGCTGCTTGCCGCCCTTCCCTAGGCGCGCGACGATGCCAACAAGTGCCCCATGGCGGGCATTGGTGATCCAGAGCTTGTTGCTGGCGCCCTCGGCGAAGAGGCGATAATCGCCGCTCTCGTCTCGGGTGACATAGGCCTCGATCTTTTTCGCGTTGACGCCCGTGCCGACCTCGGTAAGGGCAAAGGCCATGGGTACGCCTTCGGCCACCAGAGGCAGGAATGTGCGTTGCTGGTCGTCATTGCCATAAGCGATCAATGACCCTGCCCCGATGGTCAGGTGACCGGAGATTTCCACGGCCATCGGACCAAGACCGTTGGCAGCCAGTGCCTCCTCGACGGCCGCCAGTCGCAGATAGGTCTCGCCGCGCCCGCCAAACTGGGCCGGCACAGTCAAACCGTAGGCTCCGGTTTCAGCCAAGGCCCGCCGCACCTGATCGGACAGATTGCCATCAGCGGTGAAGGCCGTCCCCTGCCCCAGGATATCGAGCGCGCGGTCGACGACGGGATGTGACTGTCTCATCAGCTCGGCCGCTATGCGTCCACCTGCCTGCAATTCTGCAGGCTCCGGCGGAGGCCCATAAATCAGGCGTTCCACGAGGCCGCGACGGGTGGGTGCCAGCTTCCGGTCAGCGCCACCGCTTGCCTGGTCCAAGGCGCCGATATCGTGTGCGGCCGCAACATCGCCTGCCGCTCGCAAGGCCTTCGCAGAGATAGACTCTTCGTGCCCTGGCGATGCCATCGTTCGTCCTCCCTCGAATTCAGACAAGCAGGCCAATTCGCACCCGCCGCCATATTTAGTTATCTAGCATAACCAAATATGGCAAGCAGGACCTCACGACCGGGCCGGTTGTTGCCCTGAAGGTGTCGTGGTGCCTTGGCGGATGGTAGGACTTGTCTATCGGAAGGCCAATAACCCGGACCAACCGCGCAGACTGGCCCGGCAGGATGACGATCACATCGGCTGCGCATTCAGCGGGGGCGCACCAATCCGGCGGGGATCTCCATCCCGACCGTCAGATCAGGCGGAGAGGCGCAGCGCTACTGCTCGTGGAACGCCCGCGCCATGCTGTCCATCACTGGCTTGATCAGATAGTCCAGGAAGGTGCGTTCGCGCGTACGAACAAGTACTTCGGCCGGCATGCCCGGCGTGGGGCTGAAGCCGGGAACGCGGGCAATCTGGTCGGGTGGAATGGTAACCCGGGCCAGGTAGACATCGCGATGCATGCCCTGAGCATCGGCGATGGTGTCAGCGGAAATGTACTGCACCTGCCCGTCCAGCACCGGCGTGGTGCGCTGGTTAAGAGCGGTCAGGCGGATATTGGCCATCTGGCCTTCCTTGACCTCGTCGATCTGCATGCGCGGGATCTTGACCTCGACGATCAGCGGTACATCGGCGGGCAGAATCTCGAAGATGGGCTTGCCGCTTTCCACCACGCCGCCGGTCGTGTGATAGTACATGCGGACGATCGTGCCGGCGACCGGAGACGAGACGGTGGTGCGATTGAGCACGTTCTGGGCCTGGAGTGTCTGTTCGCGCAGCGCCTCCAATTCGCCTTCCACGGTCTGCATTTCATCAAGCGCTGCCTGGCGCACCGCATCGCGGGCCTGGATGACCTCGCCCTGATATTTGTCGAGCTGGGTATAGGCTTCCTGCACTTCGGACTCGAGGCGCGAGATATCGCCCTCGGCATCGAAGACAGAGCGTTCTATGGCCCGGACAGAAGACTGGGCGACGACGCCCTTATCGAACAGTTCGAGCATGGCCGCATGATCCTCGCGAAGCAATGCCAATTGGCGCTGCATGGATTCGATTTGGGCCTGCCGGCCACTAATGCGGAATTCGAGCGCTGCCACGTTCTGCCCGATCAACTGCTTTTCATTGACCAGCTTGTCGCGGGCTGCCTTGAAATTGGTACGCTGGCTTTCGACCACGGCGGCTATCTCAGGATTGCCCATGTGGTCCTTAACGATGTCAGGCGGCACATATTCGTCCAGCTCCAGAGCCTCGGCATTGAGCCGGGCGCGAATGGCTTCCAGGCGGATGACCCGCAACTGCAATTGCTTGGTGGCAGCATTGGCCGCCGTCTCATCGAGCAGGAGCAGGCTCTGCCCGGCAATGACCTTGTCGCCTTCGCGCACCAGCAGGTCCTTGATGATACCGCCCTCGAGATGCTGGACAATCTTGTTTTCGCCCGTGGCCACGAAGCTGCCCTGAGCAATCACAGCCGCGGACAGTGGCGCGGTGGCCGACCAGCTGCCAAATCCACCGAAGGCCAGCGCCACCAGCAGGATACCGATCCAGACCGGCGTGCGGATAGAGCGCGGCACGCCGCTATACCATTCCAGATTCTGCAGTTCGCCGGCAGCGGACATGTTCTAGTTCTCCCTCACAGGTCCCTGTGCCTTGATGCCGGCCGGGCTGGGGCCGGCCTTGCCGGTCAACGCCGCCATCACCTCGGTGCGCGTGCCGAACATGGAAACCGAGCCATTGTTGAGCACCAGGATCTTGTCGACGACATTGAGCAGGGCCGGGCGCTGGGTGATGGTCACCACGGTGATCTTCTGCTTGCGGGCATGCTCCAGGGCCTTGGCCAGGGCCGCTTCGCCCTGAGAATCCAGGTTGGAATTGGGTTCGTCGAGCACCACCAGCTTGGGATTGCCGAAAAAGGCCCGCGCCAGAGCAATGCGCTGCTTCTGTCCGCCCGAGAGCGGAGCGCCGTCGGCGGCAACGAAGGTTTCGTAGCCCTGAGACAGACCGGCGATCAGTTCGTGCACATCGGCCAGGACGGCGGCCTCGAAGATGTCGCGGTCATTCACATCCTCCCGCATGCGGGCGATATTGGCCTTGATGGTGCCGGGAAACAGCTGCACGTCCTGAGGCAGATAGCCGATATTTTCGCCGAATTGGCGCTGATCCCAGTTGCGCAGGTCCATCAGGTCCAGGCGCACCGAGCCCGAGGTTGGCAGGATCGAGCCGACCAGCATCTTGCCCAGCGTGGTCTTGCCGGCCCCCGAATTGCCGATGACAGCCAGAGATTCGCCGGGCATCAGCGAGAAGGAAATGCCGTTGAGCAACACCTTCTTGTTGGGCGGCGGCACAAACAGGATGCGCTCGACATCCAGCCGCCCCTTGGGCTCGGGCAGGAGCAGGCGCTGGAAGTTGAATGGGGACGAATTGAGCAGGCCCTTGATCCGCCCGAAGGACGCGCGGAACTGGGAAAAGCCGCTCCACCCCTCGATCGTGCCTTCGATGGGGGTCAAGGCGCGAGCCGCGATGATCGAGCCGGCAATCACCATGCCGCCGGTGATTTCGCCCTGGATGGCCAGATAGGCGCCCCAGCCGAGCATCGTCACCTGGGTCAGCAGGCGCACGCCCTTGGAGATGCTCGACATGATGATATTGCGGTCCTGCGCCCTGACCTGAGCCTGCAGGGAATTGGCCGTGTCGCGCCCCCAGATACGGACAACTTCGGGGATCATGGCCAGTGCATTGATAATCTGCGAGTTGCGCGACATGGAATCGAGGTGCAGCGTCGCGCGACTGAGGAAATTATTGGCATCGGTGAAGGAGCGGGCGGTCAAGCGTTGGTTGATCATGGCGATGATCATCAGGCAGATCGCTGCACCGACCACCACCAGCCCGAGCTGGGGATGGATGAGGAAGACTGCCACCACAAACAGCGGCGCCATGGGTGCATCGAGGAAGGACAGCAGCGTGCCCGACACGATAAAGCTGCGCAATTGCTGGAGATCGCCCAGCACCTGATAGTCCCGGCCATTGCTGTGCAACGAAGCGCGCGCCGCCGCGCTCAGGATTGGGGAGCCCAGCTGCACGGCGATTTCGACCGCCGTGCGCATCAGAATGAAGCGTCGCACAGCGTCGAGAATGGCCTGCAGCACGACGGCACCGACGACAGCCGCTGTCAGCATGACCAGCGTGTCCATGGACCGGCTGGTCAGCACGCGATCCGAAATCTGGAACAGATAGATCGGAATGGCCAGGACCAGGATGTTGATGAAGACGGTGAAGGCCATGACAATGGCCAGATTGGTGCGCACCGCCGCCATGCCATTGGCCAAGCTCTGGGTAAAATTGGGCTGCGGCGCCCGCTTGTGAAAGCCACGATTATCCCCGCCCCCGCCGCCATTCCCGGCGCCACTCGAGCCCTTGCTGCCTCCGCCCCCGGACCCGGAGCGTGTCGACTTAAGTGGTCCACGGTCTCCTTCAACAATGGGTGGGATGCGGGTCTTTGGCGCGTCCTTGTCTGGGGTTCGGAAGTCCCCCTGCGGACCTTCCGAACGCGCGTCCGTCGTCTGGGGTTGGGGAGCCTCGTCCACCGCTTCAGAATCTGGCTCAGGCCCGGATTTGGCTTCGTCTGCGTCCTGCAAGGCTCCGGCACGCACAGTCGTGGTCGTGTCTGACTCACCAGGGGGCGTGATGTCTTCGGAAGCGGGAGGCGGGTCGACCTCGCGGGCAGAGGCTTCCTCGAGCGCTGGAACCTCATCGCGCAGGTCGCCTGGCCGCGGCCGCAGCACCGAACGTGGCGGAGGCGTCGCGCCGTTCTTTCGGGCGGCGGTCGGGGCCTCAACTGCGCGCTGGGCGCTATTGTCCTCGCCTGTCTGGGTCGCCGGGGCATAGCCACGCGCAAGCTCATCGAGTTCGGCGGCGGCCAGATGGATATCGTCCATGATCTGGTCCATCCGGTCGGATCGAACCTGGCTGGCCTGGCGGAGCTGACGGCCCAGCGCCTCTCGGTCGGTGCGGGTCAGGTGCTCAAAGGTCATCTGGTCGGTCCGGGTACAGGATTACGCGAGAACGGATTGCATGAGATCGACGGGCGCCGCGTCGTGGGAGGTATCGGCGAGGGTGTAGTCCGGGGTGTCGGCCAAGATCTCGGAATGGTCGAGGAAGGCGACGACCTCGCTCACAAGGGCATCGGGCTCGTCGTCCTCACCCTGGGCCTCCAGGATATTGGCCTGGATGAGCACCGCATCGGAATAGTGATTGCCGCCGACTTCGATGGTGTCGCCGAAGGTGTCATAGTCCTTGATGGCGGCGACATTGACCAGGGCGTTCGAGCCGGTGTCGATCTGCCATTCCGTGGCCGGCTGACCATCGAGAAAGGCCTTTTTCTGCAGGGCGACGAAGTCAGCATCGCCCAGGATATTGGTCTGCTCGATATAGCGCAGATCATAGATGCTGCCGGAAACATAGAGCACCTTGGGGATGGAGACGCCTTCGAAGTCCGCCGATTTGTGAAAGCTTGTCGGCATGGACTTGTTGCCATTGGCGAGCCCATCCATGGCCGCCTGGTAGTGATCGGAAATACCCTGCTGCACGTCCGTGGCGCCGACATTGTGGATCGACGCCTGGTTCCAAAGCAGGTTGTTGCTGGTATTGAGGCTTCCGGAGGCCGAATAGGTGTCATCACCGGCGCCGAGCATGGCGATGGTGTCGTTGTCGTACAGGATGTTGTTCTGGATGATGATGTTGGCGTCGAATACATTGCCTCCGACCAGGATGAGGTCATAGAGCGAGCCGATATTGGCAAAGCTGACGCTGTTCAGCCCGATATTCTCGCCGCTGGTCACCACTGCATTGGAGCCGGCGGCAGTCAGCACGCCGACGTCCTGATCGGACATGAAGGTCAGCTGCTTCATCCACTCCAGGAAGATGATGTCGCCCGAAACGATGCTGATCTGCCAATTGACGGGGAATATCCCAGGATCGGCCTCGGCGGCCTCACCGGCGACATCGAGCGTTTCCTGAACGAAGCTGGCCATATTGACCGCCTCCGTGCCACCAGTCTTGGCCGCAAGGGGAAAGTCATCGCTGATCGTATCATTGTCGGCGTAGGAATTGGTCTGGATGATTGCGTCGAGCTGGTGGAAATCACCGCCGACGACGAAATGCGTGCCGATCAGGCCGGCATTGACGACGGCCGCTTCGTTGACGAGAAAATTGCCGCCGGCCTTGTAAGTCACCGAGCCCTGGGTATCGTCACTTATGATCTGGAGATGCGCCTCGGGCTTGCCCGTGACCACAATCGTGTCCGCCGGGGTGGCGTCCTCGACCTCCGCCTGCAAATGCGCTGGCAGGGCTTCGGACAGCAGAGGATCCTCGTCCACCAGCTCTCCGTTGACATAGGTGCCGGTCAGGCCATCGACCTCGTGGAACTGTGTATCAGGACTGGATTGATGCTGGAGCGTGGTTGCGTCAACAGCGTCCATTACCAGGGGCACATCCTCATGCCCCTCCATGCCCGGACCATTGGCAAGCGGACCCAGAACGGCGCCGCTGGCATACTGGAGCCCGAGAAGCCCCGCATCGGCGCCGGAATGATAGACTAGCGGTTCGTCGAGCGCGCCCATGACGAAGAGGTCATTGTCGGACTGGGTGAGGGATTGCGAGATCAGCGCAATGACCGAGCCCGGCTCGGTGCCGATCAGCGGAACGACAATGTCACCAGGAGCGAAGGGCCAATGCGCAAGGGGCTTGTCAAAATCGGGGTGAGCAAAATTGGGAGCGCTTGGAAGGGCGATATGAACCGGCCCGAACAACGCTTCACCACGAATAGGGAAATCGGGCGGGGCGTAGTGGACGCCCGGGTCGTAGGCGCCCAGGGCATAGGCCTGGAGGACGTCTACCGAAATCTGCCGCATCTCGGGGGCCTGGGGAGCCGGATCACCATCGTGCTCGATCTGCTCGAGCTCAATCCGGACGCGCATGTCTTCCACCGCGATCTCGAAATAGCCGAGAAAGTGGACGACAATTTCTGAAATCGGATCGCTTGGAAAAAACACGGAACACCTCCCATTTGCCCATCCGGCTGATAGCGGACCGGCTAAAATCAGATGATCTGCGCGGTGGGGGCGCTACCGCGCAGATCCTTGGCAAGCGTTGGGGGCGCTCGCTTATGCGTCGTCGCTGCTGGAGTCGTTGTTCATGTGGTTGTTGCCGCCAACCACCGTCGCATCGACTGCGTTCTGCTGCAGGTTTGCACCAAGCACGACTTCCATGTTGAAGGCCGAACCGCTCACCGCTGCGCTGGCATCGGCGATGTTGCTGGCGGTGGAGTTGTTGCCGGCATCACCTTCGAAGTCATTGTCATCGGCGTCAGCATCGTCCGCATAGGCATAAGCGTTGTACGTGCCGTTTGCGTTGTTCTGAACGTTGCTCAGCGAGTCGTTATCGACGATGTCTGCCACCTGGTTGATGGCAAAGCCGGTGTCGCCGCCGCCGCCCGAGAAGGCGCCATTGAAGACGTTCTCGAAGTTGACGTCATCACCTGGGTCGAATTCGAGCGAACCGCTGTTGATGAGCATATTGTCCAGCGTGGCGGTACCGATATCGAGGTCGGCGAAGTCGTCATCGGAATTGAACGAGCCGGTGGCATCGTCGTCGGACGAGTTGAACGAGTCCTCGATCTCCACATCGACATCCAGGTCGACATCGGCATCAATGTCGGTGGAGTTGTCGGTCGAGTTGTCGTTCATCGAGCCATTGACCGAATTGTTCGAGTTGTCGTTCATCGAGCCGTTGACCGACTTGTTGTTGGCAACGTCTTCGATGTCGGCATCCAGATCGACGTCGGTCGAATTGTCGTTGTAGGAGTTGGTGTTACCCACATCCTCAACTTCAACTTCGATGTCATCGATGGTGGTCGAATTGTCGGTCGAGTTGTCGTTCTGGGAGTTGGTGTTGGAGTTATCGTTCAACGAGTCATCCATGGCGAAGGCCAGGGATTGGTCACGATTGTCCGAGTTGTCGTTGTGCGAGTTGTTGTCTGAATTGTTATTCAGAGAGTCCTCGACCTCGACATCCAGATCGACATCGTTCTCGGTCGAGTTGTCGTTGTAGGAGTTGGAGTTTCCGGTGTCTTCAACGTCTATGTCGGCATCCACGTCCACATCGGTGTCGGTGGAATTGTCGTTATAGGAATTGGAGTTCCCCGAGTCCTCGACATCCACTTCGATATCATCGACCGTCGTCGAGTTGTCGGTCGAATTATCGTTATAGGAATCTTCGGGTTCGAAGTCGTCGAAGTCGTCGAAATTGACCGAGTTATCGGTCTGTCCGCCGCTGTTGTTGTTGAAGTCGTCAGCCATAGTTACTCTCCTCAATGATAAATAATGGCTGAGCTACCAGGACCCCCTGTCATCTCGAATGGAGGTATGCTTGGTCGCTCATGACTTGAAGGGCATACGCGAGATACGCAGATCGCTGGTGCCGTACGCAGAAACCGGTCAGCACGTATGAATCCAGAACCCAATTACCCAACGCGACGCAGCGAATTTCGCATCGCAGGGTCAAGTATTGCTCGATAGGGAGAGAAGTATAGTTGCCACTTCAGCCTAGGCTGATCGGCCCAATCTTAATCTTATCGATTTAGAACATCTGTTCGGTGCACTTCGGAGCTAGATCGTTTTCAATACCCTCAAGGAGGGATGAAACGGGCGTGTTTCTCCATCGAATGGCTGATTTCCGGCGGGGAAGCGCCACCACAGCTCAATCCATTGAATTAGTCTTGCCGGGGAACGAATCACGCCAGAGTCACGCCCCCGATGTTAACCTTTTGTCAACCTTGGGAGCGATGGCACCAAGCAAAGCTGTGGGCCCCAAACACAGTAATCGCCGGGGAGGGAGTGGTAAAGTGCGTGAAAACCTTTATGACGGTCTGCGCGATCCGCAGCAGATCGAAGAACGGCCGTTGGACTCCGAGACACCGCGTCTCATTTTTGTTGCTCCGAAACAGACGATATATCAGTGCCTATGCGGTGCGCTGCAGGATCACTTCCGGGAGGTCGAGGTTTTCCTTGTCGACCGGATAGATGATGGCCTTGGCCCCGACAATAATGTGAGACTGGTCTTGCTGGGGGCTGGCGCACGATCGATCGGCCCCTCCTTCGTCGAGCAATGCCGGGTGCGGTTCCCGAAGGCGGCTATTGCGGTGGCCATCGATAGCGGACGTCCGGTCGTTGACCCGCTCGTGGTCGAACACCGTCTGATCCAGGGACTGCTGCCGACCACCCTGCCGCTTGATGTCTGGTTCGCCTTGATGCGGCTGGTCATGGCCGGCGGCGAGTATTTACCGCGTGAGTCTCAGAGCGCCGGCGGACATTTTGAGGCGCAGCAGCGCCTGTCGCCGCCGCCTGGACCAGTGGACAAGGCACCCACCCCTCCAGCGCCGAGAGCCAATGGCGCACAGTCAGCTGTGCGTGACCAGGGCAACGAAACCAGCGCCGAGAGCGGCCTTGACTCTCTGACCGCGCGGGAACGGGAAATCCTGACACTGGTCTCGGAAGGCTATCAGAACAAGCTGATCGCCGATCGCATGGCGCTTTCCGAGCACACGGTCAAAGCCCATGTGCACAATCTCATCGCCAAACTCCGAGTGACCAATCGCACGCAAGCGGCGGCCTATCTGCATGAGCATCGCTCGGAGAGAGGAGGCGCTGTGACGGGACAAGACCACCGCCGCCGCGCCTATCCGGGGTAAGGACAATGCCCAGCCTGGACAGGGTGCTCCAGCAGGTCGGCCAGTTGAACTATGTCTGGACCAATACAGAGAGCCTGTTCATCTATCTCATCGCGCATCTGGCCGGGACATCCAAGGATGCCGCGGTCATCATCTTTTTGACGCTGAACACAACGCGCGCGCGACTGGACCTGCTGGACCGGCTGGCCAAATTGCCTTCGACACCCGCGGCCACCCGTACCGCCGTACTGGATCTCACCGACCGCCTCAAGAAAGAAGCCAAGGTCCGGAACAAATATAACCATTGCATCTATTCATTCGACTCCAATGGTGAATTGAGCGGGACGCAATTAATGCGCATTGTCGAATTTGGCGATGAGTTGAAATACGGGAAATCCGAGGCCTTGGACGACACAGAATTTGAGAGGGTGCAGTCGGCCATCAAGGCGATCACGGCAGTCAACAGAGACATGTGGGCCTTTTTTGCCGCAAGCGGCATAAGACCATAGTGAAAAAGTAGGACAGCAGCTCAGACGAACAAAAATTCGTGACGAGCCGATTTAGAAGAAGTAGCTTCTACAAAATAGTCTTGGTTTAGGACAGGATAAACAAATTCCGCGTTAGACTAGCGTACAAAGGGACGGAGGGCGCAGATGGGTACTCAAGCGCCGCACCAAATAACGGTAAAGCTGCTGGGCACCTGCTGTCTGATCGCGGACGGCACACTGGTTCAGGGCGTCCCTGCGAGTTTTTTTCGGATCGCCGCTTACCTTATCCTGTCCACGCCTGACCAAGTGCAGCCGCGGAGCCGGCTGGCGGCTTTGCTATGGCCCAATGCCGAGGACGGCAAGGCCGGCGCCAATCTGCGGCAAGCCGTCGCTCGTATCCGGCATCTGCAGGATCAGCAAGGCTTCCGGCTAATCGAAGCCAGTGTTTCCACCCTGCATCTGGCGCCAGGGCCCGAGGTCTATTGTGACCTGATCGAGATGATCCGCCATATCTCGGGCGATGTCACCTACAGCCCCCATGCGCTGTGCAAGATCTACGGGGGCGAATTGCTGGCCGATCAGGGCAGCAGCAGTTCTGAATTCGAGGATTGGCTGTCATCCCGGCGAGATGAGCTATTGCTGCAGGCCGTGGACGGCATTGCCGAAGGCATCCACGCCGATGGCCAATACACGCAGAACGAGCGTTCCGCCTGCGCCCGCCGGCTGCTTGAGCTTGATCCATATCGTGAGGATGCGGTGCGGGTATTGATGGCCGAGGCGGCCGAACGGCGGCACTTCGTTCGCGTCAGCGAACTCTACGCGTCAATGCGCTCGGTGCTTGCGGACGATCTGGGCGTGGAGCCCAGTCCCGAAACACGGGCGCTCTATACCAGCCTGATGGAGGCGGTCCGCTAAGCCGATGCGGCTCAATCAAGCGAACGCGGTCAGAATTGCATTATGCATGGGCTTAGCCTGCCATTCCCGGTCGTAGGGCAGGCCGCGATTGGCGCTGCTTCTTTGCGTGCGCAACCAGGAATGGCTGTCATTCAACCCCCAGGTGCTGACACCCAGCACATTGTTGAACTGCAGCACGATATCGAGGTAGCGGCGGGTTTCATCTGCCACGAGAGAGTCGCGCCTCTCCACGGAAAGGCCGGTATTGGCTTCGGCTACATCAAGCTCGGTGATCGCAACCTTGAGCCCCATATTGCGGATGTCGCGCATCAGCCCATAGATGCCGTCAGCATAGACAGTGCCCTTGCGCAGATCCAGATGTGCCTGCAGGCCGACTGTATCGACCGGGGCACCGCGGGAGCGCAGCCGCTCAAGCAGGCGCAAGAGTGACAGACGACGCTGCCCCTCATAGCCGCTATTATACTCCAGCCCATATTCATTGATGACCATGCGTGCGCGCGGGGCTCGGGCACGAGCCGATTCCAGCGCGCGCTCGATGTAATCCTCCCCAAAGGCCTTGTAGAACTGATTGTTCCGCAGGCCCCTACCCCCGTGATTGGGTTCGATTGGCTCGTTTATCACGTCCCATTCGCGAACCTGGTTGCCATAACGGCCAATCACTTTTGAGAAATGGTCGTCGATGATCGCCCAGTCCCGGCTGGAGGCGAGCGCAGATGCCGCCCAGGACGGCAGGCTCTTGTGCCAAAGCAACGTGTGGCCACGCATGGCCAGGCCATTGCGGGCAGCAAAGCTGGCGAGCTGGTCCATCTCGCTGAAATTGTAGGTCCTGCCGGGAGCCAAGGCGTCCCATTTCATCGCCCATTCCGGTGTGATGGTGGAGCAATCCCGCACCACAATCGAGCGCAGACGACTGTCGCCGAGCGTGCCGGCCTGAATGGCCGCGCCGAAATAGAGCCCACGTGACGAGGCCGCCGAACGCAGAGCGCGGACGGGCGGGGGCGTGGCCGGGCGAGGCTGACGGGCAGGGGCCTGATCAGGACTGGTGGTTACCGAACCGGTCTCGGTTCGATCGACGCGGGCACAGCCGACCAATTGGCCCACAGTGAGCGCTGCCGCGGCCCCCACGATCAAGTTCCGACGCTTCACTTCTGCCTCCCCGAATCGTCCACCGGCTATCCCCTGGGAGAAAAAATGACGGAATGGCCAGACCAGGGCAATTAGTCAGAACTGTCTAGATCGTTGTATTAATGGCGGCAATTAAGTTCAAAAGCTACAGTATTGTCAGGATAGAGGCGATCTATGCGGGAGATTTTCTGCATACGCTTTGTGATACGTGCGTTTATTAGTGGTGAGTCAAGATGTTGAAGATATCACAAGTAGTATTGGCAAAAATCCTGGGCGCCTCGACTGCGCTCTCCATGTTGGCAATCTTGCCGGCGATGGCCGATTCGCTGATCGTCGTTTCGATTGCCGGAGAAGCGTATGACGGCCCGCCAAGCTTTGATCTTTTGATCAATGACAAGGTGATTGGCAGCGGGACGCTGACCCGGGCAATCAGCACGGAGAGTGACGGACGCCTGTTCACCAAGCCGCGGCCAAATTCCTTCCTCGAACAATTCTCGTTCACCATCCCGGACACGGCGCTCATGCCGGATTCCGAGATCAGCCTGGTGCTGACCAATGACAAGTTCACGCGTCAGGAAGGGCTCGGCGAGGATGGTGTGTTGGACCGCAATCTGTTCATCGATTTCGTGCGTGTGAATGATATCGAAATCACCTCGGCGGAGATGGTGCTGATCCACGATGGCGACGAGGTGCACTACAATTATCAGGCCGGCCTGCTACCCATATATGAGGCCGGATATCGCGCCGTCGTCCGGCCGCCAGAAGGTGGTTGGATGGCTGGTGGCGCGGACGAAGTCGCCAAGGTTGGCATGGTGGATATTCCCCTGCCGGTTCC
Source organism: uncultured Devosia sp. (assembly GCF_913055165.1). Lineage (GTDB taxonomy): Bacteria > Pseudomonadota > Alphaproteobacteria > Rhizobiales > Devosiaceae > Devosia. The sequence goes on from NZ_CAJXJS010000018.1 coordinate 55,449, forward strand.
TCGCCCCAAGGACCTGACCCTCGGCGTCGGCCTGGTGCAGCAATGAGCGCCCGGCATAAAACGACCGGGCAGGTACGCGAGGAGCGCGCCGGCCGCAGGATAGCTGCGCCCAAATCCATCTGCGTGACAGGTGGGGCGGGCTTTCTGGGCTCGCATCTGTGCGCCCGCCTGATCGGGGAAGGTCACCGGGTTACCTGCATCGACAACTTCCACACCGGCCGCCCGGCCAACGTCGCCGCCCTGGCGCGCAGCAACCGGTTCGAACTGGTCGAGCATGATGTGTTGGATGCCCTGCCCGACCAGTTGCCCTCCTTTGACGAGATCTACAACCTGGCCTGCCCGGCCTCACCGGTGCACTATCAGAGCGACCCTGTGCGGACCGCGCTGATCTGCGCAGAAGGGGCGGCCAATGTGCTGTACCGGGCTGACAGGGACGGGGCGCGAGTGATGCATGCCTCAACCTCAGAGGTCTATGGCGACCCCGAAGTGCACCCCCAGCGTGAAGACTATTGCGGCAATGTGAACACGGTCGGGCCGCGCTCCTGCTACGACGAAGGCAAGCGCTTTGCCGAGACCTTGATCACCGACTTCGCTCGGCAGACCGGTGTGGTGGTCAAGATTGTCCGCATCTTCAACACTTACGGCCCGCGCATGCAACCCGACGATGGGCGGGTGGTGTCGAATTTTATCCTCCAGGCCCTGCGCGGCGAGGACATCACTGTCTATGGAGAGGGCCAGCAGACGCGTTCTTTCTGTTATGTCGACGATCTGATCGAAGGTTTCGTACGCCTGATGGCCTCGGGGCCGGAGGTCGAAGGCCCGGTCAATATCGGCAATCCGGCGGAAATCAGCGTTGGCGAACTGGCCCGGATCGTCATCGAGATGACCGGCTCGACCTCAAGGATCGTCCACAAGCCCCTGCCGGTCGACGACCCTCGCAGGCGCCGCCCCGACATTACCCGCGCCAGCAGCCTGCTGGGCTGGATGCCGCGTGTCCCGCTGGCTGAAGGGCTGGCCAAGACCATCCGTTATTTCGCCCGGCTCGACACTAGCCCGTCGGCGTCCATCCAAAGTCAGCCCGGCGTTGCGCCGGTCCCGCGGAGCCAGGCCGCGGTCTCTATCTAGTTTCAGTCAGTCAGTGTGAGTACAAGACCATGCGCCTTATTATCATCGGTTCGGGATATGTCGGTTTGGTATCGGGCGCATGCCTAGCTGAGTTGGGACACCATGTGCTGTGCGTGGACAATGATCCGGCCAAGATCGAACAGCTGCAGGCTGGCCAAATACCCATTTACGAACCGCAACTGACCGAGACGATCACGCGTAATGTGGCCCGGGGACGCCTTGGATTCACCAGCAGGCTACCGGCTCTCGGGCGTGAGATTCACGCCGTAATGGCCGCCGTTGGCACCCCGCCGCAGGCCAATGGCAGCGCCGACCTTTCCGCCATCTTCGCCGTTGCCCAGGAGATCGCGGAGAAAGCGACCCATCCGCAGATGCTGATTATCAAGTCCACCGTGCCGGTGGGCACGGGGGATCGCGTACAAGCCCTGTTGCAGCGGGCGCGCCCCGATATGCGGTTCTCGGTGATTTCCAATCCCGAATTTTTGCGCGAAGGTTCGGCAATCGAGGACTTCATGGCACCGGACCGCATCATCGTCGGTGCCGGAGACGAAACGGCGCGCAATACCCTGCGGGCGCTCTATGCCCCGCTTGAACAGCTAGGGACGCCGGTGGTCTGCATGGGCCGGCGCGAGGCCGAACTGGTCAAGTGCGCCGCCAATGCCTTCCTGGCAACCAAGATCGCCTTCATCAATGAGTGTGCAGACCTTTGCGAGGCCGTGGGCGCCGATGTCGGAGAAGTCGCTCACGGGATCGGGCTCGATAGCCGGATTGGGGAAGCATTCCTGCAGGCGGGGCCGGGCTATGGCGGATCGTGCTTTCCCAAGGACACTTCAGCGCTCCTGGCCATCGCCCAGGAGCATGGCGTCAATTTGCGACTGGTGGAAACCGTCATCGGCGCCAATGAGGCACGCAAGCGCGCCATGGGCCGCCGGGTAACACGTGCCGCGGGCGGCAGTCTCAATGGCCGGGTCGTGGGGGTACTGGGGCTGACCTTCAAGCCCAACACCGATGATATGCGGGACTCTCCGTCGCTGGCGCTGATCGAGACGCTGCAACGGGCGGGCGCCAAAGTGCAGGTCTTCGATCCGCAGGGTATGGCCGGCGCACGGTTCCGGCTGCGCACTGTCCGGTTCACAGATGACGCCTATGCCTGCGCTGAAGGCGCCGATTGCCTGGTTCTATCCACCCACTGGCCGGAATTCGCGGACCTCGATCCCAACAGACTGGCCGGGCAGATGCGCGGCAAGGTGATCGTGGACTTGCGCAATTTCCTTAAGGCACAGGCCTTTGTCGAGGCCGGCTTCTCGGTTCACGCCGTCGGCCGCCCGGCGGAACATCCGCGGCGGAAGCAATCGACCGAGGTGCGACCGGCCCAGAAGTGGCGCCAGCGGGAGCCGGCGCTCAACGGCGCCGCGCCTGGGTCTGCGGCGGCGCTGCACAGCGGCATCGCCGGGTAGGAGCGGCCCAAGGAAGGGGGAAGCCATGGAGATCGGCGCCCATACATTGTCGCTGCTGGTGGTTGGCGCCTTTTGCGCGGTGCAGATCGCCTATGCTCTCTCGCAGGCGGTCGATCTCTACTTCTTCACGCGCCCCGTCAATTGGGTGGATCCGAACGAGGCCCGGTCTCTGCCCGCAGACGACTACCCCTATATCGTCCTGTTCTATCCGGTGCTGCGCGAGCTCGAATCGACCATGCGCACCACATTTCTCAGCCTGGGGCAGTTGGACTATCCCAAACACAAATACAGCGTGGTCGCCATACCCAATGCCGACGACGCTTTCACTGTGCGCTCGCTGAGGCGGCTGCAGAAGGAGTTCCCGTTCCTGCAGATTATTGAGGTACCGCCCACCTCGCACAAATCCTGGCTGGTGGTCTGGAAGGCCTGGGATCGCTGCCAGAAAGCCTATTGGTGGCATAAGGGCAAGTTGGCCCAAAACCGCAACCTGCCGCCCAAGAAGACACGGCAGTTGATCTACGCCTTCTACCAGATCGCCGATCGGGTGATGACCCACCAGGATTTCCTGGTCAACTATATAGACGCCGATAGCTGCCCGCCGAGTGACCATTTCCTGGCCGCAGCCGCTGGCATGCGCCACTACGATGTGCTCCAGGCGCAGAATATTGCCGGAAATCTCAACTCCAGCTGGGCGGCCAGCTGGCATGCCTTTGACCACATGGCCTGGGACGGCTCGAAGTATCCGCACCTGTCCGCCAATGGGAAGCACCCCTACTGGGTGCTGGGGAAAGGCTTGTTCTTCCGCGCGTCTGACTTGATCTCCCTGGGTGGTTTTCACCCCTGGCTCACGATCGAGGATCCGGAAGTGGGCATGCGGTTCTGGACCAATGGCAAGCGGCTGGGGGTCATTGAAAACCCCCTGATTGAAGAGGTGCCGCTCACCTTTGCGCACGGGATCACGCAGCGCAAACGCTGGGTCGCCGGGTTCTTCCAAAGCCTGACCTATCCGCTCAAAGCCATGGGCATGCCATGGCCGGCACGGTTCAAGGCCTGGCTCAACTTTCTGCCCTGCCTGTCGCTGTCACTCAATTCGGTGGGCATCCCGCTGGGCATTTGGGCCAGCTGGGCGGCATGGACCGGTCATAACCTGCTGCCAGACTGGGCCATCGTGTTGTCTCTGGCCAATCTGGCCGCTTTCGGTCTGTCGATGAGCGCACTCTATGTGCGCACCTGGCGCCGCTCCGCGCTGGTACTACCCCGCCACAAGGACCGGCTGCGCTATCTCTTCCGGGTCAACCCGGTGTTCATCATGGCCTGGTGGCTGGTCTGGCTGATCCCGCTCTGGATCGGGTTCCGCATGTTCCTGCTCAACGAAGGCCTTGTCTGGGAACGCACCGAAAAGACCGACGCGAACCACGACCTGGTGCGGGTGGCGCGTGGGAAACGGCCGAGTCCGGTGACCAAGGCGGCGCCCGCCAAAATTGCCACCATCTCACCCCTGCAGTCAGGGGCAGAAAAATCCCTATGAGGCATGTGTCAATGTAAGGAGTAAACATATGGCCAAAGGTCACGTTCTGGTCACCGGGGGAGCCGGCTTCATCGGCTCACATCTGGTCGATTTGCTGCTGGCGCAAGGCTTTGAGGTCACCGTGCTCGATTGCCTGCTTGAGCAGGTGCATGGTGATGCCGAGCGGGACGCAGATGGCTGGCCGGTCTATCTCAATCCAGGCGCCCGGCGCATCCATGGCAATATCCTGGATGACGGTGTGTTCGAAAGCGCCCTGACTGGCATCACCCATCTGGCCCATCTCGCCGCTTCGGTGGGTGTCGGGCAGAGCATGACCAATATTGTCGACTACACGCGCAACAACACCATGGCCGCCGCGATCATGCTGGAGGTACTGTCGCGGACCCAGCACACGGTCCGGCGGATGGCTGTTGCTTCGTCCATGTCGATCTATGGTGAGGGACAATATGTGGAGGCATCGAGCGGGCGCGCCGTCACCCCCTCGATGCGCGACCATGCGCAACTCAAAGAGCACCGCTGGGAGCTGGACGACCGGGGCAACGCGCTGCTGCCCATCCCAACCAGCGAGGACAAATTGCTCCAGCCCGCCTCGATCTATGCCGTCAACAAGCGCGATCACGAAGAGATGTTTCTTTCCGTCGGACGGGCACTGGAAATACCGACAATAGCCTTGAGGCTATTCAACGCCTATGGGTCGCGCCAGGCACTGAGCAATCCCTACACTGGGGTTGCTGCCATATTCATTTCCCGCCTGCTCAACGACCAGTCGCCCATCATCTTTGAGGATGGGGAGCAAAAGCGCGACTTCGTGCATGTTCTGGACGTTGCCAATGCCTTTGCCGGCGTACTCGAAAGCGATCTTGAGGTCTGGGAGGCCTGTAATGTTGGCAGCGGTCAGGCCCGCACCGTCAACGAGATTGCCAGGACGCTTGCCCGTCTCCTGCACAAGAACATCGCCCCAACCATACTCAACCAATATCGCGTCGGCGACATCCGGCATTGCTTCGCCGATACCAGCAAGCTGGAGAGGCTGTTCGGCATCAGGCCGAGGCAAGACTTCGAAGCGGGAATGCGCCAGCTGATCGAGTGGGTAGAGACCGTCAATCGTCCGCAGGATCGCTCACAGCAGTCGCTGTCGGAACTGACGCGGAGTCGGCTCGTGGTCTAGGATCGCAGCTTGTCGTGGTGTCGGGAATGGCTGGATTGCGCTTCAGGTGCCATGCCCATAAACACCGATGCGATCTACGAAATCTACTCTCATTTTTAATTTCGTAACCCGGCTTTAATGCTTCCCGCGTCTCATCGGACCGTCCGGACAGGTCTATGGGGAGCAGGCAGTTTTGAACGGCGAGCAGAACACTTGTGCCTCGGACTCGGGATGGGTCGAATCCGCCCGGACAAAGACCGGCCGGATGGACGCACTATGACGCTGCCCTACCCAAACCGCTCCAGAATGCGCCGTTGGCTGCGCTCCACGCAGGCGCAGGGCTCCGTTATGTCGACGGGAACCGCGCTGCAGACAGCCACGACATCGCCTGGTCCAGCCAAAGATTTCGGCGAGGGGGGCGGACGCTGGAATTTTGCCTTCGAGAGCACCGGCCAAGGCATCTGGGACTGCGATATTCCGAGCAACACCGTCTACTACTCGCGCATGTGGCGGCTCATGCGGGGGTTCGATGCCGACGAGGTCGTCGACAGTTCCTTCGACGCGTGGATGGAGCGGGTGCATCCGGACGATCGAGCCCTCGTGCTTGAGGAGATGCGCAAGCAAAATTCACCCGACATTCGGCAGAACGCCTTCGAATATCGGGAACGTCATCGGGCCGGGCACTATATCTGGATCCTGAGCCTGGGCGCAGCGATCGAATGGGGGCCAGACGGCAGGCCAACCCGCATGATCGGCACGGACACGGACATCACTGCCCGCAAGATGGCAGAGATGGAGAAACTGCACCTGTCGCGTCGGCTGGAACTGGCACTGGATTCGTCCTGGGATGGCGTGGTCACGCTGGACCTCGAGACCATGGCGGTGGTGCAGAGCAACAAGTCATTCGCGAAAATGCTGCAGCGGTCCCCCGAGGAAGTGGTCGGGATGCACCCCTGGGAATACGTCGATGCCACCCGAGAGGAAATCCTCGATTTCCTGGAGACGACCAGTGCCCAGGATGGCAATGCGGGACTGATCAGCGCACGGTTCAAGCGCAAATGCGGGGACCCGATTGATACCGAGGTCAGCCTCTCCTTCTTTGAGGCCGCCAACCGGCGCTTTGCCTATTGCACGGTCCGCGACGTCACCGAAAGCAACCGCACCAAGCTGGCCCTCAAGGAAGCGACCGAGTTGCGCCGCGCGGCAGTGGAAGCGTCACACCAGGGCATTCTGCTGGTAGAAATGGACGGGCATACCATTACCCAGGCCAACCGCGCCTTCGCCGACATGCTCAACCTGCCCCAGGATGCGGTGACGGGCCAATGCCTCTGGACATGGGCTGACGAGGACGAGGCGACCGCATTGCGCCAATTGCTGTCCGACAGCGCCGATGAGCCAACGGCCCAACTGCTCAGGCGCGAAGCCACGTTGCGACGGCAGGATGGACGCACCATCGCCGTGGACATCAAGACGAGCATGATCGAGGTCGGCGGCGACCGCTATTGTCATCTGGTCGTGACCGACATGACAGCAAGCCGGGCCGCGGCGTCTGCGCTCAAGCGGAGCGAGACCCGATTCCAGGCCATGTTCGAGAATACGCGCCGTCATATCGGCCTGCTCGAGCCGGATGGTCGATATATTGAGGCTAATCCGGCCTATTACGCTTTTCTGGGGCTGACACCCGGTCAGCTCGGGAATTTGCGCTTCTGGGATGGTGACCAGTGGCAGAGTGAGGAAGAGCGCGAGGCCGTCAAGTCAGCGGTTCATCGCGCAGCCAGCGGCGAATATGTGCAACTTAAGGTCCGTCACCAAGGCAGGGACGGCACCATCCGCGTCAGCGACCTGAGCATAGCTCCGATTGCAGATGACTGCGGCGCGATCGTCCAGCTGATGACCGAGGCCACTGATATCACCGCGCTCGAGCAGGCCAAATCCGACCTGGAGCAGAGCGAGCGGCGTTGGAACCACGCGCTGGAAAGCGCCGGCCAAGGCGTGTGGGAATGGGAGATACACAAACCCCAGACACAGGGTTCCCGCCGGTGGAAGGAAATGCGGGGCTATGCACCGGACGAGGACATCGACTTCACTTTTGATGGATGGCTCTCGCGCGTACATCCCGAGGATCAGGACAGGCTGCGGCGGATCATTGAAGAGCAGGCCAACAACGCTCAAGAATTCAACACGTTCGAATATCGCGAACGGCATAAGCAGGGCCACTATATCTGGATCAACAGCGTTGGCGCTGCGGTAGAGTGGGATGCTGATGGTACGCCGATCCGACGCACCGGAACGGACACTGATATCACCGAGCGCAAGATGGCCGAGCAAAAGGTGCTCGACCTGTCACGCCGGCTTTCGCTCGCTTTGGAGGCCTCACAATTCGGCGTTTTCGAGCTGAAGCTGGATAGCGGCGAAGTGCTGTGGGACGACAAGCTGTGCGAGATGGTGGGGGTCGCCCGCGATCCGACCTCAATGCAGTTGACCGATTTGCTGGGCGCCATGCACCCGGACGATGTGGCCAAGACCATCCTGGCGCTCCAGCGCGCTGAAGAGGATGGCAGTTTCGAAATGGAATCCCGCTTTATCAGGACCGATGGCGTGGTGCGAACATTGCGCTCGCGCGGGGCGCGCTTTGAGGACGAACACCAGGAGCCCCGACTGATCGGCGTATTCTGGGACGTGACCGAGGAAGTGGCCCTGACGCACAGCCTGCAGGCGGCCAAGGAGCTGGCGGAGAGCCGCAATGCCGAGCTCCTACATGCCAAGGAGCGCATCGAAAACCAGTCCCTGCACGATGCGCTGACCGGTCTGCCGAACCGACGCTATCTGGACAAGATCCTCAAGCGTCACGCAGCAGGTTCGCCGTCATCGGGCGCCATGGCGCTGTTGCATATCGACCTGGATGGCTTCAAGCAGATCAACGATACACTCGGCCACCTGGCGGGCGACGCCATGCTCGTGCATGTGGCGGAACTCCTGCGTGACAATATCGGGCTGAGCCGTTTTGCCGCCCGAGTGGGCGGCGACGAGTTCATTGTTGCCTGTCCCGGTGAAACCGATACGCAAGGGCTTCTGGCGCTGGCCAACCAGCTGATCGACAAGATCCGGCAACCGGTGCCCTATCAGGGACACCAGTGCAGGTTTGGCGCCAGCATCGGTATTGCCGTCGAGGCTGATGACCCCTTTGACGCACAACGCGTACTGATCAATGCCGATGTGGCGCTCTATCAGGCCAAGGGCCGGGGGCGAAACCGCTGCGAGTTCTTCTCTGAGGCCCTGCAGGCCGAAATTGCGGCCAACAAGCGTATTGCCGATGATATCCTGCGCGGCATAGAGCACAATGAGTTCGTGCCGCACTATCAGCCGGTGCTGGATGCCAGAACACTCGAGGTGGTTGGCGTGGAGGCATTGATCCGCTGGAACCATCCCACGGATGGTTTGCTCAGCCCATTCCGCTTCCTCAAGATCGCCGAGAACCTGGATGTGCTGGGAACGATCGACCACCTGCTGCTCCAGCAGGCTATTGCGGATTTGGAACGCTGGCAGGTCGAGGGAATCAATATTCCTTCGGTATCAGTGAACGTCACCTTCCAGAGGCTGCACGACGCAACCCTGCTGGACGGTCTACGCAAACTCAACATCCGGCCCGGCTCGATCTCATTCGAAATTCTGGAATCTATCTTTCTTGACGAGTTCGAAGGCTGCGTGGGCCGTAATATTGCCGGCCTGCAGGAGATGGGCATCAGCGTGGATGTCGACGATTTCGGCACCGGGCACACCTCCATTGTCAGCCTGCTCAAACTCAGCCCGCGCCGATTCAAGATTGACCGCCAACTGGTCGAGCCAGTGGCGCGCGGTGCCGAGCATCGCCGGCTGGTGTCCACCATGGTGGAAATCGGCAAGTCGCTGGGCATTGAGGTCGTTGCAGAAGGTGTGGAAACCCTGGAGCAGGCCAATATCCTGCGTGACCTGGGTTGCGACTATTTGCAGGGCTATGCGTTTGCTCGCCCGATGCCGGCAGAGGACATTGCGAGCTGGATCACTCGCAAGGACTGGCGCTGCGCGTCCTGAAGGTGGTTTCAGAACTGGCGCGGGACGTCAGCCTGCCGGAGGCGCATCCGGGCTTGCTACGGCTTGACCCTTGCGGGCCGTTTGACGGCTTCGGCAGCCTTGAGAACGATCGGATCGAACCCATCCTGGCCCGACGCAATCAGGTCCAACAGCCGCTCGCGCATACGTGGCTCCCAGAACTTGTTGATATGCTCGGACACACCTGCCGCCGCGCCTGCCTCTGGCTGCGAGGCAAAGAAGGTTCCGATCTGATTGGCCATGCGGATCAGCCGGTCAGTGACTTCATCCTCATGCGACATGCTGGTGGCCTCCGCCAATGAGCCAATCGGAATGGGTGAATACGTCAAACTCGTCGCCGCGCACCAGGGCAATCAGGGTCATGCCTGCCTCGTCGGCAGCGCGGATGGCGAGTGCGGTCGGTGCGGACACTGCCAGAATGGCCGGGGCACCGATGGCCGCCGCCTTCTGCACCATTTCGACCGAAAGCCGGGAGGTGACACAGACCACCCCTGATGACCCGGCCATCCCGGCCCTGGCCAGAGCCCCCGCCAGCTTGTCCAGGGCATTGTGGCGCCCAACATCCTCGCGCACCAGGATCATGCCGTTCTCCGGTCGATAGAAGCCGGCGGCATGGACGGCGCCGGTCTTGGCGTGGAAGGGCTGTGCGTGGGTAATCTGACGCATCGCCTCTCCAATATCGTCCATGGACAGGAATGACGCTGCAGCAGAGACCTTCGGTAGAGGCCGGACAGCCTCCTCGATGGATTCGATGCCGCAGAGGCCACATCCGACTGGCCCGGCCAGGCGCCGCCGCCTGGCTTTCAACTGGCTATTGGCCGCGTCCCGCAGCCACATCTGAATGTCGATCCCGGCGTCGAGATGCTCAATATGCATCCGCTCGACATCATCGGGCTGGGCAATAATGCCCTCCGTCAACGCGAAGCCAACAGCAAAATCCTCAAGATCGGCGGGGCTGGCCATCATGACGGCCTGGGTGGTCCCCGCAAAAGAGAGGGCAATGGGCACCTCTTCAGGCACGCCGCGTTGCGACCAGCTGATGGCTCCCGCGCGCCGGGCAAGCCGGTCAACCGTCACAACGGGTTGCCTTGTGGCCTCGGTCATTCCGCAGGATCCGCGGGCGTGGCGATCTGGCGCGACCGGCGGGACAGCGCCTCATATTCCACCTGCCAGTCCGATGGGCCGTTGCTGGGCATGACCTGCACCGCGGTGACCTTGTATTCGGGACAATTGGTCGCCCAGTCCGAAAAGTCGGTGGTGATGACATTGGCCTGCGTTTCGGGGTGGTGGAAGGTTGTATAGACGACGCCGGGCGCCACCTTGTCGGTGATCTGCGCCCTGAGGGTCGTTTCGCCGGCGCGGCTGGTCAAACGCACCCAGCTGCCGTCGCGCACGCCGCGGTCCTGGGCATCGTGGGGATGAATTTCCAGCACGTCCTCGTCATGCCAGATAGTGTTGGCGGTGCGGCGGGTCTGGGCCCCCACGTTATATTGCGAGAGGATGCGTCCCGTGGTCAGCAGGAGCGGGAAGCGCGGGCCGGT
>NZ_CAJXJS010000019.1 GCF_913055165.1 uncultured Devosia sp.
GGCACCATGGAGTTCGAAGTTGTCGTCACCACAATGGATGGCCGAGAAATCGCCCGCCGATGGGCCCGCTTCGTTGCCGACGACTATAGATAGGTTTCCTCTACAGAAAGAGTGACGCAAAAGGCCTGAACCGATCGCCACGTGACCGTCACCGCATGGATTATGAACATTGCCCCTGGGGTCACCCTGCGGAATTGGCGTAGTTGATCAGTCCGTGGAGCTAAACCAGGTCTGGGTCTATATGGATGCTCCCTGGGATTTTTTATCTCCGCCTGAGGGATCCGCTTGGGGCATCCAGCCGAAGCGTGACGGAGTCCTGAGGGTCAACGTGCACCCTTTCGGTCTCAGTCCAGGACATCTGACGAAGACCGAACCAGAGTCGAAAGGCACAGTGTTGACTCGACGTTTGTTCGTGTTATGTTCCTCATCATCAAGAGAGCCCGCCGATCGCTGACACCGTAGCCGCCCTCGTTCCCAGCCATCACCTGAGACGAGACATTGGAGGCCATGGTGATCCCATCTGACCGACTGCAATCCATCCTTTCCCAACACCCCCTTGCTTTCGACCTGCTCGAAGCATTGGCGTCCTATCGCCGTGCAAACGCCGGGGGTTCGGAAGACAAGTCATCCAGTGATCTGGATGTTGGTGCCAGCGACATGTTGCTGGCCCTGAAGCTCTCCGGGGCCCTGGAAAGCGTTGCGCGGAGTGCCGGCGAGTTGCTGACATTGCGGAAGCTCGTCATCATCGAGGTGCTCACGGAAGATGAGGCGCGGCTAGGTCACAGCATGCTCAGCAATCTGGACCGGGCATACTCCAAGTCCATTTTCGATGACATCCCGGTTGAGCGTGCCGACGCCCAACGCCCCCTGTTTCTGCACGAGTATTCCAGATGGGCTGATCTTCGCGTTCAGGCCGATCTGGCCGATGCCGTGCGGTGCAACAGTCTGGTGTTGTGCCTAGCGGCACCGGGTACGGAATCCATGCCAGCCAGCATGAGAAACGGCGCGGATGTTATCACCCGTTTTCCAGATACGGGGCCGCAGCACTTGAACCTGATATTCCAGGCGGTTCTGGGTCAGACCTCAGAGGCGCTCAAAACGCTTGAGAGGACTGACCGGCTGACGCTATCTGATGTTGGGGCTATCGTGCGGCCCGCACAGCAGATCGAGGACTGCGTCCGTAAGCTCCGGCGATGCCTCCCGAAGAAAGAGCTGCCCCTTGCACTGCCCAAACTGGACAGCGCGCATGGGTATGGCTCTGCCAAGGCATGGGGGCTATCCATGGCCGCGGACTACAACCAGTGGCGTGATGGCAAGTTGGCGTGGGATGACGTCCCCGATCGCGGTGTTTTGCTGTCCGGTGCACCGGGCACCGGCAAGAGCACATTTCCTCGGCTACTTGCGGCGACACTCGATGCACCATTGCACGTCTCGAGCGTCGCGCAATGGAGCGCGCAGCGCTATCTCAGCGGCACCTTGTCTGCTGCTTCCGAGATCTTCCGTGATGCGCAGGCAAAGCCAGGTGTTCTGTTCCTTGACGAAATGGACGGCATTGGGCGCCGCGATCAGACAAGCGGCGAGTTCAAGGCCTATTGGGATCAGATCATCAATCATTTGCTCCAGCTCATCAGCGAGGCCATGACCACCCCAGGCCTCATTATTGTCGCCGCGACGAATTATCCCGAGCAAATTGATCCTGCCTTGCTCAGATCAGGACGATTGGAGCGCCACTTTCATTTTGATCTCCCGACGATGGAGGAGCGCCGCATGATTATTGCCCAGTACGCCAACACGTCGCTGCCTGGCAAAGGGCTCGATGAGGTCGCTGAGCGCACGGAAGGTCTGACAGGCGCTGATCTGCAGAGTTTGCTAAGGAGGGCGAGCGCCGCTGCCCGGAGAGCCAACGAGTGCCTAAGTGCCCAGCATGTGCTGCAGGAACTCGAGGCGGACATCGTCTCGATGACTACCCCGGATGTCAGACGTCTGCGGGCGTATTGCGCTGGGAAGACGCTTGTGAAACAGGCGCTGCCATCGAACTCAGCATTCGAAACACTCCAGTCCCTGAGAGACAAGATCGCGGTCCTTCTCGCGGGTCGTGTTGCAGAGGAGCTGTTGCTTGGTTCTGCGTCCAATCTTGGCGCAAAAGACCTTGTCGCGGCCAACAGGCTCGCGACCGACATCGAGATGCGCTTCGGTCTCGGCCGGAGTGGACTGGTGACGAGTGCACCGCATTCAGCAAAGTCGGCACACGCATCTTTTGTGCGCGAACATCTCGAGCTCGCCGAGGATATCGCCACGCGCATCCTGGTCGGAAAAAAACTCGAACTGGAGGAGGGCGTTCGACGGGCCATGTTTTCTCTGGAAGCAACCAACGTTCGTGCTGACACCCTCCACTAGTGTCCTACGCGCATGAACTGCCACTTTGAGGCCTGCTTCACGGTCAGGATGGCGTGAAGCAGGTCCTCTTCGTCGGCAATATGCAACGTATCCTGCCAGCAAGGAGACATTGAGCGGCAGGTGAAGCGCGGAATGCGCGAGTGGGCAAGACCTCGCATGACGTCCGAAACAGCGATGCTCTTGTGTGCAGCACAGAACTGTCGGATCGACATCAAGCCTGGTGTCGCTCGAGTATCAAAGACGCGGCTGTCCGCGCGTTCCACCAAGTCCATGAAGGCCATGAGGGATCTGGCGGAAATGAAGTGCCGATGAAGTACGTATTTTAGGCTGAGGTCTCTACTGGTTTTGATGTCGCCGCTGTCGATCAGTCGCTCAATGTCGCTTCCGCAAATTCCCAGAATGTCCTGAACCACACTCGCTATTTGTGTGTCATTGTGCCCGTGGACGTCCGCGGCAACAGAAAGGCTTCCGCCGTACCGCTTCCTGCCGCGCGGTACGTCGACTTCAATCTTGGAGGCCCCCGACTTCTGTGAGCTTTTGGGAATGAAGCGCGCTCTCAAACTCCGCCAGATCTTTTCTGACTCATAGCCTGGCACCTGCGCCACGGCTCTGTCGAAATACGGCTCCGACGGAAGATATCGGTGAAATGTCCAGGCGACTTTGGTCATGCCTTCGCCAAATGCGCGCGCAGCGGTTTCCAGCGATTTAGAGGAAAGGGGCCCTTTTTTATGTTCGAAGGGGGCATGGCTGTGAAATTCGATGCTTTCTGCCAGCGTCGTGAAGGCCTGGCATATGGAGGCCGTGGGATATCTGTGAAACTCCTTTGGTAGGCTATCACTGATCCGGGCAACTGCTTGCTTAGACCAAGGCATCAGGAGATCTCCGATCAGTCGGCCAATTGCTGGGTCACTAAACGGATAGGGGCGGGGTTTTACCTCGCGTAGATCGACAAACGGCAGGCCCCGTTCGTCCAGGCAGCGATCGCAGAAGTATGGTCTGACGGCTCGGCGCCAACCGAGAGGTCGATGACACCCTGGACAAATGGATTCGAGCATATCCAGGGTTTCTGGATCGAAGGTGATCAACGGGTTGTCCCAGCTTTCCCTGTGATAGGCATTTTCGCAGAGAGCGCGGACACCCACCTGCCTTTGCCCGCGCATCGCCAATGACCGTCTGAATTGACGCATCCTCACGGCGTTGAAGCGCAGTGATGTTGCCGAAGGGCGCAGTCGCCGGCCAACCATTGCAAGGAGTTGATCGGTCTCAACATCCAGAAGTGCCGAGAGTTTCGCACGGTCGCAGTGTGACAGGCTAAAGTCCACCACCTTGCTTGTTTCGGCGGAGATTCCCGCCAGCTTTAGAGCGGCTCGAAAGTTGCGGACAGGCGTCTCAGCAAGCGTTCGAGAAAAGAAACCAATTACGCTTTCGCCGGCTTGCGGCTCCTGGGTGACGCAAAATGCCAAGCTATAACCATCGGCCCGCATCAGCTTGCTTTCTGGAGCTTGTTGAGCATAGCCATGGTCTCGCGCGTGGCCGAATTAGCCGCAAACCGTTGCTTGTGACCCCCACGGATGGTTTGCCAACTGGTGTGGGCCGCAATCACTGTGTCCCACGATAGCGATGGATGGCCTTCCGATACGGATCTTTCCAACCCCCGCCTGATAACTCGAACCGCACGTCCAATGCTTCCTTCGCACATGTCGAAAAGCAGGGCGCATTGGTTCTTGCTGGACGTCGGTCTGAACGGAAGTGCAATGGCACCTTCTTTGAGCATCTGGTCGCACAATTCCTCAACAAAGGCGAAGAACGCGCTGCACGTTTCAATCTGATCCGTTGTCGCAGGCTTGAACCAGATGGGTTCTTTGGCGCGCTGCGCCAATTCCTGGTGATGAAGGAGCGGCAGTAAGTCGTCCGTTCCAGCCAAGGCGATTGAGAAGACGCCGTCGTTGATAAGGCTCTTCATCGCCCGAGCCATGACGTCTGAGCGTGCGTCGCTAAGGACATTGTGGGCCTCGTCGAAAACGACCAGGCTGGTCCCACGCTTGCGGGCTATGTTCATGATAGCCGCGTTCACAGCAGCCTCTGAATAGTCTTTCATATGCAGGACAGAGCCGGCCGATGGGTCATGAAACGCTTCAAGGATAGAAGCCTGCAAGGCGCGGGTGCTGCGAATTGCTGATCGCAGCGTAACGACAAGCAGCGGCAGACTGTTCTCATCCTTCCGGCTCTCATAGATCCGGTCCGTGGTCCACTGGATGGTCTTTGATTTCGTGGAGCCCGAAGGCCCCACGATTGGCAGGAGCCATAGCTCGTCCTGCTTGTTCGCCCAGTGACCTAGAGCGCGTCGCTTTTCATCATTGCGAGCTGTCGTAGCCTGCGTCTGGTACATCAGATCGAGAATTCTTCGTTCCGTGTAGTCAACCATGTCGTGACGAACAAATATTCCGTCAAAGCGATCCAGCCGTTCGATGTCCGGTTCAGAATGAAGCGGTCCTGGGGACATGGCGCCACTCATGACTGTGCTTTTCTGTTCAGAAAAGAGGGCATGATTTCATCGTCATCGAATAGCAGCGGTTGTGGATCAGTTCCCTTGGTTATCGTCTGTACCGTTGCGCGAGCCGCATCGTTGGTCTTTTTGGTTTTGGCGGCTTTTGCCCGTCCTCTCGGGGCGGCCGGCGGCTCAGCTTCACCGAGAGACCCCGAGTTTATGGGTGAATCGACAATCACAGCGTCTGTGCGTGCTTGCCTCCTGCGGCGATCAGCAAGCTCGTCCCATTTTCGTAGGTTTTCCCTCCGAAGTTCTGCATCCCGACGCTCAAGCCGTTCTATAATTTGACGACCCTCCGCGCTCCGATCCTTGGTGTTGAGTAGGTGGTACGCGTGTACGAGTTCGGCGAGATCTCGCCTTGCACTTAGAAGGTCTGCTTCGTTTTTCTTGTCGGCCGCTCTTTTCTTAACTAGCGCATTTACTGCTTTGTGCTCAAGAAAGCTTAGCCCAATTGTGTATTCGGAAAACGTGCACGGAAATCGAAAATGCATAGTTTTCCCATCTATTTCTCCAACTACGTAAATATCTGAGCAGTTTTCTGGGTTATACAAGATATCGACGGTAATGCTCTTGTTCTTTGTACTTAAAGATGTCTTTCCTCGGCGCACTTGTTCTCCGAACTGTGCATCCAAGAGCCCTGTC
This sequence comes from uncultured Devosia sp., assembly GCF_913055165.1. GTDB lineage: Bacteria > Pseudomonadota > Alphaproteobacteria > Rhizobiales > Devosiaceae > Devosia. The sequence continues at coordinate 5,588 of NZ_CAJXJS010000019.1, forward strand.
GTGGCCGACGAGTTGCGATATAACAAGCCCTTGAATTCAATCCCTTTTGTCCAAAGTTTGGCTTTTCCTCTCAGGAGAAATAGGTCATCGAGAATTCCATTGTTGTGAGGAAGTTTTCGAGGGCGAATAGAAAGGCCCTTCTTGAATTTTTCAGCCGGTACCTCGTACAGCGGGCGATGAGGTGTGTGCTGATAATCGACAAATGTACTTATCAGTACTTTATTCAGCGCTGACATATTCAGGGTGGCGAACTTGACGGGATTTAATTGCAGTTTGCGCATTTCCGAGACCGTATGCGCGACACTTCCAGGGAGCTGATGGACAACTTTCTGGTTCACGATGCCAAAACTTCGTTCTACGTCGACTTTGGATGCGCCGTTTTTTGACGGGGCCCATTCGATATTGATGCCAATGCCTTTGCACATTTCCTTCAGGCCTCCCGAAAGGTTTTCGAGAGACCGGTCCAGTACAATGGTGCCAGGTAGGCCATACTCCTCAATGTCTCGAGGAATGCCTGGGACAAGGTCCCGATAGTGGTACTTGTCGAAAACGATATTTTTGAGCAGAGCCGCGAGCTTGCTTAAGGAAGGAGGCTCGAACGAAACGATGTATCCGACGATGCAACGCGAGTAAGAACATATTGCGATGGACAGGATGGGTCGGCCAAGCACATGCCCGCTTCTCTCATCCACAATGTGAACATCAAGAACTGTGTGATCGATCTGGACCACGTCCAGCGGCGACTCTCCCCGCCTTGTTGTTTCACTGCCGTGAAATGTCAGATCGGCCGCAGTTTTCCCATCCCTAATTCGCACATTTTCGTAGTTACGCATGGCGTGAATATACCGACGAAGAGTGCTGTCGCTGTAAACCTCAAGCCTTTCTCTGATATTGTCTTTATTGCGTCTGTCTTTTTCGTCTTTCAATAGCTCCTGTAGTTTGTCGAAGCATTGATTGACTGTTGGCTTCTTCTCGCTCCAGTAGCAGCTTGCTGCGTACAGCGTGAATTTTTTTACTAAGGGGTGGGGGCTTCGTCCGCCACACTTGCCTCGGAGCGATACATAGAGGCTCAGGAAGCGACTGCCGGGAGCCCCCTTTTTGAGGTCTGCGCTCAGCATTCTAGGGGTTACCTTGGCAGTCAGCCCCAGTGCATGCGCCTCATCCTTGGCGCCGCGAAGGAGACGCTCAAGCCTTTTGCCTCTATTGTCACTGATGCCTTCCAGGTCACACTTGTTGACGTAGAAGAGGCGCGTTTTAGCCTCTAGTAGCTTCTCCTCTGACGTGTTCGGGGGGACGACTGTGCCTATCGCTTGAGGCGGCCCTTCCGGTTCCTCTCCGGGAGCGCTTAGAACCTGAAGCACACCCTGTGAAAGGCCCCTGGCATAGTCTTCGGCTCTGATTTCAAACGAACCGGACTCCCCCGTAAACTGCATGCGGTCGTCGGGAAGCTCGTGGCTATATGTCTTTGGCCCATCTGGAAACTGTACCCGACTAAAGAGCGTGGCTTGGACACTCAGGGCCATTACACGTTCCTCCCATACCCGACAGCGGTCGTGGTGTCGCGCGTCGCAAAGGGCCAGCCATCACTCCGGAGCAACTTGCCAATCCGGCGGCTGTCGCCGTCAAAACTCACCACTGGAAAGTCGGAAGGCGATGGCAATTTAACGGCCTGACCAAGTGTCGCTGGCTGTACGACCGCTGTGTCCGCGGTAATCGGTGAGGAGTAGATATCGACGCCAAGCTTTCTTTTGACAATCAGCGCCCGGAGCTTGCTCAACGCCACATAGTGGGGTTCCGCCCGCTTTCCTCTAAGAGCTGTGCAGGTGGCGCCAATCGTAGAGCTGCCATCGTATTCGTCGAAGTGCCAGGCGAGCAGTAGCTCGTCTTCAACGGTTGTACTCGTGTGGCGATGCTCGACGATCTGACGCGAGTTTTCGGCTGCGTAGGAATAATTGAAGTCCTCCACTTCAGTCCAAAGGTAGAATTCACAGCCGATTAGTTTGTAGGCCGCTTTGGCATAGAGCAGCTTTTCAATATAATCGGGGTCCTGGCTTGTATCCGCGTAGTCGTATTTCGTCTCGACCACACCAATTCGTCCATCTTGATGAGCGAACATGAGGTCGGGCAGGTAGGTCAGGACGCCGTTGTTCGTCGCAATCTCCAGGCGGTGAGGCTGATGGATGTAACTGATGACATCCGGATCAGCCTCCAGGAGGCGAATGCCGTAATGCTCAGCTCGCGCCTCCCAGTAGCGAGAACCTCCACATTTCTTGGAGACAAACATTCCAGAGGGGCCCTGGCTCGCATTGCTGGGAAGGAGACGATGGTTTGTCGACCACGTTGCTGTGAACGGGCCCAGCCTAAAATTGCGCTGGAAGTTGTCACTTAGTTTGTTAGCGAGATGCAGAAACCGCCGTTCCGGCTCCAGCCAATCTGCGTGGGGTATCATATAAATGCGGTGCAGTTTTCTGCGCATAAGTTCACCTGTGCGCTTGGTTCAGATTGCGAGCCGCTTGACCTCACAGGCAAGACGAAGCAATCTGCACCAAGCAGCGTTGCGGCAATCTTTGTTGCCAATAGCGATGTGGACTTGCGAGGTGCCGGCCAAAGCAATGCAAGTCCGATGGATCAAGGCGCTCCGCTTGCGGGGCGCCTTTTCATTTTTTGAATTCCATCTTCCTCCTTCGTGTGGCCACTCCGATTCGACCCAGAGCATTATGCGAATTTTCGTAAATTCCTAGGTTTTCCAAGGCATTCGGGCAGATTTCCACCGATTGCCATCGAAGCGGTTTTGCGAAAAACACCTCCCCAAATCAGCTAGCGAATTGGAAGTTCTGCACGAATGGGCGGCCTCCGGGCGTGCGAATTTTCGGCTTGTACCTCGGGAAAAATCGGGGGATGTGAGGCTCTCGCGGTCACCAAAGACGCTGCCGTTGGTTTCAACGACCAATGCAGGTTGGTGATTCCCTGGCTCGAAAGCGCGAAAATGTGTCTAAGGCAGGCCTCCAGCTGCACGTTGGTAGCGTCAGCCAGTTCACCGACTGTCCACTCGTGTCCTTCGGCGAGCCCGGTCAAAACCTTGGTCAGGAAGGCGGGTGGGACTGTGTCGCTTTTTGCAGCCCATATGGCGCGATAGAGGGATCGCTCAGGTTCGGCTGAAATTTCGGCGCGGGTGACAAAACGGACATGATCGATGCCGGCGATCGTCAAAAGCTCTCGACACGGCCCGTCAGCGAGGCCAATCAGGGTCCTCTCCGCAGCGATGATGCAAACATAAGCGAAGGTGCAGCCAGAACCCGGCAAGGGCCTGAGCCATGGTTCGATGCTGGCTATAGACGGATCCAGGGTCGACTGGATCAAAGCATCTCTTGGCCAACGTCCGGGGTAGGTAATAGGTGTGGCGGTTTTGAAGCTGCTGAAACCAGGTTTCGTACTGCCTTTGGCATGACTCTGTGTTTTGTACGACATCTGGCACCTCCGTAGAGGTTATTCATGGCCGCAATCTTCGCGCTATTCCATGGTTTGGACGTTTACTCGTAAACTAATTTGAAATTGTAGTGATAAAAATCAATTTTGCGAAAATATAAGCCTGAATAATTCTGGAATACTCTCTCCCCCAGCCTGCATTGTGACTTCGCTCTTTGGTTTGTATTTTTCGCGGTAATTTGAAAAAACGGACGTGAATTGCGCCGCAATTTGAAAATTTGCTCACGTGACGAATGGATCAGATCGTTTTAGATCAGTGAGTTAGCTCGCGCGTCTTTTTGGGAGCGTATAAACGCTAAGCGGCCTCCAACGGCACTGTGGGCCGCGGCGGTGTTGTTTGAGGTGATGCCGCGCTCAGAGCGCCCGCGCGATCAGTTCGGCCAGAGTGCGGTCCGCAGGATAACCAAGGTGCGTGGCGTCCGCGGCCTGCACATCGCCGAACATGCCGAAGCCCTGCATGACGTCCGGGTCGGGGCGGTAGGTGATGGGAGGGGCTGATGGAAAACGCTGTCTCAGGGCCGCCTCCAGGTCAGAAAACTGCACGGACAAGGCTGGAAGTAGCAGTGATCTGCCGTCTCCCGGCGTGATGCTTGATACGGCCGCATGGAGCAAAGCAGCGGCTACGGCATGCACTGAGGCGATCGGACTACGCCCTTCGGGCGCTACCGGCATGGTGAAACCCCGACCTTGCCGCATGGCGTGGAACAGATTGGAGAGAAAGGCCGATTTCAGACCTTGCGCCAGGTCCGGCCGGGCAACCACGCCGGGAATGCGCAGGGCAACGCCGTCGATCTCGCCACGCCGAACCGCAGTTTCAAGCGCGATTTCGGCCATGCGCTTGTGCATGGCATAGATCAAGGTCGGGGCGCAGGGTGTGTCGTCGTCGATGATGGCGGGCGGCTTGCCATAGACGGCGATGCTCGAGGCCAGCACGAAGCGGCGTCCCCGGGCGCGGTGGATCAGGTCCAGCGCCGCATCCAGATTCATCCGCCGCGATGCTTCGGGATCGGCCTCCGCAGCGCCGCCGAGCACGGCGGCCAGGTGGATGACGGCATCTGCGTCGGCAAGGACCGCGTCCTGCATGAGAGGATCGGCGATGTCCCCCTCAATGACCCTCAGGCGAGGATCGGGGCTGGTGCTGGGCAGGGAGCAGTCGGTGATGGTGATGGACCTGCAATCGGACCGCGCCAGCGCGAGTTCCACCACCTTGCGGCCGACAAAGCCGCCCGCACCTGTGATGGCGAGCCGCATCAGCCCGCCACCACGACTTGCGAGATGGCCCCGAACAGCGGCCCATCGGGAAGGCGAGCCTCCATGCGGACATGGTCGCCAAAATGCAGATACGGGGTCTCGGGGCCGCCCTTGTCGATGATCTCGATGACGCGGCGCTCGGCGATGCAGGCCGAACCGGCCGCGCGGCTGGCATTGGAGACGGTGCCCGATCCGATGATCGTGCCAGCCGTCAGCCGCCGGGTCCGCGCGGTATGGGCGATGATCTGGCCGAAATGGAAGGACATTTCGCCTCCATGGGGCTCGCCCAGGCGTTCGCCATTGATCTCGACGCGCAGCGGCAGGTGGACGCGGCCGTCGCGCCAGGCCGGGCCCAGCTCATCGGGGGTGACGGCAACCGGCGCAAAGCCGGTTGACGGCTTGGCCTGCAGGAAGCCGAAGCCGCGCTTCATTTCGAACGGACCCGGCTGGCGCAGCGACCAGTCATTTATCTGGACGATGAGGCGGATGTGGCCGAGCGCGGCCTCGGGGCTGCAGCCCATAGGCACCTCGCCGACCACCACGCCGAATTCGCCTTCGCAATCGATGAAGAGGTCTTCGGACGGCGTGAGCAGGGGCGCCTGGGCGCCGAGGAAGTCGTCGCTGGCGCCCTGATAGACAAGGGGGATGGTATCGACCTCTGGAAGGGGTTCGTTGCCGAAGGCTTCGTCCATCAGCCGTCCGTGGTTGAGAAAGGCCGAGCCGTCCAGCCATTGCGGTGCCCGCGGCAGGGGCGCCAGGACCTGGGCGGGATCGAAGTTGAACCCAACGGTGTCCCCTGCTGCAAGCGCCTCGCTGCGCGTCCGCAGCAGTGGCTCGACCCGGGACCAGTCGCGCAGGGCCGCCAGCAGACTGGGCGCGATGTCATTGGCCGAAATTGCGCGGGAAAGTTCGCGTGACACGAGGATAAGCTCTCCATCCTCTGTGCCGTTGGGTAGGGTGGCGAGTTTCATGGATCGCTCCTGCGCACGGGTTCGTCGGGATGTTTCTGCCCGGCAATCTCGGACGCGAAAGCGCCGTCGATCAGCACGAAGAGCATGCGGCAGACCTTGCCGGAGCGGTTGGCCCAGGCGTGATTGGTGCCGCGCTGGACCACGACATATCCCGGCTTGAGGTCGACCTCGCCCTTGTCGAGCACCAATGTCAGTTCGCCTTCGAGCACCACGCCATAGTCCACGCTTTCGGTGCGGTGCATCAGGGGGTGGGGCGACCCGGTCTTGACGGTGGATGCGCCGGCTTCGCCGATTTCGCTGAAGGCGGCCCCCATCTTGTCCCGACCCTCGCGCAGGAATTCCTCGGTATCAGGCGGAATGTCGACGATGCGGATGCGCGTGCCGTTGCGGGGCGGGGACAGGACAAGCGGTCCAAGCGTGGGATCGGGACCGTTGTCGACTGGCGCAGGCGAGCCCTCTGTCGACCAGATTTCGTGAAAGACCGTGCCGGGGATGGCCGAAAGCGCCACGGCGGTGGGCAAGGGACCGGCCTCTATAACAATGGCCTGGCCGTCGGCGTCGTGGCCGGTGACGATGCGGGTGATGGCGGGAAGGTTCGTCATGTTCGTCCCTCAGATCGGTTGCGCAAGGGCACCCAGCGTCTGAGCCATGATCCGGCTGTGCTCCTCGGGCGTGCCATGGCCCTGTTCGATCTCGGCCAGCCGACCCGAGTTCTCGACCACCATCCGGCAGCGGTCCCAACGGCGGTTCTCGAAGGCTGCCAGTGCCGTCGCGATGTCGGCTGCCTTGTGCAGTTCCTCGGCCAGGACGATAGCGTCCTCCAGCCCGATCATGGCGCCGGCAGCCATGTGTGGCGTGGTGGCATGCACGGCATCACCAATCAGCACGACGCGGCCCTTCGACCAGGGACGCTGCAGCAGCAGCTGTTCAAGCGGCCGGAACACCACCTGGTGGCTGGCGCTCAAATCAGCGGCGAGGGCCTGCATGGTCGGCGAAGGGAAGCGACCAAGCAGTTCGCGCAGGGCTTCCACATGCGTTTCTTCGGGCACATGTTCGTTGACCGGTCGATCCTCGGTCAGGAACACATAGCTATGGGTATTCGAGACGTGGTTGATCCCCACCTTGAGCTTGGGGCCGATCCACATGGTCACGGTCGACAAGTGCTCAGGACGCGGGACGACGGCGCGCCAGACGGCCTGGCCGATATAGCGGGGCTTGGGCGCTTCGGGCCAAACCGCATTGCGCACGGCGGAGTAGAGACCATCGGCGCCGATGACGAGGTCGTACCGGCCGGTGGTTCCGTCGCTGAAGCTGACGTGACAGCCATCGGCCCGGTCTTCAATGGCTGTGAAGGTCACGCCAAGACGGACATTGGTGTTTCCGGCGCGCACGCGATCGGCAAGCAGCTTGGCCAGGACCGGGCGCATGACGCCGCCGGTGCCGGTGGTCCCTTCGAGGAGGGCCGGAGTGGGCAAGCGGGCCACGACCTGATCCTGCGGGCCACGCATTTCCACCCCGTCGGTCATGGCGCCGACCGGACGGAAAGCATCCAGGATGCCGAGCCGCGCCATGGCGCGGAAGGTGCCGCCATTGAGGCTGATACCCGCACCGTAGCTGCGCCAGCCGGCATCGATTTCGGCCAGGTCCACGTCTATTCCCAGCCGGTCCAGCTCAATGGCCGCAGCCATGCCAGAAAAGCCGCCGCCGACAATCAGGACGCGCTTGAGTTGATCTGTCATTTCCGTTCCTCCCTAGGCGTTCGCGCGAGATGCACGACGCCCTTTTCGTCTATGGCCAGCGACACGCGGCTCAGATGCTTGCCGATGCAGGGGCCCTGAACGCAGACCCCGGTGTCGATTTCGAACCACGCGCCGTGGGCGTGGCAGGCGATATGTGTACGATCGCCGTTGAGATAGGCGTCGCGCTTCCAGGCGAGGCCGATGCCGCCGGCATAGTGCGGGCAGAGGTCGCGCCAGCCGTGCACGCGGTCCCCCTGCCGCACGAGGATGACCTTGTAGGGCTCGCTCGCCACCTCGAGCCCCCGCGCTCCGCCATCGGGCAGGTCATCGAGATGGCAGAGCGGGATCATGCGCCCGGCTTCGGTCCTGGACCAGGCGCCCATTTCTCGCGGTACTGGAATACGAAGGCCTGCGCGGCTTCCGGGCCCATCGGTGCTTCGCGCGGCGCCCAGTCGTCGTCATGGGTGTCCATGTCGGCGTCAAACTCGACATTGCAGCCGAGCGGGCTCTTGAAATACCAGAACCAGTTGGAACCAAACTTGTGCCGGCCCGGGCCCCAGAAGCTCTCGAAGCCACCACGCATCATGCGGCTGCCGGCCATGAGCAGCTCGGTCGGTCCGCCCATGTGGAATGCCAGATGTTCGCAGCCCTGCATGTAGGGCGGGGTGCGGATGAAGAAGTGGCTGTGATGGTCAGGGTTGGCCTGCGGGCGCAGGAAGGGCCCGGCGCCGGTCAGCGTATCGGTAATGCGGAAGCCCAGCCGGTCGCGGTAAAAGCCCACGGCGACATCGAGGTCGGGCACGAAGAGCACGACATGCGAGAGCGTGCGGGGCTTGGCCGGCATGTCTTCGGAGACGCCGATCTGGTTGACCGGCCTGCGCGTGTCATAGGGCGCATTGACCAATTCGGCGGGAAGATCGAGCGGCGTGCGCGTGGTGACGCGGAAGCTCAGTTCGAAACCCTGGTCGTCCTGGGTGCGGAGCGAGCCGTCGGCCAGCCGCAGGACCTGGCGATCCTTGGAGAGCTCGGCATAAACCGCTTCCAGTGCCGCCTCGTCGACGACGCCCAGGACCTGCATGCGCAGCATGTTGCCGGTCTTGAGTGCGGGCGGCAGGGACGGGTCGTCGCGACGGCGGATTTCGAGGCCGGTCCCATCCAGGGAGCGGAAAAAGCCGCCCTTTTCGGGGGAATAGTCGATTGCTTCCAGGCCGTATGCGGTCAGGAATTCGTGGCAGGCCGGTACGTCGTCAACGCCGAAGACCAGAAGGTCGGGACCGATGATCTGCATCTAAATATCTCCTCTTTCAGGCGGTGTGGCCGCCAAGGGTTTCGGCAACCCAGTCGGCGATGTAGGCGCCGGCATTGGATGAATTGTCGAAGCTGGAATGCTGGACGCCGCCGGTGCGCTCGTCGAAAATCTTGAGCTCGCGCTTGGGGCTGTTGACCAGCTGTTCGAAGGTCCGGTGTGCCCATTTGAGGGGGATCTGGCTGTCCTTGGCCCCGTGGGTGACGAGGAAGGGCACGCGAATGCGGTCCAGAATGCCGTCCAGGTGGACATTCTCGGCAATGCGCATGAACTCATCCATGTCCTTGGCACCCCAGACCCAGCGGACGTGGTTCCAGTAATGCGGCACGGGGAAGCTGCCTTCGCGTTCGAGCCGACGCTTCTGCACGTCGCGCCAGTCGTGGTTGGCGCCCCAGACGACGCCACAGGCGAAGCGCGGTTCGAAGGCGACGGCGCGGGGGCAGTAGTAGCCACCGAGGGACACGCCCTCCATGCCGATGCGCTTGGGATCAATGTCGTTGCGCGCCTCAAGCCAGTCGACCACGCGGCTGGCCCAGTGTTCGCTGTCGAAACGGGCCGTCAGTCCATGGATGCGCAGGGCTTCGCCGGTGCCCGGCTGATCCATGATCAGGGAGGCGACGCCACGCCTGGCCAGCCATTCGGGCAAGCCGACGCGGTATTTCATTTCCTTGGTACTATCGAGGCCATTGACCTGAACGAGGACAGGCTGGCGGCCCTCCACGCCATAGGCGCGGACATAGAGGCCGGACAGGTGTGTTCCGTCATAGGGAATTTCCACCCGCTCGCAATTGTCCTTTGCCAGGGCGATGCTCCGGGCAAAGACGTCCAGGCTGCGATTGTAGAGCATCAGGCGACCGGGCGAGTCATGGGCGAGAAGGCGCTCGGCAGTCGTCAGGTAAGTCGCGGCCCGCCCCATCTTCTGTCCGGCCGAAAGCAGGCGTCCGGAGGCCATGTCCTCTTCGGCCAGCAGGAGCAGGCGGTCGGCCGCGGCTTCCCACGCCACCTGAAAGGACCTGCTTCCTTCCGCATCCCCGGCTTTGGATGCTTCGATCAGCGGCGCGCACATTTCCTCGATCTCGCCGATGCGCGCACCCATCTCGATGGCCAGGTTGACTGCGAGGTTCCAGGGGTAGTTGGTGGGAAAATATTTGAACATGGTCAGAACCTTAGTCGTTGAGTATCGCAACCGCGCGGCACCATCCGGCGGAGGCGCGGGCAACCTTGACGGGGAAGCAGGCGACGGTGAATCCGGTGGCGGGAAGGCCTTCGAGATTGGTCAGTTTCTCGATATGGCAGTAGCCGATCTCGGCTCCGGCCTTGTGGCCCTCCCAGAACAGGCGCGGGTTGCCGGTTTCCCGGATGCGCTGCAGGGTTGGTCCGAAGGGCGCGTCCCAGGACCACCCGTCCGTGCCCGCGATGCGCACGCCCCGGCTGGTGAGGTAGAGCGTGGCCTCTCGGCCCATTCCGCAACCGCGCGACACGAAGTCGGGTTGCCCATAGGCCGCGCCAGCGGCCGTGTTGATCAGCACGATGTCCAGCGGCTGCAATTGATGATCGATGCGTGCGAGTTCGGCCTCGACTTCGGCGGCGGTTACCACATGCCCATCCGGCAGATGCCGGAAATCGAGCTTGACGCCGGGGCGAAAGCACCAGTCTAGCGGCACTTCGTCGATGGTGATGGCGCGTTGGCCCCCATCCATGGTGGGGTGGTAGTGCCAGGGCGCGTCGAGATGCGTGCCGTTATGCGTGTTGATCCGGCACTTCTCGCTCGCCCATCCCGCGCCATCGGGCAGGTGCTGGGGGCTGATTCCGGTCATCTGCTCGATTTCGGCAGCGCCATCGGCGTGGCCCATATAGTCTATTTCAGGGCGAAGGCCGGGCGGGTCGGAGGCAATGCCGGCTTCAAGGGGCACGGACAGGTCGATGATGGTTGGCATTTCCGGCCTCACATGGTGGTGGGCAGCCAGAGCACCAGTGCCGGGAAGAGCACCAGCAGGGCCAGCCGCAGGAAATCGGACAGGACGAAGGGAAGCGCGCCACGGAAGACAGTCATCAGCGACACGTCGGGTTGCAGCGACCGGATGACGAACAGGTTCATTCCGAAGGGCGGCGTGATCATGCCTGTCTCAACGACGACCAGCATGATGATGCCCCACCAGACCAGGTCGTAGCCCATGCCGAGGATGAGCGGGGTGACCAGGGGGACCGTGATGATCATCACCGCAAAGCTGTCCATGACCGAGCCGAGCAGCAGATAGACCACCAGCAGCAGAGCGATGATGATCAGGGGGGGCAGATCCAGCCCGCCGACGAAGGCGATCAGCGTGTCGGGCAGTTGGCTGATGCCGACAAAGAATGAGAAGGTGAGCGCGCCAAAGATCAGCATGTAGATCATCGCGGTGATGGCGGTGGTTTCACCCATGACCGACAGGATTTCGCGGCGATTGAGCTTGCCGCGCAGGAGCGCCATGAGGAAGGCGCCAATCGCGCCGACGGCCGCAGATTCGGTGGCTGTGAAGATGCCCGCGTAAAGGCCGCCGATCACTGCCCCGAACAACACCGTCACCGGACCGGCCTTGGCCAGTGCCGCGCGGCGTTCTCCCGGCACGCGCGGCTGTGGCGCGGGCGCCGCGTCAGGGTTGAGCCGCACGACCAAGGTGATCGTGACGAGATAGAGCGACATCGCGAGCAGGCCCGGCACGACAGCGGCGACAAAGAGCTGGCCGATTGATGCCTCGGTCAGCAACGCAAAGAGGACGATTGGGGCCGAGGGCGGGATCAGGGCGCCGAGCGTACCGCCTGCCGCCACGGTGCCGACAGAAAGCGTGCTCGAGTAACCGGCCGCGCGCATCTGTGGCAGCGATATGCGTCCAAACGCTGCCACCGTGGCCAGTGATGAGCCGGTGACGGCGCCAAATCCGGCGCACCCGCCGACCGTTGCCAAGGCGAGGCCACCGCGCAGATTGCCCAGGACGGACCTGGCCAGGCGATAGACGTCGTCCGAAAGGCCGGCGACCATGGCGAAGGCGCCCATGAGCAGGAAGAGCGGTAGAGCGGCGACCTGGGGATTGGTGAGGAAACCGACAGTTTCCGAGGAAAGCACGCTGAAAGCGGGCTTCCAACCTAGGAACAAGGCGGTGCCGACCAGGCCCATCAGGCCCATCACGGCGGAAACGGGGACCAGCAGAAGCAGAAGCAGCCACAGCAGGATCATCCCGATCCCAACCGACACGGCGGGGGCGGTGGTGACAATGTCGGAAAGCTGGTCGAAGTTGGCGAGGCCGGTACCTACCAGTCCGAGGATGGTCACGACGGTGACCGCGAGGAGCGCCCACACAATCGGGTGCGTCCTGCCGGTCTCGTCCTCCGTGGACTGAATGGCTCGGTAGAGATCGAGCGCGGCCAGTGTCGCTTGCACGACCGCCGTTGCCCACACGAGGACGGCGATCGTCAGCAGGAAGGGGCCGACGGGCCAACCCAGGATCGGCGTCGTGCGACCCTCGGTGAATAGGCGCATGGCGTGCCCCTGCACCTGCTGGGCAAGCAGCAGGAGAAACAGCAGCAGCAGGACTGACCCAGCTGCATCCAGCCAGCGCCGGAGGCGCGGTCCGATGAAGACGCCAATCAGGTCGATGCGCAAATGCACACTTTGGGCTGTAGCAGCCGGCAATGTGGCGGCGACGGCCACGGAGAAGAGCATCGCCACGACTTCATTCATGGCGACGATGCCACCAAGCCCGGCCCAGCGCAGCAACACGGCGACTACGGTCACCCCGGCCACAATGAGCATGCCGATGACCCCGGCGAAGGCCACGGGCTGAGTAATCTTGCGGAGCACGGCTTCAACGGCTTCAGGACGGATCAGTGGTGATCCTGCATGGCTATTGGTGGGGGACGTTTCCATGATCATCTCCTCCTCACGTGCCAAGACGGGCAGGTGCCTTCCGCCTACGGTCGGGTGCGGGGCAAGCAATGCTCGCCCCGCCACGCCGGGGCGTCAGTTGGCCCGGGCCTCGGCCAGCAGGGCCGAGTAGCGATCAAGGATGACCGCGCCACCCTCGGTTCGACCCAGCCAGTCGGCAATGACCGGTTCCATTCGGGCGATCCATTGGGCGGATTGCTCCATGTCCGGGCTGACCACCTCGTGCCCGCCCTTGGCAATCAGGCCGCCGCGGATACCGGCCTCCTGCTCGTCGAAGAACTGGCCCAGAAGACGAGTCTGTTCTTCACCGGAATGACGCATGATGATCTCGCGGGCCTCTTCGGAAAGGCCTTCCCACACGCTGCGGCTGATGAAGACCATGCCGACCACCGTGCCCACGGGAGCCTCGATGTGGTAGCTGGTGATTTCGTCCATGCGGAAGGGCGGGAAGGCCGTCCACGGCACGAGACGCCCATCGGCGGTCCCACGCTGGATCGCCTCATAGGCATCGGCCGGATTAATGGACTGCGGAACGCCACCCAGGGCTTGCACCACACCCGAATTGGTCTGCGAACCGGCGATGATCCGGGCTCCGCCCAGGTCTTCAAGTGACGCCAGTGGCTTGCTGAGGTGAATGCCCGACTGCGGAAAGACCGTGAGGTAGAGCGGCACGATGTCGTGGTACTCGGCGTCGAGATAGCCCTCTGTATAGAGCCGCCAGAAGGCCACCGAGGCAGCTTCGCCGCTGCCGGGCATATTGGGCAACTCAACTACCGATGTCAGTGGAAATCGTCCGCCCACCATAGTCATGATGCCCCAGGAAATCGGCACGACGCCGTCCTTGACGCGGTCGTAGAAATTGACCGGATTGGCCACGGTGAACCCGTGCTGCACGTCGATTTCGACGATGCCTTCACCATCGGCGCTGATCCGCTGCGCCCAGCCATCAAAGATGACCGTCGAAATCGGTCCCTGCGGCGGGCTGGCGGTCGCAAAGGTCAGGGTTTCGGCAGCCTGAGACGGCATGGCCAGCAGGGACGCGCCGACCAGCAGCGCGGTCAATCGATTGATCATGATCTCCTCCAAGAGTTTTGGCCCGGTCTGCGCCGCGCTCCGATCTTGGGTAGCTCACGAGCAATCATTGATAAAATCGAAAGATCAGATATCTTCCATTGGAAAAATCAGAGGCGTCCATGCGATTCAAGGGCTTCGATCTCAACCTGCTGGTGGCGCTCGATTATCTGTTGACTGAGCAGTCGGTCACGCGCGCTGCCGAGCGGCTCTATCGCAATCAATCGACTGTGAGCGCCATTCTCGCGCGGCTGCGGGAGCACTTTGACGACGACCTTCTGGTCCAGGTCGGGCGGGAAATGGTCCCCACGGCGCGTGGGGTGGAACTGGCTACCAAGGTGCGCGATCTGCTTCTGCGCATAGACGCCACGATCCTGACAGCTTCGGAATTCGATCCGGTTGCGAGCGAGCGTGCCGTCCGGATTTTTGCCTCCGACTATGTGATGATCGCCGGCCTGGCAGACGCCTTGCGGATCATTCAGCAAAAGGCGCCCAGGCTCAAACTGACCATCATGCAGCCAAGCCAGTTTCAGCGTGGCACGGAATCCCCCGCGGCCCTGCTGGAAAAGGGCGAGATCGAACTTCTGGTCATGCCGCAGAATTTCATGTCAGAAGCGCATCCGCGCTTGCCGCTGTTTACCGAAACCGTGTGTGGCCTCGTGAGCCGCGACAATGCCGATGTCGGGACAAAAGTGAGCACTGCCGACTTCCTGCAGATGCGCCACGCAACCGTCGGGTTCGGGCCCGGAGCGACCCCATCCTATGAGGCCTGGTTCAACCGGGAGTTTGGCGAAGACCTCAGGCATATCGACATTGTCGCCGGCTCTTTCACGACCATGCCCTTCCTGCTGCCAGGCACGAAGCGGATTGCGCTAGCACATCGCCGGCTGGCCGTTGCCTACACTAAGATGCTGCCGCTGCGCATTGTCGAAACCGAGTTCTCCATCCCGCCATTGGTCGAAGCTGTCCAATGGCATCAGTACACCAACACCGACAGGGCCCTGATGTGGGTGCGCGACCAGATCGTCGACCTGATGAGCGACAGCGCAGCAGAACGGCAGCAGGCCTCAATACAAGCTGAAGACCGACAGTTGAACGAAGAGGGCGAATTCTAGCCCTGTCGCACCTTCGTTCGGAGGTCTCGAGCCTCGTGCCCTAGAACTTGTAGTTGATGCCGGCGCGGACCAGGGAGAACCGATGCGCAATGTCGCGATTGCCCGTGGGCAGGCCGGCATAAGCCTGCGAACCCAGGTCAACATAGAGATATTCGGCCTTGATCGAGATATCGCTGGTCGCTTGCGCCTCGAGGCCAAGACCTGCTGTCCAGCCGATATGATTGGCGGTCTGCGAGGTGACGACGCCTGTGCTTTCCTGGGCGACGCCGCGGCCGAAGGCGAGACCGCCGGTGGCATAGGGCATGACCTGGCCGATGGTGACACCGGCGCGGCCGCGCGCCGTGCCGAAAAAGTCGGTCTTGGCTTCGAAGGTGCCGCCGGCAATCGGTTCGCTATGGCCGATGCTGGCCCATTGCAGATCGGCTTCGCCGCCGATCACGAAGCCGCCCATGTCCATATTATAGCCCGCCTGGGCACCCAGGGCCCAGCCGGCGCTGTTATTGTTGACCTGTCCGGCCGGCAGCGCCGGATTGATAACCGTGGTGCCCCAGGCATAACCGCCGCTGACGCCGGCATAAAACCCGCTCCATTGTGCGGCACTGGTCGCGCCATAAATGGGGGAGGTGCTGTTGCTGTTCCAGCTGAGATCGGCTGCCGGCGCGGCAGTGGACGCCGCCGCCAGGGCGAAAAGGGCAATGGCTGAATGACGCATGGAAGCCTCGCACGTTAAGACCATGGCGACATTTCGCGCCAATTTCTTA
Source organism: uncultured Devosia sp. (assembly GCF_913055165.1). GTDB lineage: Bacteria > Pseudomonadota > Alphaproteobacteria > Rhizobiales > Devosiaceae > Devosia. The sequence continues at coordinate 21,210 of NZ_CAJXJS010000019.1, forward strand.
ACGGCCCGGTAAGCAACAGGGTTAACGGGGCTGGTTTGTGTTCACATCCGCCTTTGTTCAGGCAGCGTCGTTGATCAGCCCCTCGGCCAAGCCATATTCATGCAGTTTGCGATAGAGCGTCGACCGCCCGATGCCCAGGGCCCTGGCCACACGGGACATGCGACCATCGTGATGCTCGATGGCGAAGGCAATCGCCTCGCGCTCGATCTCGGCAAGGGCCTGCAACTCGCCGCTTTCCGACAGGAATCGGTCGCGGGTGGCGGGGAGTTCCGGGGGCAGGGCTGGTGCACGGGCCGTAGCGGCGTCGATATGGACCGGAGCGCTGGGTGCCGGGATATTCTGGACCACACGCACTGCCTCCTCGCGACCGGCGGCCTGGGCCAGAACTTGCGGGAAATCCTGGGTTTCAAGGAAGGCGCCGTCGCTGAGCACGATTGCCCGGTAGATGGCGTTTTCGAGCTGCCGCACATTGCCGGGCCAGTCATAGCTGGAGAGCAACTGGGTGACGGCGGGCGAGACCCCCAGAATGCGCTTGCCGGCCTCGGCCGAGAATCGGGCGATGAAATGGTCGATCAGCGCCGGCAGATCCTCCAGCCGCTCGCGCAGCGGCGGCACGTAAATGGGGAAGACGTTGAGCCGGTAGTAAAGATCCTCGCGAAATTCCCCGGATTTGGCCAGATTGAGCAAGCGCCGATTGGTCGCCGAGATCAGCCGCACATTGACCTTTTCGGGTTTGCTGGCGCCCACCGGCTCGATTTCCCCTTCCTGCAGGGCGCGGAGCAGCTTGACCTGGGTTTCCAGTGGCAGTTCGCCAACCTCGTCCAGAAACAGCGTACCGCCATGCGCCTCAGTAAACTTGCCGGGCTGGTCGGCATGCGCACCGGTGAAGGCGCCCTTTTTGTGCCCGAACAGTACCGACTCGACCAGATTGGGGGGAATGGCACCGCAGTTGACGGTGACGAAAGGCTTGCCGGCGCGATCGCCCGTGCCCTGGATGATGCGGGCGATCAGTTCCTTGCCGACCCCGGACTCGCCTTCGATCAATACCGGGATAGTGCTTTTGGCAGCTTTGGCGCACAGGGTCAGAACGCGTGCCATGGCCGGGGCGGATGCGATCATGTCCTTTTGGCTGAAGGTGCCGGAGCGCCGCGCACGCTCGGCACGGATCGCAGCTTCCAGAGCGTCCAGCTTCATGGCGTTACGCAAGGATATGACCAGCCGTTCGGGAGCCACGGGCTTGACGAAGAAGTCGGCCGCGCCCTGACGCATGGCCGAAATCACGGTCTCCAGTGAGGCGTTCGCGGTCTGGATGATCACCGGTGTCGTGATCCCTTCCTTGCGCATGGCCTCCAGGACGCCCATGCCGTCAAGGTCGGGCATGACGAGGTCAAGGATCATGGCACCGAGCTGTGGGTCCTCGCGCAGAATAGCAAGGGCCTGCTCACCGCCAGTAGCGGTTATGGGCTTGAACCCGGCACGATTGGCGACCTCGGAGGTCAGCCGCAATTGCACCGGATCGTCATCCACCACCAGAACACGCGTCATATGTACCCCAAAACCTGTTCGTTCGGCACGAATCGCGTTGTGCCGTTTTGGGAAAGACGATGCCCCCCGCTTCTTAAGGGGATGTTAAGCCTAGTGAATTTGCCTGCTGTGAGAAAAGAAAAAGGGCCGCGGCGCTAAGCCGTGACCCTCCAGAGCTCTAGATGATGGTTGCCGCTGCCTTATTGCCGTGTGGCGCTCTGGAGCTTGTAGAGTTCGTCCTTCACTTCGAGTTTCTTGCGCTTGAGTGCTGCAACCATCAAGTCGTCGGCGAGCCGGTTTTGCGACTCTGTCTGGATCATCCGATCCAGTTCCTGGTGGCGGCGTTCGAGCGCTGCGATGTGGCCTTCAGTCGTCATAGCAACTCCTTTCAGCGTGTTGGACGCGGGTATCGTCACAAATATTTCATCCTTTGTCGACGCCGTTCGGCAGGGGTGGGGAATTCAGATGCAAAACTCTGCGTGATCGGTTAACCAAGGCTGAGATTTGGCGCTTGAGAGTTCCGCTACACATGTTGTCGCTGACCAAGGAACAGGAAACCCAGTTGAGCATCGAACTGGCCACAAAACGCCAGGAACATGCCGATCTCGACGCGGCCATCCATACATTGACCCAGTCGCAGTTGGCCGATCGGATGCTGATCCAGCGCCTCAAGAAGCGGAAGTTGTCGCTCAAGGATCGCATCGTTCAACTCGAGAATATTCTATTGCCCGACATCATCGCCTGACCGCCTCGCCGCCTTGAGTTGTGGCAGGAATTGGGCTAATTGCGCGCTTTGCGGAGCGGCACGGGGGAATCGCCATGCTCAAGCCACCGGTTGCCATCGTCATGGGCAGCCAGTCGGACTGGCCCACTATGCGGCTGGCCGCCGAAACCCTCGAAACCCTTGAAGTGGAATATGAGGCGCGCATCGTCTCGGCGCATCGCACGCCCGAGCGCATGGTGGACTTTGCCACCAATGCCCGCGCCGAGGGTGTCAAAGTCATCATAGCCGGCGCCGGCGGTGCGGCTCATCTGCCGGGCATGATTGCGGCCATGACCACGCTGCCGGTGTTTGGCGTGCCGGTGCGCTCCAAGGCCCTCTCCGGCATGGATAGTCTTTATTCCATCGTCCAGATGCCCGGCGGCATTCCCGTGGGCACATTGGCCATTGGTGAGCCTGGTGCCATCAATGCCGCCTTGCTGGCCGCGGCGGTACTGGCCCTGGGCGATGATGACCTCGCCGACCGGCTCGATGCGCACCGCGCCCGCCAGACCCAGGCCGTGCCCCAGTTTCCGTCCGATATCGAGTAGTGCATTGACCGACAAGACGACCATTCTCGCCCCTGGCTCCACAATCGGTATTCTCGGGGGCGGACAATTGGGGCGCATGCTGGCGCTGGCCGCAGCGAAGTTGGGGCTGAAGAGCCATATCTATTGCCCGGATCCGCAAAGTCCGGCCTTTGACGTGACGCCGCTCAAGACTGTTGCAGGTTACGACGATGTCGAGGCGCTCAGGACCTTCGCGGCCCAGGTCGATGTTGTCACCTATGAGTTCGAGAACGTGCCGGCGGCCACAGCCGAGGTTCTCGCCGGCATCAAGCCGCTGCGGCCCGGCGCCAATGCTCTGGCGATCTCGCAGGACCGGCTGCTCGAAAAGGGATTTCTGGCTTCCAAGAATATCCCTGTTGCGCCCTATCGGGCTGTGCACAGCCTTGATGAACTGCATCGGGCTGTGGCCGAGCTTGGTCTGCCGGCCGTACTCAAGACCACGCGACTGGGTTATGATGGCAAGGGTCAGCGCGTGCTCCGTGAATCCGGCGACGCCGAGGCGGCCTTTGCCGAGCTTGCTCCCCACCCGCTGGTGCTCGAAGGCTTCGTGCCGTTCGAAAAGGAAATCTCGGTGGTCGTGGCGCGTGGCGCGGATGGTAGCGTGCGCAGTTTCGATGCCGCCGAGAATGTGCATCGCCACCACATTCTCCATACCTCGACCGTACCAGCAGACATTCCGCCGGGTCTCGACAAACAGGCGGCGATGCTGGCCAAGGTCATCGTCGTGGCCCTCGACTATGTCGGGGTGCTGGGCGTCGAATTTTTCGTGGTGCCGGGCGAGCGACCGACGCTGATGGTCAATGAGATCGCGCCGCGTGTGCACAATTCCGGGCACTGGACCGAGGCGGTGTGCCTGACCGACCAGTTCGAGCAGCATATCCGCGCCATTGCCGGCTGGCCGCTGGGTGATCCACGCCGGATGGCTGACGTGGTGATGCAGAACCTCATCGGCGACGAGGTCGGGATGGTGCCCGACGGCCTCGATGGCGACACGCAGCCGCATCTCTATGGCAAGGCCGAAGCGCGGCCGGGCCGCAAGATGGGCCATATCAACAGGGTGGTGCGCGGTTAACGCGCCAGCCAGACCTTGATCGCTTCGGCTACCGATTCCGGGTTTTCCATCGTCGGAATGTGTCCGGCATCAGGGAAAATGACCAGTTCGGCACCTGGAATCATCGATGCCATTTCCTCCGACAGAGGGAGCGGGATGAGCTTGTCCTCGGCGCCGACCCCCACCAGCGTGGGGACAGCAATGTCCTTCAGGTACGGCCTGGAATCCACGCGTCCCATGATTGCAGTCTGCTGACGCAGATAGGTTTCGACTCCGACGCGCATAGCCATGTCGTGCACGGCCTCGGCGATCGGGCCATCCAGGTGGGCCGGCGCCAGCAGACCCGGCAGGGCCATGCGCGAGACCAGTGCCGACTTGCCTTGCCGCACCAGTTCCATTTCAGCCAGGCGCCCCTGTTTGCGCTCGTCGCTATCGGGGCGGGCATTGGTATCGAGAAGGGCGAGATGGGTCACGCGCTCGGGCGCCTGGCGCATGATTTCGAGTACCACATAGCCACCCATGGAAAGGCCTGCCAGGGCAAAGCGGGCCGGTGCGGCGGCCAGGATGCGCGAGGCCATGCCGGCAATGGAATCGTCGCGCGAAACATCAGCGACCGCCGGCGCTATGCCATCGCCAAGCCGTGCAATGAGCGGCTGATAGAGATGGGCATCGCATCTCAGCCCGGGAACAAGGACGAGCGGCTGGTACATCGGCAACTCCTGTGTGTCGCCAGAACGGGTAGCGGGCGCGGAGGAAACCCACAAGATGGCTTCAATTTTCCTTGTGCCAAGTGTGGACAGCGGTGCCTGGATCGGCTATAGAGCCCGCCACGGTGACCGGCTTCGCTGGTCGGCGGGGTGGCTGCTTTGGCCGCACCGCTTCCATCCAAACAGTTTGCATGAGCTTTGAAAGGGCGGTTGACCTTTGCAAGTAGTCGTTCGCGATAACAATGTTGACCAGGCGCTGCGCGCACTGAAGAAGAAGCTGCAGCGCGAAGGTGTCTTCCGCGAGATGAAGCTGCGCAACTACTACGAGAAGCCCTCTGAAAAGAAGGCTCGCCAGAAGGCCGAGGCTGTTCGCCGCGCCCGCAAGCTGGCCCGTAAGCGCGCACAGCGCGAGGGCGGTATCGTGGCAGCTGGCCGCGCATAAGCGTTTTTCGGCGCTCTCAATCAAACACCGCTCCGGGTTCCGGGGCGGTGTTTTTTGTTGGCCGGAGCTTGGGTGAGGGTGCGATCAGCGCCCCAGCGCCGTGTCGAAGAACGGCACAGCCTGTTGCCAGATGCCGGCATCCCAGAGATCCGAGTGGTCGGCGCCCTCGACAATCCAGAGCGCATTGGGGTTTGGCGCCAGCGCATAGAGCCGTTCGCCATTGGTCACGTCGATTGTGCGGTCGGCGGTGCCGTGAGCGATCAGCACCGGCTCAGCGACATTCTCGATCCAGAGATCGTTGCGGAACTGGTCCTGCATGACAAGGCCCACCGGGAGCACCGGATAGCGCTCTGCCGCAACATTGACCGCCGACAGGAAGGGTGTTTCGAGCAGCAGTGCGGTGGCATCACGCTGGCTGGCCACATAGGTCGCAGGTCCCGAGCCGAGCGAGCGCCCCCAGATCAGGATCGGTGCGTCGGTTTGGGCGGCAAGCCAGTCATGGGCTGCCAGGGCGTCGGTCAGGATATTGGCTTCCGAGATATCGCCGGGCGACGCCGGAAAGCCGCGATAGTCGAAGGCCAGGAACCCATAGCCGTCCGCGACGAAGCGCTCGTAGCGCTCGTTCTCTTCGGTAAAACTCTTGGAGTTGCCCTTGTAGTAGAGAATGACGGGCATGCCGGGGCGCGGTGCCTGATACCAGCCATTGATTTCCGACCCACCCGAGGCAATGGCGATCGCGCGAGCCTCTTCCAGGTCCGTGCTCTCCAGCGCGTAAACTTCGCCGATGGCGTTGTACTGAAGGGTGCGCTGGTTGACATACATATAGGCCACCACGCCGGCATAGCCGATGGCGAACACAATCAGGATGGCGAGGAGCAGGCGGCGGAGAGTCTTCACGATCATTTCCCGGCAATGCAATTTGCCGGACTATAGCAGCCTGCGGCGTTCGCGTCAGAGCTCGGAAAGAGTCTTGTCGATTGCCTGCGCAAAGACCTCATCCGGCTGGGCCCCGGAGAGGGCATATTTCTCGGCGAAGACGAAAAACGGCACGCCGCGGATGCCCTGTTGGGCAGCGCTGGTCGCCAGCTCTGCGGTAATGGCGAGTTCGTTCTCGTCATTGATCGCGTCCATGGCGTCCCCGCGATCCCACCCATATTCGGCGGCGATGTCGATCAGCACGTTATCGTCATTGATCTGGCGGTGATCGAGGAAATAGGCCTCGGCAATGGCGTTGGCCAGCTCGTGCTGATTGCCATTGGGCTTGCTGAGGCGGGTCAGGGTATGCGCCTTGGCGGTGTTGAACATGCGCGGCTGGCGGCTGAGATCGAGCGTGATCCCCGCCTTCTGCGCCTCGCTTTCCACGCGCGCCCACATCTCGGCCGGGTCGCGACCATATTTCTGGCGCAGCATTTCGCCCACATCTACGCCCTCGGGTGGCACGGAGGGATCGAGGTAGAAGGGGTGGTTTTCGATCTCCACCTCGACGTCGTCCGGCAGGCTGGCGATCGCCTGGTCCAGCCGCGCCGAGCCGACAAGGCACCAGGGACACACCACGTCGGTAAAGACATCGATCTTGAGCAGCTTGGCCATCGGGTATTCCTCGAAGCGTACAATGCCCCGCCCAGATGGCGGCCCAAGCGCCGTCTGGCAAGAGGGTACCTTGAGGTAACTGTCAGGCCGGCGCCTGGGGCTGATCAGTCATCAGGGCAAAGGGCGGGGTGTAGGCGGCCGTCATGATCAGTCCCAGCGTGGCGCTGAGGCCCAGCACAATGCTGCTCGGTGCCATCAGCCAACTTGCCAGCCTGGATATGCGAGCCACCCGTGCCATGGTTGCCACGGATAGCAGAAACAGGCTCGTGCAGACGATGCTCAATTGCAGCGAGTCGAGCGGCGGGGTGGCAAAGGGCAACACCACATAGGCCACGGTCAGGGCGCCCAGCCATATGCTCGATCCGGCCGCCTTTGGCTGCAAGGTGAGGGCCCACCAGGCGGCGCCCAGACAGGCCAGTTGAATCAGGTGCAGAGCTGCACCGGCCGGTCCGGGCAGGCCGAATGGCGAGAAGAACAGGGGAATGATGCCGATTGCCTCAGCGCCCAGATTGAGAAGGCCGAACAGCCCCAGTGGGAGACCGGCGCACATAACCAGGCGGAGCGCCTCGCGGGCCTGCTTGACGCCGGCTTGGGTCGGGTTCGATACGGATTGGGCGGGCAATGCTGTGGTGGCCATTTTGGCGGCTCCCCATTGGCAGATCGTGCGCAATCAATGGCCGAATGGGGATATGGGTTCCGCCTACGTCAATTGCGCTGAAGCCGTCCCACCCCTTGCGGATGGGCCAAGCGCCCCCTATTGCGGGGCTTCGGAGCATGGAGAGACCAATGAGCGGCGCCGCGGAAAGTGAACGGATCGACGCGCTGGAAACGCGCATCGCCTATCAGGACCAGACCATTGAAGAGCTCAACGCAGCCCTGACCGCGCAATGGAAGACGATCGACCTGCTCACCAAGAAGCTCGCCACGCTTGAGGAGCAGGTGCGCTCGGGCAGTTTCATTGCAGATCCGGCTACCGAAAAGCCACCGCCGCATTATTGAGCGGCGTTCGAACCTGTTCGATCAGCCGTCCGCCGGCGATCAAGACCGCTCCAGCCCCACAGCGCCGCGGAAGGCAGTGATATGGTCGGCGGGCGGCTTGCCCTCAGGTGCAGTGTCTGTCCAGTAGAAATTATGGGTGAAGAGCCGCCAGCCCAGCCGGCCCCAGGTAATCTCCACGCGGTGGTCGCTGATGCCCGGCCCGAATCGGTCGGCGCCTGACAATGGTCCCGAGATTGCATCGCCCAGCAGAAAGAGGGGGGAGTTGCTGCGATCATAAATATTGGTCCAGCGCACCACGGAGAACACGGCGGCATGGTGGGCAGCGTCGCCTTTTTGCGGGTCGGGGTAGATGGCGCCTCGGTTCTCATCATAGGGCTGCGGTGGCGCTGTGGGCAGCACGCGCTCGGTCTTCATGCGCGAGAAGTCGGTGCTGCCATCGGTGATGAGAAACTCGGCGCTCGAGAGGGGGGAGCCCAGCGTCACCAGATCTGAAATCTTCCAGCCGGAGAGCTTCGCAGTCCCCGGCTGGCCCTTCTGTCGGCGCAACGAGTCGAAGAGCTGCCACTGCAATTGCTGGTAACGTTCGACGACGGATGGGTCCCATGTCTCCCCGCCATTCTCGGCTACGAAAGCGTCCAGGGTCGCGAAGGCGGCCAGGGCCTCGGGAGGGGGCGGGTTGTCCTTGGTCGGGCCCACCTCGCGCCAGAGAATATGCAACAGATCGTAGGCCAAGACCGAACCGAGGGAGTGGGCGACCACCACCACCCGGTCATATTCGGGATCTTCATGCAGCGCCTTGAGCAGGGCCAGGCCACGATTGCGCACGCCTTGGCGGCTTTGCACCGTCTCGGTCTGGGCGGATAGATAGCTGGCCGCGTCGCCGAAATAGGGCAGCAGCAGCGTGCCGGCGAGATAGGCCAGCGTTCCCAGCACCATCAGATTGGCGACATGCCCGTTCCAGCCGAAGCTGTCGAGAATGCCGATCGCCACGGCAAAGACCAAGACCTGGCGGGGCAGTCGCTTGATGAAGCCGAGCGGTCGGAAGAATTTCGGCAGCAGGATGAGCGCCAGGGCGATGAGACTTATCATGTGGCCACGGACGGCCTCAGCGGACACGAAGTGATCATACCAATTGGTATTGAGCACTTGTGGCAGGGCGAGCAGGGCGCCAAAGGCGCTGATGGTGGCCAGAACCGTCAGCATCCAGAATACGGCCCAGGGCCAGCGCATGTGCCTGGGCACATAGGCCGGGTCGATCCAGAGCAATCTCCTGATCCAGCGCCAGAGATTGCGGATCGGCGTGGCGTTGAGCAGGTCGGCATAATAGAGCTCGAAGAAGTCGGTGCGCCGTCCATTGTGCTCGGGCGTGGTGATCCGCTGCAATTCATAGAGGCCGCTCTTGTCGTCAGGGACGATCCAGATGGGACGCGGTCGGGGATAGGTTTCGCCGGGCGTGTCGAGCTGTGGATTGTCCTGCCAGAGCGCGCCGACAAAATCGCGGATCGTGCCCATGGGGCGCTGTTCGCCTTGGCCGTGGACGATGACGATGGCCTGGCGCTTGATCGGCGCCGGCGCTGCAGCGCGCTTTCTCGGTGCTCTTGCCATGGTCCCCCTCCCAATGGGGCAAAGACTAGGGCAAGCGCGCCTGCAAGGAAACGGTCTCTAGCGGGCCGTGCCTATCGCGACCCAGGTGGCTATGCCGATCAGCAGCACGGCAAAGACCCCTCCCATGACGCGGCGGCGCTCCGGACGGGTCAGCAGGGGTTGTACACTGCCTGCGAGCAGGACCACACTGGCATGAACCCCCGTGGCGACGACCACATAGGCGGTGGCGAAGAGCACTGTCTCCCGAACCGTGGTGGTGGTGAGAAAGCCGGGCATGACGGTGATGTAGAAGAGCGCGGCCTTGGGGTTGAGCAAATTGGTGATCAGCCCGCGTCGGAAATAGCGCCAATTGTTTCCATCAGGATCGAGAGGGGCAATTGGCCGGCGCGAGTCGCTCCAGGCCTCCCAGGCCAGATAGAGCAGATAGGCAACGCCGGACCAGCGCAGGCTCTGGTAGAGCCAGGGCTGCTCGAGCACCAGGGCGCCTAGCCCGAAAACTGCCAGCAGGCCAAGCAGTGCCAGGCCCAAGGCAACTCCGCCCACGGCTGCCAGACCCGGCGCCCGTCCCCGCGCGGCCGCGAGGATGGCGAGATAGGTCATATTCGGGCCTGGCGTCAGTTCGATCAGCAGGCTGGCTACAGCGAATGAAAAAAGCGCGGCACTCATGGCCGCGCTTTTCCGATTTTGCTTGGCTCCAACACGAACCCTAGTGGCCGAAGGCCTTCACAATGTCCTCGGTCACCTTCTTGGCGTCGCCGAACAGCATCATGGTGTTGTCGCGGAAGAACAACTCGTTCTGCACACCCGCATAGCCAGCCGCCATGCCGCGCTTGATGAAGAGCACGGTGCCGGCGTCCTCGACGTTGAGGACGGGCATGCCATAGATGGGCGAGGTCTTGTCGGTCTTGGCCGAAGGGTTGGTGACGTCATTGGCGCCGATGACGAAGGCCACGTCCGACTGGGCGAATTCGGAGTTGATGTCTTCGAGTTCGAACACTTCGTCATAGGGCACGTTGGCTTCGGCCAGCAGCACGTTCATGTGTCCCGGCATGCGGCCGGCCACCGGGTGGATGGCATATTTGACTTCAACGCCTTCGGCCTTGAGCAGGTCCGCCATCTCGCGCAAGGCGTGCTGGGCCTGGGCCACGGCCATGCCGTAGCCGGGGACGATAATGACCTTGCCGGCATTCTTCATCAGGAAGGCCGCGTCGTCGGCGGCGCCCTGCTTGACCGGGCGGTCGTCTTCGGCACCCGAGGCGGCACTGGACGTGTCGCCCCCGAAGCCACCCAGGATAACCGAGATGAAGCTGCGGTTCATCGCCCGGCACATGATGTAGGAGAGGATCGCGCCCGAGGAGCCGACCAGGGCACCGGTGATGATCAGCGCCGTATTGCCCAGGGTAAAGCCGATACCCGCTGCCGCCCAGCCCGAATAGGAATTGAGCATGGAGACCACGACGGGCATGTCGGCGCCGCCGATGGGGATGATCATCAGCCCGCCCAGCACCAGGGCGAGGATTGTGATGAGCCAGAAGAGCCACGGATTGCCGGTGACGGTGAACATCCAGACCAGCGCGACAATGGCGACGCCCATGGCGATATGGATCAAGTGGCGCATGGGCAGGATGATCGGCTTGCCGCTCATATTGCCGTTGAGCTTGGCAAAGGCGATGACCGAACCGGTGAAGGTGAAGGCGCCAATAGCGGTACCGATACTCATTTCCACCAGGGCCTGGGCGTGGATGTGATCCAGCGTGCCGATGCCGAACGCTTCCGGCGCATAGAGCGCGGCGGCGGCCACAAAGACGGCGGCCAGACCCACCAGTGAGTGGAAGGCGGCGACCAGTTGCGGCATGTCGGTCATCTTCACCGAGCGGGCGATATAGGCGCCGATGCCGCCACCGAGGGCGAGGCCGCCAATGATCAGCAGCCAGCTCATGAAGTCGCTGGGTGCGGCCACCATCAGCGTGGTGACCACGGCGATCCCCATACCGATCATGCCAAAGAGATTGCCCTGGCGCGAGGATGAGGGATGCGACAGCCCACGCAGGGCCAGGATGAAGAGAACGCCCGAGACCAGGTAGAGAAGGGCGGCGATATTTGCGTCGATCATTTTTCGATCAGCCCTTCTTCTTGTACATGGCCAGCATTCGCTGGGTCACCAGGAACCCGCCGAAGATGTTCACGCTTGCGAACACCAGAGCGATGAAGCCGAAGAGTTTCGATACCCAGCTGGCGTCATTGGCGAGATGCACGCCCACGGCCAGCAGGGCGCCGACTACGATCACCGAGGAGATGGCGTTGGTGACGCTCATCAGCGGCGTGTGCAGGGCCGGGGTAACGCTCCAGACCACGAAATAGCCAACGAAGATCGCCAGCACGAAAATGGCAAGGCGGAAGGTGAAGGGGTCGATGGCGCCGCCAATGGCCCCATGGGCCACGGCTGCACCGGCATCGGCGATGTGTTCGGCCGTCGTTTCCATTTACTTGTCTCCTCCCTCGGGGGCGGCAGGCTTCTTCGCTGCCGGCTTTCTGGCAGCAGGTCTTTTGGTTGCAGGCGCCTTGGCCGGAGCATCTGCTTGCGGATGGGCTTCGGCTGCCGCCTTGGCGGCAGGCTTTTTCGCGGGGGCCTTGCGCGCAGGCTTGGCTTCCGGGTCATGCGCGACATCGCCCTTGGGCGCGGCAGCGCTCTTTGGTGCAGCAGACTTGGCCGTCGCGGGTTTGGCCGTGGCAGATTTGCGGGCTGCCGGCTTCTTTGCTGCAGCGGGCTTGGCTTCCGGATCGGGGGCCAAGTCGGCCTTGGTGGAGGCCTTCCGGGCCGCAGGCTTTTTCGCCGGAGCGGGCTTGGCCTCGGGGTCATGCGCAACGTCTGCGAGTGCTGCCGCGGCAGGTGCAAAATTCGGATGCACCACAGCGCCGTCGCGCGTCAGCACGGTTGCCTTGACCAGTTCGTCATCCCAGTTGATGGCGAGCTTCTTTTCCTTCTTGTCGACCAGCGTGTCGATGAAGGCGAGCAGGTTGCGGGCATAAAGCTGGCTGGCAGTGGTCGGGATATGACCGGCCAGATTGGTGTAGCCGATGATGGTCACGCCCTTGTGGGTCACGACCTTGCCCGGCTGGGTCAGTTCGACATTGCCGCCGCGCTCGGCCGCGAGGTCGACGATCACCGATCCGGGCGCCATGGATTCAACCATGGCCTTGGTCACCAGCTTGGGCGCGGGCCGGCCCGGAATGAGCGCCGTGGTGATGACGATATCCTGCTTGGAAATGTGCCCGGCGACCAGTTCGGCCTGGGCGGCCTGTTCGTCCTTGGTCAGTTCGCGCGCGTAGCCGCCGGTGCCCGAGGCGTCCTTGAGGGCGTCGGTCATGATAAACTTGGCGCCCAAAGATTCCACCTGTTCGCCGGCTGCGGCGCGCACATCGGTGGCCGAGACCACAGCGCCAAGGCGCTTGGCGGTGGCGATGGCCTGAAGGCCGGCCACGCCCGCACCCATCACGAAGGCCTTGGCCGGACGCACCGTGCCAGCGGCTGTCATCATCATGGGCAGGGCGCGATCGAAGACGCCCACGGCCTCGATGACGGCCTGATAGCCGGCTAGGTTCGCCTGTGAAGAGAGAATGTCCATGACCTGGGCGCGGGTGATGCGCGGCATGAACTCCATGGAGACCGCGGCCACGCCCGCCTTGGCGAGGGCGTCTATGTCCTTGTCATTACCATAGGGGTCAAGGGCGCCGATCAGCAGGGCACCGGTGTTGACGCCGTTGAGCGTGCTGGCCGCAGGGCGCCGCACGCAGAGCACGATATCCGCACCCTTGAGCGTTGCAGCTGTCGTCGCGCCAATCGTCGCGCCGGCCTCAGTATACTGTTCGTCCGAGATGCGGGAGCCGGAACCGGCGCCTGCTTCGATGACAACCTGGCCGCCCAGGGCGACATATTTGGCGACGGTCTCGGGGGTGGCAGCCACGCGGCTCTCACCCTCGAACCGTTCGCGCAACACGGCAATTTTCATGGAAACTCTCCTGCCCACCTGCCCCGGGGCAGGCGCGTTTCGTGTGCCTGCGGGTTAGCCTGTGATCAGGGGTTGATCACAAAATAGAGGATCACCACCAGCGCTGCCAGCGCATAGAGCGACCACTTCACCCCGGTAATGAAGCCGTTATAGGTCTTTTCGTGTTCGGCATAATCCATCGCGGATTCCAGTACCGGTGCTGCGTGATGTTCTGGGCGGGTTTTGGCCATCAGGTCCTCGAAAGTATACTCGTCTATTGGTGCTAAGCCGAAAGTCTATCGTCTCAGGGAGACGTGGCTTCCAGCTCGTCGATCAGCCGCTCGATCATCGAGAGGCCGAGCGACCAGAATTGGGGGTCTTTGGCATCGAGCCCGAACGGCGCGAGAAGTTCGGAATGATGCTTGCTGCCCCCTGCCTTGAGGAGTTCAAAATAGCGCTCCGCAAAGCCTTCGCTGGCCTTTTCATACTGTGCGTAGAGCGAGTTCACAAGGCAGTCGCCAAAGGCATAGGCATAGACATAGAAGGGCGAGTGGATGAAGTGCGGGATATAGGCCCAGAAGGTCTCATAGCCCTCATTGGCGATGATGCCCTCGCCCAGGGATTCTGCCTGCACTTCGAGCCAGAGCGCGTTGATCTCTTCGGTCCGCAATTCGCCCTGGCGGCGGGCCGTGTGGACCTTGCGCTCGAAAGTGTAGAAGGCGATCTGCCGGACCACCGTATTGAGCATGTCTTCCACCTTGGAAGACAGCAGCGCAAAGCGCTGCTTGGGGTCGGTGGTCTTGTCGAGCAGGGCTCGGAACGTCAGCATTTCGCCAAAAACCGAGGCGGTTTCTGCCAGGGTCAGCGGCGTGTTGGCCAGGATTGGGCCTTGCGCGGCGGCGAGGCGCTGGTGCACGCCATGGCCCAGCTCATGGGCGAGCGTCATGATATCGCGGGTGCGCCCGAGATAGTTGAGCATCAGGTAGGGATGGGCGCTGGGGACGGTGGGGTGCGCAAAGGCGCCCGAAAGCTTGCCATTGCCCGTCGGCGCATCGATCCAGCCCGAATTGAAGAAGGGCTTTGCCACCTCCGCCAGGTCTGGCGAAAACCGGCCATAGGCGTCGAGCACGGTCGAGACCGCCGTATCCCAGTCCCAGATGCGCTCATCGCTGGTAGGCAGGGGCGCATTGCGGTCCCAGGCATTGAGCTTGTCCTTGCCGAACCATTTCGCCTTCATCTTGTAGTAGCGATGGCTGAGGCGCGGATAGGCCGCCTGTACCGCGGTCTGGAGCGCATCGACGACTTCCCGCTCCACAGAATTGGCCATGTGGCGGCTGTCGGCGATGTCCTGGTAGCCGCGCCACCGATCCGAGATTTCCTTGTCCTTGGCCAGCACATTGGTGATGTGGGTGAAGAGCCGCCCATTGGCCGCCAGCACCTTGGCCAATGCCTTGAAGGCGGCTTCGCGCTTCTTCTCATCCTTTTCGGAGAGCAGGTGCAGGGTGGATTCGAGATTGAGGGTTTCGCCATCGACCTCGAATTCGAGGCTGGAGAGCGTCTCGTCGAACAGCCGGTTCCAGGCCGAATAGGCGGTGACCGACTTGTCGTGGAACAGTTCTTCAAGCTTGTCGTCGAGCTGGTAGGGTTTGGCTTTCCTGAGGTCGGCGAACCAGGTCTTGTAGCGCTTGAGCTCCGGGTCGCTGTCCAGGGCGGCGTCGAGCGCCGCATCCTCAATTCGGTTCAGTTCCAGTTCAAAGAACAGGGTTTTGGTCGAGAGATTGGTCAGCGCCTCATTGGTGTCGCCCATGAACTTGGCGCGGTCCGGATCGGTGGATTTCTGCGCATATTGCAGGAAGGCGAATGAGCCGATGCGGCCGGTCAGATCACCCAGGATCTCGCTGTCCTTGATGGCTTTGATCAACTGCCCGGATTTGGTCAGCTCGGCCAACTTGCCCTTGTATTTGCTTTCGAATTCGGTGGCCAAGGACTTGGCTTGGTCCATCGCCGCCTTGAATTCGGGGCTGTCCTTGCCGGGATAGAGGTCATTGAGGTCCCAGACAGGCAGATTACCGAACTGGTTATGGCCCTTTTGAGCGACAGCGGACATGCAACGCGACTCCCGAAAACTGTTTCGGGCGGGACCTTAGCGAGCGGGAGTCGCGCTGTGAAGGGCGGGATAGTGGCGCGGGGATCAGTGAAAGCTCTCTGGCCCGGCTTGCGGTGGGTGAGGGGGGCTTCCTGGTAGTTCGTCGCGCTAGCTGCCCGTCAGCAGCCGGTTCGTGCCTTCCCAAATCAATTGCAGCGCCAGGAGAAAAACCAGCCAATAGGCGATGCGGTAGAAGAGCTTGGCGTCAATGCGGCGCACCAGATAGATGCCGAGGAAAACGCCGGCAATGCCCACCGGGGCCAGGGCGGCGGAGAGTGTCAGGTTTTGCACGTTGAGCTGGCCGAGGAAGTAATAGGGCACCAGCTTGGCCGTGTTGACGATGGCAAAGAAGAAGGCGGTCGTGCCCGCATAGATGGCCGGGGGCAAGCGGCGGGGCAGCACATAGATTTGGAACGGCGGACCGCCGGTGTGCGAGATGAAGCTGGTGAAGCCGGCCACACCACCCCAGAACACGCCCCAGGGTTTTGACGGTGGCAGGCCCTCGAGTTTCTTGCGCAGCGGCAGGATGGCGTCGAGCACGAAGAGCAGCGTCACGATGCCGACCATCAGGAGCACCACGGCGTCGCTGACCACGGCCCAGAGGGCCCAGCCGATCAAGGTGCCGATCGCGGCGCCAGGCAGCATGATGCGGAGCAGGCCCCAGTCGCATTCCTTGCGGTACATCCAGATGGCCACCGCATCCATGCAGAGCAGCACCGGCAGCATCATGCCGGCCGCATCGCGCGGCGCCATGACCAGAGCGAGTAGCGGCACACCGACGACGCCCAGGCCACCAAGCAGCCCGGCCTTCGAGAGGCCAACAACAAGCACCGCGATCACGGCGACCGTGACGAAAACTGGATCGATCATGGGAAAGGCAGGTCCGGCGAGAAGTGGGCTCAACCCGACCTTGGCAGGCGTGATTTGTCAAGCTTGCCCCGTGGTTTGCCGGCCTTGGATTTGTCAGGCGCCTCTGGGGTATCGGGTGCGTCCGCCTGCATGGCTTCGTCGAGCAGGGTCATGGACTGTCGAACGGCGCCCCAATAGGCCTCGCGATCCCCGCGCAGGCGGAAGGCGCGAAGCAGCAATTCTTCGTCCCGGGCGTGGAACTGGCGCGCCAGCTCCTCGGCCTCGTCCTCGTCATGGCCGAAATGAACGAGGACGCGGCGGCCCAGATGCAGGGCAGAGTGGAAGGTCTCGCGCTCGAACAGGGTAACGCCCAGCTCCATCAGGGCATGGGCGTGTTCGCGGTCGACCGCCCGGGCGGCAATGGCGACATCTGGAAAATGCCGGCGCACATTGCGGGCGATATCGAGAATGCGATTGGCGCCACCCACGGCAATAATGACCAGTTCGGCGTGTCCGACGCCGGCGGCGTGCAGCAGGTCGGTCCGCGAGGCGTCGCCATAATAGACCTTTACCCCGAAGCGGCGGACCAGCTCGATCTGCGCGGCATCGTCGTCGATCAGGGTCATGTCGTAGCCATGGCTGCGCAGCATGCGGGTGACGATCTGCCCGAAGCGGCCATAGCCGAGAACGACGATGCGGCGGTGTTTCTCGACAGTGTCCGGGTCGCGGCCCTCCCGCCCCTTGCGCGCATCCAGCCGTGGCGCGATCAGCTTGTCGAAAGCGAAGAGCAATAGGGGCGTGGTGGCCATCGAGAGAGCCACCACAACGGTGAACAGCGCATAGGCATCGTCCGCCAACGCACCCCTGTTGAAGGCGAATTGCAGGACCACGAAGGCGAATTCGCCGGCCTGGCTGAGCAGCGTCGCTACCAGCAGCCGGTCGGCCCGGTTCATGCGGAACAGGGTGCACAGGCCATAGAGGATGGCGAATTTGGCGACGATCACGATGAGGACCAGCGCCAGGATCAGCCAGGGCGTTTCGAGGAATTCGCCAAAGGCGATCGACATGCCAACCGAAACGAAAAACAGCCCCAGGAGCAGACCCTTGAAGGGTTGAAGGTTGCTCTCGAGCTCATGGCGGTATTCGCTGTCGGCCAGCAGTACACCGCCGATAAAGGCGCCCAATGCAGGCGACAGCCCAAGGGCCTGGGTGGCGAAGGCGGCGCCCACCACCAGCGCCAATGCCAGGACGGTGAAGGCTTCGCGCACAGCGGTGCGGGCCACAAAGGCAAGCAGGGGGCGCACCACATAGCGGCCACCGGCAATGGCGGCGGCGAAAGTGGCCAGTAGCAGCGCCGATGTCTGCCAGAAGACCGGGCTTTCCACCTCCGAGACGGCCTCGGTGATCTCGGCTTCCAGACTGGTGCCGGAACCGGCAAAGGCCAGAAACGGCACGATGGCGAGAATCGGGATGACCGCCACATCCTGCACCAGCAGCACGGCAAGGCTCGCCCGCCCCGCATCGGTGCGGGTGATGTCGCGCTGCTCGGCGGTCTGCATGGCAATAGCGGTCGAACTCATGGCAAAGGCCATGCCCACGATGATCGCGGTATTGAGGGCGAAGCCGAATGCCTGAAGGATCAGGGCGATGACCAAAGCCGTCAGCAGCATTTGGGGCAGGCCAAGGCCGAGCACCTTGTTGCGCATGCGCCAGACCTCACGAGGCTGTAGATCGAGCCCGATGAGAAAGAGCATCAGCACGATGCCGAATTCGGAGATGTGACGGATGGTTTCGGTGTCAGTCAGCAGGCCCAGGCCATAAGGACCGATCAGGATGCCGGCGGTCAGGTAGCCCAGCACCGTTCCCAGGCCGGCCGCCTTGGCCAGCGGCACGAGCGCGGCACTGGCGGCAAGCAGGGCAAAGATGGCCAGCAGAATATTGTCTTCCACCCTGCTGGCCCCTCTCGTCTATTCGTCGTTGTCGGACTTGATCGACTTGAGCTTGGCAAAGACCGAATCGGCATCCAATTCCTCGTCGGAGGTCTGGCCGGCATGTCCGGTGCCGTCGGCGTCGAAGCCGCCTTGCTGCTCGGAGAGGCGGGCATTGGCGCGGGCCAGGGCCTCCTCGGCGGTCAGCAGGGTGGTGCCCTCGTTAAGTTCGGCCTGAGCCGGGGCGTCCTTGGATGCGCGCTTGACCTCGAGGTCAAGGTCGATCTGGCTGCACAGGCCCAAGGTTACTGGGTCCATGGCCGTCAGATTGGCCGCGTTCCAGTGTGTGTTCTCGCGCACCGATTCAATGGTCGACTTGGTGGTGCCAACCAGACGCATGATCTGTGCGTCCTTGAGTTCGGGGTGGTTGCGCACCAGCCACTTGATGGCGTTGGGACGCTCATTGCGGCGGGAAATCGGGGTGTAGCGCGGGCCCTTGCGCTTGACGGCGGCGACGCGAACCTTGGGCTCGCTCAGCTTCATGCGATAGGCGGGATCGGCCTCGGCCTTTTCAATCTCTTCGCGGGTCAGCTGGCCGTTCTGAATGGGGTTCACGCCCATGATGCCGCTGGCCACGTCGCCGTCGGCGATGCCCTGCACTTCGAGCGGATGCAGTGTGCAGAAAGCAGCGATCTGGTCGAAGGACAGGGCGGTGTTGTCCACGAGCCACACGGCGGTTGCCTTGGGCATCAGAAGGGACTGGGACATGGTTAAATTTCTCCTGCTGGCGCGGCCGGTCTTCCTCCGGGCCGCTCCGCCTCTTGGCCAAATGCTGAGGGGAACTGACCGGTAATATAAGGAAAATACCGCCTTGCCGCAACGGCTAACTGGTCATTTGTTCAGCGCCGAAATCGGTGACGAGCACCAGCTTGCCGCGATGGCGGCGTGTCTCCATCTCGGCATGCGCCTGCGCCGCCGACGCCAGCGGAAAGGTTCTGATCTCGGGCTTGATCCAGTCCGGAGCAGCCAGCGCGGGCAGAAAGGTTGCGCGGATATGGGCGGCGATCTCCGCCTTGGTCTCAGGGCTTTGCGGGCGCAAGGTGGAGCCGGACAGGGTCAGGTCCTTGGCCATCATCATGCGCAGGGGCACCGTGGCATTGGCGCCCTCAAGGGTCGAGACCTGGACGATGTGGCCGCCACGGGCCGAGGCCGCGATATTGACGGCCGCCAGCGCCCCGCCGACCAGATCGACAATACGGTCGGCACCGCGCCCATCGGTCAATTCCATGACCCGGTTGGCGATATTTTCCCGGGTGCGATCGATCACGGCGATGGCGCCGAGCCGCCCGCAATAATCGGCCTTGTCGGCGTCAGATACGACGGCAATGGCCCGTGCACCCAGAATGGTACAGATCTGGATGGCTGCGCCGCCGATGCCGCCGGCGCCGCCATGCACAAGCACGGTCATGCCCGGCTCAAGGCCGGCCCGCATGACCAGGGTCTGGGTGACGGTGAACCAGGTTTCGGGCAGAGCGGCCGCTTCGGCGAGGCTCCAGCCCTGCGGCACGGGCAGCACCTGACCGAAGGGCACCGAGACATATTCGGCATAGCCGCCGCCATTGGTCAGCGCCATGACGGGGTCCCCCACGGCCAATCCCGTGGCCTGCTCGCCAAGCGCCGCGACGATCCCCGCCACTTCCAGGCCAGGCAAGGGCGACGCGCCAGGAGGCGGCGCGTAATGCCCGCGCCTTTGCGCCAGGTCCGGCCCGTTGATACCGGCGGAGGCTACCTGGATCAGCACGTCGCGCGGGCCGATCTCCGGCAGCGGCTCGATGCAAGGGGTCAGCACCTCGGGGCCGCCTGGGCCGGCGATGCAGATGGCGGTCATGGTCTTTGGCAAGTTCATGCCCAATGCTGGCGCAAGCCGGCTTGCCGGGCAAGATCGCTCGGCTAAACTTGTTCGCCGTTGTTTTGTGAGGATTGCGCCATGGAAGAGGAAGACCGCAAACGCCCCGTCAGCCACGAGGTCGGAATGAACCTTGATGCGCTGTCCGTGGAAGAATTGCAGGACCGCATTGGCCTGCTGGAAGCCGAAATCGCCCGGCTCAGGGCTGCCATGGCGGCCAAAGGCGATTCCCGCAGGGCCGCGGAAGCCGCGTTCAAGTTTTGAGACACCCATTTCGTGATGGCACCAAAGGCACCATTGTGCCGTTACGGCTCCGCGCTTGTTAAGTTTAACAAGGCGTTATCATTTGAAGAGCTTCGCAGCTCGGGCAGGATGGCCGGGTGCGTGGAGGAAGACATGCAGGACGGCTCGGTCCCGAGAGCCTTCCATCCGACCTTTGGCGAATAGACAAAGCCCGGGCCCGGCCTGCATTTCGAGGTAAGCTTTGGAGGAGTTGCCAAGATGGTGCGGCAGGATGATGTAATTCTGGAAGGTGTCAGGGCGGCCGAACTTGCCTGTCTCAATGCCTTGGCCCGCGGTGAGGCGCTGAGCCGGCGCAGCGATGTCGCGCCGCTTTATGCCAAGGGCTGGGTGGAACTGGCCGGCGACCAGCCGATCATCACCCTGACCGGGCGGACCCTTCTGGATCACCCGCCAACAGCGTTACGCTGAGTTCAACGGGCACGGTTAAGAAATCGAGTCCTGTTAAGCTCAAATTAATGTTTGGGCGGTAACGTCTCATTATTCAGACTTGTTCTGGATTTTTCAGAGTGGTTTCTCCCTCTGTTTGACGCCTCCCTGTTAACTTCGAGAGCTGCAACCCTGCGGCTCTTTTTCTTTTTTGGGCCGTGTGTTGCGGCGCCACGCTTCAACCACAAAATTAACAATACTGGCACCGCATGGATGACCACCGGAACGCCCGGGGTTAGCATGTTCCGGTTGGAGGAAACGGCGTGGCCGAAACCGGTGAAACCAGGGATGCGGTATCGTTGGGCCCGCGCATTGTCGCGTCGGGGAGCTTTGATGCGCTCTACCGCGAAGGCATGGCCCTGATCGAGGCGGTCGCCGCCTATCTCGATGCGGAAGGCCGGATCGAAAGCCGGGTACTGCCGCGCGAGGCCGGTTTTCTCTACGCCACCGAATCCATGCGCCTGACCACACGGCTGATGCAACTGGCATCCTGGCTGCTGCTGCAGCGAGCGGTCAATGAAGGCGAGATCAGCCGCGAGAACGCCCGCTCGGAGAAGGAGAAGGTCAAGTTCTCCGCCACGCCGTCACAGCGCGGCGGGCCGGGCTATGACGAGCTCCCGCAGACCTTGCGCGACTTCATCGACAAGGGTGACCGGCTGTTCGACCGGGTGATGCAGCTCGATACGCTGGAAAAGGGCGACCTGCCGGCAATGGCACCGGGCCAGGCCAATGGCGTGGCGGATCAACTTTCCCGCCTCAAGGCCGCCTTCGGTCGGGCTGATTGAGCCTTCTAACCCTTGAGCATTTCCAGACCTGAAGTGGTGCGGCTGAGCACGATTTCGGTCACCTCATACACCGCCACCCCGGCCGTCACGAATGGATCGGAGGCCACCAGCGCCTCGAGCGCCAAGCGCTCGCCACGCGCCAGGATAACGCCGCCGGCTCGAGGCTCCTTGCGGCCCGAGGCCAGAAAAACGCCGCTGTCATAGCCGCCGGCCACCCAGTCCATATGCGGGGCAACATGCTTGTCCACTTCGCTCAAGGGCGCGGTGTAGGCCAGCGACAGGATGAACATGGCCAGCTCCAGGCAAGACAAAGCCCGGCGCGATGGCCGGGCTCTGCACAAAAACGAAATCGGGTCGGCTTAGATGCCGAGGCCCTTGAAGCGCTCCTTGAAGCGCGACACGCGGCCACCGCGGTCCATCAGCTGGCCCGTGCCGCCGGTCCAGGCGGGGTGGGTCTTGGGGTCGATGTCGAGCTGCAGCGTGTCGCCTTCCTTGCCCCAGGTCGAGCGGGTCTGGTAGGTGGTGCCGTCGGTCATGACCACGTTGATGGTGTGGTAGTCGGGGTGGATATCGGTCTTCATGGCCTTGCCTCAAATCAAACGGGCGCCGCGGCGCCCGGAGAGCATCAATCTGGTGTTGGGCGGCTTGTTACAGCAGAAGCGCGGCTTCTGCAAGGGCGCAGAATGCGTTGTGCATTCAGATGGGCCACGCGGCAATATTGCCCCCCTCGGCGCGGTTGCGGGCTCCGGGGCCAGCCCCTATATGGGGGCGGTCAGCGGCTGCGGCCGATCCCTCAGTGAGAACGGCGTGTTCCAGCCATGACAGATCAGGCCGTTCCGGCACAAGCCAATCCTGAAAAGATCGTCTCCGAAGTCCGCGCTGCCCCGCGCCAGCTTCAGCCCCTGCGCCGTTTGGTGCCGTTTCTGCTGCGCTATCCTGTGCGGCTATCTCTGACTGTCGTCTTCCTGCTGATCTCGGCCATTTCCTCGCTGGCCATTCCCGCCATTCTGGGCGGTGCGATCGACGAAGGCTTTGTCGCGCAGAATATTGACATGGTGGGCCAATATGGCTGGCTGATCATCGGTATCGCCGCAATCATGGCCGTCGCCAGCGGCGCACGCTTCTATTTCATCTCGGTCATTGGCGAGCGGGTCGTGGCCGATCTCCGGCAGGCCGTGTTCTCCCATCTGCTGCGCCTCGAGACCCGCTATTTCGACACCCACAGGGTGGGCGAACTGACCAGCCGCCTCAATGGCGACACCGTCTCGATCCGCAACGCGGTCGGGTCCAGCTTCTCGCTGGCCCTGCGCTCCATGGTCACCATTATCGGCGCGCTGATCATGATGATCCTGACCAGCCCGGTCCTCACCCTGGGGGTGGTTGTGGCGCTGCCCGCCATTCTCATTCCGGTCATGGTCTATGCCCGGCGCCTGCGTGGCATGTCGCGTCGGACGCAGGATGCGCTGGCGGACCTGTCGGCCATGGCAACCGAAATGCTGGGGGCCAACCGGACGGTCAAGGCCTTCACCCAGGAAGAGGTGCAGGCGGTCCATTACAATGCAAGCAGCGAAACCAGCTATCGGGCCGAGGTCAAGCGCCTGGGGGCTCGCGCCTTTCTGGTGGGTCTGGTGATTTTCCTGGGCACGGCTTCGCTGGTGGGCCTCGTCTGGTGGGGCGCCCGCTCGGTTTTCGAGGGCTCGGTTACGGCGGGACAATTGGCCCAGTTCCTCGTTTATGCGCTCATGGCCTCGGGTGCCCTCACCAATGTGTCCGAAGTGCTGGGCAATCTGCAAAGCGTGGCCGGCGCCACTGAACGCCTCACCGAAATCCTCGATACCGATGCCGAGATTGTCGATCCGGTTACTCCCGTCGCTTTGCCCGAGCCGCCGCTGGGCACCGTGGCTTTCGACCAGGTCAGCTTTTCCTATAGCGGGCCAGGCGGCGAGAATGTTCTCGACAATGTCAGTTTCTCGGTCGGCAAGGGCGAGACAGTCGCGCTGGTCGGACCCTCAGGTTCGGGCAAGTCGACGACCCTGTCGCTCCTGCAGCGCTTCTACGATGTTCATGCGGGAAGTGTTTCGGTCGATGGCGTGGATATTCGCAAGCTGAAACTCAGCGATCTGCGGCAGCGCTTTGCCTATGTCGAGCAGGAGCCGATCATCTTTGCCGGTACCATTGCCGAGAACATCCGCTTCGGTAAGCCCGATGCGGGAATGGACGAGGTGGTCGCGGCCGCCAAAGCGGCGCTCGTGGACGATTTCGTCGCTGATCTGCCCAAGGGCTACGACACGGTGGTGGGCGAGCGGGGCGTCATGCTCTCCGGTGGACAGAAGCAGCGACTGGCCATTGCCCGCGCCATTCTCAAGAACGCGCCCATTCTGTTGCTCGACGAGGCGACGTCGGCGCTCGACGCGCGATCCGAGCAATTGGTGCAATTGGCGCTGGAGCATCTGATGGCCGGGCGCACCACGCTGGTCATCGCGCATAGGCTGGCCACCATTCGCGATGCCGACACTATCCTGGTGCTCGACGGCGGCAAGATCATCGACCAGGGCACGCATGACGAACTTGTCGCCAAGGGCGGACGCTATGCCGAGCTGGCCAAATTGCAGTTCCGGCTGGGCGAGGCGGTTTAGGACCAGCGCCCGCCGCGTCACTCCCGCGCGGTGCAAATCTCCATCAGATCCCACAACCGCTCCCGCCCCAGGATCAGCAGCCAGGGCGTGTCGTCTTTCGGCACGATCTCGACGCGGCCGCCTGTCCCCTCATTGGAGGTGCCGAGCCGACCGGCGGGGTCGAGGAGCAGATCGTTCATCGGGTAGAAAAGGCCCTCGGTTCGCTCAAACACAATCGGCACCAGGGGGTGCACAGAAATGCGTTCCCTGGGAGTGGCCTCAAAGGCAAACGATCCCGATACCGCCAGCGCCACGTCCGTCTCATCGACCAGAATGACGCGCCGCCTGTGAGCCACTTCATGCAGGGCGCTGAGCGCAGCCAGGGTGTGGTCCAGGCGTTTGCCGGTCATGCCCAGGGCCAGCGTCACCGGGGCGCTGGTGGAGTAGAGTGCCTTCTGGAAATCGGTGGTGATCTGTTCGGGAATGTGAATGACCCGGGTGCGCTCTTCCCAAGCTGCACGGTCCTCGATCGAATCAAGATCGCCCAGGATGGCCTCGGGCACGAGACCTGCCGCACCAATGGCGTTGGCGCCGCCATCGGCAGCGACAAGCGCCACATTGCGGGCCGCAAGGTCGCGTAGCAGCGTGAAATCAGCAGTGCCTCCGCCGACGATGGCGAGCGGGCGATCAAAGCTCAGCAGGGTCTGTTCTGTTGACTGAATGGGGGATTGCACTCGGGGTTATCTCTCAATATGGTCCGCACCGTCTCGCTGGGGTGTTCCGGTTGCCGCCGGAGCTGAGAGTTACCCATAGAACCTGAACCAGGTCATGCTGGCGGAGGAAGTTCGAGATGGCAAGGGTGCCCTCGCGCGTCCTATACCATTGACACATCCCTTCACCCATGGCCGCACACCGAACGAAGGGAGACCATCATGGTCAAATCCTCCTCGCTGGCGTTTGCGGTCCTTTTTGCCGGACTTTCCGGCACCGCACTCGCTCAGGACAAGCCGACCCTCACCATCTACACCTATGATGGCTTTGCCTCCGAATGGGGCCCAGGCGTGCCCCTCAAGGAGGGCTTTGAAGCCACTTGCAACTGCACGGTCAACTGGGTCGCTGCCGACAGCTCCATTGGCACCCTGCGCAAGGTGCAGCTTGAGGGCGAGAGCACCGAGGCCGATATCATTCTGGGTCTCGATACAGCTATTGCCGGGGAAGCGCGTGAAACTGGGCTGTTCGCCGAGCATGGCCTGGAGCTCAGCCATCTCGACCTGCCGGGTGAGTGGACTGACGCGCAATTCGTGCCCTTCGACTATTCGCATTTCGCCTTCATGTGGGACACCGACACCATGGAGGCGCCGCCGGCTTCGTTCGAAGAGCTGATTGCGCTCGATGACGACATCAAGATCGCCATCCAGGACCCGCGTTCGGCAACGCCTGGGCTCGGGCTCCTGCTCTGGGTCAAGGCCGCCTATGGCGACCGTGCGCCCGAAATCTGGGCTGGTCTCAAGCCGCACATCCTCACCATCACGCGGGAGTGGAGCGAGAGCTATTCGCTGTTCCTGGATGGCGAAGCCGACATGGTGCTGTCCTACACCACCTCGCCAGCCTATCATATCTTCGATGCGGATGATCACACCATCAAGGCGGCGATGTTCGAAGAGGGACATTTCCCGCAGATCGAGGTGGCCGGCATCCTCAAGTCGTCCGACCAGCAGGATCTGGCGCGCGATTTCCTGGCCTATCTGACTTCGGTTGAAGGCCAGAGCGTCATCCCGACCACCAATTGGATGTTCCCGGTGGTGGATCTGGGTGCTGACCTCGATCCGGCCTTTGAAAGCCTGCCGCAGCCGGACAAGACACTGACGCTGGACGAGGCCGAGATCACGGCCAATTCGGCGGCCTGGATCGACGAGATGCTCGCGGCGGTGCAGTAGCATGCATCGCATGCCTGGTGTCACCCCACCCTCTTTCCTTCTTCCCTCAAATCTCTCCACCGGAGAGATTTGCCCTGCGGGACGGCTCGAAGCCCATCAAGGGGAGGGAGGCGAAGGGTCGTGCCGCCTGCGCTCATCGTCTCCCTCCCCCTCGTGGGGAGGGATCAAGGGTGGGGGTGGCCTCGCCAGGTGGCTGGTATTCTGACAATGCTGACCCTCCCACGCCGCCCCATCCGCGTCGCGTCGGCCGCGATCCTCACGCTCGCCATCGCAGCGCTGATCGCGGCGGTGTTGTGGGCGATCCTGGCGGCGGCCACTGATGCATCCGGCGGATCGCGCATCGACATCGCTCACCTGTTGCGCATGACAGCGCTGCAGGCGGGGCTGACCATGGTGCTGTCGCTGCTGGTCGGCACGGCTCTGGCCTGGGCGCTTAACCGATTGCGCTTTTTCGGGCGCGATCTCGTGGTGGGCCTGTTTGCCGCGGCCATCGTCACGCCGGGCATGGTGGTGGCCTTTGGCCTGCTCTCGATCTGGGGCCGCAATGGCTGGATCAACCAGATCGCCGACACCTTATTCGGCATCACCTTTGACAGTCCGGCCTATGGCCTATCGGGTATCCTGCTGGCGCATGTCGTTCTGGACGGGGCATTTGCCGCCCGCATCCTGCTGGCTCGGCTCGATGCCATTCCTCAAAGCCGGCTTAAAATGGGACAGTCGCTTGGTTTGTCGGCCTGGAAGCGTTTTGCGCTCATTGATTGGCCGGCTTTGCGCGGCAGCCTGCCGGGGCTGGGGGCCATCATTTTCCTTTTGGCCTTCACCAGCTTCCCGATCGTCCTGCTGCTCGGCGGTGGGCCGGCTAACCAGACATTGGAAGTGGCCATCTATACCGCCGTGCGGCTCGATTTCGATCTCGTCGGAGCGGTGCGGCTGGCCCTGACCCAGATTGCCGTATGCTCCCTCGTCATTGTCGTGGCCTCGGCCTTTTCTCCGATTCCTTCGGCACTCGGCCGGTCGGTCCAACCGCGGTGGCGGGATGCGGCACCGGTCAGGGCCTTGCAGTGGTTCACTTTGGCCTTGGGGGCGATTGGCTTCGCGCTGCCGCTTGTTTCGGTGCTCTACGATGGCTTGGGTGCCGGGCTGGTGCGGGTGCTCGGCCAGGCAAGCTTCTGGTGGTCGACCCTGACCAGCATCAGCATCGGCGCCAGTTCCGCGCTTCTGACGCTGGTGCTCGCGCTGGTCCTGGCTTTGGGGCGCAGCGCCGTTGAGCATCGGGTGGCCAGAACGGTGTTGAATATCCCGGCCTATGCCTATCTTGCCGTCCCGGCGGTGGTGTTGTCGCTTGGCTTCTTCCTTTTGGTCCGCGCCTCGGGTGTCAGTGTAAGCCTGGCCGCGCCGATTGTGGTGGTGATTGCCAACAGCCTTTTGTCGCTGCCTTTTGCTATCGCCACGCTCGGCCCGCCGCTCGATGCCATCATGCGCACGCGCGGCAAGCTGATCCGGTCGCTGGGGCTGTCTGGCTGGCACCAATTCAGCCGGATCGAGTATCCGCTGCTCGGGCGCGACATCGGGCTGATGCTGGCTCTGGCCTTCTGCTTTTCGCTCGGAGACCTGGGGGTCATTGCCCTCTTCGGTACGCAGGATTTCCAGACCCTGCCGCTGCTGATGTATCGTGCGCTGGGCTCTTACAAGACCAATGATGCCGCCGCGATCGCGGCCCTGCTGCTGATCTTCACCATCGCTGCCTTTGTCGGGCTGCCGCGCCTTGTCGAAAGAATCGCCCATGCTCCGCGCCGATAATCTCGTCTTTGCCCATCCAGGGCAGAGAACGCCCTACCGATTCACTCTTGAGGCCCGGCCCGGTGAGGTGACGGCAGTGTCCGGCGCCAGCGGCTCGGGCAAGTCGACCCTGCTCGATCTGCTGGCCGGTTTCCTGCAACCCGCCAGCGGATCGCTTGACCTGGACGGACTGGCATTGTTGCCGCTGCCGCCGGAACGTCGCCCCGTCTCGCTGCTGCTGCAGGCGGATAATCTCTTTGAGCATTTGAGCGCGTCGGAAAATGTGGCGCTTGGTCTGCCCCGCGACATTGACAAGGCATCGGCGCGGGAGCGGATTGCTGCGGCCCTTGCCGAGGTCGGCCTGTCCGGCTTTGAGACGCAATTGGCGGCCAATCTCTCGGGCGGGCAGAAGCAGCGTGTGGCGCTGGCCCGGACCTTGCTGCGCGACCGGCCGGTGCTGCTGCTCGATGAGCCGTTCTCGGCGCTGGACGACGAAACCCGCCGGACCACTCGTGACCTGGTCGGCGAGCTGACGCGTCGTCACGGTTGGCACACGGTGCTGGTGAGCCACCACGCCGACGACATTGCCGCTCTGGCCAGCCGTCACTATCGGATCGTCGAGGGGAAGCTGGAGCGCGTCTAGCCCCTCAATCCTCCCTCGCTACTGGTCCTACTGGGCCCAGGCGGTCAGGACGCGATCAAACAGGGCCTGTGCATCCTCATCCTTTTCCAGGGTGAGAATGGCGTTGCGTCCGGTGCCATAGACAATTGCCAGGTCCATCCAGCGGCGCGTGTCGAGCAGCTCGGTATTGGCGGCCAAATCGTCCGGCGAGGCGCTAAGGGCGAACAGGAAAGTATTGCCCACGATCCGCGCCGATGCACCGGCCAGAGCCGTGCCGGGAACCAGTTCTTCGTCCTTGAGCAGCACACCGGCCAAGCTCGAAATCGATCCGCCGATGAAGGTGTCAGACACATTGAAGCTGATTTCCATCAGATGGCTGGCCGGCAGGCTGGGGTCGATATTCTTCCGGATGAGGATGGAGACGCTCATATTGCGCGCCGGGATGCTCGCATTGGCCTGCAGGGTGGGTTGTCCGATCTCGTCGGTGCCCTCGGTCCATTCCACTGTGCCCGAGAAGGGAACTGTGCTCGCCTGGCCGCCGGTCGAGGCCTCCAGCAACAGGGATTGATTGCCGGCCAGATCGACCGGATCGACGCTGGCTGCCGGATCGCTGGTTGCAGCAATCGAGGTGTCCTCGCCCGACAGGCGCTCTTCAGTTTTGACCTCGCCGGTGCCAATCGAAGGCAGCACGGTCTCGGTGCCCGTGGGGGTCACCGGCTCAGGTGTCGGCTCAAGGCGATCTTCGCTGGTCGCTTCGAGCGCGCTCGTCGGTTCGGTGGCGGTGGTGGTCGCCGTATTGCCGGGACCGGAAGCGGCTTCTTCGCCCGTTTGCGGCGCGGTCGGCGTACTATCCATGGTGGGAACGGCCGGCTGTTCCACCGTTTGCGGTTGCACCACGGCGGTCTGGCTGCGGCCGAACATCTGGTCGAG
Source organism: uncultured Devosia sp. (assembly GCF_913055165.1). GTDB lineage: Bacteria > Pseudomonadota > Alphaproteobacteria > Rhizobiales > Devosiaceae > Devosia. Next base: position 50,672 of record NZ_CAJXJS010000019.1, read on the forward strand.
ATCGACATAACCTTCACGCCAGGCCCAGAACCCGGCGCCACCGACACCCGCCAGCAGCAGCGCAAAAACGATCAGGAAAATGGTCAAGCCGGCGCCCGAACGCCGTTCGGCGCCCGCGGGATCGAAACTGGCGTCGGCCTCGGGGTCGGGCGTGGCGGTGGCGTCAGGTTCGGCATGATCCGGCAGGGGCTCGGTCGGTTCGCCCCGGGCCTCGCGATCCAGCGTTTCTATGGCGCGTTCGATAGCCCCTTCGGCCGCCCGCGCATCATCCTGCTCCACCTCGACTTCGCGCACCGCGGAAAGGGCCGGGTCCACCGGAATGGGCGGATCGATCAGCACCGGCTCGGTGCTGATGGCCTGGCTGGCCAGCGCCGTGCTGCCCATGACAGGCTCGACGCGCGGTGCCAGGGAGACCGGGGTGACCGAAGCTGCCGGCTTGACCGTCTGTTCTGCTGCCGGGCCGCGGGACATGAAAGGGAAGCCCCGTGCCGGACGGGGCGGTTCCACCGGTGCTTCAGCCGCCTTGGTTGCGGCGTGCCCGGGCGCCCCGGCTTCGCTCACATCCTCATTGGCGGTGACTTTGGCGCCGCTGGTCTCTGCGGCCTGGGCAATGATGTCTTCGATAGAGGTTGGCGCGCTGGAGGCAGTCTTTGCCTCAGCATCCTGCGTGTCGGGCGCTCGCTCCTCTGATGCGGCGGTATCGGACACCGGCGGCAAGGGTTGCACGGCATCGGATTTGACCGCTTCGGAGTCCGCCTCGGGTTCGTCGGATATTGCCGGCTCGGGCCCGATTGCGGTGTCGGGCGCTGCGTCGCTTTCGTCCTCTGCGGGGGGCGGAGCGGCCGGAGCGGGCGAGGGGGGCGGTGTCGGTTCGGAGCGCGGTGGAACGGCCGCCGGCGCAGCACGCGCGCTCAGCGGACCTTCCCGTCCCAGGCTGATCACCGCTTCACTGGCTTCCTGTTCGACCTGGCGAATGCAGTCTTCGAGCTGCAGGCGATGCTGGGTGATGTCGCGTGCGGGCAGAGGAGGCTGAATGGCGCGCAACTGGCCGACCAGGGCCGAACGCGCCTTTTCATAGACCGCGCGCCGCGCGGCCCCGTTATTCTCCGGAAGCGCCGAGATCGCCCGACGCAACAGCTCCTTGTAATCCGCCATCGGCTACTTGGTACTCACTCTTGCAGCGCAGTCTTGTATCAAAATTTCCTAATCTTGGAATGGGTCTACCACAAGGATGGTATCCGCGCGCTCCGGGCTGGTCGACAGCAGAGCCACCGGCGCCCCGATCAGCTCCTCGATATAGCGGACATATTTGACCGCCTGAGCCGGCAGTTCGGCCCAGGAACGGGCGCCCGCGGTGGTTTCCGACCAACCTTCGAGCGTCTCGTAGATGGGCTTAACCCGTGCCTGTGCCCCCATTGAGGCAGGCAAATAATCAATGCGTGATCCATCCAGCTCATAGCCGACGCAGACCTTGATCTCCTTGAGGCCATCGAGAACGTCGAGCTTGGTCAGGGCGATGCCGGTAATGCCCGATGTCCGGACGGTCTGGCGCACCAGCACGGCGTCGAACCACCCGCAACGGCGCGGACGGCCGGTGTTGACGCCGACTTCACGGCCGACAACTGCGAGGTGCTTGCCGATCTCGTCATCCAGTTCGCAGGGGAAGGGGCCTTCGCCTACGCGGGTCGTGTAAGCTTTGGTGATACCCAGCACATAATCAATGGCCGTGGGGCCAAGTCCCGACCCGGCCGCGGCCTGACCGGCGACGGTATTGGAGGAGGTCACGAAGGGATAGGTGCCGTGGTCATTGTCGAGCAGGGCCCCCTGGGCCCCTTCGAACAGAATGCGGGCGCCCTCGCGGCGCTTCTGGTCGAGCACGCGCCAGACCTGATCCATGAAGGGCAGAATTTCGGCGGCAATGGTGCTCAGCTCGGTGTGAATGGTGTCGGCCGAAATTTCGGTCAGGCCCATGCCGCGGCGGAGCGCATTGTGGTGGGTCAACAGCCGCTCGATCTTGGGCATCAGCGTATCGGGTTCGGAAAGGTCGACCAGGCGGATGGCGCGACGACCGACCTTGTCCTCATAGGCCGGGCCGATGCCGCGGCGGGTGGTGCCGATCTTGAGGCCGGAATTGGCGTCTTCCCGAATGCCATCCAGTTCGCGGTGCAGCGACAGAATCAGCGGCGCGTTGTCGGCGATGCGCAGCACTTCGGGCGTGATATTGACGCCCTGGCCGCGCAGCTTTTCCATCTCCTGGACAAAGTGGTGCGGGTCGACGACCACGCCATTGCCGATCACCGAGAGCTTGCCCTGGACCAGGCCTGACGGCAGCAGGGCCAGCTTGTAGCTGACGCCGTCGATGACCAGCGTGTGGCCGGCATTGTGGCCACCATGGAACCGCACCACCACGTCGGCGCGCTCCGAAAGCCAGTCCACGATCTTGCCCTTGCCCTCGTCGCCCCATTGCGAGCCGACGACAACCACATTCGCCATATTTCAGTCTTCCCCAAACAAGGCACACGAAAAGGACCGGCGCAAAGCAGGTCCACGATGATCGGACGTTAGGTCCCCCCGGCCGGCTTTGTCGGGTTTGATTGCGGCCGAATAACTGATAAGTCCGATTGTCCTTACATCACCCGGGCGACGATGACAAAGCCGCAACATGAGCAAAGTAGCGGCTTTTTCGCCCGCGTTCTGGAACAGCCTTATCTGCTACTGGTGCTGGCGCCGTTGTTCTGGGGCGGCAATGTGGTGGCCGCCAAGCTCACCGTTGGGCAAATCGACCCATTTTTGCTGCTGGCCAGCCGTTGCGTTCTGGCGACCAGCTTCATCCTGCCCTTCGCCTGGCCCCATCTGAAAGGGGATTGGGATGTGGTGCGCCGGCATTGGCTGGTGCTGATGGCCTATGGCGCGGTCGGCTACGCGCTGTTCAACGGTTTTCTCTATCTGGGGCTGCAAACCACCACGGCGGTCAACTCGGCGATCGAGCAGGGCTCGCTGCCCATGCTCATTTTGGGCGCCAATTTCATCATCTTCCGGGTACGGGCCAAGCTGATCCAGATCCTCGGCGTATTGCTGGCCATAACCGGGGTGGCTCTTACGGCAACCCATGGTGATCTGGGGCGGATCGTGACGCTCGACATCAATATCGGCGACGGTTTTGTCATGCTCGCCTGCCTGGCATACACCAGCTACACCCTGGCGCTGCGCTTCCGCCCCAAGATGCATATCTTGAGCTTCATGGCGGTGAGCTTTTCCGGTGCGGCGATTACCGCGGTGATCATGCTGGCCTTCTCGCCGGGTGGGCTGGGGCAGGTGGCAACGCTGGGTTCGGCGCCGCCGGTGGTCTGGGCCGTCATCGCCTATGTGGCGATCTTTCCGTCGATGTTCAGCCAGGTCGCCTATGCGCGCGGCGTCGAGCTGGTCGGCGCCAACCGCGCTGCGCCCAGCCACAACCTCATCCCGGTCTTCGGGACGCTGGGCTCGGTGATCATCCTTGGCGAAACGCTCGAAGCCTATCATTTCATCGCCGCCGCTATCATCTTCAGCGGCATCCTGCTGGCGGAGTGGGCGGCGCGTCGCAGCGCTCTACGCAGTTCTCCGTAATTGCCATTGGCATGTCGCTGTGTTCCTTCTTTGTTCGAAGGGAGATTGCTTATGTCGATGATGATAATTGTGTTTTCCAATCGGACTGCGAGCATGCGCGAGTGGCAGGCCGGCCTTGATGCGGACGGCTTTGACCTGCTGCTCTACCAATCGGCAGTTTTCGAGGAGTTGAGCGGTTTCCTGCCCGTTCGACTGGATGGGGCGGGGACCGGATTTGAAGTCTTCCACGAAGATTGTGCCGCCCTTGTCAGCGAACTCGGCGAGGAAGGTTGGGACGTTGGCGGACCCTGGCAGTATGCCATGTCGTTCTATTTCGGCGGAGATTCTCGAGAGCTCATTTCGGTCCTTGCGGCAGCAGGCAGCTATGCTCGGATAACCGGGGGCATCGTCTTTGACGGTGAGGAGGCCAAGGTGCAGCAGCCAGCAGAGGTCCTCGAAGAGGCGCGGCGCCTTCGTGATAGCTACAAGGATAAGTTGGGCGCCCCGCGATATGAATGGCGGGACGCCCAATAGGTGTGCATTTGAGAGACCACCGCGGCCCTAGAAGCTGAGCGCTTTGGCCTGCTTGACGCCTTCGAGGCCGGCGATCTGCCCAAGCTGGTCGCCGGTCAGGGTGCCGTCGATGGAAACCAGGGCAATGGCATCGCCGCCCACTTCGGCGCGGCCGAGGTTGAAGTTGGCGATGTTGATGCCCAGCGTGCCCAGAATGGTGCCGAGGCGGCCGATATGGCCTGGCTTGTCTTCATTGGTGACATAGAGCATGTGCGGGGTGATCTCCGCTTCCATGTTGATGTCCTTGACCTGGATGATGCGCGGCTTGCCATTGGCGAACAGTGTGCCGGCCACGCCGCGGGTCTGGCGCTCCGTCGTCACCGTCAGACGGATATAGCCCTCATAGGCGCCCTGCTGGTCGCGATTGGTGGTCTCGACGACGATGCCGCGATCCTTGGCGATCTGGGGCGCCGAAACCATGTTGATGTCGCCCAGCGAGGGCTTCAAGACACCATTGATGGCGGCGGCCACCATGGGGCGGGTGTTGAGGCCGGCCGGAGTGCCTTCGAATTCGAGCTTGATGCCCGAAATGGCGGTCTCCGTCAGCTGGCCGGCAAAGGAACCCAGGGCCTCGGCAAGCTTGACCCAGGGGGTGATGATCGGGGCTTCCTCGGCCGAGATGGACGGGAAGTTGAGCGCATTGGTAATCTCGCCGGTCATGAGATAGGCCGAAATCTGCTCTGCCACCTGCAGTGCCACATTCTCCTGCGCTTCTGTGGTCGAAGCGCCCAGGTGGGGGGTGCAGATCACGTTGGGCAGCTCGAACAGCGGGTTGTTCTGGGCCGGTTCCTCAAGGAACACGTCGAGTGCCGCACCGGCAACCTGACCGGACTTGAGCGCTTCGTAGAGCGCGGCTTCATCGATCAGGCCGCCGCGGGCGCAATTGATGATGCGAACACCCTTCTTGGTCTTGGCCAGGGTTTCCGCATTGAGGATATTGCGGGTGGCGTCGATCAGCGGGGTGTGCAGGGTGATGAAGTCGGCCCGGGCCAGCAGATCGTTCAGCTCGACCTTTTCCACGCCCAGTTCCACGGCGCGTTCCGGGGTGAGGAACGGGTCATAGGCGATGACCTTCATCTTGAGACCCTGGGCGCGGTCGGCAACGATCGAGCCGATATTGCCCGCCCCGATCAGACCCAGCGTCTTGTGGGTGACTTCGACACCCATGAAGCGGTTCTTTTCCCACTTGCTGGCGCGGGTCGAGGCGTCAGCCTCCGGCAGCTGGCGGGCCAGGGCCATCATCATGGCAATGGCATGTTCGGCGGTGGTGATGGAATTGCCGAAGGGCGTGTTCATCACAATGATGCCCTTCTTGGTGGCGGCAGGGATATCGACATTGTCGACACCGATACCGGCGCGACCGATGACCTTGAGATTGGTGGCGGCCGAAAGGATCTTTTCGGTGACCTTGGTGGCCGAGCGGATGGCCAGGCCATCATATTGGCCGATGACTTCGAACAGCTTGTCCTTGTCCTTGCCCAGATCGGGCAGGTAGTCGACCTCGACGCCATTGTCCTTGAAGATCTGGACGGCGGTGGGGCTCAGCTTGTCGGAAACGAGAACTTTGGGCATTAGGGCATCCCTTCGGGATAAGCGAATAGCGAATGGGGAACGGCGGGTAGGCAAGAGGGGCGGGGAAGCAGCGGTGCGACTATTCGCTACTCGCTACCTCCCTATTCGCTCCGCCTCACGCAGCAGCCTTGAGAGCAGCTTTTTCCTGAGCGTAGGCCCAGTCGAGCCACGGGGTCAGCTTTTCGAGATCGGCGGATTCGACAGTCGAACCGGTCCAGATGCGCAGGCCCGTCGGCGCGTCGCGATAGCCGCCGATGTCATAGGCCACGCCTTCCTTTTCGAGACGCGAGACGATGGCCTTGGCAAAGGCGGCCTGAGCGTCGGCGTCCAGCGCATTGACCTCGGGGTCGGCGATCACCAAGCACACCGAGGTATTGGAGCGCTCATCTTCCTTCTTGGCGAGGAAATCGACCCAATCGGTCTTGGCAACCCAGTCGGCCAGCACCTTGGCGTTTGCGTCGGCGCGGGCCTGCATGGCCTTGAGACCACCGATCTCGATACCCCATTGCATGGCATCCACCGCGTCTTCGATGCAGAGCATGGAGACGGTGTTGATGGTTTCGGCCTTGAAGATGCCCTCGATCAGCTTGCCGCCCTTGGTCATGCGGAAGATTTTCGGCAGCGGGCGGTCGGGCTTGTAAGTTTCAAGCCGCTCGACGGCGCGGGGCGAGAGGATCAAGACGCCATGGGCAGCCTCGCCACCCAGAGCCTTCTGCCAGGAGAAGGTGACGACGTCGAGCTTGGCGAAGTCGAGATTCTGCGCGAAGGCGGCCGAGGTGGCATCGCAGATGGTCAGGCCCTGGCGGTCAGCGGGGATCCAGTCGGCGTTCGGCACGCGCACGCCCGAGGTGGTGCCGTTCCAGGTGAAGACCACGTCGCGGGTGAAATCGACCGCATTGAGGTCCGGCAGTTCGCCATAGGGGGCTTCGAGCACGCGGACATCGGGGAGCTTCAATTGCTTTTGCACATCGGTGACCCAGCCGGCGCCGAAGCTTTCCCAGGCCAGCATGTCGACGCCCCGTGCGCCCAGAGCGCTCCAAAGGAACATCTCCACCGCGCCGGTATCGGAGGCGGGAACAATGCCGATACGATAATCAGCAGGGACTTCGAGCAATTCGCGGGTGAGGTCGATGGCCTGCTGGATGCGCGCCTTGGCAGGCTTGGCGCGGTGCGAGCGACCGGTCAGCGCGCCAGAAAGCGCCTCAATTGTCCAACCCGGACGTTTGGAACAGGGACCCGAAGAAAAATTTGGATTAGCCGGTTTGACCGCCGGTGCGGTTTGGGGCGTATCAGCCATATCACGCGGCCCTCCCAGGCCTATTGTCTCGCGTTAGGGCGAGATGTCCTGAGGCCGCAAATACGCCTGCACCGCGGCGCCGTCAAATGGAATCTGAATCGACCAAGGGTCTTGGCTGGAGCGCCGTCCGGCGCGCGGAACCCATGCGCGCCCTGGTCATTGACGACAGATGTTCTTGCAACTGGTGCATCTGGCCGGTCGGGGTTTGGAGCAAGCGCGCGAAGCGTGCATGATCGGCGGGTCGAACCAGTACCGGCTATCGCCCAGCCGGGGGCAACTGGCATATGAGCGGGAGGCGAATCAAGGCAGGTGAACATGCCCGGGAATACAATCCTCTCTCCAATGCTGGCCGCTGGCGCCATTCTGCTCAGCGTGGCGCTGCTGATCACGGGCAATGGCCTGCAGGTCATGCTGCTGCCCATTCGCGGGGGGTTGGAAGGCTTTTCGGCCTTCGAGGTTGGGCTTCTGGGTTCGGGATATTTCCTGGGCTTCGTGGCCGGCTGTGCCGCCACGCCGCTGCTGATCATGCGGGCAGGGCATATCCGCACCTTTGCGGCGCTGGTGTCCATCGCCTCGGCGGCCGCCCTTGGCTATCCCATCGCCGTTGATTCGATCATCTGGATCGGTCTGCGCCTGATCACCGGCTTCTGCCTGGCCGGTCTCTATCTGGTGGTGGAGAGCTGGCTTAACGACCAGGCCACCAATGAAACCCGCGGCATGCTGATCTCCACCTATGTCACGGTCAATTTCACCGTCATCACGCTGGGTCAGATGCTGGTGACCCTGTTCCGCCCGGATAGCTTCGTGCTGTTCTCGATCGCCTCGGTGCTGGTGTCGCTGGCCGCAGTGCCCATTGTCATGACCCGCTCAAGCCAGCCCGCGCCGATCACCATTGTCCGCTTCCGCCCGGTGCGCATGTTCCGGCTCTCGCCCACCGGCACGGTCTCCATCTTCCTGATCGGCATGGCCACCGGCTCCTTCTGGTCGCTCGGGCCGGCCTATGCGAGCCAGGCCAGCGGCAGCATTCGCGATGCGGCCCTGTTCATGAGCGCGGCCGTTCTGGGCGGGGCGGTCCTGCAATGGCCGGCGGGCAAGATTTCGGACTCCATGGATCGGCGGCAGGTGTTGATCGGGCTGGCGCTGTTTTCCATTCTCGCCGGTGGCGTTCTGGCGGTCATGCCGTTCGCGCCCTGGCCCTGGCTGGCTGTGGGATTTGCCTTTGGCGCGGGCCTATTGCCTTGCTACGCCATTGCGGCGGCCCATATTTTCGACTTCGCCGACCGGGCCGACTATGTCGAGGTATCGGCAGGACTCCTGCTGCTCAACGGTATCGGCGCGACGATCGGGCCGCTCCTCTCCTCGCTCAGCTTCGAGCTGGTGGGGCCCGCCGGCATTTTCGTGACCAATGGCGTGGTCTTCGCCATTCTGGTCGCCTTTGTTGCGGTGCGCTTGGCGCGGCGCGAAGGCCTGCCCGAGGAGGAGAAGCACAATTTCGACCTGGGCACGAGCGCCGCGGTTTCGGTGGTGGCCGACGAGGAGGCCATTCAGTTGAGCGATCTGGTGATCGAGGACCCTGTCGAGACCCAGAATGCACCAACCGATCCGGTACCTTAGGTTCGCGGCAGCCCGTTTTGCTGCAAAATCCGCGCTTTAAATCATACCAGCGTCTGGCCCTTGGCGGACAAAGCCATTAGCTTGGCGCCAATTCCAGATTCCACGTTTCTGTACCGAGATTATCCATGGCCGAGTCTTCCCTTTTCGCCCGCATCGTAGCCCTTGTTGGCGGGGCCGCTGTCGCCATCCGCCATGCCGGAGACGGTCCCAAGCCGCATGCTTTCGGCACCGCGCCGTCCATTCCCGACGCCAAGCCGCAGGGCAAGATTCCCACGCTGAAAATGCCGACGGCCAAGGGCTGGGAAGGCAATCACATGCCCACCCCGGCCGCCGGTCTCAAGGTCAATGCCTTCGCGCGCAAGCTGGTGCATCCGCGCAATATGCACGTGCTGCCCAATGGCGATGTGCTGGTGGCCGAGTCCATGGGTGAGGAAGGCAGCGGTCCGCGCTCGCTGTTCGACCATGCGATGCACGCGACCATGAAGCGCGCGCGTGCCGCGGGCAAGAGCCCCAATCGCGTGACCCTGCTGCGCGATGCCGATGGCGATGGGGTCGCCGAACAGAGCCACGCCTATATCGAGAATGTCCGCCAGCCCTTTGGCATCGTGCTGATCGGCGACACGCTCTATGTCGGTGCGTCCGATGCCGTGCTCGCCTATCCCTATGTGGAAGGTGAGACCAGGATTACCACCCCGGGCAAGAAGCTGATGGACCTGATCCCGGGCGGCCATTGGACGCGTAATCTCATCGCCTCCAAGGATGGCACCAAGCTCTATGTGGCCGTGGGCTCGCTGAGCAATATTGGCGACCACGGCATGGCCGCGGAAGAAAACCGGGCCTGTATCCATGAACTGGATCTGACCACGGGCCAGTCGCGCGTTTTTGCGGGCGGCCTGCGCAATCCGGTCGGTATGGCTTGGGAGCCGACGACCGGACAGTTGTGGACGGTGGTCAATGAGCGCGATGGGTTGGGCGACGAAACCCCGCCGGACTATCTGACCTCGGTGGTGGATGGCGGCTTTTACGGCTGGCCCTATTGCTATTGGAACCGCATCGTGGACGACCGGGTGCCGCAGGATGCTGCCAAGGTGGCGAGCGCGCTGCAGCCGGATTATGCCCTGGGTGGACATACCGCATCCCTGGGCCTGTGCTGGCTGCCGGAGGGCACCCTGCCGGGCTTTCCAGCCGGCATGGCCATCGGCCAGCACGGCTCCTGGAACCGCTCCAAGCTCTCGGGTTACAAGCTGGCCTTCGTCGAGTTCAAGGATGGCAAGCCGGTGGGCATGCCGCGCGAAATCCTGAGCAATTTCCTGTCGCCGGACGAGAACTATTCCTATGGCCGGCCGGTCGGCGTGGCCCTGGCCAAAGATGGCGCTGTGCTGATGGCTGACGATGTGGGCGATGTCATCTGGCGCGTCACCGGCGCCTGAGGCCAAAAAGCCGCCAAAAATTGGGGCGCCGCAGCAGGTCTGCGGCGCCCATTTTTACGCCCGGATCAGCCTGGCAGTCTGCCGCCCAGCTCATCCTCGATATGGGTGCGCACAATATCGTCGAAGCTGGTTTCGGCCCGAAACCCCAGTTCCAAGGCGCGCCGCGTATCGAAATTCTGCGGCCAACCGGCCACGATGCGAGCAATGGTCTGGTCCGGTTCGCGCCGAATGAGCCGCACGGCCGCCGGGCCGGCAAAGCGCTCAAGCGCGGCAATTTCCTCGGCAATGGTGGCCGAGAGGCCGGGCATGGTCAGCGTCCGCCGTTGCCCAAGCGGAGCCGTATCGAGGCGCGCTGCATGGAGCAGAAAGTCGATTGCGGCGCGCGGACTGGCGAACCAGTGGCGGACTGTCTCGTCAACCGGGAGCACGGCCTCCATGCCATTGAGTGGCTCGCGGATGATGCCCGAGAAGAAACCCGAGGCCGCCTTGTTGGGCTTGCCGGGACGGACCACAATGGTGGGCAGGCGGATGCCGATGCCATCCACGAAGCCGCGCCGTGAATAGTCGGCCAGCAGAAGCTCGCAAATGGCCTTCTGGGTGCCATAGCTGGTGAGCGGGGTATGCGCCATGTGGTCGGGTATGGCCGGGGGCAGGGGTTCGCCAAACACGGCGATGGACGAGGTGAAAACCAGACGCGGGCAATAGGGCTCGTCTGTGTCCTGCTGCCGAATGGCTTCAAGGAGAAGACGCGTGCCGTCCAGATTGATGGCATAGCCTTTGTCGAAATCGGCTTCTGCCTCGCCGGAAACGATCGCCGCCAGGTGGAAGATGAGCTCGGGTCGTCCCTCGATCAGCCTGTCGGCGGCGCCCGGAACGGACAGGTCGAGCGCCAGTGTGGAGGTGGGAATATCCGTTGGCGGCGCGTCGGGCGCCACGATATCGACCAGTGTCAGGCGTTCAATCGGCTTGTCGCCAATGCCACTAGAGGCGATCAGTGCGGCGGTCAGCTTCCGCCCCACCATGCCGGCGGCGCCAATAATCAGAATATGCATGCAAGGACCCTCCCGGTGCCATTGAGCATTGGCCGATGGCAAAGGTCCAGAGGGCAGCAACAAGAAGGGCCGGTGTCTTCTGACACCGGCCCGATGCAGTCAGGGGGCGGAGGTGGCCGTCCGCCACCATTGCCTTAGTTGAAACGGTAGCGGACCGTGCCGCGCACTTCGTGGACCCAGTTGTTGTCAACCGAGAAGGGGAAGGCGGCAGTCGTGTTTTCGATGCGGTTGATATAGAGGGCGCGATAGCCGACATCGGCAACCACCTGGCCGAAATCATAGCCGACACCCACCATGCCGGCGGCTGCCAGGCTGGTGTTCTGGCTGCGCGATTCAGCGCCGAGCGGGTCGGTTACGACCGCGTCGTTGAAGGCAATACCGGCACCGGCGCCGACATAACCGAATGCGCCACCGGCGGCGCCATAGCCATCGCCGAAGCCGAAATCATAATAGGCATTGGCCAGCAGCACGCTGGAGCGGAGCGACAGGCTGTGGACGCCATCGACCAGCGGCCCACCGCCATCATTGATGGTGGCGCGCATGCCATTATTGCCCAGATAGTCATAGGTGGCGTCGAAGCGCAGCCCGGTTCCGGTTTCAAAGCCGGCGCCGACACCGACCGAATAGCCATAGCCGAAGCCATCAATGGCATAGCGCGATGGCGTTGCTGTTGGGTGGTTGACCTCATGCGCCCACATCAGGTTCGCCCCAGCGCTGCCGCGCAGGTAGAACGAGCCGGAATAGCCGTAGTCCACATCAGGGATTTCAATGACGGGGGGATAGTAGGGCAGATCTGCTGCAACAGCTTGCCCTGCAATCATGGTCGCTCCTGCGACCAGCATTGCGGCGGTTAGGTTACGCATGACGAAGGTCCTTTGGTTGCCACGACACCAAGTCGATTGCGACCAATATCCGGCAAACTTCTTAAGGCCCACTTAACCTAAAGATTTAACCCTAATCCCGCGTCAATCACGATCGTTTACAAACGATTACTGCGCTTTCTACTTCTTATTGATTTGGCAATATTTCAGCTGCCGGGGTCAGCCGACCTGACGGATGGCAGCCTCGATCTGCCCCACCACTGTTTCCACCAGCATGGCGTCGTCGGCCTCGCCCATGACGCGGATGACCGGTTCGGTGCCCGAGGCCCGTACGACCAGGCGCCCGCCATCGCCCAGCATTGCCTGACCATCGGCGATCGCCTGGATGACCTGCTTATGTTCGAGCGGCTTGCCGGCCTTGAACTTCACGCTGCGCAGCAGCTGCGGCACCTTCTCGAAGCGGGCGCAGATTTCCGAGATCGGCCGTCCCATCTGCTTGAGCACGGCCAGCAATTGCAGGGCCGCCACCAGGCCATCCCCCGTGGTAGTAAAATCGGAGAGAATGATATGTCCCGATTGCTCGCCGCCGACATTGAAGCCCTTGGCGCGCATGGCTTCGAGCACGTAACGGTCGCCCACCTGGGTGCGCTCCAGCGTCAGGCCCAGCTTGCTCAGGTGCCGTTCGAGCCCGAGATTGGACATGACCGTGGCCACGATGCCGCCGCCGACCAGCATCTGGCGTTCCATCCAGCTCTCGGCGATGACCGCCATGAACTGGTCGCCATCGACCACATGGCCCTTTTCGTCGATGATGATCACCCGGTCGGCGTCGCCATCCAGCGCAATGCCGATATCGGCGCGCACTTCCTTGACCTTGGCGGCAACGGCCTCGGGTGCGGTGGACCCAACCTTATAGTTGATGTTGAAGCCGTCCGGCTCAGCGCCGATGGTGAAGACTTCCGCGCCCAGTTCCCATAGCGCGACCGGCGCCACCTTGTAGGCCGCCCCATTGGCGCAGTCGAGCACCACGCGCAGGCCCGAAAGGTCGATGTTCCGGGGCAGGGTGCGCTTGGCATATTCGATATAGCGGGTGCGGGCTTCCTCGTCGCGATGGGCGCGGCCGATGTCGCGGCCCTTGGCGAGAAACCGCGTCATGTCGCTGTCGATCAGCTTTTCGATCTCCAGCTCCAGCTCATCGCTGAGCTTGTAGCCATCGGGGCGGAACAG
>NZ_CAJXJS010000020.1 GCF_913055165.1 uncultured Devosia sp.
AATTCCCAGGCCTGCAAAGAGGCCACGGCTGACCTCGAGCCGTCCAATGCCCTGCAGCACCTGATAGCCCAGGCCCCCGGCACCGATCATCGAGGCGATCACCACCATGGCCAGCGCCATCATGGTGGTCTGGTTGACCCCGGCCAGGATAGTTGGCAGCGAAAGTGGGATCTGAACGCCAAACAGACGCTGGCTCGGCGTGGTGCCAAAAGCGCGGCTGGCTTCCATGACCGCCGGGTCGACCGAGCGCAGCCCCAGATCGGTGAGGCGCACCAGGGGCGGCGCCGCGTAGACGATGGTCGCGATCAGCGCCGGAATCTTGCCCGGCCCGAAGATCATCACCGTGGGGATCAGATAGACGAAGCTGGGCATGGTCTGCATCAGGTCGAGCAGCGGGGTCACCACCTGCCGCACCCGCGCCGAGCGGCTCATCCACACGCCCAGCGGAATGGAAAAGATGATGGCCGTAATGGTCGCCGCGATCATCAGCGCGGTGGTGGCCATGGCGTCTTCCCACAGTTCCATGATGCCCAGGAAGAACAGCGAGAACAACACGATCACCGGCAATTGCCAGCGGCGCGTGGCCAGCCAGGCAATGCCGACCAGCAGGCCCATGATCAGCCACCAGGGGGTGGCGATGAGCACGTCTTCAATGAAGTTGAGCAGCATCAGCAGCGGATAGGCCGCCGCCTCGAATTCGTCGCCCCAATTGCGCACGACCCAATTCAGGCCATCATCGATGGCGCGGCGCCAGGGGCGGGTATCGATCAGTTCTGGAAACATCTTGGCTCTTTCTCAAAAGAGGACCGGTCTTGGCGTGCGATCCCGAAAGCAGCCCGGGTTGGTTTGGGGATCGGACGCACAAAACGGCCGGGTCGGAACCCGGCCGCTGTGAGGAAAGTCAGGGACTGATGCTAGCCAATCGCGGCCAGCACCTTGTCGGCCACGTCGGCCGGAACCCACTGGGTCCACACATCCTGCTTGGTCTTGAGGAAATTCTCGGCGGTTTCCTCGGCATCGGCCTGGTTTTCATCGCCATAGACCAGAAGCTCGGAGATCTGCGCATTGGTCAGGCCAACCTTGGAGAAGTACTCGGCAACCACCGGAGCATCTTCCTGAATCCACGCCGCTGCACCGATCACGGCAGGGCTGGACGGATAGGCGGTCACGCCGGCCGGCTCTTCACAATCGGGATTGGTGTTGCACTGATAGACCTCCATATCGGTCTCACCGATATCGAGCTGCACGGCCGGATACTTACCCAGAATGGCCGTGGGACCCCAATAGTAGAACAGGATCGGCTCTTCGCGGGTGAAGGCACGGGCAATCGAGGCGTCAAGCGCGCCGCCCGAACCGGGCGAGAACAGGTTCCAGGTCTCGTCCATGTCGAAGGCTTCGAACAGTGCCGACGTCGACAATTCGCAGGCCCAGCCCGGCGGGCAGGAATAAAGGCGGCCCTGGCTGGGCTCCTCCGGATCGGGGAACAGGTCCGGCCGCGCGATCACGGCTTCGGCCGTGGTCAGGTCCGGATTGGCGTCCTGGGTATATTGCGGGATGAACCAGCCTTCCACGGTGCCATCGGTGATGGCGTCGGCGAGCTGCACCACAGTGCCATCGGCAATGGCGTCGGCCCAGGCATCCTCAATGGCGCTGGTCCACAGCTCCGGCGCCACCGCCGGGGTTCCGCGGGTCATCATGGACGAAGAGGTCGGGACGGTGTCGCCGGCCACGATCTCGACGTCACAACCATATCCTTGTTCCAGGATCGTCGCATGAATATGCGCCAGGGCTGCAGCGGAGGGCCAGGACATCTCGGCGATATCGATGGTGCGATCGGTGCCGCATTCGGTGGCACCGGCGTCCTGAGCGACGGCCGGAAGGCTGCCGGCGGACAAAAAGGCGACAGCGATCACGGCGGCAATGCCACCGGATTTCAAAATCATCAGGTCTGCTCCTGCGGTTGTGGGATGAGACGGACCTTAAAGATGGCAGAATTGTGTGTCAAATCCGCCACTATTTGCCCAATAACAGACCTTCCAGACTGCCTCTTCTTGACCAGGGAGACTGGCTCTTCCTGCTCAAAAACTGAATCGACCACTTTTCTTGATTGGAAAAGCAGCCTCCATGTAGAAATTGGACTATTCTCAAGTCGAAAAAAATCTGAACTGACGGCGCGGCATCAGGGCCTGGGGCCGGGCCAGCCACCCCAGATTTCGGCTCTCTCGGCCACGAAGCGGTCAGCGATGCTTTCGATGGTCGCACCGGGGGCATTGAGCTGCGCCAGCATCGCGTTCATCTCGGCCAGCGGCAGGCTGGCGCGCTGGAAATAACCGGCGATCAGGGGCGTTTCGGTAAAGACCCTTTCGACCAGCGCGATCACCACATTGTCCGGCGGGAAGGCTGAGGGCTGTGGATCGGCGCAGATGCGATCGGCCAGGCACTGCGCGGCACTCTCTTCATAGGCGCCCATCTCGATGGGCACGAAGTCGAGCTGCGCCAGAATGGCATTGGGCTGCCAATAATAGAACAGGAACGGTTCGCGGCGGTTGAGAGCCTCGGCGATCAGCCGGTCCATCTCCAGCCGGTTGGCCGGCTCGACCAGGTCGACCAGCCCGGACAAGCCGTGCGCACTGATCAGGTTTTTGTTGATGATCGCACAGGCCCAGTCGGGCGGGCAGGAAATGAAGCGCAGCGGCAGCTGATCTTGCAGTTGCAGCAGCGCGGCGGCCAGGCCGGCAGCGTCTGGCGGGGTGGCAAAGCTGTCGGCCAGCGTCGAGGGCATGTACCAGCCTTCGAACTGGCTGGTGCCATAGCTCGGCGCAGCGCTGCGCACCATCTGCCCTTCCATGGCACCGTTCCAGAGATCGGCGATACGGTTGATCCACAATTCGGGCGCCACCTGCGGCTGGCCGATCGAGCCCATGGACGAAGCCGTCGCCGCCTGGTCGCCCTGCACCACCCGGACGTCGCAATCGAACTCGGCAGCCAGAATGCGTGCGTGAATTTCCGCCAGCAGGGCTGCGGACGGCCAGCTCATGCGGGCGATCGAAATAGGCCTTGTGCCACAGGGCGGCGGCGGTTCTGCCGGGGGCACCGGCGCGGCTTGCCCGCCCGACCCCGCATCCTGCGCCTGATCAAGCACGGTGATCTGCGCCAGGACCGGCGTCGCCATCAGGGCGAGGCAAACGAGGGCAAAGAGGAGCCGTTGCAATTGCATTCTGCCTCCCGGGCCATGCAGGAATGAGCCGGCAGTCTTGCCCAAGCACGGCCCGTTAAGCAACCGGCCAGCCTCATGGATTTGGCGCGCAAACCCCGGTGACACGCAAGCCCGGAATGTGCAACAGTCCGGTCCCAGCGGGGCGCGTCTTGCGCCCCCTTGACCGTTGTCGCGCCGCAAGAAGCGAGGCCAGCAAGGCCACCCGGCGCCCAACAGCAAACAGAGGGACGTCTATGTTCAAGAAAACCCTGACCCTGGCGGTCGCCGCCACCACCCTGACCATGGCCGCTCCGGCCCTGGCCCAGGACAGCGGCGCCACCATCGGTTTCATCGGCGGCTTTACCGGCCCGATCGAATCGTTGACCCCGCCGATCTTTGCCGGCGCCGAGCTGGTTGTGGACCAGGTGAACGAGCAGGGCGGCATCCTGGGTGGTGAGCTCACCATTCTGTCCGCCGACGGTGCCTGCGACGCCACCGCCGCTGCCGCTGCCGCCGACCGCCTGATCAACACCGACAACGTCACCGGCGTGGTCGGCGCGCTCTGCACCGGCGAAACCATCGGCGCCTTCAACGGCTCGGGCCTCTCGGGCAATGTGGTCTTCATCTCCCCGGCCTCTTCGGCCCCGGCGCTGACCACGCTGGAAGACAATGACCTTGTCTACCGCACCACCCCGTCCGACGCGCTCCAGGGCGTCAAGCTGGCCAACCTGCTGCTTGCCAAGGGCGTCAACGACATCGCCATCACCTATGTGAACAACGACTACGGCAAGGGCTTTGCCGACGCGCTGGCCGCCGCCTACGAAGCCGGTGGTGGCACCATTGCCGCCAATTTGGCCCACGAAGAAGGCAAGGCCGACTACCGCGCCGAGCTGGGCAACCTCGTTGCCAGCCAGAACCTGGTCATCCTCGCCTATGCCAACGCTTCGGGTAACACCATCCTGCGCCAGGCTGTCGAGAGCGGCAACTTCACCACCTATGTCGGTGGTGACGGCATGGTCGGTGACGACCTGCTCAATGGTATCGACGCTTCGGCCGTCGAAGGCCTGATCGCCACCCGCGCCGGTGCGCCGAGCGGTGAATCGGTTGATATCTACAACGGCTTTGCCAGCGACAGCTTCCAGGCCAATGCCACCTATGCCCCGCAGGCTTATGACGCTGCCTTCCTGATGGCCCTGGCCATCGAGAAGAACGGTTCGGCCTCGCGCGATGGCCTCTCTGCCGCCCTGCGTGACGTCGCCTCGGCTCCGGGCGAAATCATCCGTCCGGGTGAATGGGCCAAGGCCAAGGAACTGATCGCGGCTGGCACCGACATCAACTATGAAGGCGCCGGCGGCGCGCTGGACTTCGACGAAGCCGGCGACGTGGACGGCATCATCGTCGAACTGGCCGTTGAAGGCGGTACCTTCGTTGAGAAGGGCCTGATCCAGTAAGTTGGATCGAGTACTGAACTGAACGCAGAGGCCCGGGAGCAATCCCGGGCCTTTTCTTTCAGAGGAGTAGCCATGACCGACGACGACACCTTGCGCTTCTACGCCGACAACGCAGCGACCTATGCCCTGCATCGCACCCGACCGACGGGCGAAAGGCTACGGTCTTTCCTCGCCGCTCTGCCCGCTGCCGCTCGTATCCTCGAACTTGGCTGCGGCAATGGCATGGATGCCGAACACATGCTGGCGCAGGGGTTTGACGTCGATGCCACTGACGGCACGCCTGAACTTGTGGCCGAGGCGCAAACGCGCTTGGGCGCACGGACAAGGGTGATGCGGTTTGAGCAATTGGACGCCGAGGCCGAGTATGACGGCGTCTGGGCCTGCGCCAGTCTGTTGCACGTGCCCACTACCGATCTGCCCAACATACTTGCCCGTGTGCGGCGCGCAATACGACCGGGCGGGGTGTTCGTCGCCAGCTTCAAGGCCGGAAGCGGCGAAGGCCGTGACGGCATTGGCCGCTATTATAACTACCCAACTGCTGAGGGGTTGACGGCCGTCTACCGAACGGCCGGTTGGACCGACATGGCGCTCGAAACGACAATGGGCAGCGGTTTTGATGCGCTGCCCACTCAATGGCTCTGGATGACGGCGCAGCGCTAGCCGCGCGCATCCTCCCGCTTCACCACTTCCGGTATCAATCCCTTGGGCGCGAACCGCAAGGCAATGGTGATCACCAGACCCAGCACGAAGACGCGCATCTGGGCCGAACGGGCTTCGATTTCGGGAATGGCGCCCCAGCCGGCATTGGTCGACCAATAGCTGACGAAGTCGAACACGGCCTTGGAAAGCGGCTCGGACACCACCCAGACCAGCCAGAGCAGCACCGCACCGAACAGCGCCCCCCAATTATTGCCGGCGCCGCCGACGATCACCATGACCCAGATGAGGAAAGTGTGGTTGATCGGCTGATAGCTGGACGGATCGAAGATCTGCACGAAGCTGACCAGCATGGCCCCGCCAATGCCC
Organism: uncultured Devosia sp.; assembly: GCF_913055165.1. Taxonomy (GTDB): domain Bacteria; phylum Pseudomonadota; class Alphaproteobacteria; order Rhizobiales; family Devosiaceae; genus Devosia. Next base: position 5,674 of record NZ_CAJXJS010000020.1, read on the forward strand.
ATCAGCACCGAGCCGAAGACGAAGATTTCCAGCTGCCGCGCGGTGACATTCTTGCCCATGGAGGAGGCGGCGATGTGATTGTCGCGGATGGCGCGCATCATCCGGCCCCAGGGGCCGGCATAGGCCCGCGAGATCAGCCACATGACGAGCCCCAAAACCACCAGCGCCAGGAGGAAATAGCCGGCGCGGGCGGCAATCAGCGAGCCGGCAATATCCATGCCGCCGGCCTGGTAATCCTGCGGCAGTGGCGTCGGCCAGGGAATGGGTGAGACGGTGAGCGTGCCGCGGGTCAGCCAATCCATGTTCTTGATCAGCGCGCGGATGATTTCCGAAATGCCGATCGTGGCAATGGCGAGATAGTCGGTGCGAAGGCCCAGGCAGATCTTGCCCACGATATAGGCGATGCCGGCCGCCAGGACACCGCCAAAGACCCAGCCGAGAACCGGATGGGCGCCCAGGCCGCCGACCCAGCCGCCACCAGCGCTCTCGATATAGGCTGCCGCCGGATCGAGCTGGCTGCGATAAAGCACATAGGCGATGAACCAGGCCAAAACGGTCAGCGCGCCTTTCCATTTGCCGGTAATGCCAATGCGATGGGCCTGCCGTGCGGCCAGGACGATCAGCGCGCCGATTGCAAAGGCGAACAACGCCCGGCCCAGCATCATCGGACCGTCCGACCCCCAGAACTCGGGATTGACCGGATAGGAGATGAAGGTGACGGCGGCGCCGCCCACCATGAGAAAGCCCATGATGCCGAAATTGAAGAGCCCGCCATAGCCCCACTGGATATTGAGCCCGAGCGCGATCAGCGCATAGGCAGCCGCTTCCACCAGGCGCGAGGATGTGAAGGGCAGGCCCATCACCCAGCCGATGACCAGGATAAGGACGAACAACCCGCCGAACAGGGCAAGGGAACGCTGGATCATGACGAGGCTCCCTTGAAGATACCGGTGGGTCGGACAAGCAGGGTCACGACGAGAATGACGAAGGCCACGGTAAGCTTGTATTCGGTGGGCACCAGCGCCAGTTGCGCCGGCAATTGCAGCCAGTCAGGCAGCACCGCATTGAGCGGCCGGAACAGCATGGTCCAGTTGAACACGGCCAATGTCTCGGCAAAGCCAATCAGCAGACCACCGGCAATGGCGCCATAGGCCTGGCCCAACCCGCCGACAATGGCAGCGGCAAAGATGGGCAGGATGATGTTGAAGGCCAGGTCGGGCTTGAGTGTCACATCCAGCGCCAGCATGGTGCCGGCCATGCAGGCCAGCGCCCCGGCAATCACCCAGGTGACCCGCACCACGAGCGCGGTATTGATACCGGAAACCTGTGCCAGATCGGCATTGTCGGCCATGGCGCGCATCGCCTTGCCCAGCCGCGAGCGGGTGAGGAAGAAGTGCAGCGCAATGACGGAAACCAGCGTCACCACGATCATCAGCACTTGCGGCTCGGTGATCACCAGCGGCCGGGTCGAGCCGATGGTCGAAGTATCAATGCGGAAGATTTCCTTGGTTTCGGTCTCGAAGAAGGAATAGGAGCCCGCACCAAAGAACAGGCGGATAAGCCCCTGGATCATCAGCGTCACGCCGATCGAGGCGATCAGCAGCGTCACCGGCTTGGCGCCGCGCTTCCTGAGCGGCGCATAAAAGCCCTTGTCGATCCCCAGCGCCAGAATGGCGGCCAGCACCATGGCAATGGGCAGCACCACGAAACCGGTCGGTATGGGCGTGACGATCCCCCAGGCGGCAAAGGCCGAGGCGAGCAGGAAGGCGATGAAAGCGCCGCCGGTCATCAGCTCGGAATGGGCGAAATGGGCAAAGCGCAGAATGCCGAAGATCAGCGTGATGCCGATGGCCCCCAACGCATAAATGCAGCCCAGCACCAGGCCGGAAATGACCACCTGATTGATGAAGAAGACAATTTCGGTCACGGCTCAGCCCCCGAGGAAAGACTTGGCGACTTCAGGGTCGGCGATCAGCTCGGCCCCGGTGCCGGTATAGCGGTTCTGCCCGCCCGCAAGCACAAAGCCCTTGGTGGCAAAGGCTAGCGCCTGGCGCGCATTCTGCTCGACCATCAAGATCCCCACACCTTCCTTGTTGACGCGCTGAATGGTCTCGAAAATCTCGATCACATAGCGCGGCGACAGCCCTGCAGATGGCTCGTCTAGCATGAGCAGGCTCGGCTTGCTCATCAGCGCCCGGCCCATGGCCACCATCTGGCGCTGGCCACCGGACAACTCGCCAGCCGGCTGGCGGCGCTTCTCGGCGAGAACTGGGAACATCTGGTAGACCCAGTCCATGGTGCCCTTGAAATCGTCCTTGCGGGTGAAGGCACCCATCTCCAGATTTTCCTCGACACTCATCGAGGTGAAGACGTTCTTTTCCTGCGGCACGAAGCTCAGGCCCTTGGGCACCAGCCTGTCGGGCAGTGAATTGGCAATATTCTCGCCGCCGAAATCGATGGTGCCGCCAGTGACTTTGAGCAGCCCGAAAATGGCCTTGAGCGTGGTCGATTTGCCGGCACCATTGGGTCCGACAATTACCCCGATATCGCTCTTCTCGATGGCGATGTTGACACCATTGAGAATGGGCGCGCCGCCATAGCCGCCGACGACGTGTTTGAGTTCGATCAGTGGCATCAACGGGTCTCCCCGAAAAGTGGGAACCGGTTTTCGGACAAGGAGACCCGCATCAAGTGTCGGCCTCCACCGGGGTGCCGAAATAGGCTTCGACGATGGCCGGGTTGGCGCGAATTTCGGCCATCGGGCCTTCAGCGATCTTTTCGCCCTGCGCCATCACGATCACCGGATCACAGAGCCGGCCAATCAGGTCCATATCGTGTTCGATGACGAAGAAGGTGTAGCCCAGTTCGCGGTTCATGCGCTCGATATTGCCGGCCAGGTCATTGAGGAGGGTCTTGTTGACGCCCGCCGCCACCTCGTCGAGCAGCACCACCTTGGCATCGACCATCATGGTGCGCCCCAGTTCGAGCAGCTTCTTCTGGCCGCCCGAGAGATTGCCCGCCAATTCGTCGCGCACATGGCCGAGTTTCAAGAAATCGATGACGTCCAGCGCCTTCTTGCGCACCTCGGTTTCGCGGCTCTTGACCAGGCCGGGGCGGAACCAGACATCAACCAGATGCTCGCCTGGCTGGTCGCCCGGCACCATCATCAGGTTTTCCAGCGCCGTCATCTGCGAAAATTCATGCGCGATCTGGAAGGTGCGCAGCATGCCGATGCGGAACAGCTGGTGTGGCGGCAGGCCGGTGACGTCTTCTCCGTCAAAGATCACCTGCCCCTCATCAGGGACGATATTGCCCGCCACCATGTTGAACAGGGTGGACTTGCCCGCGCCATTGGGGCCGATCAGCCCGGTGATCGAGCCGCGACGGACCGACAAGGAGCAATTATTGACGGCGGTAAGCCCGCCAAAGCGTTTTGAGACGTTGCGAACGTCTATGACCAAGTCTGAGGACAAGCTGAATTTCGCCCCGGTTGTTCCTGAATGCCTGTGTGCCCGGTTCAATCCGGGCAATTTTGCGGCATCTGCTCACAAGAGCGCCCCAATATCAACCTTCTGCTGGGTTCGGGACGGCAGCGAGCACGGCGTCTGCTGTGGATTTGTTGTTGGCCAGCGGCACATCATAGAGTGTGGCCAGCCGCGTCAGCGCCTTGACATCGACATCATGCGGCTGGGCCGAAAGCGGGTCGATAAAGAAGATGAGGACATCCAGCCGTCCCTCGCAGATCATCGCCCCCAATTGCTGGTCGCCGCCCAGGGGGCCGCTCTTGAGCAGATGCACATCGAGCCCGGTCGCAGCCTTGACGCGGCTGCCAGTGGTGCCGGTGCCCCAGAGTTCATGCAGGCCGAGCCTGTCCCTGTGCGCCTCGGCCCAGCGGCAGAGATCGTCCTTCTTGTCGTCGTGGGCCACCAGTCCAATGCGCGCCATGCCATCCGTCTCCCTTGCGAGCTGGCGCCTTCTTGCCTGTCACATGGAGAAAGGGCAAGCCGGTCCCCCTAACCAACATGCCAATGCGCCGCCAGCGCCGCCTGGTCCTGGACCAGGCAGGGCGCCGCATCCACCTCGTCTGCGCAGTCCGGTGCGAAGGCAGCGGCCAGATCGGCAAGCGCTTCGGCGCCTTCCAGCGCCTCACGCAGGCCGGCCATGGCGGCCTGCCGTTGCGCCAGGTCGCCGGTAAGGTCGTGGCGCAATTGCTCGGCCGCCAATGCGGCGTCCGCCAGCGCCGCGCCTTGGGTGCGCAGCAGTCCAACGACATCGCTGGTGCTGTCGGCACCCTCCACGGTCGCACTGAGCCGGGTCATCGCGCGGTCCAGCACTTGGCTCTGGTGGTCAAGCCGGGTGCGCACGCCGTGCAACTGACCGGCGAGCCCGGTCAGCCCTGCACCCAGCGCCTGCAACGCCCCGCCCCCTTCCTGAGCGGTCGCCAGTTGCACATTGAGCTGCAGACCCTCGACCTGCTCGGCAAGGGCGGCGAGAGTCTCCAGCTCAGCCTGCAGCGCCGACAACGCTTGCGCTGCACCAGCCGCTGATTTCTTGGCTCCCCCGCGCTGCCGGGACTGCGTCCGGACTCTGCGCTCCAGCTCAGCGGTCACCCCGGTATCCTGTGCAAGCTCGTTCGCCGCCACCAGGGCTTCGGCCAGGGCAGTGGCCGCCGCCACCCGCTCATCCTGGCCGGACAGCATCGCCCTGCCCCCCTCCACCGCGCGACCGGCGATATGCCGTGTCGCGGCGCTAGCAGATTCGAGATCGGCGATGAGGGTGAGGACCTTGTCAGCCAGCCGCCCTGCCCCCTCCTGGATCGGCGCCAGCTCGGGGTCCATTGCCGCTGCGGCATCTGGGTCACGCTGGCCCTCCGCAGCCAGTTCCAGCATCCGCCCGGCCTTGCTGATCGTGGCACGCAGGCGCTGACGCTGGGCTTCGACGGCATTCAGCCCCTCCTCGCGCAATTTGCCCAGATAGCCAGACATGCTGAGATCGATATCGAGCAGGATGCCGCAAAGAAGAGCCACCAGCCCATCCGCCAGGGCATCCACCGCCTGCACCATCCGGCTGTCGTCCGCGCCACCGAACAGCCTCAGCGCCGGGCGGCGAGTCTTGAGCACCGACACCATTCCCGCCTGCAGCATGCCCCTGACCAGGCTATCCACCAGGCTCGCATAGCTGCCCACATGCCAGCGCGGTTCAAGCCCGATCCGCGCGTGGCGCTGCCCCATCCGGGTCGCGGCCTCGGCAAATTGCCGGTCAAACCGTCCCGAAGCCAGGGCCCGCCAATGCTCGGCCAGGCCATCGCCATTGGCCTCGATACGGTCGCGGCCATAGAGGAAGCGCGCGGCGCTGGGCGTCGTCGCCAATTGCGCCTGAAACCGCTGCAGGGCCTGCTCCACCTGGGGTTCGATCAGGGCTGATAGGGGGGCGAGCCGCGCCTCCACATCTGCACCGAGCCCGAGAAAATCGAGCCTTTGCTGAAGTGTTTCCTGCATGCCACCCTCGTTCCGTCAAAGCCCAGCTTCAGCTCCGATCAGACCCTTTGGCGGTAAATATCATGGTTAACAAAACCCTATCGGCTTCTACGTAGGTCCGGCCCGGAGGAAAGTGCGATAGCCTCCCCGACCAGCATCGCCAATCCGGCCTCCGGCACAGCGTCGCCGGGACAAAGGCGCATAAAACGACCCTTCTTGAGGTGATCACCCTCAAGCAGTCCTTCCGGGTCCTCGAGCAGCCGGCCCTGTTCAAAATAGATCGCGACCCGGTCCTCATGCGGAAACACCGCACAGATAAGACCGGCCCGCGCGTGCCGGAAATTGATAGAGCGCCAGCCGAATTTGACGGTGCCAGACAGGTCCGGCATGGCGGCGAGCTGGGAGACGACCGACCGGCAGAGCCCGCCGATCTTTTCTGGCAGTGGCTGCAACAGCCGGTCGAGATCGTCCATTCTTACGCCGCCAAGCGGATGGTGCTGTGCCGCATGACAATGCTTGCCGGATCGATCATCATCATGGCCGGAAACTGGCCCATCACCCGGTTCATCTCGGCTGCCGCAGCTTTGGCCTCCGCCTCTCCGGACCAGATGACCATGTCGGTCCACTCGCCGTCCTCGGCCTCGGTCAGTGTACGACTGACAAAGCCGGGCTGGCTCTGCGCCCATGCATTGACCGCCTCATTGGCGGCGAGAAAGCTGGTCGCATCATTATCGGCGAGGCGGAAACAAACCAGTTCAAGAACCTGCATCATTCACTCCAGATGACAATCGCGGCGTTACAACTGCCGCCATTGCCTTCTGGTGCAAGGTCGTGACAGGCCGCGTCAGCAGAACCGGCTAGAAGGCCTCCCAGTCGCTCGACAGGGCCAAATTGCCGGTGCTGCGCAAGGCCGGGCGGGATCGGGTTTCCGCCGCCGCCTGCTTGCCTGGCGAGGCGGACCGACCCTGTTCGATGCGGAACACCTCGACAATCCGGTCAAGCTCGCTGGCCTGGGCCTCGGTCTGTTCGATGGCCGCATTGGTCTCTTCGACCAAGGCTGCATTGTGCTGGGTCATCTCGTCCATCTGCCGGACGGCCACCGTGATCTCTTCGAGCGAGGCGGATTGTTCGCCATTGTCCCGCGCGATCGTATCGATCAGGTTCGCGCTTTCTTCCGCCCGGGCCCGGATATCCTGCAGGGTTTCGGCGGCCCGGACCACCAATTGCGTTCCGTTGCGCACTTCCCCGGCGCTGGCTTCGATCAATTGCTTGACGTCGCTCGATGCCTGCGCGGCGCTCTGGGCCAAGCGCCGCACCTCGATCGCAACCACCGCAAAACCCTTGCCCGCCTCGCCGGCGCGCGCCGCTTCGACTGAGGCATTGAGAGCCAGCAGATTGGTCTGGAAGGCGATATCGTCGATCAATCCGATAATGTTGGAAATCTTGGACGAGGAGTTCTCGATGGCCGACATGGCCTGGGTCGCCTCGCCCATGACGATGCCGCCGTCATTGGCGCTGCCGGCCAGGCGACGGGCTGTTTCACTGGCCACCCCGGCCCGCTTGGCATTCTCAACCACGGCCGATGACAATTGCTCGATGGAGGCCGTTGTCTCCTCGATCGTGGCTGCCTGGCGGGTCGTGCGGTCGGCCAGGTCATTGGCCCCGGAAAGGATTTCGCCCGTTGCGGTCTTCAGCGATCGAGAGGTCTGCTGCAACTGCCCGACAATGCCGGCGAGTTTTTCGGCCACCGCATTGGTATCATGCTTGATCTGTTCGAACTCGGGATCGAGCTCTTCGGTAACCCGGCTGGTCAGATTGCCCTCTGCAACGTCCTTGAGCACCGCGCCGGTCGCGGCAACGGCCTTTTCGATCTTGGCGCGGGCGGCGTCATCGGCCGCGCGCGCGTCACCGGTCAGCTTGTCGAAATAGGCGGTCACACCCAGATCGATATCGAGCAGCATCGATTTGAGGACGGCGATCAGGGCTTCGGTCATGGTTTCGACACTCGCCATCACCGCCTCGGGCTTGGGCGGCACCGGGGCCCCGAACCGGCCCTTGACCGGCTGCAGGGCCGCCTGCATCGCATCCAGCACCACACCGCGCACTAGCGTTTCCATGATCACGCCATAGCCGCCAATATGCCAGCGCGGCTCCAGGCCGATCTGGGCATGGCGCAGGCCGACGCGCGAGCTGGCCTCCATATAGGCTTCGTCCAGCTGGCCGGTGGCAATGGCATTCCAGTGGCCGACCTGCTTGGATTTGGCTCGATCCATTTGCGGTCGACCGTCGAAGAACCGGTTCACCGCCGGAACCGTGCCGATCTTGGCGTAGAATAATGTCAGCGCCGTTTCCAGATGCGCCTCGATACTGGGTTGGATATCGGCCATGCGGCTGCGTGCGGTCGCATCCAGGCCAATGAAATCGAGCCTGGATTGCAGGGCATCGGGAGCGTGTTCAGCCATTGGCCTCACCTTGAGCAAAGACATTAAGGAGCCTGCTCCAGGCCAGACTCCCAAATCTTGGTCCGGATCAGTTCGGCCCAGACTAGGACTCTATGGTAAACCCATGGTGAATAAGATCCACAGCGGGTCCTATTGCTCCACCCAGCCCCCTCCGGCGACCTTGACCAGCTTGGGTGCCCCCCGCTGGGCCGGGCGCCGATCCGGACTGGACGCCTCGGCCAGCCGGAACACCTCGACAATCCGGTCCAGCTCTCCCGCCTGGCTTTCGGTCTGTTCGATCGCTGCATTGGTCTGTTCGACCAGCGCCGCATTATGCTGGGTCATCTCGTCCATCTGCCGGACAGCCACGGCCACCTCTTCCAGCGCACCAGCCTGCTCGCGATTCTCCCGGGCGATCTCGTCGATCAGGACGGCGCTTTCCTCGGCACCGGAGAGGATATCATTGAGCCCCTCGGCGGCCTTGCCCACCAATTGCGCCCCGGCTCGCACCTCTCCGGCGCTGGCTTCGATCAGCACCTTGACCTCGGCGGAAGCCTCCGCCGCGCTCTGCGCCAGGCGCCGCACTTCCACCGCGACAACGGCAAAGCCCTTGCCCGCTTCTCCGGCCCGCGCCGCCTCTACCGAGGCGTTCAGCGCCAGCAAATTGGTCTGGAAGGCGATGTCGTCGATCATGCCGATGATGTTGGAGATCTTTGCCGATGACGCCTCGATGGCGGTCATGGCGGTGGTGGCATCGGACATGACGGCGCCGCTCTCGGTGGCGCTTTGGGAGACCTGGCGCGCCTTGGTGCTGGCTGTCGCCGCGCGCTTGGCATTGTCTGCCACGGCACCCGACAATTGCTCGACCGCCGCCGAGGTCTCCTCGATCGTGGCCGCCTGCTTGGTCGTTCGGCTCGACAAATCATTGGCGCCTGAAAGTATTTCTGCCGTCGCCGTGCGCAGCGTGCGCGACGCCCGGCTCAACCCGGTGACGATGCCGTCGAGCCGCTCCAGCGACTGGTTGAAGGCCTGTCGCAACTGCTCGTACTGCCCGGTGAATTCGGTATCGATGCGGGCCGTCAGGTCACCTTCGGCCATGCGCTCCAGGCTCTGCGTCAGCGAGCTGAGAATGCCTTCGCAGCGCTTGCGCTCGGTGATGTCGGTGGCGAATTTGACGACTTTGACCGGCCGCCCGGCCGCGTCCAGGATTGGATTGTAGCTGGCCTGGATCCACACCTCCCTGCCAGCCTTGCCAAAGCGCTGGAACTCGGCTGCCTCATATTGGCCGGCCCGCAGCCGCGCCCAGAATTGCTCATAGGCCTCGGACTGCACATAATCCGGCGCGCAGAACATGGAATGATGCCGCCCCACAATCTCGTCCAGACGATAGCCGACCGTGGCCAGGAAATTGTCATTGGCGGTGAGGATCGTGCCGTCCAGATCAAAGGCGATAACCGCCTGCACCCGGGAAATGGCTTCGATCTGCGCGGCATGATCTGCCGCCTGCTGCTTCTGCGCCGTGATGTCGGAGGCAAACTTGATGACCCGGACCGGCTTGCCCGACCGGTCGAGCACCGGATTGTAGCTGGCCTGAATCCAGACCTCACGCCCGCCCTTGGCAAAGCGCTGGAAAGCGGCCGATTTGAATTTGCCAGCCCGCAAGTCAGCCCAGAAGCTCTTGTAGTCGGCGCTGGCCGCATAGGCTGGATCGCAGAACATGGCGTGGTGCTGGCCCTGCACCTCGTCCAATGCATAGCCCATGGCATCAAGGAACGTCTTGTTGGCCGTGATGATCGTGCCGTCCAGCGCAAACTCGATCACCGCCTGGCTGCGCTCGATCGCCTCGACCTTTGACCGGTCGCTCCGCCCGCGTGACCCTGAAAACAAACCACCCATTACAACCCCCTTGCCGTTCGACCGCACTCGAACGTCTCTGGGGACAAGGCTGCGCTCACACGGTTAAAACTTCCTCCACGACAATATACGTTTTTGCGTAGCACCAGTTATTTAGCGCGATGGCCTCGCCGGATTGGAAGTATAAATCAGGCTAACGGGGGCCTCTGGACTATCCCCTATGGGCTTTCGATCCTGTTTCTCCCTATTTTCTGGCCGTTTCAACGCTGCCGCAAGGATAGCCTAGAATGCACTCCAATCCTGCGCCAGGGCAGCATTGCCCCGGCTCAGCAGGGGCCCGCCGGCCTGAGGCGGCTTCTGGGCCGGGCGAGACGGGATCGCCTGAGCGCCGGCAGCATCAGAACCCGAACCGGTCTTGAACACGGCCACGATGCGGTCCAGTTCGCCAGCCTGGGATTCGGTCTGCTCGATGGCGGCATTCGTCTCTTCCACCAGGGCGGCATTGTGCTGGGTCATCTCATCCATCTGGCGGACGGCCACGGCGATCTCGTCCAGCGCCGCCGATTGTTCGGCATTGGCCTGCGCAATGGAATCGATCAGTTCCGCGCTTTCCTGCGCCCCCGCGAGAATGTCATGCAATTGCTCGGCCGCCTGCCCCACCAGTTGCGAACCGGTTCGCACCTCACCGGTGCTTTCCTCGATCAAGCGCTTGACGTCGGCCGACGCCTCCGCCGCGCTCTGAGCCAACCGCCGCACTTCCACGGCCACCACGGCAAAGCCCTTGCCCGCTTCCCCGGCCCGCGCCGCCTCCACCGAGGCATTGAGCGCCAGCAGATTGGTCTGGAAGGCGACATCATCGATGAGCCCGATAATGTTGGATATCTTGGCCGAAGACGCGCTGATGCGTTCCATGGCCGCGGTCGCCTCTGTCATCACCGAACCGCCCTGGTTGGCGCTCGCCGACACCGCCAGCGCCTTCTGGCTGGCCGTACCGGCACGCTTGGCATTGTCCTGCACAGCCGTCGTCAGCTGTTCGACCGCCGCCGAGGTTTCCTCGATATTGGCCGCCTGCCTTGTGGTCCTGTCTGCCAGGTCATTGGCGCCCGAGAGGATTTCGCCGGTCGCTACCTTCAGGGAGCGCGAGGTCCGCTGCAGCCCGCCGACAATGTCGCTGAGCTGATCGCCAACCGCGTTGATATCGCTCTGCAGCTGCGCAAAAGCGCCGCGATAATCGCCCGACATGCGCCGCGTCAGGTCGGTCTGGGCTAGCGCCCCCAGAACCCCGCCGGCATCATCCAGCCCAGTGGCTACCGAATCCACCATGCGATTGAAATTGCCGGCGATGCGCGCGATTTCCGCATCGGCGAACTGCTCCTCAATGCGCTTGGAGAAATCCCCCTCCAAAGTCGCCTCGACCACCCCTTCGAAGGCACTCTGGAAACTCTCCATCGTCCGGGCACGCTCCAGCCGACGCGCATTGGCGCGCTGCTCTTCCTCGGTCATTTCCGCGACCCTGATGCCGTTCTGCTTGAACACATCGACCGCCGCCGCCATCTCGCCGATTTCATCGCGCCGTTCTGCATAGGGCACTTCAGCATTGAGGTCGCCGGAGGCCAGGCTGCGCATCGCCTCGGTGATCCGGCCCAGAGGCTTGGCGACCTGCGAGACCACCACATGGAAGGCAAGGCCCGCCAAGCCAAGGCTGGCCAGCAGGATGGCGGCTTCAAAGATCATCGCAAGCCGGGCCTGATCGGCTTCATGCGACACCAGGGTCGTCGCTGCGATCGTCGTCTGAGTGGTCAGGTCCAGCAGGGTGTCGATCGCCTTGGTTGCTTCGGCGATCCAAGTGTCCGCGTCTAGGTCATAGGCACCCCAGGCGACACCCTGCGCATAGACCTTGGTCCGCACTGCCTCGAACGAGCCAAAGAAGACGGACTTCACATTGGCCGCAACCTCGACAATGCCCGGATCGGCGCCTTCGGTCTCGAGATAGGTTTCGACCTCCATCCAGGCCTGCTCCAACCGGCCGCGATAGGTCGCCAGCGTCTGCAGCTTGGCGGTATCCAATGGTGCTTCCGCCGAAATGACCGCACCGATCATCGCCCGCTCCCGGCCGGCATATTCGCTCATCACCCAGATCGCATTCTTGACCTGTTCGAGCATCATCACCTGCGTTTCCATGGATTCGGGCAGATAGCGCGCGGCCAGCCGCAGGCGCTGCGATTCCATGATGAGATCGGTGAAGGTCGGCACCCAATCGGCCGACAGATTGGCGGGACGTTCTGAGGCGCTTTTCTTGAGCGCATTATCGGCCTGGGCCCGCAGGACCATAACGGCCTCGAACCTTTGCTCCACCCCCGCAATCAGGCCGGCGCGATCCTTGAACTCCGGCCCTGCGGTCAAGCCGTTCAGCGCCTCGGTGAAAGCCTCATCGGCCGCCTCACGACGTGCCGCGATCGTCGCCACCGTCTCGGCAGAGGCGGCACCGGGCTGCGCCAGTGCTGCATTGGTGACTCCACGTTCCACCGCCCAGTTGCCGGCGCTTTTCAGCAGCAGGTCAGATACGGCAATACTGCGGCTGACGCCATCATCGCTCTCCGCCTCGGTCCATCTATGGAGGGCGCCCTCGCCGGCAAAGAGGATCACCGCAAGGCACAGTATACCCATCAAGGCCAACAATCTGGCCCGCACACTGCCGAAGATCTGACGCAAAACCGCCTCCCAAAGCCGCTTGTCGCTGATTTAATTCGAAACATGAACTTATTGATCGGGAGTGGTTAAGAATTACTGAAAACGTTTTCGAACAATGGGCAGATTGCTGAAAAACGTACCGGGCAGCGACGGAAACCAAAATGGAGCCGGAGTGCCCGGAGGTTTCCGGGCATGAATGCAAAAAACAAAAGGGAGCCAAGGGCTCCCTTTTGTCAGGCGTTGCTTTGGACCGCCAGGTCTAGAACTCGTCCCAATCGGCGGAAATCGCCGCATTACCATGGCTGAGATAGGTGTTCGCGGCCTGCCGCAGCTTCTGGGCGGGTTTGGCCGGGGCGGCGGCGCGCGGTGGCTGGGGCACTGCAGTTTCCTCGCCGGCCTCGGTGCGGAACACTGCCACGATCTTGTCCAGTTCGCTGGCCTGCGCCTCGGTCTGTTCGATGGCAGCATTGGTCTGTTCCACCAGCGCGGCATTGTGCTGTGTCATCTCGTCGAGCTGCCGCACGGCGACCGATACCTCCTCAATGGCGGAGGCCTGTTCGCGGCTATCCCGGGCAATGCCATCCATCAGGCTCGAATTGGACTTGGCCGCTTCCAGCATGGCCTCCAGTTTCGCAGCGGCCTCCGCCACTAGCCTGGTGCCGGCGCCCACTTCGCCCGACGACGTCTCGATCAGCGCCTTCACATCCGCCGAAGCGCTGGCCGCACTTTGGGCCAGGCGCCGCACTTCCACGGCCACCACGGCAAAGCCCTTGCCGGCATCGCCAGCACGCGCCGCCTCCACAGAGGCGTTGAGAGCCAGCAAATTGGTCTGGAAGGCGATGTCATCGATCAGGCCGATAATGTTGGAAATCTTGGCCGAGGACGTGGTGATGCGCTCCATCGCCCCGGTTGCCTTGCTCATCACCTCCCCGCCTTCCTCGGCGGTCCGGCTGACCGTCTGGGCGATGGTGTTGGCGTCCCGGGCGCGGTCTGCGTTCTGCAGCACCGTGCTTGCCAGCTGCTCCATGGCTGCCGATGTTTGCTCGATCGTGGCCGCCTGCTTGGTGGTCCGCTCCGAGAGGTCGTTGGTGCCTTCCAGGATTTCCCCGGTTGCGGTCTTGAGGGCCCGTGATGTGCTCTTGAGCCCGTTGACCAGCTCCGAGAGCGTCTCGGCCACGGTATTGGTATTGTTCTTGAGGGTGGCGAAGGCACCCTTGTAGTTGCCCTCCATGCGCACCGTCAGATCGGTCCGGGCCAGCGCCTCGAGCACCTTGCCCGTTTCGCTGATGCCCTCGTCGACCGTCTCCACCAGTGAATTGACCGAGCCGGCCAGGCTGGTGAGTTCGGCATCCGGGAAATTGGCGGTGACCCGCTTGGAGAAATCGCCGGACACCGCTGCGTCCACCACCTCGCCAAAGGCGAGCTGCAATTCGCTCATCATCGCCTGGCGCGCCTGCTGATCTGCAATGATCCGGGCCGCCTCGGCCTCCGTCATCTGGCTGATCCGCAGCCCGTTCTCACGGAACACCTCCACGGCTCGCGCCATGCCGCCAATCTCGTCCTGCCGCTCCTGATGTGGCACCTCGACATCATACTGGCCCTGGGCAAGCACGCCCATGAGATCGGTCATCCGGCGGATCGGCCCAGCGATGACACCGGCCCCGAACCAGACCAGGACCAGAATGCCGGTCAGCACAATCCCGGCCGCCGCCAGCGCCATGTTGCGCATGGCGTCGACCCCGGCATAGATCGTGGCGGCCGGTACGGTCATGACCATGGTCCATTGTTCATCCACGCCCGCGAAGCTGAGGGGTGTGGTGACCAGGAACGTGTTCACGCCCGTCTCGTCGACATAGGTCGTGCCCTTTTCCATCAGGGCGGTGTTGTGCAAGGCGCTCGAAATCTCCGGATCCAGCGCCTGCCCGGCCAGGGCCGGATCGGGATTGGCAATCCAGGTATCGGCATTGCTGACCAGCAGAACCGACCCCACCTCGAACGGCCGGAGCTGGCCGATAACGCCGGCGATGGTATCCAGCGTCAGGTCCGAGGTGACAATGCCGGCGGGCTGACCATCCTTGTGGATCACCGCGCTGATAGTGGTCATCAGCACGTCCACGCCATTGATCGGATAGGTATAGGGTGGCGTCAGGATGGTGCGGTCTTCCCGCAGCGGCAGATCATACCAGCCTTCCGTGCCGGCCTCGGGCGACATGTCGAGCTGCTCGACCGAAACCGTGCCGTCGGCCTGGGTAAAATAGGGGACCATGCGGCCGGTCGCGTCCGAATAGGCGTGCCCGACGAACATCTCGTCCATGCCGTCAACAGCGTTGGGTTCGAACGCCGCCGTCATGCCGACCACGGAAGGCCGCGACAGCAAGGCTTGCGTCACCACCTGGCCGATCTCGTCGCGATCAGCAGCGCCTTCGATCAGCCCTTCAAGGACTGCAGCCATGGTCTGGGTATGGGTGATGACATTGCCCATCTGCCCCGCGGCCAGCTGGCTGTATTGGCCAAGCAGGGTCCGGGCCCGCTCCTCGGCTTCGCTGCCGGCGGTCTGGTACATCAGGTACAGGCCACCCGAAATCAGGCCGCCCGCGGCCGCGAGGAACAGAACGCCGGCCCCCAGGACCAACTTGAGTTGAATGGACAGGTCGCTCATTTTCATCGGGACTGACGCTCCACGGTGCCGGCCCTTCTGGGCCGGATATTACCAGCGCGCTGTTCCGCGCGCGCAAGCGGCCGCCTGCCTGGCGGTCATGCTGCAATGACGGGAGGGACGCCCGTCAACGCCGGTGGCAGATTTCCGGCGGCAATCTCATCAAGTTCTGCGTCCGAAAGAAAACTAGCGCGGCCGCTGTTAAGAGCCGGTTAAGCACGATCGCTTTCGCGGGAGCCTGACCGTCCATGGGTGCCCAAAACAAAAGCGGCCCGCATGAAGCGGGCCGCCGATAGCGTTCTATGTGGCCGGGACTAGAATTCGTCCCAATCGGCGGAAATCGCCGCATTGCCCTGGCTGAGATAGGCCTTGGCTGCCTTCTGGCTGGATTTGACCACTGGCGCGGCCTCCCGGCGCGGGGCGGTCGGGGCCAAGGCCTCGGATGCCGTCTGGTCGATGGCAAAGATCTCCACGATCCGGTCAAGCTCGCTGGCCTGGGCCTCGGTCTGCTCGATGGCCGCATTGGTCTCTTCCACCAGCGCCGCGTTGTGCTGGGTCATCTCGTCCATCGTGCGGACCGCCGAGGTCACCTCTTCGATCGAGGTTGCCTGTTCGGCACTGTCACGGGCGATGGCTTCGAGCGACTGGGTGTTTTCGCGGATGGCCTCAAGCATGCTGGCCAGCTTGCCGGCCGCTTCGCCCACCAGCTTGGAGCCGGTGGTCACTTCCGCGCCAGACTGCTCGATCAGCGCCTTCACATCGGCCGAAGCGCTGGCCGCGCTCTGCGCCAGGCGCCGCACTTCCACGGCCACCACGGCAAAGCCCTTGCCGGCATCGCCCGCCCGCGCTGCCTCAACCGAGGCGTTGAGCGCCAGAAGATTGGTCTGGAAGGCGATATCGTCAATCATGCCGATGATGTTGGAGATCTTGGCCGAAGAGGCCGTGATCCGCTCCATGGCCTCATTGGCCGCATCCATGACCTGACCACCTTCTTCGGCGGTCCGGGTCACTTTCGAGGCGCTGGCACTGGCCTGCTTGGCCCGTTCGGCATTGGCCAGTACCGTGGTCGCCAACTGCTCCATGGCCGCCGAGGTTTCCTCGATGGTCGCGGCCTGCTTGGTGGTGCGCTCGGAAAGGTCGTTGGCGCCCGAAAGGATTTCGCCCGTGGCCGTCTTGAGCGAGCCCGAAGTCCGGCGCAGCTGCATCACCACCTCGGTCAGCTTGTCGCCCACCGCATTGATGTCCGATTTGAGCTTGGCAAAGGCCCCTTCATAATGGCCCGTCATGCGACGCGTGAGATCGGTGTCGGCCATGGCGCCCAGCACCTGGCCCACTTCCTCCACGCTCCGATCGAAGGTTTCGACCAGATTGTTGACACTGCCGGCCAGGCTGTTGAGCTCGGCATCGGGGAATTGGGCATGCACGCGCTTGGTGAAATCACCCGAAACGGCGGCATCGACCACTTCGCCGAACGCGGCCTGCAATTCGGTCATCATCTGGCGGCGCTTTTCCTCGTCGGCCACGATGCGCGCGGCTTCCGCCTCGGTCATCTGGCTGACGCGCAGGCCATTCTCGCGGAACACTTCCACCGCGCGGGCCATGGCCCCGACCTCATTGCCCTTGTCGGTATAGGGCACTTCGACATCGTAATTGCCCTGAGCCACCACATCCATGGTGCTCGCCAGCTTGGGGATCGGCCGGGTGATCAGGCGCGAGACGACAAAGCCGATGGCACCGAAGGCCAGCGTTACGATGCCGCCGACCAGGCCGATGAGCCCGAGAACCGAATTGGCGGCCGCCTCGACATTGGCCATGGGCGTGCCAACAAAGATGGCGCCCATCACATCGCCATTGGTCTTCTGGATGGGCTGCAGCGCTGCGTAATAATTGACACCATCGACCGAGAGCTGGCCGAGGACCATTTCGCCCGCCTTGATCCGGGTAACCGCATCGCTGTCAGCGGGGAGAATGCCGCCCACGGCGCGGGTTTCCTCATCCAGCTTGAGGCTGGTGGTCTTGGCCGTCAGGTCGCCCGTCTCCGGATCAGTGACGTAGATGGCCGCATCCTGCTTGGTCACGCGGGTCACCGAATCGATGACCTCACTGTCATAGAACGGCGGGATGGCCCAGCTCTGGAACGATGCGATCGTGCCTTCCTCGGTCCAGCTCAACACAGAACCGGAAATGCGGCGCTCCAGAATGGTGGCGGCAACGCCCAGATTGGTTCGCTGCTGCACTTCGCTATCGGCCATCGATTGCGCATGCAGGCTGTAATAGATGGCGCTCGACACCGCCGCGATCGAGCCAATGATGGACAACATGACCAGGACGAGGATCGTGGTCGTCATGCGCACATTGCCCAAAAAGCGCGCTATCTGCTTCATATCGGTACTCCCCCGTTCGGACCCGGCCTTCCTTCTGGAATGATTCCCGGAACCGGCCACAGTGGAGCTACGCTAGAAGAAACTATTTACCGAAAACTGTACGGATTTTTCCGCAATCGATTTCAGGAATAAAATAGTCGGAAAATCCTGCGCCCAGAACCCTTTCCGCACCCCCAGGGAGTGTTGGCGGTGCAACAAACCGGGCTACCGGGCATTGATTCTGCGCCCGGCACCTGCCCGCGAGCAGCACCCGGGACGGGCTGACCCATGAAAAAGGGGCGCCACGGCGCCCCTTCGCATTCGCATTTGCGCGTCAGCCATTCGCCGACCGCCCAACATGAACTGGCTAGAATTCGCTCCAGTCGGTGTCGACGGCCGCATTGCCCTTGGAGAGATAGGATTTGGCCGCAGTTTGCAGCTTGGCCTGCAGGCCTCGTGCGCCCTGCGCAATCGCCTTGACCGGTCCTTTGGCCGGAGCCTCCCGGGCTGGCGCCGGAGCCGGTTTGCGTTGCTCGATCGCGAAGATGTCGACGATGGTATCGAGCTGGGTCGCCTGGGCTTCGGTCTGCTCGATCGAGGCATTCATCTCCTCAACCAGCGCCGCATTGTGCTGGGTCATTTCGTCCATGGTGCGGACTGCGGTGTTGACCTCGTCGATCGAAGAGGCCTGCTCGCGGCTCTCGCGGGCGATATTGTTCATCAGCTCGCTCGAAGACCGTGCCGAGGTGAGGATTTCCTCAAGCCGCGCGGCGGCATCGGCCACCAGCCTGGACCCACCCTTGACCTCGTCGGCGCTCTGCTCGATCAGCGCCTTGACGTCGCTCGAAGCCTGCGCGGCCGACTGGGCCAGGCGTCGCACTTCGACGGCCACCACGGCAAAGCCCTTGCCCGCTTCTCCGGCCCGCGCCGCTTCGACCGAAGCATTGAGCGCCAGAAGATTGGTCTGGAAGGCGATATCGTCGATCAGGCCGATAATGTTGGAGATCTTGGACGAGGATTGGGTGATCCGCTCCATGGCCGCCGTTGCCTGCCCCATGACCTCGCCCCCCTCTTCGGCCGTATGGGTCACCCCGGTGGCCACGGTCGATGCCTCTTTGGCGCGCTCGGCATTGGCCAGGACGGTCGCCGCCAGCTGTTCCATGGCCGCCGAGGTCTCCTCGATCGTTGCCGCCTGCTTGGTGGTGCGTTCGGAAAGGTCGTTGGCGCCCGAAAGGATTTCGCCTGTCGCCGTCTTGAGTGTGCGCGAAGTATCCCGCAGCTGCCCGACGATCTCGGTCAGCTTGTCAGCCACCGCATTGGTGTCAGCCTTGAGACGGGCAAAAGCGCCCTGATAATCGCCCTGCATGCGCTGGGTCAGGTCGGTATTGGCCAGGGCCGACAGCACCGAGCCGGTCTCGGAGACACCGCGATCAACCGTCTCCACCAGCCCGTTGACCGAACGGGCAAGAGTATTGAGCTCGTCATCGGGGAATTCGGCGTCGACCCGCTTGGAGAAGTCACCGGCAATGGCCGCGTCCACGACCTGTCCGAAGGCCCGCTGCAATTGCTGCATCATTTCTGCACGTTCGGCCTGGCTGGCGACAATGCGGGCCGCTTCGGCTTCGGTCATCTCATTGACCTTGAGCGCGTTCTCGCGGAACACCTCGACAGCGCGGGCCATGGCGCCAATCTCGTCGCCCCGCCGCGCTCCCTTGACCTCGACCTCGAGGTCCCCACTGGCAAGCGCGTCCATCGTATCAGTCAGACGTGAGATCGGCTTGCTGATCGAGCGCGAGAAAAAGAAGCCCGCGATCGCGGCTACGGCCAGCAACGCCCCACCCAGCGCCAGCGTCAGATTGCGCATCTCGGTGATCGGGGCCAGCGTTTCGTCCGCGCCCATGGCAGTAACGATCGCCCAATCCGTGCCGCCGAAGGAGACGGGTTGCGCGGTCAGGATAAGATCGAGATTGCGGTAATCGGAGGACTGGCCATTGGCGACCGAACCCGACAGGGCGATGTCGACAACCGGGTTCTGGAACGTGGTAACCAGTGCGTCCTGCGCCTCGGAAAACACCGAGTCCGAGCGCATCACCCCATCAGCACCGACAAGGAAGCTTTCCCCGGTCTCACCCAGGCCTTCGCTATTGCCGGTAATGGCATTCACGGCATCGGTGGAAATGGCCAGGGCCAGAACTCCGCCCAGTTTGCCGCGATTGTCAAAGATCGGCGAGGCCATGAAGCTTTGCGGATTTTCGCCCGCCGCGGCATACATCGAAAAGTCCTCAAACGCGACCTGACCCGGCTCGGTCAATGCCGACGCAGCAGCAAAGGCTCGCCCCAGGCCGCTATCGGCGCTGGCGCCTTCCGGTCCGAAATTGCCACCCAGATCGTCACGCTTCTTGACCGAATAGATCAAATTGCCCTTTGGATCGAGCATCATCAGGTCGGCATAGCCGCGCAGTTGCACCTGCTTGCGATAGGCGCCATGCACACGCGAGTGGATGAAGTCGTAGTTGTTCTTCTTGACCTCGGTGCTGACGTCGAGCAGCTCCCGGTTTTCCTGGTCCGGATTGTTGTCGATATAGGCGGATCGCACGGTAGCCACCGGGTCCAGCGGGGGATTGCCGGTTGAGAACAGCGTCCAGTTGATGCCGAGATCGCGCATGGCCACCTGCGTCGCTTCGGAAGTGGCGGTGATCTGCAGGTCCTTCGAGACATCCTCGAAATAGGAGCTGATCTTGCGCGCAAGCTGGCTGGTGACCGCCTGGGACTGCCGCTGGGTCATCTGCTCGACTGTGGCCGAGGCGATCATATACCCGGTAATGCCGACGCCCGCGCTCACCACCAGGGCCGACCCCACCAGGGCGAGCGGCAATTTCTGGGCGATCTTCAACTGCGGAAAAAACTTCATGACTATCCTCGATACCCCCTCGGCGACCGATTCCCCACATCCCTACTAACGCAGACGTCACCGGCCTTGCGGCGCCAGACGGCGCCAAATTGCGAAAACGATACAGGGCCATGATTAATCACTTCTTACGGATAAATGCCGATGGCCCAATTCCCGGGCAATTGCCTGCCAATCGAACGGACCCCAAGGACGAACAAAAAAAGCCCGCCGGTGACCGGCGGGCTTATTCTTGTGCCTGGGGCGGGTCGATCAGGTCAGCGCACCGATCACCGCCTCGATGCGCTTCTTCATGGTCGAGGCATCGAACGGCTTGATGATGTAATTGTTGACCCCGAAGGAAATGGCTTCCTTGACCTGTTCCTTGTCCGAACGCCCGGTGGCCATGATAAACGGCATGGCCTGTGTCCGCGGATGCTTGCGGATCACCTTGAGCAGGGTGAGGCCATCGATGTCTTCCATGTTCCAGTCGGAAATGATCAGGTCGACATTGGACTTTTCGAGCTTGCCCAGGGCATCGCGCCCCGACTTGGCCTCGATGATGTCCTTGAACCCGAGCTGGGTCAGAATGTACTTACAGATGCCGCGCATCGACTGCTGGTCATCGACGATCAGGACGCTCACAGCGCTCGCTTTTGGCATGGTCGTTCTTACCTCTACGCGCCTTCGGCCTTCGGGCCGCACTTGAACCCGGACTCTAGGGATCAAGCGTTACAAATGTCTCAATTGCCCAACCGGCATTGTCCGATCACGGTTCAGGCCGCCGATTTGAGCTTGACCAGGGCGTTGGCCAGCTTGGTCGCGATCTGTTCGACCGGTGCCTGCTCGACCACGGCCCCTTCTTCGAAAGCCACCCGCGGCATGCCGTAGACTAGCGCCGAAGCCTGGCTCTGCCCCACCGTATAGGCGCCGGCATCGCGCATCAGCTTGAGGCCGCGTGCCCCGTCCCGGCCCATGCCGGTCAGAATGGCCCCCACGGCCAGCGACCCCACGGTCCTGGCCACAGATTCAAACAGCACATCGACGCTGGGCCGATGGCCGCTCTCCAGGCCATCCTGGCTGAGCCGGCATTTGAGCTGTCCCGAGCTGCGCTCGACGCGCAGATGGTAGTCGCCGCGCGCCACATAGGCATGGCCCGGTTGCAGCACCATGCGGTCCTCGGCCTCCACCACCTTGAGCGCACAAAGCTCATCCAGTCGTGCCGCGAAGCGCCCGGTAAAGCCGGCCGGCATATGCTGGGCGATGACGACGGGCGGACAATCGGCCGGCATATCGCTGAGCACCGCGCGAATGGCCTCGACACCGCCGGTCGAAGCGCCAATGGCGATCAGGGCGCCGTCCGGTGCCGCCGCTGTCTTGAGCGCGGTCTTGGCCGTTTTGGGCGTTTCGGCGCGGCTGGCCGACCGGCCCCGCACATCCGACTTGGCCGCGGCCCGGATCTTGTCCCGGAGGCCCACGCCGAATGCGTCGAGGCCGCCGGCAAATTCGGCACTCGGCTTGGCCACGAAATCGACCGCCCCCAGTTCCAGCGCCAGCAGGGTTTCGCTGGCCCCTTTCTTGGTCAGGGTCGAGACCATGACCACGGGCGTGGGCCGCAGACGCATGAGTTTTTCAAGAAAAGCTAGCCCGTTCATATTGGGCATCTCGATGTCGAGCGTCACCACATCGGGATTGAGTGTCTTGATCTTCTCGCGCGCATCAATGGGATCGGTGGCTGTGCCCACCACGTCGATGTCACCATCCCGCGTCAGCATGCGGGCCAGAACCTCGCGGATAAGCGCCGAATCGTCGACGACCAGAACCTTGATGCTCATCATGCAGCTCTTTTGTTCAGTTTTTCACGTGACTGGTAGATGGTTTTGCCGACCAGCCGGAAGCCTTCGCCGCCGGACCCCAGATTTTCCGAATGCCCGATATAGAGGAATCCCTCCGGGGCCAGCATCTGGGCGAAGCGGCCGAACATCTCGCCTTGCGTCGGCTTGTCGAAATAGATTGCCACATTACGGCAGAAGATGGCGTCGAACGGGCCTTTCATCGGCCAGGGGCCGATCAGGTTGAGCGGCTTGAAGGAGACCAGCTCGCGCACGGCGGCGGGAATGCGGACGGTCCCGTCGCCCAAGCGTTCAAATGGACGCGCCCGCTCGCTTGAGAGGCCGTTGAGCTCGCTGTCGGGATAAATTCCGCCGGCCGCCTTGGCCAGCACCGCGGTATCGATATCGGTCGCCAGCAGCTTGAAATCCCAGCGCTTGAGCTCGGGAAAGGCGGTCAGCAGGTCCATGCCGATCGTATAGGGCTCCTGCCCGGTCGAGCAGCCCGCCGACCAGATCCGCAGCCGCGTGCCCCGCGGACGGGAAGCCATCAGCTCCCCGACATAGGCGCGCAAATGCTCGAAATGGTGATCCTCACGATAAAAGCGCGTGAGATTGGTGGTCAGGGCGTTGACGAAGTCCTGCCCGTCCTGGGCCGAGCCACTGCGTTCGAGATAATCGACATAGGCGTCGAAGCTTGGCAGCTTCAGGGCCCGGACGATCTTTGAAAGGCGGGAAACCACCAGCGTGCGCTTGGCCTCGCTCAGTGAAATACCCGCAACCTCATAGACCCGCGCCTTGATCCGAGCGAATTCCCGCTCGCTGAGGGCATATTCCCCCTGTTCCATGCAACCACCCCTTTTGTGCCGGTTTTCTACCGGGTTCAGCTGGCAGCGCGCTGGTCGAACTCGATCTCCTGATCCTGCGGCTCGACCACCGGCTCAATGGCACCGGCCGGCGCGGTTTCGCGCACGGCTTTGGCCTCATCGGACGCAATAGTTGCCGAGCCATTGCTTAGATTGCGTAAATTCTCCCTGAGAGCGGCCGTGATTTTTTGCAGCGCGCCGGCCTCGTCCAGACCGATCCGCGCCTGGGCCCGGCCCTTGTCGGCGATGATGCGGATATCCTTGGCGCTGCGATTGGTCACCTGCGCCAGCTGGCGCACCTCGTCGGCCACCACCGCAAAGCCGGCTCCTTTTTCACCGGCCCGGGCCGCTTCGACGGCCGCATTGAGGGCCAAGAGATTGGTGCGGAAGGAAACATCCTCGATCCCGGCCGTCATGGTGTCGATTTCCTTGGCCATGCGATCAATCTCGCTGACCAGTGCGCGGGTGCGTCCGGCCGCCTCGTCCACCTTGGCAGCCAGGCCCTCGGCAACCTGATTGCGCTCCTCGGCCGTCCGCAGCTGTGCTTCCAGCCGCGCCATTTTTTCCACCCCGGCGGCCAGCGCCGCCCGCGCCGTCTCGGCCGATTTTTCGAGGTCGGCGGCACGAGCCTCGAACTGGGCCAGCAAGTCCTTGACTGATGCCAGCCGGGTTTCCAGCGCAACCCGCGCCTGCGCCTCGTCCCGCTGCTGTTCGTCGAGACCGGAGAACAGCTCAAGGATCATCTGTGCCTCGCCCGCCAGCGGCAGGGGCTCAAGGTGGCTGACCTCGCCCGCCAGCACCGCCCGCAATTGCAGGACCCCATTGTCGAGCGCCTCGAGCGCCCGGTTGACGTCACCCAATGCAGCCTGGCCGGCAACCGCATCCGCCTCGAAGCGGAACCCGGTCTGCCCCTGGCGCAGGGCCTCGAGCAGCAGATCGAAACGGTCATCCTCGATGAAATGTCCGGCCGGATTGAATTCCAGCGCATAGCGGCCCGAGGGCAGGGCCCGACGCTGCGCAATGAAGCGGCGGCCCGCCAGCAGCACCAGCGCTTCTTCCGGCGCGCCACCACCGCGCTCGAGATAGCCCTGGCCAAACAGCCCGTCGAGCGTCTCGCCCTCCACCGCCTTGGGCGCCAGGCGCTCCATGCCGCGGCTGGCCGTCAGAATGACTCCGTGCTCATCCACCACCAGCATGGGCGCATCGAGCAGGCCCAGGGCCGCGCGGAAATGATGGGCGCGATCCAACCGTTTGCCCAGGCGTTCGACAATACCGGCAATCGAAAGCACCTCGCCCGGCCGGTCTGAGAGGCCCGCAGCCTGCGCCACCGCCGCCAGTCGCTGTGCCTCACGCCGGTCGGCCAGATGTCCGGCCACCACGCTCCCGGCGATGGCCAGGCCCGCGAGGCTGCCAACCGCGGCAAACCAGTTTGGCCCGGGTCCCAGAGCCAGCAGCAGGCCACCGGCAGCCGCGCCAGCAACTGTCCACAATCCACTTGCGGCCAGCATAAGCCGCATGCCCCGCCTTGGGGCTCGCGAATCAACAGTAAAGACGGCTCGGTCCGACATGATCGGACCCTATCTGCAGAATGGTTAACCAAGTCTGTAAAGCGGGGAGGGCCGGTAAGACTTTCGTAAGCCGGCCCACCGGCGCGAAAAACTAGAACAGTTCGATATCGTCCACCGGTGCCGGCACCACCACGCGACGGCGGGCGATCGCCATTTCTTCCTGTGCCACATTGGCACCGGCATCGCTATCCAGGCGCTTGACGAAGGCCCGGCCCGAATGCGGCTTGAACAGCACGCGCCGGGCAAAGGTTCCGCCCAGATCCTCGCTCAGGGCCACATAGCCTTCATCGGCCAGGAACTGGCGGACGAACTCAATGTTCTTGGCCCCCACATCGTCCAGCGCCGCATTGATCTTGCCGCCGCCGAACACCTTGATTTCAAGGTTGGCTTTCTTGCCCGTTCCCTGGCTCAGCACCTTGTTGATCAATTGTTCCATGGCAAAGGCGCCGTAGCGGGCCGAGGCCCCATACCGATCCTTGGCCGAACCCGACTGCTCGGCGAGCAGGAAGTGGTTCATGCCCCCCACCAGGGCGACCTTGTCGCGCACGCAGGCCGAAATGCACGACCCAAGCACCGTGGAAAATGTGATGTCCGCAGCATTGGAGACATGGCAGTCGCCTTGGTGGACTGTGGTCACCACCCCGCGATCGAATTCGGGTGGCAGGGAATTGCTCAGGGCCATGTCGTGTTCATCTACCTCTACGGGCGAATTGTCCCCATGGTAGAATTAAACTCGTTAGCCAATTGCTAACCACGACGGACGAGTTCGCTGGTCACCAATGATTCAGCAAGGGGAGGTTTAGAAATAGGCCTATAGGGTGATGGCAACGGGGCTAGGAAACTATCAATGTCACTGCAGAAACTCGCACGAGAACTGGACGAGACGGCGCGGCAAACCGCTTCCATGCTAGAAGGCATCACCGAAGCGCTTGAAATGCTCGCCGACAAGCAGCTCAGCAAGGACCCGACGGTTCGTCAGGCCGTGCAGCACATCATCACCGCGCTTCAGGGCCAGGACCGCATCGAGCAACGCTGCCACAATATGGCGCTGGCCGTACGCCAGTTCGCCCTGCTGCCGCCCACCGCCCCTGATTCGGTCTATGACGAAATCTGGGCCAGCCTGACGCTGGATGAATTGCGCGTCCCGGCTCTCTCCGGCATCGCTGCTCACCAGGCCCACGGGGACGCCGAACTCTTCTAGCCTCCCGCCCGACCCGTCCGGCACGCGGCGCCTCTGGCGCCTTTTTGCGTTTGACCCGGCGGTCATGCAGGCGCCTCTGCCTGCGGCGTTCCTAGAAGCGGTCGATGACGATGGCGCCAACGGCGGTGAACTGGTCCATGGTCGTCAACGCCTGGGGCGCCTCGGCCAGACTGATCCTCTTGCCCACCAAACGCGCGGGGTCGAGCTTGCCAGATTGCACCATGTCGAGCATGGCGCCGTAACGATGCGCCTGCATGCCATGGCTGCCCAGCAATTCCAGCTCCCAGCCGATGACCTTGGCCATGGGCACCTGCGGCCGGGCATGGTCGGCCAGCATCAGACCCACCTGGATATGCTTGCCGCGCCGGCGCAGATTCTGCACCGAATTGAAGCAGGTGACGGGGTGGCCCAGCGCGTCCAGCGACACATGGGCGCCGCCTCCCGTGATCTCCATCACCGCCTCGGCCACATCGGCCACCTCGGCACCATTGACGGTGGCGGCCGCGCCCAGCGACTGGGCCAGGGCCAGCTTCTCTTCAGCAATATCGACCGCCACCACATTGGCACCGATGGCATTGGCGATCATCACGGCGGAAAGGCCCACGCCCCCGCAACCATGCACCGCCACCCATTGGCCGGCCCCCGCTTTGCCCTGGTCGACCACCGCGCGGAAGGCGGTGGCAAAGCGGCAGCCCAGGCTCGCCGCGGTGGAAAAATCCATGGCTTCGGGCAGAGCGACAAGGTTCAAATCGGCCCGGTGGATGGCTACATATTCGGCGAACGAGCCCCAATGGGTAAAGCCAGGCTGAAACTGGTTCTCGCACACCTGCTGGTGTCCGGCGTGGCACTCCGGGCAATGGCCGCAGCCACCCACAAAGGGCACCGTGACGCGATCACCGAGCCGCCAGCGGCTGACATCCTTGCCCAGCGCGACGATGACGCCGGCTAGTTCATGGCCCGGCACATGCGGAAGCGTGATGTCGGTGTCATGCCCCATCCAGCCATGCCAATCGCTGCGGCAGACGCCGGTGGCTTCCACCTTGACCACCACGCCATGCGGGGGTGGCGTCGGGTCATCCACGGAAACCAGTTTGGGGGTCTGCCCAAAGGTTTCGAACAAAACGGCTTTCACTTCGGCTCCTCTGCAACGGCCACTGTGCTTGCCGCGATCCTATAGACTGGTGGCTCCGTGGCAGCGACAAATTCTTTGGAAGCGCAGCTCCGCCTGTGGAAGGCGCCAGTGAAAGGGCATTCCAGCGGAAGACAAAAAAGGCGCCTTTCGGCGCCCTTCTCGAATGCTCTGTCGATGGGTAGCTCTAGCCGTCCATCTTGGCGCCGCTGACCACGGCATGCAGGTCGATCAGGCCAACCATGCGGCTGTCATGGGTGACAATGCCGTTGAGCAGCTCGGTATCGATGGAATTGCCTTCCGGCACATTGTGGATTTCGTCGCGGTTGACGGTGAGGATATCGGAAACCGCGTCCACCAGGATGCCGACCCATTTGTCACCCACGCTCATCACCACCACCACATGGTTCTTGGTGGGCGAGGTCTGGCCGTCGCCAAAGCGGGCGCGCAGGTCGAAGATGGGCACGATCGTGCCGCGCAGATTGATCACGCCGCGGACGAATTCGCGGGTATTGGGCAGCGGGGTGGCCCCATTCCAGGCGCGGATTTCGCGCACTGTGGTGATCTCCACGCCATAGGTCTGCTCGCCGATCGAGAAAGCGATCAGCTGCAAGGTGTTCTGTCCGGCAATTGCCGACTTGTCGCTCATATCGTCGCGAAGGCTCAGCGCTTCCATCTTTCTCGCCTTTTCATGCCGCCCGTCCTGGGCGCTTTCTTCCAGTCTAATGCGCCAATCGACGCCAATGTGTTAACGGGGCCTCGCGGTGCGCCCCTTAGGCGGCGTTCTGGCGCAGATGCGTGGTTCTGAGGCCCTGCACGTCCACGATCAGCGCCACGTTGCCATCGCCCAATATGGTGCCGCCGGCGATGCCTTCGACGCTTTCGAAGTTTTCCTCGAGCGACTTGATCACCACCTGCTGCTGGCCGATGATATCGTCCACCACCAGGGCGACCTTCTGATTGCCCTCTGCCTCGCACAAGACCACGAACTGATCGTCCGGGTTCTGCTGGCTGGTGAGGTCGAAACGCTGTGCCAGGTCGATGACCTGCACATATTCGCCGCGCACCTGCAGCACCCGGCCGCCCGATGGCACGCGCTCAAAACTGGCGCGCGAGCACTGCATGGTTTCAACGATCGAGGAGAGCGGCACCACATAGGGGCCGCCACCGACCTTGACCAGCATGACGTCCAGCACCGCCAGGGTCAGCGGCAGCCTCAAGGTCATGCGGCAGCCCTTGCCGGTCCAGCTGCGCACATGCACCGAGCCGCCGATTTTCTTGATATTGGAGAGCACCACGTCCATGCCGACGCCGCGCCCGGAAATGTCGCTCACCGCCTCGGCAGTCGAGAAGCCGGGCGCAAAGATCAGCTGGTCGATCTGCTCGTCGGTCGGCGTGAAATCGGGCGCCACAATTCCCTTGTCGCGGGCCAGGCCGAGCACGCGCTCGCGATTGATGCCGGCGCCGTCATCCTCGACCACGATCAGAATATTGCCCCCGGCCTGCTCGGCCGACAGACGGATCGTGCCGGTCTCGGGCTTGCCTGCTGCCAGGCGCTTTTCCGGGCTTTCGATACCATGATCGGCCGAATTGCGGATCATATGCGTCAGCGGATCGGACAATTGCTCGATCACCGTCTTGTCGATCTCGGTGTTCTCGCCAATCGTCTCGAGCTTGATCTTCTTGGAGGTCTTGCTGGCCAGCTCGCGCACCAGGCGCGGCATGCGGGAAAAGACCGATTTGACCGGCTGGGCGCGGATGGCCATCACCGAATCCTGTAGCCCGCGCGTGGTCTGGGCCAGAACCTCAAGACCGCGCACCAGTTCGGTGTAGCGCGCGCGCAAGGTCTCATCCATTTGCTGGGTCAGCATCGATTGGGTGATCACCAGCTCGCCCACCATGTTGACCACGCGGTCAACCTTGTCCAGGTCGACGCGGATCGACTGCACACCGACCGAGCGGCTGCCATTGTCTTCGCTGTCACCGCCAGCGGCGGGCGCCGGAGCGGCGACAGGCTTGGCCGCGGCCGTGGCTGCTGGCGGTGTGTCCGCTTTCGGTGCCTTGGCGGCTGGCGCCGGGGCAATTTCCTCGGCCAGGGCGGCAAAGCTCAGGCCCGGAGCCTCCTCGAAGCTGTCCTGTGCGCCCACTGCCGGGGCCGCCGGCTCGGGTGCAAAGCTGGCAAGTGGGGCCACCGGTTCGCTCGGCTGGGCCACTTCCTCTTCGGTCAGCGCCAGCAGGCTCGACAGATCGGGTTCATCGCTGGCGGGCGCATCGGTATTATCGGCGGCCGGTTCCGCAGCGGCCGCAGCCAGCCCGGGCACCGCACCGGCCTGGGCGATGATGATGTCGCAATCGCCCTCGACGAATTCGAACACCTCGCGGATCGCATCCTCGCCGAGGTCCGGCGCTACTAGGGTGATCTCCCAGGCACAATAGACCGCAAAGGGTTCGAAATCGGAAAGCGGGGGCACCTCGCCCAAGACCGCTCGCACCTGCATTTCGCCCAGCGCCGCCAGTTCCCGGAACAGCAGCAGGGGGTCATTGGCGCGGGCATAGAGCGCGCGATGGGGTGTGAAGCGGATCTCCCACTGGCCTTCGGCAGCGGTCATCGGGGCGGCATCGAACACATCCTCGACCGGCGCTTCGCCATTGGCCTTGGGCGCCTCAAGATCGACCATGACCGGGGTGAATTCGATGTCGAAATCCTCGATCACTTCACCATCGGCCTCGGCTTCCTCGCCGCCGGCATCGCTGGCCGTTTCCCCCCTGGCGATGGCGTCGAAGCGGGTTTTTTCCTCCGCACCGTAGTCGGCAGGCAGCGCCTCGCCGGTCTGGGCGGCATTGACGTGATCGGCGACGATGTCATTGGCGCGGATGCACAGATGCACCACGTCGTCGGTCAGTTCCACGCGGCCGTCGCGCACATAGTCGAGCAGGGTTTCATAGGCATGGGCAAAGCCCACCAGCGCCGAAAAGCCGAAAGCGCCGGCGCCGCCCTTGATCGAATGAATGGCCCGGAACACCGCGTTGAGCCGGTCGGAGCCGCGCTCGCCCTCTTCAATGGCGGCGAATTGTTCCTCAAGCTCAGTGAGCAGCTCGGAACATTCGTCGAAATAGGTGGCCTTGAAGTCGTCGAGATCACTCATTCTCTATGCTTCCAACCCTTCTGGGTCCGCTGTTTTTCTTGGTTCAGTGCACGACGCGATGGATGACCGAAATCAGCTTCTCGGGATCGAAGGGCTTGACGATCCAGCCGGTGCCGCCGGCGGCCTTGCCCTGGTCGCGCTTGTCCTGGCTGGTTTCGGTGGTCAGGATCAGGATGGGCAGGGAATTGTGCTGGCCGGTGGCGCGCACATTCTTGATGAACTCGATGCCGTCCATGACGGGCATGTTGATGTCGGTGATGACTACATCGACGTCCTGGGCCTTGAGCACATCCAGGCCCTGCTTGCCGTCTTCGGCCTGCAGCACCTCGAAGCCCGCATTGCTCAGCGTGTGGTGCAGCATGGCCAGAATGGTCCGCGAATCGTCGACCGTGAGTACGCGCAGCGTCATTGTTTCATCATCCCTGAAAACTGGGCATCCAGGCCCAGCCGCTCGATCGCGGCGGTCATGGCCGCGCTCGGCGCTTCAATAGCAAAATCGAAATGGTGTCTCCGGGCCGTCTCTGCGGCGCTGATCAGCAGCAGCAGGGCATTGGTCGAAACCCGTTCGACTGCCCCGGCCTGAACCGTCACCGGCCCGTCCTCCAACGCGTCGATCAGCTGGTCACGAATGCCGTCGATTGCATCGAGGTCGATGATCTCAGGCAAGGCCACCGTTTGTTGGGTCTGCTTGGCCATGTTCTATGGATGCCCCCGGAGTTTTCTCCACGCTGCATATTCAGCCCGAACGGTTTAAGAATTGCTAACTATGAGCCGTCCGCATCGCGGCCAAGCGCGCCAGTGGCGCGATTGGAGGGTCATAGGCCCGAAGAACTATGCTCGCAGGGCGATCCCCGTACCTGAAAGGGCCAAGCGCGCCAGTGGCGCGACCGGGAGCGAATAGGCCCCGAAAGCTACGCTCGCAGGGCGATCCTTCCCGGAAGTCCTTGCCCCCGCCCCCGCACGGCGTTATCGCATGCCCGACACCAGCAC
The DNA here is from genome assembly GCF_913055165.1 of uncultured Devosia sp. Classification (GTDB taxonomy): domain Bacteria; phylum Pseudomonadota; class Alphaproteobacteria; order Rhizobiales; family Devosiaceae; genus Devosia. The sequence goes on from NZ_CAJXJS010000020.1 coordinate 36,772, forward strand.
TGGACCGCCCATGCCTTCCAAGATCGCTCTCACTGGTATTGCCCGTGACCTCGCCCAACGCGCCGAAAGCGGCAAGACCATTCGCGTCGGCGTCATCGGCTCGGGCGAGATGGGCACTGATCTGGTTACCCAGATGAGCCTGATGACCGGCATCGAGATGGCCGCCATCGCCACCCGCCGTCCCCATACCGCGCTCGAGGCCATGACCATCGCCTATGGCGAGGACAGCATGGGCAAGGTGGTCGACACCCCTGCCGCCGCCACCGCCGCCATCGAAAGCGGCAAGATCGCCATCACTTCGGCCGAGACGCTGGTCACCACCCCCAATATCGACGTCGTCATCGATGCCACCGGCAAGCCCGGCGTGGCCGCCGACTACGACCTCCTGGCCATGGAACATGGCAAGCATCTGGTGATGATGAATGTCGAGGCAGACGTCACCATCGGACCCTATTTGAAGGCCCAGGCCGACAAGCTCGGCGTCGTCTATTCGGTCGGCGCCGGCGACGAACCCAGCTCCTGCATGGAGCTGATCGAATTCGTTTCCGCCCTCGGACTCGATATCGTCGCGGCCGGCAAGGGCAAGAACAACCCGCTCAAGCACGATGCCGTTCCCGACGACTATCGCGAGGAAGCCACGCGCCGGAACATGAACCCGCGCATGCTGGTCGAGTTCGTCGATGGCAGCAAAACCGCCGTCGAAATGACCGCCATAGCCAATGCCACCGGCCTTTTGCCGGATATTCCCGGCATGCATGGCCCGGCCACCCATCGCGACGACATGGCCAAGGTGCTCATTCCCAAGGCCGATGGCGGCATTCTCAATTCATCCGGCGTGGTCGATTTCACCATTGGCAAGGGTGTGGCGCCCGGCGTCTTCGTCATCGTCAAGGCCGAGCATCCGCGCATCATCGAGCGCATGGATGACCTCCATATCGGCCACGGACCCTATTACGCCTTTTTCCGGCCCTATCATTTGACGAGCCTGGAAGTGCCGCTCACCTGCGCCCGCATCATGCTGACCGGCAAGCCCGATATGGTGCCCCTGCCCTGCCCCGTGGCGGAGGTTTGTGCGGTCGCCAAGCGCGATCTCAAGCCCGGCGAGCCGCTCGATGCCATTGGCGAGACCTGCTACCGCTCCTATGCCATGACCGTCACCGACGCCCGCGCGGCCGGTGCGCTGCCGGTGGGCCTGCTCGAAGGCGGCAAGGTCACGGCGCCGGTGAAAAAGGGCGAACTCATCACCCGCACCAATGCGACCCCCGATGTCACGACCAGACTTTATGCGCTGCGGCAGGAGCAGGATCGTCTCCTGGGGCTTTGAGCCTCACTCCTTTTCAATCTCTTGCGCCAGCGGCAGCGGATAGCGCCGCCGCTGCGGTGGCAGGCGATGCAGGATCGTGCCCAGAACCACCAGCAGCACGCAGGCCACGAACAGCACCACGAACAGGGTCAGGGCGTCGACGCGGCCGGTATAGGTCAGGAGCGGAATGGCCGCGGCCGGCGGATGGGTCACCCGCAGCACCAGCATGATCAGCATGACCAGGCCCACGCACAGCGTCGCCAGCCAGAATGGTTCGGGCACCACGCTCATGGCCAGCACCGCCACCACCGTGCCGATGAAATAGCCGGCAAAGATATTGATCGGCTGCGCATTGACCGATTCGGGTTGCCCGAAAATGACCAGCGCCGTCGGCCCCAGCGGCGCCAGCAGCAAGGGCAACCCAGTCAGGGCCGACAGATAGCCGATCAGAGTCACCGCCGCTGCCGTAGCAGTGGCCGACTTGGCCTGAACCCGCCAGTCATTGCGGGGTTCGTGCCGGGTAATGAAGCGGGCGAGCAGCCGATGCATGAGGCGCCCCAAACAGAAAGGATTTGCCCATATAGGCAAACCCTTCCTGGTCTGTCAGCCCTTGGCACCACAGATGATTGCGACGTGCACCGCTAGCCGCGAATGGCGATCTTGCCATTCCGCCCCGGCTCGTCGCTGGCAGCCACGGCCTTGGCGACCTCGGTGATCGGATAGCTCGCCGCGATGTCCATCTTCAGCCTGCCCGCCGCTGCATCGGCAATGAGTTCCCCCAGGAGCGCGCCAATGCGCTCGGGCTTGACCGGCGGATTGGCACCCCAGAAGCCCTTGACCGTGATGCCGCGGAACAGCAGGTCGCCAGCCGGAATCTTGAGGGGACGTCCGGTCATGGCGCCAAAGCTGATCAATTCGGCGCCGTCGGCCAGGATGGAGAGCAATTGGGTGGCGCCGTCGCCACCCAGCGATTCGACGCCGCGCAGGATCGGTCCGCCGCCGGTGATCACGCGCACCTTGTCCTGCCAGTCCGCGCCTTCGGTTGCGACCACGTTGTCAAAACCGAGCGCCGACATTTCCTCGACAGCCTCCGCCCGCCGGACCAGACCGAGCACCTTGATGCCGAGCGCGGCGCCATACTGCGCCACCAACTTGCCCACCGCACCATTAGCGGCGTTCAACACCATCCATTGGCCGGCCTCCAGGCCCAGAGTGTCGAGCAGCATCTTGGCGCTGAGCGGCATCGAAACAAGCTGACAGGCCGTATTGTCATCGACACTGTCCGGAACCGGGACCACCCGGCGCCCATCGGCGAGATAGAATTCTGCCCAGGTGTCCTGGGCGCCACCGGCCACACGTTGCCCCACCTGCAGATGCGACACGCCCTCGCCCAGCCCCTCGACCACACCAACCGCTTCGGTGCCGGCGCCCGCGGGAAGGTGCGGTTTGAAGCCATAGTGCCCGGCGATGGTCATCAGATCGTGATTATGCACAGGAGACAGCACCATGCGCACCAGCACCTGGCCCGGGCCCGGCTGCGGACGCTCGATTTCGTCCACCGCCAGGACGTCTTGGGGCGTGCCGAAGCGGGAATAGAAGGCGCGTTTCATGAGGTACTCCTGTATTGACCCGACAGAAATAGGCACGTTGACGTTTACGTCAAGCTTGCATCCAGCATTTCTCTCGACTAATTCCTGAGTATTCAATTCAGGATAATGCATGCCAGAGACGTCCGCTACTCCCCGCGCCATCCAGCGGGTCCGCCATGAGACCAAGATGCGCCTGTTGACGGTGACTGCGGTGACCGACATCACCCCGCTGATGCGCCGCATTCGCCTTGAGGGCGATATGTCCGACTTTGCGTCACTGGGACATGCCGATCACATCAAGGCCTTCTTCTTTGCTGAAGGCGTGACGCCGGAGCTACCCCCCATTGGCCCCAACGGCGCCGAATTCAGGCCGGGGGCAAAGCCGGAAATGCGCGACTACACCCCTCGCTATTGGAGTGTTGAAGAAGGCTGGATCGACCTCGATTTTGTCTTGCATGGCGATGGTCCGGCATCGGGCTGGGCAGCCAGCGCCAGACCGGGCAGTACGCTTGTCATCGGCGGCCCGCGGGGGAGCCAGGTGGTGCCCCTTGCTTTCGACTGGTATCTTCTGGCCGGCGACGAAACTGCCCTGCCCGCCATTGGTCGCCGCATCGAGGAAGTGCCCGCGGGCACGCGCGTCGTCGCCGTGGTCGAGGTGGAGAACAAGGCCGAAGAGCAGGCCTTCCAGACCCGTGCCGACCTCACCCTCATCTACGTCCATCGCAATGGCGAACCCGCGGGCACCACCACCCTGGTCCCCGACGCCATCGCCGCCGCCAGCCTGCCCATGGGCGACGCCTATGCCTATATCGCCGGCGAGGTGAACATGGCGCGAGCCGTCAAGGCGCATCTAGTCGATGAGCGCGGCTTCAATCCCGAATGGGTCAAGGCCGCTGGCTATTGGCATCGGGGCGTGGCCGACGCCCATGAGGACCATTAGCTTCGAGGCGGCGGTACAGCCGCAAAATCCTTCCAGTGGAAGGCTTTTAGCCGAGAAGGCCATGAGCGCTATGTGCGAATGGCGGAGCCGTCCGGAAGGCCTTGAGAGCTATGCGCGAATGGCGGAGCCGGTCCGCGCAGCCTGCCCGATGGGAGCGCACTCCAGCGCGCGGTGCTCACCCCGCTCTATTGCGGCTGCCCGCCCACGAATTGCACCGCCCTGGCACCGCCTGCGATACCTGTCGTCAGGCACGTCTCATGGGTCTCGCCGCGCATCAGGGCAGCGATGAAGCCGGCGGCAAAGGCATCACCGGCTCCGGTCGTGTCCACCACTTTGACCAGGGGGGCGGGCTGGCTGGTTGTCACGCCCTCCCGCCCACCCAGCGCGGCCCCGAACTGTCCACGCTTGATCACCACATGGGTGAACTGCTCGCCAAGCGCTCGCATCTGGGCATCGAAACCGGCTTCTCCGGTCAGCAGCTCCGCCTCGCTCTCATTGGCGAACAGCCAATCGGCCTTGCCCACCCAGTCCAGGAACAGACGCGGGCCAACCTCATCGAGAAAACCCACCGAGGCCGGATCGATGGCAACAGCCACGTTCCGCGCCCGCGCTGCCTTAAGCAGCGACTGGACCGCGACACGCGGGCCGGACGCAAAAAAGCTGTAGCCGGAGACCATGACCAGGCCCACCCCATCGAGCAGGCTCACCGGCAAATCGTCTGCTCCCAGGTTGAGATTGGCGCCCCGGTCGGTCAGGAAGCTGCGCTCACCGGACGGATCGAGAATGGTCACCAACATCCCCGAGGGCAGGTCCTTGTCCCCCGCCAGCACAGGCACAACACCCAAACCCCGGAAATAGGCCTCGTGCACGGCCCGGTCTTGGGCACCCACCCGCGCGGCAAAGAGCACATCGGCGCCCGCGGCGCCGAGCCAGACGGCCTGGTTGGCCCCCGAACCGCCGGGGCGGTGGCGGATTTCGGCCCGCCGGTCCGAGCCGGGCACGATTGGCCCCTCGGGCCGCACGATGATATCGGTCATCACGTCGCCGACGACGAGGACCCGCTTGTTCATGCCTTGGGCGCAGCGGGCTGGGCTGCCAGCGCGACGGCGATCTCGGCTGCGACCCGGGCATTGTTCTTGACCAGCGCGATATTGCTTGTCAGCGACTTGCCGCCGGTCAATTCAAAGATGCGCTGCAAGAGGAACGGTGTCGTCGCCTTGCCCTTGATGCCCTTTGCATCCGCGTCAGCCAGCGCCTGGGCGATGAAGCCCTCGATGGCCGCGGCCTCCCAGGCATCGACTTCCGGGATCGGATTGGCAATGAGCACGCCGCCCATGCCGAGGTCGGACTGGATGGCCAGCATCCGGGCGATCTCATCAGCCGTATCAAAACGCTGGTCCACCTTGTGACCGCTGGTGCGGGCCCAGAAGGCCGGGAAATCATCGGTACCGAAACCGAGCACCGGCACCCCATTGGTCTCGAGCACTTCCAGCGTCTTGGCGATATCGAGGATCGACTTGGCGCCGGCGCAGACCACCGCCACCGGTGTCCGCCCCAGTTCTTCCAGGTCCGCCGAAATATCGAAACTGTCCTCCGCGCCGCGGTGCACCCCGCCAATGCCGCCCGTGGCAAAAATGCGGATGCCCGCCAGCGCCGCGATCTGCATGGTGGTGGCAACGGTCGTGCCCGCCATCACGCCGCGGGCGAGGAGGCTGGCCATATCGCGGCGGCTGGCCTTGGCCGCCTTGTGGCCTTCCTGCGCCAGACGCTCCAGATCATCCCCGGACACACCGACGCAAAGCCGCCCGTCCATGATGGCGATCGTCGCCGGCACGGCCCCACTGGCCCGAACGACATCTTCGACCTCGCGCGCCATGCTCAAATTCTGCGGATAGGGCATGCCGTGGGTGATGATGGTCGATTCAAGCGCCACCACCGGCCGGCCTGCCGCCAATGCCGAACCAACTTCGCTCGAGATCGACAGATAAGGCTGGGCGTTCATGCGCATTTCACTCCAGATAGACTTGGGGTTCGCCCGGCAGGGCGATCAGATTGGCCGTGCTTGTGCGCCCCGACAACAACCGGGTCAAGCCCCGCAAAAACTTGAGCCTGACCGCCTTGTCGGCCCCCTGGTTTGACGATAATTTGCCCTTGGCTTGGAGAGGGAAAGGGCACTTCGCTGGCTAGATGCATTGTTGATGGCGCGTCGATTGCGCCTCGATACGCGCCCGTTTCCGGGTTATTCGCAGCGACAGCATCAGGCGCCCCCGGGCGCCGTCCCATACCGCATATCCTGTTCAGTTTCTTAGCATTTCCGGGGTCATCAAGATGAGGCCCCGGGGTTGAGCCGCGGCTCTTTCCGCGAACCGGCGCATGCCACCTCGAACCGGTCGTCCACATTGGACACCAATCGCCTTCACCACGGTCCCCACAGGAGACTAAATCCGATGAAAAAGTCGCTCGCCATTGCCTTTGGCGCTCTTCTGGTCGCGAGCCCTGCCTTTGCGCAGGAGGAGCCGGTCCTGAACGTCTATAACTGGTCCGACTATGTTGCCGACGACACCATCGCCAATTTCGAGGCGGAGACCGGCATCAAGGTCAATTACGACGTCTACGACAATAACGAGATCGTCGACGCCAAGCTCTTGGCTGGCAATTCCGGCTATGACATCGTCGTGCCCACCGGCAACTTCCTGGAACGCCAGGTCAAGGCCGGCCTGCTGCTGCCGCTCGACAAGTCCAAGCTGCCCAACCTCTCCAATCTCGACCCCGCCGTCATGGCCGTTGCCGCCGAGCATGACCCGGACAACGCCCATTCGGTCCCCTACATGACCTTCACCATTGGCCTCGGCTACAATGTCGAAAAGGTCACCGAAGCCCTGGGCACCGATGTGGCCATCGACAGCTGGGATATCCTGTTCAAGCCCGAAAACGCGGAAAAGCTCGCCGGTTGCGGCATTGCCCTGCTCGACAGCCCCTCCGAAGTCATGGGCACCGTGCTGCACTATATCGGGCTGGACGCCAATTCCGAGAGCGAGGAAGACCTGGCCAAGGCCGAGGCGGCCCTGACGGCTGTTAAGCCCTATATCCGCTACTTCCACTCCTCCCAGTACATCGACGACCTCGCCAATGGTGAAATCTGTCTGGCCCTGGGCTATTCGGGCGACATCTTCATCGCCGCCGACAATGCCGCCGAAGGCGTGGAAGTGGGCTACGTCATCCCCAAGGAAGGCGCCGCCACGCTGATGGACCTGCTGGCCATTCCCGCCGATGCCCCGCATCCGGACAATGCCCACAAGTTCATCAACTACATCATGCAGCCTGAAGTCGTTGCCGCGATCACTGACTACGTCTTCTACGCCAACCCGAACCTGGCCGCGACCGAGTTCGTGAGTGAGGAAGTCAAGGGCAATCCCGGCATCTATCCGCCAGCCGAGACCGTGGCCAATGCCTTCGCGCTGACCGCCCATTCGCCCGAGTTCGAAGAGGTCTTGACCCGCACCTGGACCCGCATCAAAACCGGCCAGTAACACCCACACAGCAGGGACGGCACTCGCCGTCCCTGCCCTTATCCGGCATAGAGCGTCATGGCAAAAAAACCGCAGCTTGCGATTGATACGCGTCCGTGGCGCGACACCGCCAACAACAAGCCCTTCGTGCGCATCCGCAGCGTCTCGAAGAAATTCGGCGACGTCATCGCGGTCAACGATGTGTCGCTCGACATCTACAAGTCCGAACTGTTCTGCCTTCTGGGCGGGTCCGGCTCGGGCAAATCGACCCTGCTGCGCATGCTGGCCGGCTTTGAAAATCCCACCTCGGGCACCATCGAGATCGATGGCCAGGACATGACCGACGTGCCGCCCTACAACCGGCCGGTCAACATGATGTTCCAGTCCTATGCGCTGTTCCCGCACATGTCGGTCGAACAGAACATCGCCTATGGCCTTAAGCGCGACGGCCTGCCCCGCGCCGAGATCAATGCCCGCGTCGCCGAATTGCTGGCCCTGGTCAAGCTTGAGGACTATGGCAAGCGCAAGCCGCACCAGCTTTCGGGCGGCCAGCGCCAGCGCGTCGCCCTGGCCCGTGCCCTCGCCAAGCGCCCGAAACTCCTCCTCCTCGACGAACCTCTCGGCGCGCTCGACAAGAAGCTGCGCGAGGAAACCCAGTTCGAACTGGTCAAGATCCAGGAGAGCCTGGGCGTCACCTTCATCGTGGTGACCCACGACCAGGAAGAGGCCATGACGCTCGCCACCCGCATCGGGGTGATGAACCAAGGCGAGATCGTCATGGTGGGCGAGCCCACCGATATCTACGAATTCCCCAATTCGCGCTTCGTTGCCGGCTTCATCGGTTCGGTCAATATGGTCGAAGGCATCGTCACCGAGGACGAGCCGGACCATGTGCGCATCCGCTCGGCTGAACTGGGTTCGGACATCTATGTCGGCCACGGCGTCGATTGCGCCCCCGAGCAGATCCTGTGGTGGGCCATCCGGCCCGAAAAAATGGTCCTTAGCCGCGACAAGCCCGAAGGCCTCAACGGCGCCAATGTCACCACCGGCGTGGTCGAGGAAATCGCCTATCTCGGCGATATCTCGGTCTATCAGGTGGCGCTTGAAAGCGGCAAGCGCATCCGCGTTTCCCAGACCAATTCGGTCCGCGGCAATCCCGATGCCATCACCTGGGAAGAACAGGTCTATGTCAGCTGGGACGAAGACGCCGGCTCGGTGCTGACGTCATGATGATGCTTTTTCAAATGGCCGTAGGCCACCTCTCCCTCTGGGGGAGAGGTCGGCGCGCAGCGCCGGGTGAGGGGGCCTTCGGCTTGCTCCGCAACTGTCGGAAGGCCCTCACACCCCAACCCTCTCCCCCCAGGGAGAGGGGGTGCATCGCGTTCGCCTCCTGCCTCGGAGCCCGTTCATGACCGCCACCCGCGACCCCACAATTCCGCCACCGCGGCGCCTCAAACCCTGGTCCGCCGTCGAAAAGGGGCTCGCCCGGGTCGGCATCACCGGCCGCATGCTGGTGCTGGCCGCGCCGGTGCTGTGGCTGCTCGTCTTTTTCCTGGTGCCCCTGGCCGTGGTCTTTGGCATCTCGCTGGCCAACAAGCAGTTCGGCCGTCCGCCCTACACCCCGCTTCTGACCAGCGAAGAGGGCACGGTGCAACTGACGCTGCACCTCAACAACTACATACGCCTGTTCACCGACAATCTCTATGTCGCGGCCTATTTGTCCTCGATCCGCATTGCCGCTCTGGCCACCATCATCACCCTGATCGTGGGCTACCCCATGGCCTATGCCATTGCCCGCGCGCCCGACCGCTGGCGCAATATCCTCCTGATGCTGGTGATCCTGCCCTTCTTCACCTCCTTCCTGTTGCGGGTCTATGCGCTCACCGGCTTCATGCGCGGCAATGGCGTCATCAACCAGTTTCTCGGGCTGTTCGGCATCGAGCCGATCGTGATGATGCAGACCGATTTCGCGGTCTATGTGGGCATTGTTTACACCTACCTGCCCTTCATGATCCTGCCGCTCTATACGACCCTGGTGAAGCTCGACGTTTCGCTGTTCGAGGCCTCCGCCGATCTGGGCGCACGGCCCGTGCACACCTTCCTTTTCGTCACCCTGCCGCTGTCGATCCCGGGCATCATTGCCGGATCCATGCTGGTGTTCATTCCGGCCATCGGCGAGTTCGTCATTCCCTCGCTCCTCGGTGGTCCCGAAACCCTGATGATCGGGCGCGTCCTCTGGGACGAGTTCTTCACCAATACCAATTGGCCGCGCGCCGCGGCCGTGGCGGTCGCCATGCTGCTGGTGGTGGTCGTGCCGATCATGCTGTTGCAGCGCGCCCAGGGCGCGGTGGTGGAGAAGTGACATGAAGCGCGGCTGGTTCCTTCCCATCGCAGCGGCCCTGGGCTTTTCGTTTCTCTACGCGCCCATCGTCTCGCTGGTCATCTTCTCGTTCAACGAAAGCCGGCTGGTCACGGTCTGGTCCGGCTTTTCCACCCAATGGTATGGCGAGCTGTTCCGGGACCCGCAAATGCTCGGCGCCGCCTGGCTGAGTCTGCAGATCGCCGCGCTCAGCGCCACCATCGCGCTGGTGCTCGGCACCCTGGCCGCGGTGGCCCTGGTGCGTTTCCGCCGCTTCCGCGGCCGCACCCTGTTTTCCGGCATGGTCTCGGCCCCACTGGTCATGCCCGATGTCATCACCGGCCTCTCGCTGCTGCTGCTCTTTGTGGCCATGGAAAGCCTGCTCGGCTGGCCGCAGGGTCGCGGCATGATGACCATCATCATTGCCCACGCCACCTTCTGCACCGCCTATGTCTGCGTCGTGGTGCAGTCGCGCCTTTCCGATTTCGACCGGAGCCTGGAAGAGGCGGCCATGGATCTGGGCGCCTCGCCGGTCCGAACCTTTTTCGATGTGACCCTGCCCATCATCGCCCCTGCCCTGGTCTCGGGCTGGCTGCTGGGCTTTACCCTCAGCCTCGACGATCTGGTCATCGCCAGCTTCGTCTCTGGTCCGGGGTCCTCGACCCTGCCCATGGTGATCTTTTCCAAGGTGCGTCTCGGCGTGTCACCGGACGTCAACGCGCTGGCCACCATCATCATCGGCATCGTCGCACTGGGCGTTTTGGCAGCAACGGTCATTCAATTGCGGAGCAAGCCGAAGACATCCGCCCCGTGACTCTTTCGTGACTGGACAGAAGCGTGAAACGGGCGCAAGCTCACCTCATGTTCAACCAAAGCAAAGGAGGTGATCCAGTGTCTTATGAGGTTTTGGCTCTCGAGGAAGGTCTGGGTTTTCGTGTGTTGAGCGGGAGTGATCTCGGCTAACAAGCACACACCTCCCGGCCCTCGAGGCCGATAAGCTCAGGAAGGGCCGTTCGTAAGAACGGCCCTTTTCTGTTGTTCCGCCCTTTCACCAATCATCCCGGCAAGGCTTGACGGAGCCGCATAAGCCATTGATACCGCTGCGAAGCGTTTTCATGTGGAGGCCGGTTTGTCCTCGTCCAACTTCGTTCTGACCCTTTCCTGCACCGACCGGCCCGGCATCGTGGCCGCCGTCACCACCGAACTGGCGGCGCTCAATGCCAATATCGCCGAGTCCAATCAGTTCTGGGACCGCGAGACCGGCCGCTTCTTCATGCGCCTTGCCTTCGCTGCCCCCGAGGGTGTCAATCGCGACGCTATCGAAAAGGCCCTCAAATCGCCCATCGAGCGCTTCGACATGAAGACGGCCCTCAGCGACGAAAGCCGTCGCAAGCGCATTGTCATCCTGGTCTCCAAATTCGACCACACCCTGCTGCACCTGCTCTACCAGATCCGGGTCGGCTGGCTCGATGCCGACGTCGCCGCGGTGATCTCCAACCATGAGGACGCCCGCAGGATCGCCGAAGACGCCGGTATACCCTTCCATTATCTGCCAGTCAGCAAGGACACCAAGGCAAGCCAGGAAGCCCAGGTCCTCGACATCGTCAAGTCCAGCGGCGCCGATCTTGTGGTCCTTGCCCGCTACATGCAGGTGCTCTCGGACAATCTCTCCACGCGCCTCTTCGGTCAGGTGATCAATATTCACCACTCCTTCCTGCCCAGCTTCAAGGGCGCCAAGCCCTATCACCAGGCCCATGAGCGCGGCGTCAAGATCATCGGCGCTACGGCGCACTATGTGACCCCGGATCTCGACGAAGGCCCGATCATCGAGCAGGAGACGGCGCGCGTCACCCACGCCATGAGCGCCGATGACCTCGTGGCCGCCGGCCGCGACATCGAAAGCCGCGTGCTGGCCCGGGCGGTAAAACTGCACCTGGAAAGCCGGGTCATGCTCAATGGCAAGAAGACGGTGGTGTTTGGGTGAGAACCCCCACCCTTGATCCCTCCCCACAAGGGGGAGGGAGACGATGAACACCGGCGACTGAACCCTGCGCATCCCTCCCCTCGATGGGGAGGGAATGAGGGTGGGGTGACGACAGCAGCACTGTTACAAGCTAAACCGGCAAATCTTCCAGATTGAGCGAATCCGCCAAACTCGTCTGGTCCAGCACCGCCCGCGTCGCCAGCGTCACCCGCTCGAAGACGTGCCGGATTTCGCAACTCTGCTCGTCCTGACAGTCGACGCATTTCTTGTAAGCGATCTTGGAAAGGCAGGGCAGCGGCGCGATGGGGCCGTCGATCAGCCGCAGCACCTCGCCATAGGTGATTTCCTCGGGCGCCTTGAGCAGCTCATAGCCACCCATGCGTCCGCGTCGGGAATTGACGATGCCGGCCCGCTTGAGCTCAAGCAGGATCTGCTCGAGGAACTTCTTGGGGATCGCCTGATCCTTGGAAATCTCGCCGATCATCCGGCTCTGGCCGCGCCCGGCCCGCGCCAGCGACACCAGTGCCCGCAAGGCATATTTGGCCTTTTGCGATATCATTGCTCCCCCCAGCCCCCTGCCATGACTATGGCTTGTTCTCCGGTTCCACCGGGGGAATGGCCTCGGCGGCATCCTCATCCGGCTTGTCCTCACCAGCCCCTGCCTTTTCGGCATCACTGGCTTCGTCCTTATTCGGACCGGCCTCACCCGGTTCAGCCGCCGTCATTTCATCATCGGCCGGCGCGGCGACCGCCTGGTCTTCATTCGGCCCTTCGCTTGACGGTGTCACGATCTCATCGATCGCCGCAGGCGCTTCACCCACCGATGGCGTTGCGCCGATGGGTTCGATGACGGCGGGGGGCACAGACGCGTCCTCTTCCGCCGGTTCGATCGCCGGCTCCGCGTCATCAGAAAACGCGGGGTTCGCCTCGACCACCGGGATCTGTTCGGACCTGTCCTCTGCTGCCACCGCTTCAACATCGGTTGGGCCGGCCTCTTCGGTCCCGTCTACCACGCTCTCCGGCACAGGATTTGCCGTCTCCGCGCCCTCTTCGGTGGTTTGCCCGGTCGTCGACGGCTCGTTCAGCGCCGCTTCCGTCAGCGCCGCTCCCATCGCCGCATTGGCCAGGATATTCTCGGCAGTGGGCAGCTTGAGCTCGGATGGCATGTCGACACTGGCGCCATCGCCATCGGCATTGCTGCGCAGATAGGCCAGGATTCCCCGCCCGATTTCCTGCTCGCCGCGAATGATCGTGGTGGCGCCCAGATTACGCAGGAAGCTTTCTTCCTCTTCCGAATAGGCCCGCGAAATGATGGCAATACCCGGATTGAGCTTGCGCCCGCTTTCGCAGACCGATCCGGCCTCGAAGCCATTGGAGATGGCCACAAGCAGCGCCTTGGCCGCTCCCAGATTGGCAAGCTTGAGCACGTCCTCGCTGGCGGCATTGCCGAATATCACCTCAAAGCCTTCGGCGCGGGCGGCGGCCACGTCATGGTCGGAATCCTCGATCACCACCAGTCCGCCGCCATCGGCCTTGATACCCGCAGCCACGATGCGGCCGACCTGCCCATAGCCGACCAGCACGGTATGCCCCGTCTGATGGGAGGGTTCGCCGGTGTCGTCATCGGCACCCGGTGCACCGCGATCCACTGCGCCTTCCGATAGCGCATCCGTGGTGGCCGGCCCTTCGGCCGCCATGGAGGGCTCCCTGCGTACTTCACTGGCAACCGGCTCCACACTCTCTCCGCGCCGCGCCGCCGCCCTGGCTTCCAGTCGCGGCTTGACCAGGTCGAGCACGAAAAACACCACCGGATTGAGCACGATGGAAATCAGCGCGCCAGCCAGGATGAGGTCCTGACCTTCGGACGGCAGAATGGCCAGCGCCACACCCATGCTGGCCAAGATGAAGGAAAATTCACCGATCTGCGCCAGCGAAGCCGAAATGGTCAGCGCCGTGGCGACCGGCCGCCGGAACAGCACCACGATCCAGAAGGCCGCCAGCGACTTGCCAATGACGATGATGAACACCGTGGCCAGCACCAGGAGCGGCTGCGTGACGATGATCGAGGGATCGAACAGCATGCCCACCGACACAAAGAACAGCACCGCAAAAGCGTCGCGCAGCGGCAGGGTCTCTTGCGCGGCGCGGTGAGACAGCTCGCTTTCCGAAAGGATCATGCCCGCAAAAAACGCCCCCAGCGCCAGCGACACGCCGAACAGCACCGCTGATCCCAGCGCCACGCCCAGCGCAATGGCCAGCACCGCCAGGCGGAACAATTCGCGGCTGCCGGTATGAGCCGTGCCATGCAGCGCCCAGGGGATGATGCGCCGCCCCACCACCAGCATGAAGCCCACGAAAGCGGCGACCTTGAGCAGGGTCAGCCCCAATATGCCCCAGATGCCGATATCAATGTCGAGCAGCCGGGTGACGAAGGACACGAACGGATCATGCAATCCGCTTCCCGTGCCATTGAGGCTGGCAATGGCCGGCACCAGCACCAGGGCCAGCACCATGGCCAGATCCTCCACGATCAGCCAGCCGACGGCAATTCGTCCGCGTTCGCTCTCGATCAGCCGCCGGTCCTGCAGCGCCTTGAGCAGCACCACGGTGGAGGCCACCGACAGCGCCAGACCGAACAGGATGGAGCCGAAGAGGCTCCAGCCCAGCAAGAGCCCGAGCCCCGCACCGAGCAAGGTTGCAAAACCGATCTGCACCACGGCGCCGGGAATGGCCAGCGCCCGCACGCTCATCAGGTCCTTGAGCGAAAAATGCAGGCCCACGCCGAACATCAGGAGGATCACCCCCAGTTCGGCCAGCTCCAGTGCCAGTTCCTGATCCGCCACAAAACCCGGCGTAAAGGGCCCCACGATGATGCCGGCAAACAGATACCCCACCAGTGGCGGCATGCGCAGCCGGTTGGCCACCATGCCGAAAATATAGGCCAGCACCAGACCCGCAACGATCGTGGAGATCAGGGGGGTATCATGATGCATGAACGTCTCCGGGGCATGAGGCTATGTCGATAGAAACAATGGAGTATTTTTTGCTCCTCGCGCAAGCTTTCCCTGCCAATGGCATATCAGCCATTCGGATCGGTCACGCGCCAAGCTCTATAGATCAGGTCAAGTATGGTCGAACTTTGTCTCGATGCTTGGCAAAAACGAGATAGGACACCGCCATTCGAGCATAGCTCTCATGGCCTTCGGGGCTTGAATGGCTCCACCGGAGCCATTCATCCGCTGCGCGGACCGCCTCTCAGCTCACAATGGTGATCTTTTCCGCCGCCCGCGTGATGCCGGTATAAAGCCAGCGTGCCCGCTCCTCGCGGAAGACGAAGCTCTCGTCGAACAGATAGACATTGTCCCACTGGCTGCCCTGCGCCTTGTGGACGGTGAGGCAATAGCCGAAGGTGAACTCGTCGAACTGCCGCCGCTCCGGCCAGCTCATGGCATCCTCCTCACCCGAAAAGAACGCCTTGTGCGTCAGCACCCGCGCCTCACCCTTGCCCTCGTCATCGGCCAAAAGCAGGCTCCATTTGCCGTTCGAGCGCCTTGTGGCGTCGGTGACGATCCAGATCTGCCCGTTGAGCAGGCGTTTGCGCGGGTTATTGCGCAGGCAGACCATGCGGTCGCCCACCACCGGCTCGTGGAAGGGCAGGCCCTTCAATTCGCGCAAGCGATCATTATAGGTCAGCCGCGTCTTGTTGCGCCCCACCAGCACCTGGTCGGCTTCCAGCACCGCGTCCCGGTCCACCTGGTCGCGCCCCACCACGACGCTTTCGCCATAGCGGCCATGTTCGAGATAACCGCCCTCGCGCACGGCCATGGAGAGCTGGATGATCGGATTGTCCGCCGCCTGCCGGTGGATTTCGGTCAGCATGATGTCGGGCTCTTCATTGATGAAGAAGCCCGCCCCCTGCACCGGCGGCAATTGGAACGGATCGCCCAGCACCAGCACCTTGACCCCGAAGCTCAAAAGATCGGCGCCCAATTGCTCATCCACCATCGACACTTCGTCGATGACGATGAGATCGGCATCAGCCGCCGGGCTTTCCGGGTCGAGCACGAAGCGCGGTTCGCCCTCCTTCTCGCTCACCAAAGTGTAGATGAGGCTATGAATGGTCTGCGCGCCCTTGCAGCCGCGCTTGCGCATCACCATCGCCGCCTTGCCGGTAAAGGCAGCATATTTGACGCTGCGCACATCCTGCGCCAGATGCACCGCCAGGGTCGATTTGCCCGTGCCCGCCCAGCCGAACAGGCGGAACACCTGGGGCCCGCTTTTGTCCTTGAGCCATTGCGAGACAGCCACCAGCGCCGCGTCCTGCTGGCTCGACCAGACCGGCGGCATCAGGCGATCACCGTCGAGACGCTGCCCACCCCTTCGATCTGGCCCTCCAGCACATCCCGCCGCCGCACCGCGCCGACCCCGGCTGGGGTGCCGGTCATGATCAAATCTCCCGCGCGCAAGGTCACCAGGCGGCTGAGATAGGCAATGGTCTCGGGCACGCTCCAGATCTGATCGCTGAGATCGCCCCGCTGCCGCTCGGCCCCATTGACCGAGAGCGTGATCGCCCCGCTTGCCGGATGGCCGATGGCGCTGGCCGGTGCAATGGCGCCGATGGGTGCGGATTGATCGAACCCCTTGGCCATGGTCCAGGGCCGCCCGGCTTTCTTGGCCGCGGCCTGCACATCCCGCCGCGTCATGTCGAGCCCGGCCGCATAGCCGAAGACATGCTCAAGCGCTGCATGTTCGCCAATCGCCGCGCCATCCTTGCCAATGGCCACCACCAGCTCGATCTCATGGTGCAGATCACCCGTCTGCGGCGGATAGGCCATGGGCGCCCCATCGATCACCACCGCATCGGCCGGCTTGTCGAAAAAGAAGGGCGGCTCGCGGCTGTCATGGCCCATCTCCCGTGCGTGTTCGGCATAATTGCGCCCCACGCAATAGACCCGGCGCACCGGGAAAAACCCGCCCCCCTGCACCGGCACCAGAACCGGCTCGGGCGCCGACACCACCAGCTCAGCCACGCTTGAACTCCTCGGCATAGGGCCCGATCAGGTCAAGATCGATGGGGCTCAGGCGATCCTGCGCCGTGAAGGACTGGTGCCAATAGGGATAGAGCAGCGGCGGGCGGCTGACAGCCTCGAGCCGGGCCTGCTCGTCATCGGAAAGCGTGAAATCAGCTGTCGCGATATTGTCGGCGAACTGTTTTTCATTGCGCCCGCCAATGATCACCGAGGTGACGCCCGGCCGCCCCAGCAGCCAGCGCAACGCCACCTGCGCGCCGGATACGCCGCGCTCCTGGGCGATGGCCACGATGACGTCGATGACCTCATAGAGCTTGTCCCAGTCATAGACCGGCGGCTCGCGGAAGCCGCCCACATGCCGCCCGCTTTCGGGCGCGCTGTCCCGGAGATATTTGCCCGACAACAGGCCCCCGGCCAGCGGCGACCAGATCAGCATGCCCAGCCCCTGATCCTGGCTGATCGGCACCAGCTCGTTTTCCGCGTCGCGGCTATGCAGGGAATAATGGATCTGCTGGGAGATGAAGCGCTGGCCATTGCGCTTCTCGGCCGCCATCAGCGCCTTCATGATGTGCCAGCCCGAATAATTCGAGCAGCCGATATAGCGCACATGCCCGTGACGGACGAGCGTATCAAGCGCCTCCATGGTTTCCTCAATGGGCGTCATCCCGTCCCATTCATGCACCTGGTAGAGGTCGATCACATCGGTCTTGAGGCGCTTGAGGCTCGCCTTGCATTGCTCGATGATGTGATGGCGGCTAAGCCCCGCCTCATTGGGCCCGTCCCCCATCCGGAAGCGCACCTTGGTCGCCACCAGCGCCTTTTGCCGCCGGCCGTTCTCGTTGAGGATGGCCCCCAATATCTCCTCGGACACCCCGGCATTATAGACATTGGCCGTGTCATAGAGATTGATCCCGGCATCCAGGCACATATCGACCTGCCGCGCCGCATCCTCCCGGCTGGTATTGCCGATCTTCTCGCTGCCACCAAAAGTCATGGTCCCCATGGTCAAGACCGAGACCTTCAGCCCCGAGCGTCCGAGATATCGGTATTCCATGAGATTCCTCCTTTGTTCCGCCACACAGGACTAAAGGGGGCAGGGAGTTGGGTCAATTGGGGAGTGCACTGCCCAGCGCAGCAGGCCTCACAGATCTGATCCTCTCCTGCCCATCTCCCTTTTGTAGGCTTCGGGCCAGACCGAAGAGACAAAGGTGAGGGGCCTTGAGAGCTATGCTCGACCGGCGGCGCAAGGTCCAAAGCTCGTGTCCGCTTTCCCCCAGTACCCCAACCCTCATTCCCTCCCCACAAGGGGGAGGGAGGCGCCGCGGCGCCCACGCGACCCAATCTCGACCATCAACCCTGAGGACATAATGTTCATCGTCTCCCTCCCCCTTGTGGGGAGGGCAAGCAAAGCTTGGGTCCGTCAGGACCCTCGCGGCGCTAGGGTGGGGGTTTACGGATGCAGCCGCGACCTCTCCGCCAATTCGCGCAGGAGATAGTCCATGACACCCGCAAGATTGGACATCACGTCCGAATTGAGCACCCTCACAACGCGGTACCCATCGGCGCGTATCCTCTTGGTCCGCAAGGCGTCCCGCAATTCAGCGCCTCCACCGAAATGGGTTTCACCGTCCACCTCGATGACAAGTTTGGCCCGGTGGCTGGCGAAGTCGACAAAATAGGGGCCAATAGGCACCTGCCGCCTGAAATGGTGTCCTTGCGCGCAATTGTCGCAGAGCGGCCCAGAGCCTGGCTTCCGGCGCACTCATGGTCTTTCGCAATTGCCGTGCGCGCTCGACGCCCATACCCCCCACCCTCATTCCCTCCCCACAAGGGGGAGGGAGGCGCCGCGGCGCCGTCACAAACCAAGTTCGATCATCAAGCTCATGGATGCAATGCTCATCCTCTCCCTCCCCCTTGTGGGCTTCGACCCGTCCCAAAGGGCAAGTCTCTCCGGTGGAGAGACTTGAGGCGAGAAGGCCATGAGCGCTACGCGCGAATGGCGGAGCGCAGCTGCGCCGACTAGGCGCTAGCGAAGCTAGGGTGGGGGTAGCCTGGCTTCGCAGTCGACACAGGGCTATCTGACGACGGGCAATCCCTGCTAGGACCACTGCACCATCTCGAAAGCCCAACCCGTGCGGCCCAATTCCATCCTTCTCCCCGTCCTGCTCGTCACCCTGGGCATGGTCTTTACCCAGACCGGGGCGAGCTTCGCCAAAATGCTGTTTCCGCTGGTCGGGGCCGGCGGCGCCACCGCGCTGCGGCTGACCCTGGCGGCCCTCGTGCTGATCGCCGTTTTCCGCCCCTGGCGCTATAGACTGGGCCCGAAGCAATGGCGCGCCGTGCTGCTCTATGGCGGGGCCATGGGCGCCATGAACCTCTTCTTCTATGCTGCGCTTGAGCACATCCCGCTCGGCATCGCCGTGGCGCTCGAATTCACCGGCCCGCTGGCCGTGGCGCTGTTCGGCGCGCGCAAGCTCGTCGATTTTCTCTGGATCGTCCTGGCCGTGTCCGGCTTTGCCCTCTTGCTGCCCTGGACCCAGACCAGCGGCGACATCGCCCCCATCGGCATGGTGCTGGCGCTCTGTGCCGGCGCCTGCTGGGCCGGCTATATTGTCTTTGGCCAGCGCGCCGGGACGGGTGGCGGCGCCCATATCGCGGCGCTCGGTGTCGGCACGGCCGCCCTCATCGCCGTCCCCTTCGGCGTGGCCACCGCGGGCGCGAGCCTCATCGATCCGGCGCTTCTGCCGCTGGGGTTGGCCGTGGCGCTGCTTTCCAGCGCCATCCCCTATGCGCTCGACATGGTGGCCCTCCCCCATATCCCGTCCCGCCTGTTCGGCATTCTGATGAGTGGCCAGCCCGCCTTTGCCGCCCTGTCGGGCCTCGTTATTCTGGGCGAAGTGCTCAGCTGGGGCCAGCTGGCCGGCATGGCAGCGATCATCGCCGCGTCCATCGGCGCAACACTCACCATCGCCCGCCGGGTGCCGCCGCCCGAGGTCTTGGAATCCTGATCTGACAGGAGCATAGTGCCCGCCGCGCATATTGGTCGGGAGGTCCGGATGCTCTACGCCATCCTTTGCTACAACGAGGAAAATGTCGTCGCCACCTGGACCCAGGAGGAGGACGATGCCTGCATGGCGCGGCTGATGGATGTGCAATCGGGCATGGCCGGCAAGGGCAAGCTGGGGCCCGTGGTGCGGCTGTGGAACACCGACGAGGCCAAGACCCTCAAAAAGACCAATGGCGACCCGGTGGTCTTTGACGGCCCCTTTGCCGAAACCAAGGAACAGTTCCTTGGCTTCTATGTTGCCGACTGCGCCGATATGGATGAAGCACTCGAATTCACCCGCGAGCTGGCCAAGGCCAATCCGGGCACCGGCTCCTACGAAATCCGGCCGCTGCGCTTCTTTGGCGACAACAAGCTCAAAAGCACCGAACTTCTAAGCGTCGCCGCCGAGTAGGAGATTATCGATCAGCCGCGTCGCCCCCAGATAGGCCGCCACCGCAAGAAGCGCGCCACGCGCGCCGATCTGGGTGATGGCGCCCAGGCTCTCCGGGTCCCTCACCTCCCAGTATTGCACCTTGATCCGGTCCGATTGGGCCAGCACATCCAACCCGATCTGCGCGAGTTTTTCCGCATCGCGCTCGCCAGCCTGATAGGCAGCAGCCACTGTCTGCAGGCTCTTGTGGATCAGCGGCGCCGCCGCCCGGTCTTCCGCCGAGAGATAGACATTGCGTGAACTGAGCGCCAAACCGTCCGGCTCGCGCACGATCGGCCCCCGCAATATCTCGACCGGTATGTCGAGATCGCGCACCATGCGCTCGATCACCGCGCATTGCTGCGCATCCTTCTGCCCGAACACCGCCACATGCGGCTGCACCAGGTTGAACAGCTTCAGCACCACCGTGGTGACGCCGCGGAAATGCCCTGGCCGCATCGCCCCGCAAAGCGGGCCGGAGACCAGCGTCTCTTCGACCAGGGTCGAGGCGCCTTCGGGATACATGTCCTCGACCGATGGCAGGAACAGCGCATCGACGCCCGCCCGTTCGAGCTTGTCGATATCAGCCTCGATGGGACGCGGATAGCGCGACAGGTCCTCATTGGGCCCGAACTGCAGCGGATTGACGAAGATGGAGGCGATGACCAGGTCCGCAGCCTCCCGCGCCCGTGCCATCAGGCTCATATGGCCCTCATGCAGCGCGCCCATTGTGGGGACAAAGCCGATGCGCGTCTCCGGCGTCACCTTGGCCCGCCAGGTCCTAAGGGCGGCCTTGTCGCGGAGAATAACGGTCATGCGATGCGGTCCCAGATCTGCCGGGCAATGTCGGCTTTGGGGCCCAGCGCCAGTTCATGACGCTCGCCCTTTGCCGAGAGCAGCACGCCGGCATTGGTGCCCACCGCAAAGCCGGTCTGGCCGGCCGCGCCCAGCTTGCTGACCTCATTGGCAAAGAGGAAATCGAGCCCCTTGGCCTTGAGCTTGCCCGCGCCATGTTCTTCCACATTGTCGGTCTCGGCGGCAAAGCCGAGGAACCACTGGGTCGTGGCCGCCTGGCGCAGGCTGCCCAGCACATCGGTCGAAGGGACGAGATCGAGGGCAATGGCGTCCGAGGCGCGCTTCAATTTGCTGGCCGAAGGCGCGGCCACCGCATAATCCATGACCGCCGCCGTCGCCACCACGCCGGTGGCCTGCGGCAGGCGCTGGAGTGCGGCCGCGGCCATCTCCTCGGCCGTTCGCACCTCGACCAGATGAAACCGGGCTTCAGTGCCGCGCGGCGGCTTGGGGCGGACGACGCCCTTGTCGACGCCCAGCACATAGTCCACCACCGCCCCGCGCCTCAGCGCTTCCTCGGCCATGGCCGCACCCATGCGCCCGGTGGAATGATTGGTGATATAGCGCACCGCATCAATGGCCGTGGTCGTGGGTCCGGCGGTGATCAGAATGCGTTCATTATTGAGGTCCTGGCCCCCCTCCTGGCTAAGCGCCGCCTCGATGGCCGCCACGATCGTGGCCACCGGCGCCAGCTTGCCCATGCCCACCTCGCCACACGCCAGCAGCCCCGAAGCCGGTTCCACGACCGTCGCACCGCGCTCGACCAGCGTCGCAAGGTGTTGTTGGACAACGGGTTTTTCCCACATCACGGTGTTCATCGCCGGAGCAATGAGCATCGGCGCCTCGGTCGCCAGCGCCACCGTCGAGGGCAGGTCATCGGCGAACCCCAAAGCGAGCTTTGCCAGCATGTTAGCGCTCGCCGGCGCAAACACCACCAGATCAGCCCACCGCGCAAAATCGATATGCTCGGTCCCCGAGACGTCCGGCCCGAACTGCTCAGACCGCGCCTTGCGGCCGCTGAGTGTTTCAAGCACCAACGGCGACACGAACTCCTTGGCACTATTGGACAAAATGCACTGGACCTGGTGCCCCGCCTTGCCCAGTTCGCTGACAATGTCGGCTGCCTTGTAGGCCGAAATCGAGCCGGAAATGGCGATGAGGATATTGGCCATGGCGTCAATCAGCCCGGCGCGGCAAAGGGATAGGGCCCCGTTCCGCCTTGGTCTCGGTCACATATTCGCCCACCGCCGTCTTGATGATCGAGGCCACATCGGCGCGCGGCCGGGCAAAGCTGGGCGGCGGCGACGTATTGAGGCCGATAAGGTCATTGACCACCAGCACCTGGCCCGCGCAATCGGCGCCCGAACCGATGCCGATCGTCGGGATGGCCAGCATATGTGTTATTTCGGCAGCGAGCGTTGGCGTGACGCATTCGAGCACAATGGCAAAGGCCCCGGCCGCCTCAAGCGCACGGGCCTCCTGACGCAACCGTTCGGCCGAGACGTCATCCTTGCCATGCATGTAGTAGCCGCCCATCTGGTGCACGGCCTGCGGCGTCAGCCCGATATGGGCGACAACGGCAATGCCATGCTCGACCAGCCGCTTGACCGTGGGCACCATGGCAAGACCGCCTTCAAGCTTGACCGCCTCGACCCCGGTTTCCTTCATCACCCGTACAGCATTCTCAAGCGCTGTATCGGGATCGGTCACCGTACCGAATGGCATGTCGCAGACCAGCAGGGCGCGGGATGAGCCGCGCTTGACCGCTGCCGCATGGCGGATCATGTCGTCCAATGTCACCGGCAGCGTCGTCTCGTGACCGAGCACGACATTGCCCAGACTGTCGCCGACAAGGATCATGTCGACCCCGGCCATGTCGACCAAGGCGGCCATGGTGGCGTCATAGGCAGTGAGCATCGCCACTGCCTCGCCGCGCCGGCGCATGGCGGCGATGTCGCGGGTGGTCAGGCGCTTGCGCGGGGTCTGGGTCGACATATCTAGTCCTCCAACCCTGCCCGGGTCCAATATGGTCCGGCCATTGTCGCGGAGATAGGGCAAAGCGGGGCGGCGCGCCAGCCCTTCATTGGTGCTATGCGCGGGACGCCGGACGGCGACGGCTGCTTGACCCGACACGCAACTCGCGCCATGCGCCCGGGGCAATTCCCTCCAGCGTCCAATCTCCAATGCGCCAGCGAACCAGTCTCAGCGTGGGCAGACCCACCGCTGCAGTCATGCGCCGCACCTGCCGATTTCGACCCTCGGTGATGACAAGTTCAAGCCAGCTGTCCGGAACGCTCTTCCGATAGCGCACCGGCGGGTCACGGCGCCACAGGTCCGGCGGATCGATCAATCGGGCCCTTGCAGGTCGGGTCGGTCCATCCTTCAGGATCACACCCTTGCGCAATTGCGCCAACGCATCCTTGGTGGGAATACCTTCGACCTGCACCAGATAGGTCTTTTCCTTATTGTAGCGTGGCGAGGAAATCTCAGCCTGCAGCCGCCCGTCGTCGGTCAGCAGCAGCAGGCCCTCGCTGTCCTTGTCGAGCCGCCCCGCCGGATAGACCCCGGGCACCCGGACGAAATCGGCAAGCGTTTCCCCCGGCCCGCCACCGGTAAATTGCGACAGCACCCCGAAAGGCTTGTTGAGCAGGATCAGGCGGGACATCACACCGGCCAGTGATTGCGTGTTCGGCACGCGCCCGCATGGCGGTCCCGTGACGTAATGTCAATGTCTGGCAGGGGCGATGGGTGGCGGAGGGAAGAACTCCGCCAGTATCGGCAAAGTGGCCCCATTAACTGCGTAGGTTGGCAGAAAGGGGGCGTTTCTGACAGGCGGCTTCCGGCCTGGATTAGGCGCGAACAGTGACCACTGGTCTGGGTCAAGAGGACCTGACTCACCGCGAAGGCAGCTACCGTTCACAGAGCGCACGCGTGGCGAAAGATCAGTATCCTGGCTGACCTTCCCCTCTACCCGGTCGTTCCATCGCCGTAGCGCGAATGCAGGCTGCTCGAGATCTGGTCTACAAACTTGGAGGCCGCAACCGAGAGCGACCGACCACGCAGTTGCCCAAGGACCAATTGGGTAGGTGGCAGGTCGCGCTGGTCGATCTCACGCGCCACCAGATTGCCACTGGCTTCCGGGACGCCGGCGCGGATCTGGAAAGAGATTATGTTTTCGCCCGATGCATAGCTGCGCAAGATCTCGAAAGAATCCGACTCAACAACCGTATGCACCGGCAAGCCCAGGCGCACCAATGCCGCCTGCAAGAGATGCCGAATGGCCAATGTCGGTCCTGGCATAGCAATTGGATACTGCAGACACTCGCGCAGCCTGATGGTCCGCGCAGATGCCAGGGGATGATCCTTGCTCATCAACGCGCAGAGGGGCTGGTGCAGGATCAGCAAGGGCTGGAATTCAGGCGCCGGTGGCGGTGCAATGACGAGGGCAACATCGGCCTCGAAACCGGCCACGGCGCTGACCGCATGAATATGGTCGCGCACCAGCACCGAAAAGGACACCAGCGGATGCTGGGCCCGGTAGGCGGCAATTTCATGTGGAATCAAGCCGTGGGCGAATGCCTGGCTGGCGGCAATCGTCACATGACCGCGCCGCACCCCCGAGAGGTCGGCAAGCTGGGACCTCAAGCGCTCGAAATCGGCCAGTTGGGCGCGGATATGACGAAGCACCAGCTCGCCGGCGGCGTTCAGGCGCATGCCCTGCGGCATCCGCTCAAAGATGGGTGTGCCCAGTTCGGATTCGAAATCCTGAATTTTTCGGGTCAGCGCCGAGGGTGTGATGGCCAGCCGTGCGGCACTCTGCCGTATCGACCCGCTCGTTGCAACGTCCGCAATGCATTGAAGTGTCTTGAGATGCCGCACGCAGCGCCCCCTCTGGTGTTGCCCCAATTGCAACACGGCGATCAAAAACTAGCAATAGACGTCAACGCATGGCGCGATAGGGTCTGAGCAGGATCAGCCACACGGACCTTTTCTCTTGTTCAGCCCAATGCACTCCCTCAGCGACCTGCCCGACATTGCTGCCCGCCTTGCGGCATATCGTTCCGGTCGTTCAGCAGCCAGCGATCTGGACGCGACGCTCGACGCTGTGGAGGCCGAAGGGCGGCCGGTCTGGATATCGATCATGCCGAGGGTGGAGGCACACGCCTTGCTCGCGGATGCCCAAGCGCGTCTCGACGCCGGGGAGAACCTGCCCCTGTTCGGCATCCCTTTCGGCGTAAAGGACAATATCGACGTCAAAGGCCTTGAGACGACGGCAGCATGCAATGAATTTGCGTATCGTCCCGAGGAGTCCGCCTTTGTCGTGAGGCGGCTCATCGCAGCAGGCGCCATACCGGTGGGCAAGACCAATCTCGACCAGTTCGCCACCGGTCTTAACGGCACTCGTTCCCCTTATGGCATGCCGGCCTGCGCCTTCGACGACGCCTATGTGTCGGGCGGATCAAGCTCCGGTTCTGCGATTGCGGTAGCCAAGGGACAAGTTCCGTTCGCCCTGGGAACAGACACCGCCGGCTCCGGTCGCATTCCGGCCGGCTTCAACAATATCGTGGGCATCAAGCCCAGCCGAGGCCTGCTCAGCACGCAGGGCGTCGTACCGGCCTGCCGCTCCCTTGATTGCGTCTCTATCCTGTCCAACACAATGGCGGACGGACTCGCGGTTCTGAGTGCTGCAGCGGGCTTTGACCCGGAAGACCCCTATTCGCGCGAAGGCAGCTGGACTTCCCTGGGTACCCTGCGACGCGACTTCACATTCGGGATTCTCGACGCCCACACACTGGATCGGTGCACACCGTCAGTTGTCCAAAGCTACCAGAATGCCATCAAGGCACTTGAGCAGCTTGGCGGGACCGCCGTGGCCTTTGATTACGCGCCCTTCGAAGAGGTCGCCGAACTACTCTATGCGGGGCCGTGGGTTGCCGAAAGACTGGCCGCGATACGGGATTTTGCGACCACCCAATCTGAAGCCATTCATCCGGTCGTGCGCGACATCATCCTTTCCGCGCACCAGTTTGCCGCCGTTGATGCTTTTGAAGGCCAATACCGGCTCGCGGCCCTGGCACGCAGCACGGCCGAAATCCTGAACCAGTTCGACATGATGCTGGTGCCAACCGCGCCAGAACACCCCACAACACAGGAAATGCTCGCCGACCCGATAGGCGCCAACTCCCGCCTCGGCCTGTTCACCAATTTCGTCAACCTGCTCGA
>NZ_CAJXJS010000021.1 GCF_913055165.1 uncultured Devosia sp.
CCGGAGGGCTTCTGCTTGCGGATGACGATGTCGCGCGGGCCGGGTGCGATATCGGCGACGATCTCATTGCCGTCCTGTCCGTCGCTGGTCAGCAGCGGCGCGGCCGCAAAAGCCTCTTCCTTGCGGCGCGAGCTTTTCCAGGCCCAGGACCCCGCATCCCATTTGTCGGGACGCTGCGTACCCGTCGTGTAGATGATCGGGATGCCCTTGCCGCGGCAGGTCTCGATGAGCTTTTGCAGCACCGGCATGGCTTCCCAGGCATATTCGCCGCAGGAAGTGCGCCATTTCTTGATGCTCTCGAGGATCGGCGTCGGCTTCTCGTCGCAGAAGGCGTAGTTGACGTCGATGATGAGCAGCGCCGGCCGCTTGCCCCAGTCCGCCAGCGAACCGAATCCGGAGGAGGCAAAGACCGCCTTGTCTTCCTCGCTCAGATACTTGTCCCAAATACGCTCGGTCATGGTCATAGGTCTCCCAGGTTGGTGTGAAGATGGATGCTCGTGTGGTCTGGTCGTCAGCAGGTGCCGGCCGCCGAGCAGGAAGACGGCACCGAAAGCGATGAGAAGCAGGGCGTTTATGAAAAGGCCGCCGTCGTAGCCGATGTGGCCGACATCGACGATGATGCCGATAGCGAGCGGGCCGACCAGGTAGCCAAAGTCACCGCCGAACCGCAGCAGGCCCATGGCGGCGCCCTGCTGCCGGGCCGGAACAACATCCACGGCGAGGGCGCCAATCGCCGGTCCGCCAATGCCCGAGGCAAGGCCAATGGCAATCATGCCGGCGAAGAGCATGGCGGGCGTGTCGGCCAAGGCGATGCCGGTCAGGGCAGCGGCGGTGGCCAGTAGCGAGAAGCAGATGATGGCAGCGCGCGGCAGCCGGTCCACGATATAGGCCGCCACCGGCAGGGACATCAGGTTGGCCACGGCCGACAGCGACATGGCCAGACCGAGTTGGTCAGGCCCGATGGCGTAACGCTGATCCGCCAGGAGGGGGATCAATTGCCACTGCCCGGCTGTCCGGGTCAGGAAGAAGCCGAAATTGGCCAGAAGGACGCAGAGGAAGGGCAGGATCAGCAACAGACCCAGCATGCTGCGAGAGCCTGCATGGTGAGGTTCTTCGAGATGCGACTTTCCATCCTTGAACAGCAGGAGCGGCAGCAGACCCGACAGCAATCCGATGATCGCGGCGACCCAAAATGGCCCGGAAAGGCCGAACAGATTGGCCGCCAGGCCACCGACACTGGGTCCGAAGGCCCCACCGACCAGGGTCGCCCCCTGAAACATCGACATGACCTTGCCGCGCATACGCCGATTACTGTTCTGCGCCAGGTAGATCATGGCGGCGGTCATGAAGAGGCCTGACCCCACGCCCTGCATGATACGTCCGGCCAGGAGGACCGTGTAGTCCGGCGCAACTGCGCCCATGACGGCACCGAGGGAGCAGAGCAAGAGGCCAATGCCGAGCAGGGGCCGGATCCCCACACGCGAGGCGAAGTGCCCGGCGGGTAGGTCCGCCACCAGCCGGCCGGCGGCGAAGACCGTGATCATCAGCCCGATCTGCCAATCGGGCACGGCAAAGCTCTGCGCATAGATGGCCATCACCGGTGTCAGCATGCCGAACAGCATCATGTGCCCGGCTACAGCCACCAACGCGACCGGTAGATAGGGCATGGCCTTGAGTGTCTCTCGCCATGTGGCGGGGGAAACCGGTAGGTCGCCGAAGAGCGCGTTCATGCCCTACTCCGCTGGCTCGGCCGGCTTGGCTGGTGCCTTGAGCGGGCCCCGGCTGACCGTGACGGCGGAGAAACCGAGTACGGTCGCGACCAGCACCGCGCCCCCGCTGTAGAAGGCCGCCGTCAGACCGAAAAGCTGACCCAGAACGCCGAACATGGCCGGGCTCAGCACCTGCGAGAAGCGATTTGCCAAAAGGCGCAGGCCCATCAGCTTGCCGCGTTCGCTTTCGCCTACTGCATCCACCATGATCATGATGCTGACCGGCAGGTTGACGCCGACCGCACCACCGATCACGGCGGCCAGCAGCAGCATGGTGACGGGACTGGTCACGGCCAGGGGCGTCAGAACGACGCCGAAAGCGGCAATCGTGCCGGCCGCCAGCAATATCCACTCGAGGGAATAGCGCTTCATCAGTCCGTTGAGGGCGAAGCGCGACAGCATGCCGGCGAGGCCCTTGAGCGAAACCGTGACCGCGATGAGGAAGGTGGCAAAGCCATTCTGCGCGAGATAGAGCGGCAGAAAGCTCATATAGAGCGCCTGGATATACATGACGAGGAAGGTGCCGGTCAGGCCGAACTGCACGGGGCGCGATCCGGCGAGGCCAATGCCGCGCTTGTAGCTGGAAAGGATGCCCGAAGGACTGAAGGCGTCGCGCACCCGCACATTGCTGGCGTCGGGGTGCGGGTATTTGGTGCTGAGCCAGAAGAGGGCGATCATGAACAGGATGCAGGCAACCAGCGAGGCGATGAAGGCAGCGCGATAGCCATCATTTGGGACGGCAAAGGCCGAGGCGATGAGACCGCCGATGACCGGGCCGAGCATGCCCCCGCCCGACATCCACATGGAGTATTTCTTTATCGCATCGTTGCGCCGATCCCGGTCCCCATGAGCAACCAAGACCTGGAACGAGGATGCCATGATGATGACTGAGGCGCCGATCAGCACCTGGGAGAGGGCAAGCAGCGCGATACCGGTGGCAAAGACAGTGCAGACCAGCGAGGCCAACAAGAACCAGGAGCCGTATTTCAGCATCTTCATCGGCCCGATGGAGTCGATGAGCTGCCCGGCCGGCATGGCAATGACGATCGGCAGGAGCGCCTTGAGCGTTACCATCAGCCCCACCGCGAAGGTGGATGCCCCCAGTTCGGTCGCGTAGAGCGCAAAGAAGGGGTTGGCGAGACCCTGGATGGTAAAGAAAACACCGCCGCCGACAACGCCGAACCGGGCGAAGCGCGCTCCGGCATCATCAGACGCAAGGTTAGTGGGCATAGTGGCAGGCTACCTGTCTTGAAAGGTCATGGTCGGGCAAGGCCGGCTTTTCGGCGCGGCAGCGATCAGTCGCCATCGGACAACGCGAGGCAAAGGCGCAGCCCTTGGGAAGGTTGAGGGGGCTGGGCAGTTCGCCCTGGAGAGGCGTTGCCGCGCGGCGGCTCTCTACCACCGGGTCGGGGACCGGGACCGCGTCGATCAGCGCGCGCGTATAGGGATGACGCGGATCGGCGAATACTTCTTCGGCCGCGCCATATTCCACCACCTCGCCCAGATACATCACGGCGATGCGGTCCGAGATGTAGCGGACGGTCAGCAGGTCGTGGGAAATGAAAACGAAGCTGATCCCCAGCTCCTCTTTGAGATCGACCAGCAGGTTGATGATCTGGGCGCGCACCGACACATCGAGCGCCGAAGTGGGTTCGTCGGCCACCACGACCGATGGATTGAGCGCGAGCGCCCTGGCCACGGCCACTCGCTGACGCTGGCCGCCGCTCAGCTGGTGCGGGTAGCGCTCGACAAAGGCCGGATCGAGGCCAACCTGGCTGATCAGGCGCTTGACCGTGTCGAGTCTCTCGGCCTTGCTGCCACGTGATTTGACCACAAGCGGCTCGGCGACGATGTCGCCGATGGTCATCTTGGGGTTGAACGAAGCCGCTGGATCCTGAAACACCATCTGCGCCAGGCCGGCGATGAAGATATCGCCAGATGTGGGCCTCTCGAGGCCCAGCAGCATGCGGGCGACAGTGCTCTTGCCGCACCCGCTTTCGCCCACGATGCCGAGCGTCTCTCCCTTGTGGACCCGCAAGTTGACGCCGTTGACCGCGCGTACAACCATTTTGCGCGATGTGGCGAACTGCTTCCTGAGAGCGTTGAGCTCGACCACGACGCTGCCATCGGGCTCGAACGGCTTGTTGAGCCGCGTCGCGTGCTGCTGCCCCGTCGCCAAGGCCTGCTCCAGACCATGCGGCGTCCAGCAGGCCGCCGTGTGTTCATGTCCGCGATCTGTCAGGCGCGGCGCTTCGGCAAGGCATCGGTCATGGGCGGCCGCGCATCGATCCTTGAAGGCGCAGCCCGTGATTTCGTGACGCATGTCCGGCGGCAAGCCCGAGATCTGGGGGAGCCGTTCGCTCTTGAGCATGGTTGTGCTCGGTATGGTGCCGAGCAGGCTCTGTGTGTAGGGGTGTGCCGGATTGGCAAAGATGTCTTCCACCCGGCCGAACTCGACAATGCGGCCGGCATACATGACCGCCACCTTGTGGGCGAAGCGTGCCACCAGCCCCAGATCGTGGGTGATGAACATCATGGCCGAGCCTGCCTCGGCAGTGAGGGTCTTGAGCACTTCGACGATTTGCGCCTGGATGGTGACATCGAGCGCTGTCGTCGGTTCGTCGGCAATCACCAGTTGCGGGCGGCTCGCCAAAGCCATGGCGATCATGACACGCTGGCGCATGCCGCCGCTCATTTCGAAGGGATAGGCCTCGATGCGGCGTTCCGGTTCGGGAATACCCACCTTGTCCAGCCACTTGATGGCCTCGGCGCGCGCCTGGTCCCGATTGAGGCGCAAATTCCGCATGATCGGTTCGATCATTTGCCGGGAGATGCGCATGACCGGATCGAGCGAGGACATGGGATCCTGAAAGACCGTTCCGACCAGGCGCCCCCGCACAGTGTTGAGCTGACCTTCGCTGAGGCGCGAAATGTCTCGCCCATCGAGCAATATCTCGCCGCCCACCACCCTGCCGGGATGGGTCAGCAATCGCAGGATCGACATGGCCATGGCGCTCTTGCCCGAGCCGCTTTCACCCACGACTGCGAGGCGCTCGCCGCGCTCGATGGTGAAGGACACGCCATCCACGGCCTTGACCGTGCCGGAGGCGGTCTGAAACTGGGTGCGCAAATCGCGCACTTCGAGCAGGGTGGTCTTGACGGGAGCCTGGTAGTTCATGTTGGCCTCCTCAGTGCGAACGGGGGTCGAGCAGCTCGCGGACACCGTCCGAGAGGAAGTGCAGGCCGATGGCGATCAACAGGATGACCACGCCCGGCAGGGTCGAAATCCACCAGGCCTGTTCGAGATAGGTCTGGCCGTCGCGCACGATGTTTCCCAGCGATGGTTGGGGCGGCATGATGCCAAGGCCGAGGAAGCTGAGGCTGGCCTCAACCAGGATGGCATTGGCCGCCGCAATGCTGGCGGCCACCAGCATGGGTGCGATGGTGTTGGGGACGATGTGACGGGTCATCAGCCAATATTGGGAAGCATCCACCGTGCGGGCCGCATCGATGAAGGCGCGGGAGCGCAGGCTCAGGACCTGCGAGCGCTGCAGGCGGATGAAGCGGGGTACATCGGCCAGCGAGATAGCGAAGATGACCGGCACGATGCCTGTGCCCATCACCGAGACCAGGCCGATAGCCAGGAGCAGCGAGGGGAAGGCCAGGAAGATATCGACGACGGTCATGATCGCCCGGTCGAGCCAGCCGCCATAGAAGCCGGCAAGTGTGCCCAGCACCATGCCGAAGGTCAGGGCAATCGAGGCGACGCTGAACCCGACCAGCAGAGAGATCTGCACGCCGGCCAGGGTGCGGCTGAAGATGTCCCTTCCCATCTTGTCGGTACCGAACACATGTTCGATCGAGGGGAACTGCATCATGGCGCGCAGATTGGTTTCGAGCGGCTTCTGGATCGGCAGGACCGGCGCGAGGATGGTGAGAACCAGGATCGGGATCAGGATGAGCAGCGCGAGCCGCACTTTTGCATGCGACAGCAGGGGGTGGCGCGAGGCGGCCAGAAGGATGGCGAATGGACCGGTCTTGGGTGCCGATGTCGTCGTGAGCGTGATGTCGGTCATGGGAGGGGTCCTTGCCTAGAACTGCACGCGAGGATCGAGGGTCTTGTAGATGAGGTCGGTCGCGAAATTGATGACGACGAAGAGCAGCGCGTAGAACACGATCAGCGTCTGCACGAGCTGGTAGTCGCGGCTGTTGATGCCGGAGATGAGCAGGTTGCCCACACCGGGAATGGTGAAGATGAATTCGACAATCACGGTGCCGCCGAGCAGGTTGCCGAAGCTCAGGCCGACCACGGTGGCGATGGGGAGGGCGGCGTTCTTGAGCGCGTGACGGAACAGGACCCGCAACTCCGACCACCCCATGGAGCGGGCCGTCCGGACATAGTCCTCGTTGAGCACTTCAAGCACGGCGGTGCGGGTTATCCGAGCCAGAGTCGCCACTTGTGACAGGGACAGGACGATGACCGGCAGGGCCAGGCGGAGAACCAGCGCCCAGGGATCGCTCCAGTTCAGTTGCCCTGACGCGGGGAACCAGCCCAACCCCAGAGAAAAGATCAGCAGCAGAACCAGCGCCATCCAGAAGGAGGGCATGAGGTCGATGATCATGGCCGCGCCGGTGAGGCCGTTGTCGAGCCAGTTCCGGCCCTTGTGGGCCATGAAGGCCGCGAGCGTTCCAAGGGGGATGGAAATCAAAATCGAGAGGACAATCGTTGCCAACGCGATGCTGAGTGTGATGGGCAGCGCCCTCAGCAGCAGCTCGGCTATGGGAATGCGGGTGGTGATGGTTTCGCCAAGGTCCACCGTCACCAGATCGCGCAGGAAGCCCAGATACTGATTGACCAGCGGTTCATCCAGGCCCATCTGCTCACGCAGAGCCTGAAGCGCCTCGCCGGACAGGGTGTCGCCCGCCATGGCCGAAGCCGCATCACCGGGGATAAGCCGGAGGGTAAAGAACACCAGGGTGATCACACCAAGCACGGTGATGAGCATCTGGACCAGTTTCTTTGCGGTGTATTCGGCCATGGCAGAACGCTCCTATTCAGCGATGTTGACGTCGTAGAAGTTGACCTGCGCGAGGTAGTTGATGTGCACCCCGGTCACCTCTGGCTTGCCTGGCCAGAAGACGTTGTTCGAATAGGTCGCCAGATAGACGGCGTCCTCGGCCACGATCTGCTGCACCTGCTTGTACATCTCGAAGGCCTTTTCCTTGTCGGGCTCGGCGCGCGCCGCCTCGAGCAGGTTCGTGACTTCGGGATTGTCGTAGCGGGCGCCGTTCAGGCCATTGGGCACCATGTTGTCGGGGTGCAGGTAGCTGAACAGGATCATGTCGGGATTGACCGCCGGCAGCAGACGCGAGGCCATGTCGAACTCGCCCGCATTGCGCCGCTGGTTGAAGGTGGGCGTATCAACCAGTTCCATTTCCATGTTGATGCCGACTTGGCTGAGGAAATCGATCTGGAACTGCTGGAGCTCGGTAACGCCCTGCGCGGAGGTGCCCAGGTTCTTGAAGGTGAACCCATCGGGATAGCCGGCCTCGACCAGCAGGGCCTTGGCCTTTTCAGGGTCGTATTCGTATTTGGGAACGTCGTCGGTATAGACGTCCATCCAGGGCAATAGCATGGAGTGATGTGGCTGGGTCAGGCTGGGTGAGATGGCCTGGGTGATCGATGCATAGTCGACTGCATGGGCCATGGCCTTGCGGACCAGCGGATTGGCGAATGGCTCAAACTCGGGGTTGAGCACGCCGATGACCACGGCATAGTCTTTCACCGAATTCATGGTGAAGCCCTCGGCCTCCAGCACCTCGAGGTTTTCTTCTTTGTTGGACCGCATCACCAGGTCCACCTCTCCATTGCGCAGGGCGATGGTGGCGGTCGCTTCGTCCTTGATGATGTTGAAGACGATCGTCTCGATGGGCGCCGGGCCCTTATAGTAATCCTCGTGACGCTTGAGCACGATCTGCGAGCTGACATCGATGGATTCGAGGTAATAGGGGCCCGTGCCGATGGGCTGCCACCGCACTTGGTCACCGGCTTCCTCGATGGCCTTCTGACTGACGATCTGGCCCTGGTGGTAATTGGCGACCGTGTGCAGGAAGTTCCCGTTCGGCGCATCCAACTCGATGATCAGCGTATAGGGATCGGGCGCTTCCATGCTGACAATGCCAGCAAGCTCCGAAGCGTATGGCGAGGCGGTCGCGGGATCCTTGATGCGATTGAAGCTGTAGATGACGTCGGCGGCGGTG
The DNA here is from genome assembly GCF_913055165.1 of uncultured Devosia sp. Lineage (GTDB taxonomy): Bacteria > Pseudomonadota > Alphaproteobacteria > Rhizobiales > Devosiaceae > Devosia. The sequence goes on from NZ_CAJXJS010000021.1 coordinate 8,031, forward strand.
AAGTCGCCATAGTCCTTGTGGAAGGTGACCCCCTCACGCAGCTTGAAGGTCCAGGTCTTGTTGTCCGTCGTTTCCCAGGACACGGCCAGATCGGGGACGATCTCGCCGGTTTCGCCATCATAAGTGGTCAGCCCACTGAAGATGTTGAACGCGATGTTCTCGTTTTCGATGCGGAAGATGTTGGCGGGATCGAAGCCCGCGGGGTCGTCATAGAAGCGGACTGTGAGAGTCTTGCCCTGGGCCAGGGCCGGCGACGAAATAGTGAGAACCAGCATCGTGGATGCCAGCAAGGTCAGGGTCGCGGCAAGCAGTTTGCGGATGTTGCCAATCATTGTCGTTCCTCGAAGAGGTGGGTGGGGCGGCGACGCCGCCCCCGTCGAGGAAGCGGCGGGGACGAAAGGTTCAGTCAGCTGGCCATGCGGGTCAGCGCGGGTTCGGACCCTGCTGCCAGCTTGCGGAAATAGGCCTTGGCGAATTCCGCATCGACGACATCGGCATATTTCTGATGCATGTCGTAGAGGTTCATCCAGTGTGATGCCTCGGTGCGGTCATAGGCGCAGTCCATCGGCACGCCGACCTTGAAACGGTGCGTGGCCGCATCGACGGCACTGGCGCGCAGGCAGCCGCTGGTGGATTCACCACACAGAATGACCGTATCGATGCCCATCGAAATCAGGTGGAAGGCCAGCGGCGTCCCCTGGAAGCCGCTCGGCGCGGTCTTTTCGATCACCACTTCGCCGGCAATGGGGGCGACCTCGTCGCAGATCTGCTCGCCCTTGCGCTTCATCTCAGCGCTCATGGTGGAGGCGCGCGGCTTGCGGTGCACCCATGGCTTCATGCCATTGTTCAGCCCCTTGACGTGCACGACCGGAACGCCGGTCTCGCGGGCGACAGCCAATAGTTCGGCGGTCTTGTCCACGGCCGCCCAGCCCTCAAGACCCATGCTGCCCGGCCAGGTCTTCATCGATTCAAAGATCGGTTCGCGCGTGAGACCGACCACGCTGTAATACATGTCGATCAGCACCAGCGCTGGCTTGGTGCCGAACCCCGAAAGCTCCTTCTTGCCCCATTGCTGATCGTGCAGCTTGTCCCGCTCGCTGAGGAAGTTTTCCCAACCATACATTGCCAGTCTCCTTGTCAACGCCAATTTGCCTATTTCTTAGGCGATATTTAACAGTGATTAGCGTATTGGCAATTTGGTCCGGTTCAAGCAAAACTAACTACACTCCTTCATAAGCCGGACTAATGAATGCCCCAGCCCCTGCCCTCCCTTGCGAGCCTAAGATCGTTCGAGGCCAGCGCAAGGCTCGAAAGTTTTTCCAAAGCCGCACAAGAGCTTAACCTGACGCAGGCGGCGATCAGCCAGCAAATCCGCCTGCTCGAGGACCGCGTTGGCGGGGAATTGTTCCGCCGCGAAGCCAGGCATGTGAAATTGACAGAGCTGGGTCGCCTCTATCGCAGCCTTACCGTCGAAGCGCTGCGGGAGATGGAAAGTGCCTTTGAAACGGTGCGGGCGCTGGCTCGCCCTGACGCCCTTGTGGTCAAAGCAACCCCCACATTCGCGGCCTACTGGCTCCTGCCCCGACTGTCGTCATTCCAGCGCGACTGGCCATCGGCAAGCCTGACCGTCACGGCGGTTGAAACAATGGGCGGACAATTCGATGGCGTGGGCGATGTGTCCATCACGACCGGCCAGCATCAATGGCCCGGCTTTCTGACCACCAAGCTGTTCGACATCGACCTGATCGCGGTGGCGTCCCCGGCGGTTGCGCGCCGGACCGACCTGGGACGGTTCCTGGCGGGCAGTACCGAAACCATTATCCACACCATGCGACGGCTGGACGATTGGCCCTTGTGGTGTGCCGGCGCTGGCGTGCCCAATTTCCCGCTCGATCGCGGAACAATCCTGTTCAACTCCGCCCTTTCCTACGGTGCCGCCGAGAAGGGAATGGGCATTGTCATCGCCGAAGAAGCCATGATCGCCGACCAGCTTGCCGACGGATCTCTCGTCGAGGTTCATTCCGCCCGCGTGCCATCTGGTCGGGGCTACTATCTGCTCGAGCCCGACCACCGGGCCAGAAAGCCGATCGTCGACGCCTTCATCCACTGGCTGCAGAAGGAGATGAGCACAACGACCGCGCTACTTTCAGAGAGGCGCGGCCTCGGCCATGTCATCAGCCAGGACTAAGGAGACGTCCTCTTCATGCTCGATTGGCCAATCTTGGCCAGATGAAAGGAATGGCAGTCGGGAGCGTGGCTGATCAGCTGGCCCGCCAAATGGCGCGCGCCGCATCAACGAGCTGGCTCGTGGTCTTGAGCAGTTGGGCGGTATCGCGCGTGGCCAGCCACTGGTTGAGGATACCGACGAAACACGCATAGATGAAGTTGGATAGCTCGGCGATACGGGGGGCATCCTCCGCCGATACGTCGCTGCAGCGCGCCAAGCACTCCGCGTAGAGCTGCTTGATCTCGCGCTCCTTTTCGGCCGCCAGATGCGCTGCCTGAGGCACCCGCAGCACGTAGAGCGTCATTTCCTGAAGCACCAGCTGTTCACCGGGAGCACTCTCGATCTCGCCCCAGATAAAGGCCAGCAGATCTTCGATGCGCTCATGCAGTGGCTGGGGCGCCCCGAAGCGCTCATCGAGCCGGCCGCGATAGTTCGAGGCCAGCACGCCCATGACGCTGAGGATGATCTCTTCCTTGTCGTGGAAATGGTAGTGCAGCGTGGCGACATTGACGCCGGCGGCCTCAGCGATCTTGCGGGTCGTGGCGTTGTAGACCCCGTCCGAGATCATCACCTTGAGCGCGGCATTGACGATCTGCTCCCGGCGCCCCTCGCTGTTCGGACGCGGCCGGCTTTTGCGAGGCAATGTTTGTTCCGCCAACTGATACTCTCCCATGGCGCGGTCAGTGCCAGACGGGATCGATTGGCCTGATCGGGCCGACCTTCCCTTCCATGACCCTGGCGGCCGCCAGGCATCGCTCATCCATAAACCGGGCAGCGGTGATTTGCACCCCGGCCGGCACGTTCCGGGCCATTCCTGCAGGGACCGAGATGGATGGCAGGGCCAGACCCGCCGTGGACGACAAAACGCTGAATGCCCGCATGATGGTTGCCATCGTCTCAGGACCTTCCTGGTCGTGCTGCAAGGGGAACGTCGGCTGGAACGAGGTGGGCAGCAGCACAATGGGATAGGTGGCGAAGAACATCTGCCATTCACGCTGAATGGTCATTCGCCGCTCCCAGGCCTGGTGCTCGGCCGCTGCGTCGAACACGGGCAGGTTGCCGGCCGTGTCATGAAACGCCTTGCGGAAGGCATCGTCGCCCACCGAGAGCATGAACTCGCGGGTCTCGCCGCTGCATTCAGCATAAAGGAGTGCCATCCAGAGTTCGGCCATCTCGGCCATGCGGGGCGGAGCCGCCTCCTCGACAACGTAGCCGGCTTCCTCCAGCCAGCGCGCGGCCTGTCGCAGCGCGGTGACAATTTCGGGGTCGGTGCCGAATTCAGCCTCGCCGGTGTAAAGTGCCACCCTGCAGGGCAGGTCCAGCCCGGGGCTGGCCGCCGGTGCCGGCACGAAGCCAGGGTCGCGATGATCGGGGCGCTCAAGGGCTCTGAGACCGACCTCAATATCGCGCACCGAACGCGCCAGTACACCCTCGGTGGCCGCGATCTGCAGACACAGGGACTTCTCGGCCGCCTGGGCGGGATTGTAGCTGGGCAAGCGCCCCATGGTCGGCCGCATGCCATAGATACCGCAGGCACTGGCCGGCAGGCGGAGCGAACCGGCCACGTCGTTGCCATGCGCTATGCTGCCGATGCCCGTCGCCGAAGCGGCCGCGGCCCCGCCGCTCGACCCGCCGGGTGACAGCGATGGCCCCCAAGGATTGCGTGTTTCGCCATAGAGCGCGTTGCTGCTGAACCAGCGGTAGCAGAAGGTCGGAATATTGGTGCGCCCGACGATAACCGCGCCGGCATGCCGCAGATTGGCCACCGAGGCGCTGTCCTCCTTGGCGACCGCATCCTTGAAGGCCACGACCCCATGGGTGGTGGCATGCCCGGCCAGGTCGACATTGACCTTGACCGTGACGGGCACCCCATGCAGAGGCCCTGTCGCCTCGCCACGAACGCTTGCCGCGTCAGCTGCATCGGCAGCGGCCAAGGCCTCGGATTCCAAAGTTTCGGCAATGGCATTGAGCACAGGATTGACCGCGTGCATCCGGTCGATCACCGACTGCGTCGCCTCCCGGCTGGAAATGACCCCGGCGCGGATCGCCGTGGCCGTCGCCACCGAATCCCAGGTCCAGATTTCCCCATTCATTGCGCATTTTCCTCCCGCCCAATCGTGTTCCGCGGCGCGGGTCCTGCTTGGGACACGCCGTTTCGGCCACGCCAAGGTTATTGACTCGGCAATATCTCAATCATATGATTTGGTCAATTGATTGGATCACTGAAGTGGTGGTTCACGATCCTTGGGAGGGGACTTCATGACCGAGACTAAACATGCAGCTATTGCGCCCGCGACCTCGCGTCGGTCGATACTGAAAGGCTTTGCTGCGGCCGGCATAGCGACAGCCTTCACGCTGCGCTTTCCAGCCGTACACGGCCAGGAGGCCAGCACGCTCAAGATCGGCTGGGTGGCTGCCCTGTCGGGTCCCGGCGCGCTGTTCGGCGAGGCAACCGACTTCGTCAAGGCCCAGCTCGAAGCCCGCTTTGGTGGCGGCATAGAGATCGGCGGCAAGACCTATTCAGTCGAAGTGCTGGTGCGTGACAGCCAGAGCTCGGTCAACGTGGCCGCGCAGGTCACGACAGAACTCATGACCCGCGACAAGGTGGACCTTATCGTTGCGTCCGAGGCGCTCGCTTCGGTGGCTGGCGGCCAGATGGCAGTCATCAACCGCACGCCCATCATTTCGACCCTGTTCCCATCTGACGCCATGATTGGCGTGCGTGGTGGACCGGAGGCCTATAGCAACAACGGCACGCCCTGGACCTTCCACTTCCTGTTCGACACCGCCGATGTCGGCGCTGCCTATATGGGCATGTGGGAGCCGGTGCGCAGCCGGCTCAATGACACGGTGGGCACCTTCTATGTAGATCAGCCGGCCGCGCAAGGCTTCGCGCATCCCGAATTCGGCCTGCCCGCCTTTCTCAACCAGGCCGGATATACAAGCGTCGAAGGCGGCATGTTCAAGGTGGAGACCGACGACTTCTCCAACCAGGTCGCGACCTTCCGGGACGGCGATGCCCAGATCCTGACGGGATTCATGTTCGCCAACCATTTCGCATCCTTCTGGCGCGGCGCGGCCCAGGGCAACTACAAGCCCGAGATCGTCACGATTGCCGGCGCCTTCCTGTTCCCCGGCGGCATTGATGCCTTGGGCGACCGTGGCGACGGTGTTTCCACCGAGATCTGGTGGTCGCCCAAGACGCCATTCGCATCGAGCCTCACCGGCCAGACAGCCGGCGCGCTCGCTGCCGAATGGGAAACGACCACGGGCACACAGTGGACCCCGGTGCTGGGCTACACCCATGCCATCTGGGAAGTGGCGATCCAGGCCCTGGTGGCTTCCGGTGACCCCAAGGACCGCGAGGCGGTTCGCTCGGCCCTCGCGGCGACCAAGCTCGAAACCATCGTCGGTCCAGTGGATTTCACCGATACGCCCGTCCCCGGCATCACCAAGACGCCGCTGGTGGCCGGCCAGTGGCGCAAGGCCAAGTCCGGGCCGTACAATTATGACCTGGTCGTGACCTATAACGGCACCTCTGCGCCTTTTGTGGTGGACGACGAGTTCAAGCTGCTGTCCGACCTTAGCTAAACAAGTCAATGGCCGGGAGCATTGCTCGCTCCCGGCCATCCATATGCTCGGGAGGAGCCGGTGGTTGCTGTTCTGGACGTTGCCGACGTCTCCAAGCGCTATGGCGCCAAGCTGGTGGTCGACAAGGTGAGCCTCGCCGTTTCAACTGGCGAGTGCCTGGGCATTATCGGTCCCAATGGCGCGGGCAAGACGACCCTGTTCAATCTGCTCGATGGCTCGGCCCAATCCGATTCCGGCACCGTGAACGTGGCCGGGGAAGATATTTCGCGCTGGCCGCAATATCGCCGGGCCCGGCTGGGGGTCGGGCGCGCCTATCAGGTGCCGCGTCCCTTCACCGGTCTGACAGTCTACGAAAATGTGCTGGCCGGTATCGAACATAGTCCGGTTGCTGGCGCCCGCCCCGGCCGGCGAGCCCTTGAGGTGCTGGAAAAAGTGGGACTGGCGGATAAGCGGAACATGATTGCAGGTCGCCTGCCGCTGCTGGACCGCAAACGGCTCGAACTGGCCAAGGCGGTCAGCGTGGGCAGCAAGGTCTTGCTGCTCGATGAAGTGGCCGGGGGCCTCACTGAAGGGGAGGTATTCGAACTGGTGGAGATGGTCATCCAGCTCAAGCGCGAACATGCCGTGCTCTGGATCGAGCACATCGCGCATGCCCTGATGGCAGCGGCCGATCGCCTCCTGGTGCTGCATTTCGGCGCCAAGCTGATTGAAGGAGCACCGCAGGAGGTCATGTCGGCCCCCATCGTCAAGGAAGTCTATCTCGGGATATCGGTCGATGACGCTGCTGGCGCTTGAGGGGGTCGATGTCTTCTACGGGGATTTGCAGGCCACTTTCGGGGTCGACCTGCATGTCGAGGAAGGCGAGGCTGTGGCGCTGATCGGTGCCAATGGCGCGGGCAAGTCGACCCTGCTCCGGGCCATGATCGGTTTGACACCCGCCCGCCGCGGCACGGTCACTTTCGATGGCGAGAATATCACTCGCCAGCGCTGCGATCTGGTGGCGCGGCGCGGCGTCGCCATCGTGCCGGAGGGCCGGCGCCTCTTTGCTTCGCTGACCGTGGAAGAAAATCTGCTCATGGGTGCAGCCCGTGCACGGCCCGGCCCGTGGACGCTGGACAGCGTCTTCGACCTCTTTCCGGCGATGCGCGATTTTCGGCATCACAACGCCGCCGAGCTTTCTGGCGGGCAGCAGCAAATGGTGGCGGTCGGACGAGCCCTGCTGACCAATCCCCGCCTCTTGCTTTGCGATGAGCTCTCGCTGGGCCTGGCGCCCAAAGTGGTGGGCGAAATCTATTCGTGCTTCGCCGGGATCAGGGAAAAAGGCGTCTCCATCATCCTGGTGGAGCAGGATATCGCGCGGGCGCGCTCGGCTTCCAACCGGCTCTACTGTCTGCTCAAGGGTCGAGTAACGCTTGAAGGCGCGTCCGACGCCGTGTCGCTCGACGACATCAGCCACGCCTATTTCGGGGACCGGCGCCAATGAGTTATGTCGAAGCGATCCTCAACGGCCTGATGGTGGGCGGCCTCTATGGGCTGTTCGGCCTCGGCCTGGCGCTGGCCTTTGGCATCATGCGCATCGTCAACATCGCGCATGGCGAGTTCGTCGTGCTCGCCGCCTATCTCGGCGTGACCCTACTGGCCGTTACGCCCCTGCCCTTGCCGGTTGTCGTGGTGGTGGTGGCCGCCGCCGCCTTTGCACTGGGCTGGGCCCTACAGGCCACCATGCTCAACCGGCTGCTGGGACCCAACCCGGTCCCGGCCATGGTGGTCACAATGGGTCTGTCGATCGTCTTGCGCAATGTGCTGGTGGAGCTCTACGGCGCCGATATCCAATCCATCGATATAGGTCCGCTGCAGAACATGGGCATCGGCTTTGCAGGCCTCTCCATCGGTCTCTTGCCAATCCTGATCTTCATCATTTCCGTGATCCTGTTCATTGGCGTCAACCTGCTCCTGACCCGCACCACAATCGGCCGGGCCTTTAGGGCGGCCGCAGATGACCATGAGATCCTCGAGACGCTGGGGTTCAACCGGCGGCGCATCTACAACGCTGCCTTGGGCCTTGCAGTCGCCTTGTCGGCGGTAGCGGGTTTGTTGCTGGCCATGCGCAGCTCCTTCACACCGTTTTCCGGGGTCGAGCGCCTGCTCATTGCCTTCGAAGTGGTGATCATCGGTGGTCTTGGCTCGCTGCGCGGCTGTTTCCTGGGCGGGCTCTTCCTGGGCGTGGTGCAGGTGCTTGGCCTCAAGCTCTACCCCAATGCGGGCCCCCTGTTCGGGCACCTGGCCTTTTTCATCGTGCTGCTGGTGCGCCAAAGCAACCTTGGTTTGTTCCTTGCCTGGGGGCGCAAATGAGTACCTTCCTGCGGTCCGGTCTGGCACTTCCCGCACTTGGCCTGGCTGTCGTCGCCGCGGCCCTGATCCTTTTGCCGATCGACCGGCGTCTGGCCATGGAGGTGCTGCTGGTGCTGGCCATGGCGCAGGGCTGGAACCTGCTCTGCGGCTACACGGGCCTATTGTCCTTCGGCCATCACGCATTTGTCGGCCTGGGTGCCTATGTCCTGTTCATGACCGTCAACACCACGGGCCTTTCGCCCGCCTGGAGCATCCTTGCCGCGGCCCTCGTCGCGCTTGTCGTGGGCCTCGGCATGTGGGCCTTGCTGCGCAAGCTCAGGGGGCCCTATTTCTCCATCGGCATCTGGGTGCTGGCCGACAGCCTGCGCCTGCTGTTCGCCCAGTGGGAATGGGTCGGCTCCTCGCGCGGGATTGTCCTCAATCCCATGAGCATCGACGCATCGACTTTCGCCGATACGGTTTTCTACCTTGCGCTGGGACTGGCCTTGGTCACAGTTCTTGGTGTCTTCGCCCTGCTGCGCAGCCGGACGGGGCTGGCACTCATGGCCATCCGCGACAATGAGGCCGGGGCCGCCAGCGTTGGCATCGCCGTGGCCCGCAACCAGCTCGCCGCCTTCCTCATTTCGGCTGTGGTCTGTGCTGCAGCCGGCGCGATCTATTACCTCTCAGTGCTCTATGTGGACCCGAGCGGCGCCTTTGACATCGACTGGCAGATCCGAGTGCTGTTCATCGTCATCGTGGGCGGCCTGGGCTCCATCGAAGGCCCCATCATCGGCATCGTCATCTATTTCGGCCTGCGCGAACTCTTCCGCGATGCCGGCGACCTGTTCCTGATCTTCCAGGGGCTGACAGCCTTCCTCGTGCCGCTGATCATGCCGGGAGGCATTTGGGGGCTCATCCAGTCGCGCACCGGCTGGCAATTATTCCCGACGCGCCGCATTGCCCAATAGCGTCGGTGGAATTCCAAAAGTTGGCCGAGCGATCCGGCAGACAGTCATTTCAAAAAAGACTTAGCAACAGGGGGTACAATTAAATGACGATCAAGAATCGGCTTTTCCATGCGGGCTGGATTATCATCCTGCTTGGTGCGCTACTGGCGCATTTCATCCAAACATCGGGCGGGATCACTATTCGAGATCTGCGTTTCCACGGCACCAATGGCCAGGTTCTCAGTGGCCTGCTTTATGTGCCGCCTGGGGTTTCAGCCGAAAACAAGGCCCCGGCCATCCTCGCCGTTCACGGCTACTTCAACAGTCGCGAAACCCAGGGCGGCTTTGCCATTGAACTTGCCCGCCGCGGCTATGTGGTGCTGGCGCTCGATCAGGGCGGTCACGGCTATTCGGACCCGCCGGCCTTCGCCAACGGCTTTGGCGGCCCTGGAGGCCTCGCCTATTTGCGGTCGCTCGATTTCGTCGACACGGACAATATCGGTCTTGAAGGCCACTCCATGGGTGGTTGGACCGTGCTGGCCGCGGCGGCGGCCATGCCGGACGCCTATAAGGCCGTGGTGCTGCAGGGGTCGAGCACCGGTGCTCCCTTCGCCAGGGAGGCCGACACGTCATGGCCGCGCAACCTGGCCGTCGTCTTCTCCAAGTTCGACGAATTTTCCGGGTTCATGTGGGGCGTCGAGCGTGCCCGGGACATGCCCGCGAGCACGAAGCTGCAGACAGCTTTCGGCACCACCGAGCCCGTCGTGGTTGGTCAGATCTATGGTTCCATCGACGATGGCACCGCCCGCATCCTGCATCAGCCCAACACCACCCATCCGGGCAACCATTTTTCGCCAGAGGCTATCGGCGACGCCATTGCCTGGTTCGACCAGACCCTGCAAGGCGCCGATCCGCTGCCGCCCGGCGACCAGATCTGGCTCTGGAAGGAAATCGGCACGCTCATAGCGCTGGTGGGTTTTGTCGTCCTGCTGGCTGGCGCCTTCGATATGCTGCTCAGGACACAGGCCTTTGCGCATCTGCGCAAGGAGCCGGGCGGCGCTGCTTATGATGGGCGAAACGGCAAGTGGTGGCTGCATTTTGCTCTGGCCACACTCATCCCGGTGCTGACCTATTACCCATTCTTCTACTGGGCAACCGTGGTCTTCCCGGAATCGGCAATCCTGCCGCAGAGCTTCACCAGCCAGATCGCCCTGTGGGCCGTGCTGAATGCGCTCATCATCGTTGCGCTGGGCTTGGTCTTCAAGGGTAACAAGGTCGAGGGACGAGGTGATATCTGGGGCTCTGTACTGATTGCCCTGGCAACCGTCGGCATCGGCTATATCGCTGTGGCAGCAACGGACTTCCTGTTCAAGGTGGACTTCCGCTTCTGGGTCGTTGCGCTCAAGCCCTTTGACCTGGTGCGGGCCAAGATCGCGCTGGTCTATCTGGTGCCATTCACGGTCTACTTCGTGCTGGCCCTGCGCGGCCTGCACATGGGCCTCTCGGTTCGCACTGATGGCCGCGTGGCACAATATGTCTCCAACATCGCGGTGATGATTGTCGGCTTCATCCTGTTCCTCGGTTTCCAGTATCTGACGCTGCTGTTTACCGGCCACCTGTTCAGCATGAATGAGTCCCTGACCACGGTGATCGGCATGCAGTTCGTGCCGCTTCTGGCGATTGTCGCCTTCCTGTCGACCTTCGCCTGGCGGCGGACAGGCAGTTACCTGCCGGGCGCGTTCATCAATGCGCTGTTCGTCACCTGGTACATTGTGAGCAGTCAGGCGATTCAGTTCGCGGCAAGCTGATAGCGCAAAGACTTCGCCCTGCAGCGTCGTTGGACGTCATCCATATGGTTTCCATTGGATAGGCACCAACGGCGCTGCGATTTCGGCCATCTTCACCCAAACAGTCAGGGTGAGGGCCGAGCCGCCGAACCGCAGGAAAACCCGATTGCTGCCGCTCGCGCCCCAGAACACCAATGCTCTGGATCGTTCAAAATCGTCGAATAGGGGAAGGGGATGGTCTGGCTGGGGCGCCAGGATTCGAACCTGGGAATGGCGGTACCAAAAACCGCTGCCTTACCACTTGGCGACGCCCCAACTTGGAGCCGGTTCCTACACGGTTCGGTGGCGCCGCGCAACACGCTCCGAACCCGCTATAAAAGGTTGTGAGAAGCGCTTGAACAGCGTGTGGACCGCGGCTATAAAGCCGCCACACCGCGACCGGGCCGACCCATCGGCTCACCAAGTCCCGAATAGTCGCGTGCCTGACGGAGTATAGCGCAGCCTGGTAGCGCACCTGCTTCGGGAGCAGGGGGTCGCGTGTTCGAATCACGCTACTCCGACCAATCAACCCCGGCATCTTCGGATGTCGGGGTTTTTCGTTGCAGAGGGCGGCTCTGGTCTCGCAAGCGCGGGCAGACCTGGCCCGTCTGCCGGCAATTCAAGACAGGCGGATGTACGGAATGTTCTTCCGCGCGATTTCCTCGTGGCTCTCGTCATAGCCAGCGTCGGCATAGCGCATGACACCCAGTGCCGTGTCGTTGGTCAGGGCATGTGACAGGCGTTCGGCGCCTTCATCACTGCCATCGGCCACTACTGTCACACCAGCCGAGGTCATGTAGCCGGCATAGCCGCCGCCACCGGAATGCACCACGACCAGATCGGCCATGGATGAGCAGAGCAGCATGGCATCCAGGATCGGCCAATCGGCAATGGCGTCCGAACCATCCTTCATCCGTTCGGTCATGATATTGGGATGGGCCATCGCGCCGGCATCGAGGTGATCGCGGCTGAAGGTTACCGGCCCCGCCAGCTCACCCTTGTGCACCATGTCGTTGACCGCCAATGCCAGTTGTGTGCGTTCGCCATGACCCAGCCAGGCGATGCGGGCCGGCAGACCCTCGAACGGCACATGGCGCCGCGCCAGCTGTATCCAGTTGGTGACGATCCTGTTGTCCGGGAACATCTGCAGCAGCCGGTCGTCGATCTTGCGGATATCCTCCGGGTCGCCGGATTGCGCCATCCAGCGGAAAGGACCAATGGCCCGGGCAAACAGCGGGCGGAGATAGGCCTCGGTGAAAATGGGAATGTCGAAGGCGTTCTTCACCCCGCCATCGTGGGCATGGGTGCGGATGAGATTGCCATTGTCGAACACTTCGGCGCCGCGCCTCTGGAATTCGAGCATGGCGATGACATGGTCGACAATCGAGGCCCGGCTGGCCGCCATCAGCTCCTCTGGGTTGGTCTCTCGCAGTTCCCGCACCTTGTCGAGCGCATAGCCCTTCGGAACATAGCCATAGACCAGGTCATGGGCGGAGGTCTGATCGGTCACGATGTCGGGCGTGATCCCGCGCCGGACGATTTCGGGGTAGATATCGGCCGCGTTTCCGACGAGGCCGATGGAGGTCGGGCGTTTTTCGCGAACGGCGGCCGCGATCATCTCGAGCGCTGTGTCGAGATCGGGCGCGATCTCTTCGAGATAGCCGATTTCCTTGCGTTTGCGGGCGCGTTCCGGGTCGATGTCGACGCAGAGGATGGCGGCGCCGGCCATGCGACCCGCCAGCGGCTGCGCCCCGCCCATGCCGCCAAGGCCGGCCGTCAGGATGAAGCGGCCCGCCAGATCGCCATCGAACCGGTTTTCGGCAATGCGCATGAAGATTTCATAGGTGCCCTGGATGACCCCCTGGCTGCCGATATATTGCCAGGCGCCGGCGGTCAGGCCTCCCCAGCAGATCAGCCCCTTGCGTTCGAGCTCGTAGAACACCTCGGCCCTGGCCCATTGGCCGACGAGATTGCAATTGGCCATGATGACCAGGGGCGCTTTAGCGTGAGTCTTGAGGAGGCCGATCGGCTTGCCCGACTGGATGATGAGGGTCTGGTCCTCATCCATCGTCTTGAGTGCCGAGACGATGGCGTCATGGCTGGCCCAGTTGCGGGCCGCCTTGCCGAGCGCGGCATAGACCACGAGGTTGTCCGGGTCTTCACCGACGCTGAGCACATTCTCGAGCAGGCGCAGCAAAGCCTCCTGCCGCCAGCCACGGGTGCGCAGCTCGTTGCCGCCGGGAATGGGAAAGCGCGGATGACGGGGATTTGCGGTCGGCATGGCTTAGCCCTCCCTGGACAGGGCATAGGTGGCCAGGTCGATGCCCAAGGTCTTTTCGACATGCGGATAGACGGCCGGGTCGAGCACGCTTGATGACAGCGGAATGATCGATTTGGGCACGTGCAGCACGAATATCTGCATGCCCTCCTCCAGCTGACCGACGCTCAGGGGGTCGCCCTCGGTCGACAGCGTGGTGATCACGTCCGGGAAAGTGGCCTGCCGCTGGCCGTCCTTATCATCAACCGCCATGTATTCGTTCATCACATGCAGCACGGCGCCTTTTTCCAGGGTCACCGTGCCGACATCGAAAGCTTCGCTGGTATAGGTCACGGCCTTCCGGCTGACCTTGCCTTCGACAAGGATCGCTCCGCCGGTCGTCTTGACGATGGTGTCGATGACCGCGCTGCCGCCCTTACCCTCTGCGGCCAGGATCGCTTCGCCGAGTTTGAGTGCCAGCGATATGCCGCCCAGCGCCGCGTGTTGACGGACATAGCTGGCGCGCACCGGGTTGCGGCAGGAGGCAATGAAGCCGCCGGACATGTCCGAGGCCGTGCGCAGGATCGGTGAGACCTTGGCCGTGGCGCCGCGGGTCACCAGTTCGATATAACGGTTCTCGTCGCGATTCCCGCCCACGGCCGTCTGGATCATCGGTTCGGGTGACCCGGCCAGGCCGATCGAGCCCATGTCGCCAGTGGGGTGGGCGCGGACATCCCCTACCGCGTCGACCACCTTGGTTCCGAGCACCGCCGAGGGCAGCCAGCCGTTGAGCGTCGAAGACTTGCCATTCTGCCCCACCATCAGGCCGGCCAGTTTTTCCCCCAGCGCATCCTCCAGCAATTGTACGGCCTTGATGTAGTCGACACCACGCATCTCCCAGGGCGTCGTCGAGGCAGGAGCACCGATGGCCGCGGCGGTAGCGACCCAGTCATTGTCGGCCAGCTCCTCGATCGAAACCAGTTCCGGCTTGCCGATGGAGACTGCGGCATGGCCAAGCATGCGGCCATGATCGGCCCAACCGCCTCCGCCTGCCGCATAGACCGAGCCGCCCTTGACGGCCGCTTCGACGTCCTTCTCGGTGAGGATGCGTCCCATTATGTTGTCTCCTGCAGGTCGTGATCGAGCCGCCGAACTGCTTCGAGCAGCACGGCAGCGCCCAGCGCGATATCTTCGGCGCTGGCGGATTCTTCGGGGGTGTGGCTGCGACCCTCGACGCAGGGTACGAAGATCATCGCGGCCTTGGTCGCCCGCGCCATCCACGCGGTGTCGTGCCCCGCACCGGACGCCATGCGCCGATGCCGAGCGCCTGTAACGTCGCAGGCAATGTCGAGCGCCGCCAAAACGTCGGCGTCGCATGGGGTCGGCGGATTGTCGGAGATGGTGCGCGGCTCATGTACCGAAACGCCGGTCTGGGCTGCAATTCCAGCTACGCCTTCGCGCAGTTCGGTGAGGAAATGCTCCATGTCCCGGCGCCGCTCGGCGCGGGCATCGATCAGCATGGTGACGCGGGCGGGCACGACATTGGCGGCATTGGGCTCCATTCGAAATTCGCCGACAGTGGCCGCGAAGTGAAAATCGCCACTGGCCAGATCGGTGGCGAAACGCTCCACGGCCAGAGCGATCCAGGCTGCGGCCGAGAGCGCATCCTTGCGACTGCCCATGGGCGTGGTCCCGGCGTGATCGGCCCTGCCCTCCACCACGATCTCGATCCGGGTGATGCCGGCAATGGCGGTGACCACGCCGATGTCGAGCTTTTCGTTTTCAAGCACAGGTCCCTGCTCGATATGGAGTTCGAGGAATGCTGCGATGTCATTGCGCCGCAGCGAGGCGGCTGGATTGCCGCCGACCTCGGCGATGGCGTCGGCAAGCGTAAGGCCCTCGCTTTTTCGGGTCAGCCACTCGTCGGGCCGGGTGCCGGTGATGCCTCGGCTGCCGATGCAGGAGACACCGAAAATCGAAACCTCCTCGGCCAGGAAGTCGATGATTTCGAGGTCATGGTCGAGTTCGATGTTGCGGTCGGCCAGCGCCCGCACAACCTCAAGGGCCGCCGAGACACCGGCAATGCCGTCATAGCGCCCGCCATCCGGCACGGTATCGGAATGCGAGCCCAGCATGATCGTGCCGAGGCCGGGTTTCCGGCCGACGCGGGAGCCGACCAGATTGCCGGCGGCATCGACATGAACCTTGAGGCCGGCGGCCTCGAAGCGCTGCGAAAGCCATTCACGGCCCTTGAGAAACATGGGCGTGAAGGCGCGGCGGGTATAAGGGTGATCCGGCTCGGTGATTGCGGCGAGGGCCGAGATGTCCTCGCTTATGCGAACGGCGCTGGTGGGCAGGTTGCGGGTCATGCGCGCACCTCGGGTCGAACGAAGCGACCAATGCCCGGCTGCGCCAAAACGTCTTTGCCATCAAAAGCTTGCCGCCCGCGGAGCCAGGTGCCGGCGACGGTCCAGGGCAGTTCGATGCCGTTATAGGGGCTCCAGCCGACAACGTTGTGGCCGCTGCGGGCGGCGTCATAGACCAGCGGGCGATCGACCAGAACGGTGATGTCGGCGTCCTTGCCGACCTCGAGCGCGCCTTTGGTTTGGTCGAGGCGGAAGTGGCGGGCGGGGTTGGCAGACATCAGCTGCGCGGCCCAGGTCAGGGCCAGGCCCCGGTCCAGGAGTCCCTTAATGAACAGCGGCACCATGACTTCCAGGCCCGGTACGCCCGAGGCATTGGCGAGCATGTCCGGATTGGTCTTGCGATCTTCGGACCAGCTGACATGATCGGTCGAGATCAGCGTGACATTGCCAGCCGCGACATGCTGCCAGAGCTTCTCGACTTCTGCGCGCGGCCGGATCGGCGGGTTGATCTTGGCCTTGCCGCCGAGCCGGGCGACGTCGTTTTCCTCGTCCAGGGTCAGATAGTGGATGCAGCATTCGATGGTGGCCGCATAGCCCTGGTCGCGATAGAGGCGCGCGATCTCGTAGCCCCGTGCTAGGGAGCAATGCACGACATGGGCGGGACAGCCGGTCTGCGCGCCGGTCTCGTAGATCTGCAGCGACGCCAGAAGTTCGGTCAGCGGCGGGCGGCTCAGGCCGTGCGCACGATAGTCGGTGATGCCGGCAGCCTTCACTTTGGCCATGGCGGCGCGGACCATTTCATCGTCTTCGTTGTGAACACCTGCCGTCAGTCCGGTCCTGGCCACGGCCGCAAAGCACTCTTCGAGCAAAGCAGGCGGAATGCGCGGAAATCGGATTGGGTCGGTACCGAAGGTGGAAAATTTGAAGGCCGCAACACCTGCCTCAGCCTGCTCGGCAATGCGGGCCGCGCCCTCCTCGGGATTGATGGTGCCATAAAGGGCGAAATCCACCCGCGCCTGCGGGCTGGCATGCTCGACCTTGATGCGCACGGCCTCTGCAGAACAGACCAGATTGCCCTCGTCATAGGGCATGTCGACAATGGTGGTGACGCCACCGGCGGCGGCCGAGCGGGTCGACCAGATGAAATCTTCCTGGTTCTTTTGGCTCAGCGAATGGGTCTGTGCATCAATGGCGCCAGGCAAGATCATGGCCGTGCCCAGATCGTGGCGCTCAGCGGCCTGCGGCCCCGCGCCCTCGCCAACCAGCGCAATCTTGCCATTGTGCACCGCCACATGGCCGCGCTCGATGACCCGGTCAGGAAGCACCACGGTGCCGGTCAGGCTGAGATCGAAATCGGACATTGTTCAGGTCCTTGGTTATCAGGCGTTGGCGCGCGCGCCCTGCCCGGTCCGGCGGGTCAGGGCCCGCTCGATGGCCGAGAGGCCGTCATAGATGAGCACGGCGAGCGCCCCGACGATGAGGCCGCCTTGCAGCACGAATGCGGTATTGCTCGAGAGCAGCCCGGCGATGATGACTTCGCCCAGCGTCCGGGCGGCCACGGTGGAACCGATGGTTGCCGTGGCCAGGGAAATGACCGTGGAGAGGCGCACGCCGGCGAGAATGACGGGCAGCGCCAATGGCAATTCGACACGGATGAGGCGCTGGCTGCCGGTCATGCCCATGCCACGGGCGGCTTCGGTTACCGAAGGGGGCAGACCTGTAAGGCCGGTCAGCGTGTTTTCGAAGATCGGCAACAAGCCGTACAGAAACAGGGCCACCAGGGTCGGCGCGGTGCCGAAGCCGAGCATGGGCACGGCCAATGCCAGCACGGCCACCGGCGGAAAGGTCTGTCCGACATTAGCAAGGCTTCGCGACAGCGGCAGGAACTCTGCACCAAAGGGCCGGGTCACCAATATGGCCAGACCCACGGCTACCGCAGTGGCCAGCGTGGTGGCGATGAGGACAATCAGCAAGTGGTTGAGGGTCAGATCGAGCAGACTGCCCTGGTTGTAGATCACCGGCTGGTTGTTCTTGGCCAGGGGTTCGAAGAGAAAGGCGAAGGTCTCCGGGCTGACCAGAAACACGACCAACAGGGCCAGGACGAGCAGGCGAATGACAAGGCCAATGCTCATGACGGCCTCGCTGCAGCTCTTGCCAGGTCAGCGCGGCTGACCTGCCCAATCAACTGGCCATTGTCGCTGACCGGCAGGGCATCGCGTCCTGACCAGAGGCATTCGGCATAGGCCTCGCGCAGGCTGGCGCTGGCTTGTATAGGGGCACCCTTGGCTTCCCCCGGCTGGACCAATGATGCGACCCGGGCCAAAGACAACAGCCGGAACGGCCTGTCGCCGCCAATCAGCTCGGCGACGAAATCGGTTGCGGGGTTGGCCAGAATATCCTGGGGCGTCGCATATTGCAGCAGTTTGCCACCATCCATGACGGCAATACGGCTGCCGAGGTGAATGGCCTCCTCCATGTCGTGGGTCACCAGAACGATCGTGGTGTTGAATCGTTTCTGGATGGCGAGGAGATCCTCCTGCGCCTTGGCCCGGATGACCGGGTCGAGCGCGCCGAAAGGCTCGTCCATCAAGAGGATATTGGGCTCGGCAGCCAGGGCCCGTGCTACCCCGACGCGCTGCTGCTGGCCGCCGGAGAGTTCATTGGGCATGCGATCGCGGAACTGGGCCGGATCAAGCTGGAACAGGTCCAGCAATTCGTCGACACGCGCCGAAATCCGTGCCGCGTCCCACCCCAGCAGATGCGGCACGGTGCCGATGTTCTGGCCCACCGTGCGGTGCGGGAAAAGGCCGTGACCCTGAATGGCATAGCCGATGCGGCGGCGCAGTTCGTGCGCCGGAACGCTTCGTGTGTCCTGCCCGTCGATCAGGACCTTGCCCGAAGTGGGCTCGACCAGCCGGTTGATCATGCGCAAAAGAGTGGTCTTGCCCGAGCCCGAGGTACCAACAATGGCACAGACATCGCCTGCCTCGACCGTCAAGGATACCTTGTCGACGACGGTGGTCTGGCCATAGACCTTGGTCAGCTCCTGGATATCGATCATCGGGCACGCTCCTTGGTGCTGACCATTTCGACAAAGGCATCGAGGATGACGGCCGCCGCGAAGGCCAGCGCCACCGTTGGCACGGCGCCGAGCAGCACCAGATCCATCGCCGTCTGGCCGATGCCCTGAAAGACGAAGACGCCAAAACCGCCGCCGCCGATCAGCGCAGCGATGGTGGCAAGGCCGATGTTCTGCACCAGCACAATGCGGATGCCGGTCAGAATGACCGGAAAGGCCAGGGGCAATTCCACCGAGACGAGTCGTTGCCGGCCGGTCATGCCCATGCCGCGGGCCGCGTCATTGGCAGCTTCGGGCACATTGACCAGGCCCACCACCGTGTTGGACACGATGGGCAGCAGCGAATAGGCAAACAGGGCCACCATGGCCGGCGCCGTGCCGATGCCCGAAATACCGATGGCGGAGGCACCGGGTATATTGGCCGCGACCCAGGCCAGAGGCGCAATCAGCAGGCCGAACAAGGCGATGGAGGGGATGGTCTGGATGATGTTGAGCGTGTTCAACACGGCCGCCCGCAGGCCTCTCACCCGGTAGAGGAGGATGCCGAGCGGCACGCCCGCAACGATGGCGAGGCCAACAGAACCAAAGGCCAGCAGCAGATGCGTTCGCGACTCTGCCCAGAAGGCGGGGGCCCTGTTGGCATATTCCTTGAGGATCGAGAGATCGTTCCAGGCGCCGGTCCAGAGCAGCAGGCCAAGTGCCCCCGCCACCAGAGCGAGAATGCCGATGCGCTGCCAGGGTCCGAAGCGCAACCTGGCCAGAGCATCGGTGACCATCAGCGCGAAAGCGAAGAGCAGCAGCCAGAATCCGGCGCCGGGAGACACGCGCGCAAAGGTGTTGTCGGGTGGCGTCAGATAGCTTGCGGAGCGACCGATCAACACCGCCAGGGCGGTGAGCAGAACGAAGCCCGTGATGAGCTTGATGCGGGTTCGGTCGCGCAGCAAGGCGATGACGATGCCGGCAAGGACCAGCAGGCCCAGTACGAGAGCTGGCAGCGTATCGAGCGCGGCCGGGATCGGCAGCCCCTCGCCCAGCACGATGCGATTGGCCCGAAACACGGAAAAGGGCAGAAATGCGCCGGCCACGGCGATGAGGGCGATCAGGACCCCAAGCTTGTCCAAGGCCAAGCGGAGCGAACGGACATTGCTGGCGATATCGGCGGTAGTCATGGCGCCCCCTCGCTGCCCCTTTGGGCGATGTGCCAGCGCGACCACCTCCTGGTCGGCCGATCCGGGAGACGGCGCGCGCCAGGCGCGCCATCCCTTCTTATCGGTGCCTCATGCGAGGCAAGGCCCGGTACCTCAGCTCAGAAAGCCGTTATTGGTGAGGAAGTCCGTGGCCACGGCGGAAGCGGCTTCACCGCCCACCTGCACCCGGCCGTTGAGCTCCTGCAGGGTCTCCAGCGTCAGCGCTTCGAAGACCGGCTTCAGCAGTTCCTCGATCTGCGGATATTCGTTCAGCACCTCTTCCCGGATGATTGGGGCCGGCTGATAGACCGGCTGCACGCCCTTGTCGTCCTCAAGTACCTTCAGACCGGAGGGGGCGATGCCGCCGTCGGTGCCATAGACCATGGCGGCATTGGCGCCGTTGGTTCCCTGGGCGGCCGCCGCGATGGTGGCTGCCGTGTCGCCGCCCGACAGGGTGATCAGCTGATCGGGGGAGAGGGTAAACCCATAGACTTCCTGGAACTTGGGCAGGGCGGCCGGTGAGTTGACGAACTCTGCGGACGCGGCCAGCTTCACTTCACCGCCACCGGCTACATATTCGCCGAACTGGCTGAAGGTATCGAGACCGTTGGCGTCGGCGAGGTCCTGGCGAATGGCCACTGCCCAGGTGTTGTTGGCCGGCGACGGGGTCAGCCAGACGATGTTGTTGGCTTCGTAGTCGAGCTTCTTGGCTTCCTCATAGGCGGACTGGGCATTGTTCCAGAGCGGATCGTCAGCGCGCTCGAAGAAGAAGGCGGCATTGCCCGTATATTCGGGATAGATGTCGATTTCGCCCGCGGTGATGGCCTCGCGCACGATGGGCGTGCCGCCGAGCTGGATGCGGTCTTCGACCGGAATGTCGTTGGCTTCAAGCACCTGCTTGATGATATTGCCCAGGACCCCGCCTTCGGTGTCGATCTTGGACGACACCACCACCTGCGCCTGCGCGGCGGTGATGGTCAAGGCAAGTGCGGTTGCCGCACCCACAAGCATTTTCGTTAGGCGCATGACTGTCTCCTTTGTGAGCCGGATTGGCCGGCTGTCCCTACCCAAGTGCACTGTCAGTATTTGACAGGGGCCGTTCCGCCCCGGTCTGCGGGCCGAGCGCAAAAAACTCGTCCAATTCCATAATGGCGGAGTGCGCAATCAGTTCAGCGACAAAGCCATCGGAGGCCAAAGCGGCCTCCACCGCCTCGACTTCAGCCGATAGCGGCCTGTCATGCTCGTAGAAGGCGGCGTGTTGCCGGACGAGGTTGTAGACCATGCCCGGAACATTGCCCGGCCGGTCGCCGGAAATATCCATGGCCTGGGCCGCCAGCAGTCCCTCAAGGGCGGCAAGGCGACGCAGAGCACCGGCCTGGCGCTCGAACCGCTCGACCACCAGCGGCAGAAACGCAGCCTCGTCTTCGAGCCCATTGGCCACCACCAGGGATTGGGCCGAGATGGCGTTGGAGAGCGAGAGGCAGCGGACGAAAAGTTCGCCGGCCAGCTTGATGATGGGGCCGAAGCCGGTGGCGATGGCACCGGGTGCTACCAGATTGACGGGCAGATTGCGCCGGCCCCCATTGCCGAGCAGCACGCAGCGATTGAACGAATTCCTGGCAACATGGGCGAGTGCCAGCTGCGCCGTCTGCAGAAAGACAGTGACATCGAGCGGCAGCGAGCCGCCGGAGGTAAGCACCTGGCCGCCAGCGACCACCGGATTGTCATCGGTGCGTCCGGTTGCGGCCAAGACGGTTCGCCCGGCCACAACGAGGCTCTCGAACGCGGTGGCGAAAACCTGGCTCATCATGCGGATCGAGAGCGGGTCCTGCACATGGGTGCCCATGGGCCAGTCCCAGCCCATGGCGTTGAAATAGAGCCAGGCACCGATACCGGCTTCGCGTTCGGTGCCGACATGGGCCACCGCTTTCCAGGGATCGCGCGATGCCCCCAGGGCGCCGGCCGTGGTCAGGCCGGTGGCCAGCATCACGCGCACTGCACTTGCGGCCTGCCGGATGGCGCGCATGGCGGCCGCATAGCCCACAGCATTGGTGGACACCGAGGCGAGGCTATCGCGCGGCGCAAGCTTGAAGGGCCTTAGTCCGGCCCGGGCCATGGCCTCCGCGGCAGGCAGGCGCTCGCCGCGATGATAGGCTTCGCCCACGCCAGTGAGGACAGCGCCGATCTGCCCCATCAGGCCAATATCGGCGCAGCCGATGGAGCCGGTGCGGCGGACCACGGGGATAACGTCGGCTGCAAGCAGTTTCTGATAGGCCTCGACCAGATCGGGCGTGCAGCCGACGCGGCCGGTCAAAGCCATGTTGACGCGGATCGCCAAGGCGTTGCGGATGACTTCGAGCGGAAAGGCGCTGCCGGTGCCGAAATGATGCGCGCGGACGAGGCCGGTGCTGAAAGCTTCCAGATCCTCCTCGGACCAGGACACGTCCTTCATGGCCCCGACGCCGGTCGTGGCCCCATAGACCGGCTGGCCGGCATTGATGGTGTCTTCCACAACCTGGCGGGCATGCTGCACGCGTTCGAGTGCAGCCTTGTTGGCGACGATGCTGGCCTGGCGCGCGCCGATGCGGACGAAGTCGGCGAAGCTGAGGGGCTTACCCTTAAGCTCGATCGTTGCCGGGGGGATGTTCGCCTGGGCGTTCACGTCTGTGGGGTCTCCTTGCATCGGTGACGCTATTGGAAATTTCTCGACCATGGGATATCCCAAAAGCTGAACAGGCTATGTTCCGTCTGTGAGCGCCGGCAAGACAGAGAGGCAGCGACATGGACAGCTCGACCCTGGTCCTGGTCGATGCCATTCTCAAGGCGGGTAGTCTGCGGGCCGCTGCCCGTATCGCCGCACGGCCGGCGGCCAGCGTATCGGCCGCACTGGATCGGCTCGAAGCGAGCCTCTCGACCACCCTGTGCCAGCGGGCCGGGTCAGGGTTGATCCTGACCCTGGAGGCCAACCGCTTGGCCCCCGAGATCGCAGGGGCCGCTGCATTGGC
This sequence comes from uncultured Devosia sp., assembly GCF_913055165.1. Lineage (GTDB taxonomy): Bacteria > Pseudomonadota > Alphaproteobacteria > Rhizobiales > Devosiaceae > Devosia. The sequence goes on from NZ_CAJXJS010000021.1 coordinate 30,850, forward strand.
GCGTCGTCTCTATGCCGCGCAGGCCGATCCTTTCGCATCAGGCGTGCGACTGCAAGCGCTGGGACGATTTGTTGAAGTGGCCGAGCGCGGCAGTATTCGCCAGGCGGCGCGGGCGATGATGCTCGGGCAACCACAATTGTCCCGGCAATTGGCACATCTGGAGACGGCACTGGGGCACCGGCTGATCGAGCGCGGAACGGACGGGATCAGCCTGACGCAGGCGGGGCAATCGGTTCGGGAGACCAGCGAGGCCCTGTTGCAGGTGTGGGGGCAGATTTCCCGGTCGTCCGAGGATCGCTTCCGGCGGACACAGGCGACGGTGCGGCTCGGCTCAATCATGCCGCTGGGCTATGAGAGCGAGATCGCTCGCCAATTGGCCAGGCTGACGGCGGGCTGGATGGCGACGCATCCCAGGCAGCCGCTCTTCGTCAGCTCCACCACGGCCGAGGAACTGCTGCGCGGACTCAAGAGCGGGGTGTTTGACGTCGCCCTGCTCGATACCGAGCAATTGCCTGCCGATCTCGAGGGCGCCCGGATCGTGACATCGCCATTGGCCATTGTGGGTGCGGGCGGCAACGACATTGCACAGGCGCTGTCGTCCCGGCCGATTGCCCTGCCCAGCCCGAGAAGCGGACTGCGCCTGCGGATCGACACCCTGCTGGACATGACGTTCGAGCCGCAGCAGCGCGACCGGCTGCAATTGCTCGAGATCGACTCCATTCCGGTCATCCTCAATCTGGTCTTGCACCATGGCTTCGTGTCGGTGTTGCCTCTGGCCTCGGTGGCCAGCATCCGCCCGGAACTGCACAACATTGCGCTGCCGCCCGATTTCGACATGCATTATTGGCTGTGCTGGCCCAAATCTGCCGGGCGGCCGGATGCCGGCATGGCGGTCCTCGATGCCATCCGACGTGCAACCACACCGTCCCCGGTCTAGTTGTCCCGGGGAGGGTTGCGCCGGCGCGGTGCGGCCATCGTTCGGACAAGGGAGACATCGCGTCATGGATCGACATTTCGATGCCGTCATCATCGGCGCCGGCCAGGCGGGGCCGCCGCTGGCCGCGCGACTGGCTGGGGCTGGATTCGAGGTTGCGCTTGTGGAGCGGGCCCAGGTCGGCGGAACCTGCGTTAATACCGGCTGCACGCCGACCAAGGCGATGGTGGCCAGCGCCAAAATCGCGCATTCGGTTCGCCAGGCCAGCGAGCATGGCATTCACGTGTCGCGCGCGCCGATCGTCGACTTCCCCTTCATTCTCGGTCGAGCCCGCACGATCAGCGCCAATTCGCGCAATGGTCTGGAGACGTGGCTCGGCGGCATGGACAAGCTGACGCTCCTACGCGGCCATGCGCGGTTCGAGGGGCCCCAGCGCTTGCGGATCGGCGACGACATGATTTCGGCCGAACGTATCTTTCTCAATGTCGGGGCCCGGGCGAGTATCCCCGATCTCCCAGGGCTCGACGAAATCGAGCCGCTCACCAATTCCAGCATTCTGACCCTCGATACCCTGCCGGAGCACCTTGTGATCATCGGGGGAAGCTATATCGGCCTTGAATTCGCACAGATGTTCCGGCGGTTCGGCTCGCGCGTCACTATCATCGAAAAGGGGGATCGCCTTGCCAAACACGAAGACGCAGAGGTCTCCGACTGCATTCGCGACATCCTCGAACTGGAAGGCATAACCATCCGCACAAGTGCGGAGTGTGTGCGGTTCTCAAGCAATGGTCACGGACCCGTAGTCTCGGTCAACTGCAGCGAGGGGGAACCGGATATTTCCTGCTCCCACGTGCTGCTCGCGGTCGGCCGAACGCCCAATACGGGTGATCTCGGGCTCGATCACGCCGGGGTGGCGCTGGATGAGCATGGCTATGTGAGCGTCAATGACCGGCTCGAGACCAATGTACCGGGCGTCTGGGCGCTGGGCGATTGCAATGGCCGCGGGGCCTTCACGCACACCTCCTACAATGACCATGAGGTGGTGGCAGGCAACCTGCTGGAGGGTGAGGACCGGAAGATCTCCGAGCGGGTTTCCACCTATGCGCTCTACATCGACCCACCTTTGGGCCGGGCTGGTCTCTCCGAGGCGGACGCGATCGCCAAGGGACACAAGGTACTGGTCGGAAAGCGGCCGATGACCCGGGTCAGCCGCGCGGTCGAGAAGGGCGAGATCCAGGGCCTGATGAAGGTGGTGGTGGACGCAGACTCAAGAGCGATCCTGGGCGGCGCTATCCTGGGGCCAGGTGGCGATGAGGCGATCCATACCATTGTCGACATGATGCAGATGGGCGCCTCGATCGACGCGCTTCAGCGGACAATGCATATTCACCCGACCGTGGCCGAGCTGGTGCCAACTATCGCCGGAGCCCTTGAGGAGGTCTAAGTCATCCAGGCCGGCCGCCGGAATTGCCTCGATACCGGCAATCCTGTGGCCTTGCATTTGGGATTCGTTCATCCGAACCGGTTAGCCTTGCCCGATGATCCTCCTGGAACGGGGGCAACCATGCCTGCGAGCGCCAGGCGGGGGAGTTGGCGGCGCGTGCCTTATCAAGACGAGCAATCGGTACAGGAAGAGGTCGATCGCCTGCTCTCGGGGCGGACCCGGGATATTCGCCTCAGTAGCGAATTGCAGGCGCGGTTTCGCGAGCGCTCGTTCAAGCAGACCTCCAAGATCATCCGTGCATGGATGATATGGGTGATCGTGCTCGATGTCCTGGCGATGATCGTGAACCTGCTCCTGCTGCCCCGCGAACCAGCCGTCGCGATGCTTGGCCCGGCCTTGTTGATGCCGCCTGCGGCGCTCGCCGTCTACCTGGCCTGGGCACGCAAGCTGCCCTTCGCCGCCCTTGATGCCGTCCTGACCCTGGGCATGCTGGCCATCCTGCTTTCCGTCGCTCTGATGAGCTATGTGGCCGGCGATGAGCTGCAGGAGCGCTATCTCAGCGTCATGCTGTTTGTCGCTGTCACGGCCATCATCATTTTCAACGTGCCGCAATCGGTGACCTATGCGATCTCGGGCGCCGGGCTGGCGCTTTACCTGGTCTTTCAGCTGGCCCACCCGGCCCTCGGTACTGCCAGCGCCTTCGCGGCCTTCCTGTTTTTCGCCAGCGGTGTGACGGCCACGGTGGTGGCGCGACAGACCATGACCATCCTGGCGCACCGGACCTTCCTGCTCGAATTGCGGGACGCCCGAAGGGTGGCCGAACTCGCCAGCGCCAATGCCAAACTCGAGCAGCTCTCCCGGACCGACCCGCTTACGGGGCTTTCGAACCGGCGCCACTCCGATGATGTCCTGGCCATGCTCTTTGACCGGGACAGGCCGTCCACATCCTCCCTGGCGCTGCTGATGTGCGACATCGACTGCTTCAAGGCGCTCAATGACCGGCTGGGACATCTGGAAGGTGACAAGGCGCTCGCCGCTGTCGCCCGGACCATCACGCGATCGGTCCGCCCGAAGGATCATGTCGCGCGCTTTGGCGGCGAAGAGTTTTTGGTCGTGCTTGTCGATGTGAACACCCAAGAGGCGCAGTCCATCGCCCAGGACATCCGGTTGGGCGTTGAAGCACTCAAACTTGCCAATCCGGGCTCGTCCGCGGGACCGGTGCTGACCATCAGCATCGGCGTTGCCGCAGAGGTGGATCACCCCGGCTGCACAGCGTCCGAACTGCACCGGGCCGCCGACGCAGCCCTCTACCATGCCAAGAGCCAGGGCAGAAACCGCGTCGCCCTGGCTTCGGGCGGCACCGCGCAGCGCCGCCACGCCTCCTGACGGGTCCCACCGACTGAGCCTCTCGAACGAAAAAAGGGCCGGTGTGACCACCGGCCCTTTTCGCGTCTGGAAGCGTGATTTCAGCGCTTGGCGCCGAACAGACCCCACAGCCCGGTCACGGTCAGGGCGGCGAAAGCCATCTTGAGCGTGTCCCACACCAGGAAGGGCTGCACGGCCTTGGCGAAGGCAGAGGCCACAACATTGGTCTGGTCAACCCAGGCGGCCTGGCCGGCCATGGCCACCAGCCACGCAAAGCCGAAGGCGTAGAGCACGGCAGAGCCCACGAGCATGGCGCCGAACAGGGTGAAGGGGCGGCCGGACGCGCCACGATCAGCGGCAGCGCCGACGATGGCAGCCAAAGCGAGGAAGCCGATGAGGAAGCCGCCAGTCGGGCCGACGAGATAGGCCAGACCGCCGCCGGTGGCGAAAACCGGCAGGCCGAGTGCGCCTTCGAGAAGATAGGCAGCAACAGTGGCAACGCCGATGCGCAGGCCAAAGGCAGCGGCCAGCGCGGCAATTGCAAAGCTCTGCAGGGTCACGGGGACCGGCCACACCGGGACATTGACCTTGGCGGCGGCCGTGATGAGCATGGTGCCGATGAGGACGATCGCAGCATTGGTTGCCAGCTTGGCGACATCGCCTTTTGGCTGGAATGCACCGAGCAGCGTGTTGGGCGTGGTCAAAGTCACAGCCATTTCATACCTTCCGTAATTGATAGGGACCAACCCCCTCCCCGGGGTGGTCTGGTCCGGACACAAGCTTCTTACGGTTTCGTTACCACAGGCGCAATGGCCAGCACTTCCTCACCCCTTACCTTCGACACCGAATTCGTTGCCCGAACCGGCGAGGCAATTGCCGTTGCCCCTGGCGTCACCCGGGTCACGGCCCCCAACGCCTCCCCTTATACCTTTACCGGCACGAACAGTTTTCTCGTGGGGCATCATGAGGTTGCCCTGGTCGACCCCGGACCGGAAGACGGTGCGCATGAAGCTGCCCTGATTGCGGCGATCAGTGGCCGCAGGGTGACTGCTATCCTGCTTACGCATACCCATCGCGACCATAGTGCATCGGCGCAAGAACTGGCGCAGCGGCTGGACGCTCCGCTCTGGTTCGGTGGTCGCCATCGTCTGTCCCGTCCGCTGCGCCGGTTTGAGATCAATCCGATTCGCAATTCATGCGATTGGGATCTGGTACCGGACCGGACGCTGGTGGATGGCGAGACCATGCTGGCCGGCGACATGAACCTGGTCGTTCATGCGACGCCCGGGCATTGCGCCAATCATCTCAGTTTTGGTGTCGCCGGAGGAGACATCATGCTCTCGGGCGATCATGTCATGGGCTGGAATTCTACCCTCGTCTCGGTGCCGGATGGCTCCATGGCTGATTACTTTGCCTCGCTGGACAAGGTCATTGCCCTGCCCTACCGGCGCTACCTGCCAGCACATGGCGGCGATATCGCCAACGGCCCTGCCCATGCCGCCGCCCTCAAGGCCCATCGGCAGATGCGCAATGAACAGCTCCTCGACGCTGTCCGGCAAGGTGCACGAACCGTTCGGGCGGCGGTCGACGCGATCTATCCCGCCCAACCGGCCCGGGTGCGCTTTGCCGCCCGCATGACCATGATGGCGCATGTGGAATATCTGGAGGGATTGGGGCAGTTGAAGGTGAAGCGGGGGGTGTTGGGGATGCGGCTGGAGCTGGCGTAGGCACCCTTCACCACTCCCTTTGGGGGAGAGGTGAAGGAGCTAGTTCCTTTGAAACCCTATTGCCCCTTCGCGACCCGTCTGCCCGCGATGCCGCAGCATGTGGTCGGCCAGGACCAATGCCATCATGGCTTCGCCCACCGGCACGGCACGGATGCCCACGCAGGGATCGTGGCGGCCCTTGGTGATGATGTCGGTGTCTTCATTGGCCGTCGTGACCGTCTGGCGCGGCGTCAGGATGGACGAGGTCGGCTTGACGGCAAAGCGGCAGACAATGGGATCGCCGTTGGAGACACCGCCCAGGATGCCGCCGGCATGGTTGGAGAGGAAATAGGGCTTATCCTCGCCCGAACGCATCTGGTCGGCGTTTTCGACCCCGGTAAGGCCAGCGGCCTCGAAACCAGCACCGATCTCCACCGCCTTCACGGCATTGATGCTCATCATGGCCGAGGCCAGGTCAGCGCTTAATTTGCCATAGATCGGGGCGCCCCAGCCGGCGGGCACACCTTCGGCCACCACCTCGATCACCGCGCCCACCGAATTGCCTTCCTTGCGCAGCGCATCGAGATAGTCAGCCCAGAGCACGGCGGCCTTGGGATCGGCGCAGAAGAAGGGGTTCTCGCCCACCACGTCCCAGTCGAAATTGGCGTAGTCGATCTTGTGCGGGCCCATCTGCACGAGGCTGGCGCGGATGGTGACGCCGGCAAGCACCTGGCGGGCGATGGCGCCGGCCGCGACCCGGGCCGCAGTTTCGCGGGCCGAAGTGCGCCCGCCGCCACGATAGTCGCGGATGCCGTATTTCTGGTCATAGGTGTAGTCGGCATGGCCAGGACGGTATTTGTCGCGGATGTCCGAATAGTCCTTGGAGCGCTGGTCGGTATTCTCGATCAGCAGCGAGATCGGCGTGCCGGTGGTGCGGGGGCCATCGGTGCGCTCGTCCTCGAAGACGCCGGAGAGGATCTTCACCTCATCGGCCTCACGGCGCTGCGTGGTGAACTTGGACTGGCCGGGTTTGCGGCGGTCGAGATCGCGCTGGATCATTTCCGGCGTCAGCTTGAGGCCGGGCGGGCAACCATCGACCACGACGCCCAGCGCCGGTCCGTGGCTTTCGCCCCAGGTGGTGAAACGGAAAAGATGCCCGAACGTATTGAAAGACATGGCGCGGCCCCAGTTATGCGGGCGTTTTAGGGGGCCGTGGCCAGCCGGTCAATCGACGCTGGCGTCCCAGGTGTTCCGGGCAGAGTGCAAGGTCATCCGGCCATTGACGAAATGGGCGATGACGCCCTGCGGCGGCGGCCAGTTGAGAACATCGCCGCGCGGGGTTCCTTCCACCAGGTGGCGCAGCACCCGCAGCACGCCGCCATGGGCGACAACCACCGCGTGATGGGTCAGCTCACGGGCAAAATCGAGCAGGCGCGCAGCGACATCGTCGTAGTTCTCGCCATTCTCGGGCCGGAACTGCCAATAGCTCTCGTCCCGCTCGCCGGGTGCAAGGGCGGCATGCTCGCGCGCGATTTCGGCATGCAGGCGGCCCTCGAAATTGCCGAAGGAAATTTCGATCAGCCGCTTGTCGTGGATGACCGGCGGCAGCTCGATGTCGAATGCGGCGCGCATGCGGTCCATGGTTTCCGCCGCGCGGCTCAGCGGCGAGGCGAACCAGTTGAGCGAGGCCGGGTCCACCCCTTCGCGCTCCAGCAACTCGCGCAGCAGGATGCCATTGGCGTCGGCCTGCAATTGCCCGGTGCGGTTGAGCGGGATATCTCGGCTACCCTGATAGCGTTGTTCCCGGTTCCAATCGGTCTCACCGTGGCGCGCAAAGTAGAAATCGGGCCATTGGGGGGCAGTCATGGACACTTCCGCGCGGAAAAGGCGCGGCCTTTGTTCGTCTGGAACCTGAGGCCTGCTTGTGGCACACCGTTGACCGGCTGAGCAAGCGCAACACCCTCATAGCTCATCTGTTTTGGAGTCCTGCCATGCCCCTGACCACCCCCGAGATCATCACCGCCCTCGAGGAACTGGTGGGGCGCGACAATGTTGTCGCGGACGCGGCAAAGATGGGCGCCTGGCTCAACGAGCCACGCAAACGCTTCCACCAGAGCGCTGTCGCCGTGGTCATCCCCCCCGATGTCGCGGCGGTGCAGGCGGTCATGCGCTGGGCCAATGAACATCGTGTCGGCATCATCCCGCAGGGGGGCAATACCGGTCTCGTTGGGGCGCAGGTGCCGCTCAGCGGCAATGAAGTGATTTTGAGTCTTCAGAAACTCGACCGCATCCGCTCCATCGATACGGCGGCCGGAGTCATGACCGCCGAGGCCGGCGTCATACTTGAGAATGCCCACAAGGCCGCCGAAGCAGAGGGCGCCATGTTCCCGCTCTGGCTCGCCTCGCAGGGGTCGGCGCGCATCGGCGGGGTACTCTCGTCCAATGCCGGGGGCGTCAATGTGTTGGCCTATGGCAATGCCCGCGAGCTCACCATGGGCGTCGAGGCGGTGCTGGCGGACGGCCGGCTCTATAACGGTCTCAATGCCCTCAAGAAGGACAATACCGGCTATGACCTCAAGGATTTGCTGGTGGGGGCGGAGGGGACGCTGGGCATCATCACGGCGGCCTCGCTAAAAATTTATCCTCTGCCCGAGGACTATGAGACCGCAATCGTCAATGTGGCCTCGCCCGAGGCGGCGCTGGAACTGTTCCAGTTGATGCGGGATCGTGCTGGCGCGCGCCTCAATGCCTTCGAACTCATCCCCTGGATCGGCCTCGACATCCAGCTGCGACACGGCATGCTCGATGCCGATCCAACCGCCAGCGCCTCGCCCTGGTATGCGCTGATCGAATTGACCCGCATGGCCGGGACCGAGCCGGGCGCGCTGCAAACTTTACTGGAAGCGGCTTTCGAGGCGGCGCTGGTTTCCGACGCCGTGGTCGCCGAATCCCTGGCCGACCGTACGCGTATGTGGGCCTTCCGCGAGCAGATGAGCGAATGTCAGAGCCGCGAAGGGGCGTCGATCAAGCACGACGTCTCGGTGCCCATTGCCGCCATACCGCGCCTGATTGCCGAAGGCTCAGCGACCGCCGAAAAGCTGGTGCCCGGCATCCGCCCGGTGCCGTTCGGGCATATGGGCGATGGGAATATCCACTTCAATTTTTCGATGCCGGTGGGTGCCGACCCCAAGGCGTTCATGGCGCAATATGACGAGGCCGTGCACGAAATCATCTATGAGGTGGTGCTGAAGCTGGGCGGCTCCGTCTCGGCCGAACATGGCATCGGTCAGTTGAAGGTGGACCTGCTCAGGCAAGTGAAGGACCCGGTGGCACTGGAGATGATGCGGGCCATCAAGACGGCACTGGACCCCAATGGGATTCTCAATCTGGGGAAGATGCTGGGATAGCCGCTCCCGAGGCTCGATACTGATCGGTCACACTATTCCGGTCACCCCTATGTGCCTTCTTGCACCTGGGGCCTGGCCGGACCATGTGTGCCCCATGCTGCTCAAAGACATCCAGTTCCTCGACGACGCCACGCGTCCCCCGATCCCCAAGCTCGAAGGCGTGACCGAGGCGCAGAAGCTGCCCGGCGAGCACCTCAGGCAAATTCATGATCACCTGCGCGACAATATGAAGGTACTGGGGCGCCTGATCGAGCGTGCCGCGGAAGGGCATGCGAGCGTCGAGGAGGTCAAGGCGGAGACTACGGAGCTCGTCATGATCTCCAATTATCGCCGCTTCGGCACCTTGTGCGGGCAATATTGCCAGTTCGTACACGGCCATCACTCGATCGAGGACTACGCGATCTTCCCCGGCATCGCCGCCCAGGGACCCGCCTTCAAGGCCATTGCCGAGCGCCTGCAGGCCGAGCATGTGGTCGTCCATACCCTGCTCGAACGCCTCATCGATGCGCTGATCAAGTTGGCAGACAGCCCCGGACAATCCAATTTCGAGGATGCCGTGACCGTCTTCCGGGCGCTGGAGAAAGTGCTGCTCAGCCACCTGCACTATGAGGAAGAATCCATCGGCGACGCGCTGGGCTATTTCGAGATCGGGGTCTGAGCATCGCCGGATGAGGGGGGTGTTCGGCATGCCCGAGAGCCCAAAGCTACGCGCTGACCTCCCCTCACCGACCTTCGCTACGCTCCGGCCACCTGTCCCCATTGGGGAGAGGAACAAGGCGCCGACCTCAGAACAAATCCATCTGCCCGCCGCTGCCGGCAGCCTTCTTCCGCTTGGGCTTTTCTGCCGGCGGCTCGGACGTTGAGAGGTCCACCGGCTCGATCAACCCCGGGTCGTCGTCGCGGGCGGAATTGACGCGGGTCGAGACCGGATGAAACTTCAGCACGCCATCTTCGAGCGGTAGCGCCATCTGCGCGGCCTCATGGGCCCTGACGTCGCGGACGTTGAGCCAATCATCCCATTGGGCCTCCTGCATGAGGATGGCCGGCATGCGATCATGGATCACCGAGAGATGGGGGTTGGCCGCGACGGTGATGGTGGCGACGCTGTCCACCTCCTCGCCATTGGGACCGATCCAGTTGCTGTAGAGACCCGCCAGCGCCATGGGCTGCCCGTCGGCGCGGGTGATATAGTAGGGCTGCTTTTTCTTGTCGGGGCCGGTATGCCATTCATAATAGCCGCTGGCCGGCACGATGCAGCGGCCATGTTTGACGCGATCCCGAAAGGCCGGCTTTTCGGCCATGCTTTCCGCCCGCGCATTGACCAATAGCGGAAATTCCCGAGGGTCCTTGACCCAGTGGGGCACGAAACCCCAACGGGCGAAATGCGCCTCCCGTCGCCCTTCGGCCTCCCATATGGCCACGATGGGCTGTGTCGGGGCGATGTTGTAGCGGGGTACGATCTCGACGCTGTTCAGAAGCTTGAACAGCTCCTCCATCATTTCGGGCGGCAGGGTCGAGGCATAGCGGCCACACATAGGCGTGTCTCCTTCACCCTTGCAGAGGTAATCTCTAGGCGCCCGAATCGCAAATCACCCGGATGCACGCCCCCAATGATCGAGCCTCCCAACGCCGCCAGTGTCGGCATCGTCAAGCACGGCAAGATCCTGCTCATCAAGCGTGCATTTGCGCCCTATCAGAACCTGTGGACCTTTCCCGGCGGGCGCATGGAACCTGACGAGACGGTGGAGCAATGCGCCATTCGCGAGGTGCAGGAAGAGCTGGGCCTTACCATCCGCAATCCCCGCCATGCGCTGACCCAGTCGCTCGGTCGCGACGGCAGCTATCGCCTGGCCGTGTTCACTACCACCGATTATGTGGGCCAGGTCCGGCCCTCGAGCGAGATCAGCGACCACAAATGGGTGGACCCCGGCATGCTTATCGCCCTCAGGACCACTTCAAGGCTCGATGACGTGATCAGAGAATGCTTCAAGGTCCTGGGGCAAAGCTGGTAAGAGGGGGCATGGATGCGTTGAACTCTTCACTTCCGGCATGCGGCCCCACCCCACCCTCAGTCCCTCCCCATCGAGGGGAGGGAGGCGCAGGGTCGCAGCGCTTGGGTTCATCGTCTCCCTCCCCCTTGTGGGGAAGGATCAAGGGTGGGGGTCTGCGCGGCATACTCCTCGCCCTCCTCCTGGCCACCCCGGCCCACGCCATCGACCCGCTCTATCAGCGGCAGATGGAGCGGCTGACCGAGATCATGGGGAGCCTCTATTTCCTGGAGCCGCTGTGCGGCAACGGACAGGAGGATTGGCGCCAGCAGGCGGCCGAACTGATCGATCTAGATGAACCGGACGATGACCGGCGGCAGCGCCTGGCCGGGGCCTTCAACACCGGCTACACCGCCTTCGCGCGCCTGCATCGGCAATGCACGCCCTCTTCCCGCGAGGCGCTGGCGCGACTGCTCGACGAAGCGAGGAGGCTGGCGCGCGACATTCATACGCGTTTTGCCGAGTAGACCCGCCGGCCGGTCCGTGCAAATTGCCTACCCGCTGTTAACCTTCGGCTTACTTCCCCCTTGAGCGGAGACCCGGGCGTGCTATGCCCGGAACCATGAGCACACCCAAGACCATCTTCTCGCCCGCGTCCGGGATCGGTCCGTTCGACCCGCAGCAGTCTGAACGGCAATTGGCTTTGGAGTATCTGGCCGAGGCCTGGAACAGTGCCGAAGAAGACGGCCTGGCCTCTGCTTCACTGGCACATGCCTCGCTGTTTGCCGCGCTCGCGACCTTCGTGAAGATGCATGGCGACGAAGCCACGGCGGACCTGGTCGAGCAGCTTCCCGAGCGTATTCGCAACGGCGAATACAATCTCGAACGCATTCTGCAGTAATTATCCGGCGGCGCTGGGCCCTGCCCTCTTGCCAGGTGGAGCGTGAGGTTCAATGATCCGCGCCGGAGGATCATCCATGCGCCTTGCTGCCCTGTGCCTCGCTGTTCTTGCCGCCGCGCCTGCTGTGGCGCAGGACAATGCCGAGAGCTATCCCTACCCCAAATATGAGATCAGCGCCGATCTGTCGACCTTGCCCGCGCCGGTTGCCGAGACGCGCCAGCGCCTGATCGCGGCGGCGCAGTCGGGCGATATCGAGGCGCTGCGTCCCATCATCGAGGCCCAGACCCATCCGCCCACCGTCTCCTATGGCGGGCCGGACGATGCGGTGGACTACCTCAAAACCTACTCGGCGGATGGCGAGGGTCTGGAAAATCTCGCCATCCTGCTGGAATTGCTGGAGGCCCCCTATGCCGTTTTCGACACCGAGAGCGATGACCCCAGCTATGTCTGGCCCTATCTCGCCGTCGTCGAGGACCTGTCGGCGCTGACCCCGGCACAAAAAGTCGATGCCTATCGCATCCTCACCCATGAGCAGCTGGCCGAGCTTGTCGAACTCGAAGCCTGGTATCACTGGCGCGTCTATATCGGCAAGGACGGCGAATGGCAGGCGTTTGTGGCCGGGGATTGATCAGCCCGCCAGCGCCTCCAGGAACCGCATCGGCTGGCCCTTGCTCGGGGTTACCAATTCGCCCTGCCACATCACACGATTGCCGCGCACAATCGTGCCCACCGGCCAGCCGGTGACAGTGACGCCGTCATAGGGCGTCCAGCCGGCGCGGCTCCTGATCCACTCATTGGTGATGGTCTCGCGCCGCTTCATGTCCACGATAGTCAGGTCGGCATCGTAGCCCACGGCGATGCGGCCCTTGCCTGCAATGCCGAACAGGCGATTGGGGCCGTGGCTGGTCATGTCGACGAAACGCTGCAGGCTCAGACGTCCTGCGTTGACGTGGTCGAGCATGGTGGGCACCAGGGTCTGAACGCCCGTCATGCCCGAATGGCTCTGCGGGTAAGGGTGATCCTTTTCCTCGCGCGTGTGCGGCGCGTGATCCGAGCCCAGGATATCGGCAACACCATTGGCAACGCCCTTCCAGATGCCCTCGCGATGAGCCTTGTCGCGCACTGGCGGGTTCATCTGCGCATAGGTGCCCAGGCGCGTATAGGCGGTTTCGTCCAGCGTCAAATGGTGTGGCGTCACCTCGACCGAGGCCACATCCTTGTGGTCTGCGAGATAGACGATTTCTTCCTTGGTCGAAATATGCAGCACATGGATGCGCTTGCCGGTCTTGCGGGCCAGGTTCACCAGGCGCGTGGTGCAGCTCATGGCCACCTCGGGCGAGCGCCAAACCGGGTGGCTGGAGGGGTCGCCCGGCACGCGCAGGTGCTTGCGCTCTTCAAGCATATATTCGTCTTCCGAGTGGAAAGCGGCGCGGCGGGAGATGGCGCGCAGAATGGCTTCGACGCCATCATCGTCTTGCACCAGCAGCGAGCCGGTGGACGAGCCCATGAACACTTTGACTCCAGCGCAGCCAGGCAGCTTTTCGAGCATGGGCAGCTCGGCGACATTTTCGTGGGTGCCGCCGATATAGAAGGCAAAGTCGCAATGCATGCGGTTGGTGCCGGCGGCGATCTTGGCTTCGAAGGTTTCGCGCGTGGTGGTCAGCGGGTTGGTATTGGGCATTTCGAAAACGCCCGTCACCCCGCCCATGACCGCGCCGAGCGACCCGCTCTCAAGGTCTTCCTTGTGCGTCAGCCCCGGCTCGCGGAAATGCACCTGCGTATCAATGACGCCGGGCAGGATATGCAGACCCTTGCAGTCGACGACCTCGGCTGCACTGCCCTCGATGATGCCGAGCGCGACGATCTTGCCGGCCTTGACCGCGATATCGGCCAAGCCCTCACCATCCTGATTGACCACGGTGGCATTCTTGAAAATCGTGTCGTACTGCGCCATGTCTCGGGTCCCGCTTGTCGGTTTTGTATGGTCTTGTCGATCTGCAAAACCGACATATCGGACGGCAGCTTTGCAAGGCAAGTCACCATGAGCATACATCTGCGCGCCGACCGCGCCCTCTTCCGCTTTTCGGGCCCCGAGGCGCACCGCCTGCTCAATGATGTTCTGACCGGCATCATCCCGGAGAGAGATGACGGGCTCGCCCATTGGTGGGCCTTGCTTTCGCCGCAAGGCAAGATCCTGGCCGAGGGCTTGGCGATTTGGCGCGACGAGGCCATCTGGACCGATGTGCATGTCGGCGCGGCAGACGATTTCCTCAAACGCATGCGCATGTACAAGCTACGGGCGAAGGTCGAGATCGAGGATTGCCGCGAGAGCCATCGCATGGGCTTTTCAACTGGCGCCATCGAGGGCGCGCATCAGGACAAGCGTGGTGCCGTCATACTAGGCTGGCAGGTTATTGCCTCGCTGGCCGAGGCCGAGACCTGGTCGTCCGGCGATTTGGCTTTCCAAAAGGACCGCATCGCCGCCGGCATCCTGATCCAGGGCAATGACTTTCCAGCCAATGACGCCTTTGCCCACGATATCGGCATGGATCTCCTCGACGGCATCGACTTCGTCAAAGGCTGCTATGTGGGTCAGGAAGTCGTCTCGCGCATGAAGCATCGCGGCACGGCGCGGCGGCGGCCGGTGATCATTTCAGGGATCGAGGGCGACGCCGGTCAGCCGGTATTGGCTGGCGATCGTGAGGCGGGGACCATCGGCCAGGTGGTGGACGGCAAGGCCGTCGCCATCGTGCGGCTCGACCGGATCGCGGCCCCGACGGCGGTGACCGTGGGCGGCAAGCCGGTGCGGATCGAATTGCCAAGCTGGGCGAATTACGGTTTCGGCGGACCGGAGGGCGAGGAGTAGCCCTCGTTCTCGAATCGGCTCGATCTGCTATGGCTAGGGCTAACAGTCTGCTAGCCCATTTGATGCCGATGTCCCGCCAAAGCACTCGTGCCTGGCAGCGTATGCTGTCCGGGCGTCGTCTCGACATTCTCGACCCCTCGCCGGTCGATGTGGAGTTGTCCGATATCGCCCATGGCCTGGCGCGCGTGGCGCGCTGGAATGGCCAAACTATTGGCGATTATCCCTTTTCCGTGGCGCAGCACTCGGTTCTGGTGCTTGAGCTGTTCCGATCCGCCAATCCGGAGGTCGAGGCGGTCGCACAATTGCAGTGCCTTTTGCACGATGCCCCTGAATATGTGGTGGGCGACATCATCTCCCCGTTCAAGGCGGTGATCGGGGGCAGCTACAAGGAGGTCGAAAAGGGCCTGCTTGCCGCCATTTTCCTGCGTTTCTCCCTGCCTGCGACCATGCCGGCCAGCGTCAGCAAGCTGGTCAAGAAGGCCGATCAGGAAGCCGCCTTCTTTGAAGCCACCAATCTGGCCGGATTCGATCCGCCTGAGGCGCGGCGGCTGTTCGGCGTACCGGGTCAGTCCGCCTTCGACGTGGAGGCTTTCGACAAACTCATCCGGCCCTGGCCCACCCAGCAGGCGCATGAGCGATTTATGCTGGCATTCGAAGACATTAGCCGCCTCCTTCCCGCCCCCTGACAGTTCCTGTGCAGATTAACCCTAAAGCGGGTTTGCTGTTTCTTGGCTGGCACCGGATGGTTACTGATCCGTTAAGGCCTGTGTGCCGAAGTGGAACAGTATGGAGCGCCTGCGATGAACCTGCCAAGCCGCCACATGCTCATGGGCATGACCCTGGGCGCCATCTGTGCCACCGCGCTCGCCGCGATCGGTCCGGGCTATGTTCTGGAAGCCTTCGCCGACGAAATGCCGGCCGGCTTCGACACCGACAATCTCGTCAAGTTCGACGGTCGTGACTATGAGGTCGACTATGCCGACTGGGTTTCGACCGACCCGCTTTCCTCGAGCACTGTCAAGAAGATAGAAGCCGGCAAGGTAACCTATGTCAGCATCACCACGACCGCCACGGGCACCTATTCAACGGACGGCTTGACCTCGAAGCACGTGCAATATCCGGGCATTGACGTGACCGAGGTCACGCCTGACCGCCGGAACTGGGTGCGCTTCTGGACCAATGGAAGCTGGTACAGTTTTTCGAGCCGCGCCG
This sequence comes from uncultured Devosia sp., assembly GCF_913055165.1. Classification (GTDB taxonomy): domain Bacteria; phylum Pseudomonadota; class Alphaproteobacteria; order Rhizobiales; family Devosiaceae; genus Devosia. The sequence goes on from NZ_CAJXJS010000021.1 coordinate 46,673, forward strand.
GTCATTCCTTCCTGCGTCTCAGCGGACCGACCCGCTGACGCTAGGCGCCCACTGCAACCGCGCGCCTGATGGGTGTGCGGCTGCGCACGATGGCCCACTGCGCCACCACAAGATTGATCGCCCAGCCGGCGCCGAGCATGAGGTCACCCACGATCGGTGTCGGCTCGCCGAACATCAGCAGCACGGTAATACCGATCAGCATTTGCGTACTGGCCCCAAGGCCCAGCGCATAGGCCCTGATCATGTGCGGACGATGTTCGTCGAAACGCCGCCGCCGCGCTGCCCGATAGCCCTGCACCAGAAACCAGAGCATGGCCAGACCGGCCGCCGTGCGGAACCAGTAGAGCAGCGGCCCTTCATTGCCCAGCAGCGGATAGAAGTTGGTAAGCCAGAGTCCGGATGTGGCAGCCAGAACTCCGGCAATGACCAGCACGCGCCCAGAGAACCTGTGCCACGGGCTGCGCCGCAAGGTCGTGGAAAACTGTAAAGCGCCGACCAGGGCAAACAAGCAGGCGCTCACGATATGCAAGACCACCGGCACGGGCATGACGAAGAAGCGCGACGTATCCGCAAGCATTTCGGGCGGCGCGCCCACGTCCGCAAAGCGCACGACCATCCGCCCGACTGCGGGCAGCAGGGGCAAGAGACCTAGTACGATCAGCAGGGCCAGCGGCACCCAGTTGCTCAGTCTGTTCGCGTTTGCCGTCATTTGATGCGCTCCGTGGCCGATTGTCCCGGAGCACACCACGAAGCGCGATCAAACAAAATTGCAGATAATTGCCGATACGTTATACATCAACGCATAAGCGTCAGCCGAACAGCCACCCACGCTTGAACTTGTAGAAGACGTGCAACCCGATCTGGGTGACCTTGGTCATGCGCGGCGCCCAGGCCGGGCGGACATAGGTAGCGTGGTAGTGGGTGGCATCGCCCACCTCGGTGAGATAGAGCTCGCCGCGCGTGACCTTGCCAGCGATTTCTTCCGCCTGCTCCCAGGGCTTGCGCTCGGTCACGGTCTCGGGAATGCCGTCGCAGGCAAAGGAGAACTGGCAGGCGTTGCGGCGGTTCTGATTCTGGAACACGACGCCGCAAATGGTGTCGGGATAGCGGTGATCCTTGACGCGATTGAGGATGACCTGGGCCACGGCGACCTGACCGCGATAGACCTCACCGCGCGCCTCGAAATAGATGCCGGTGGCGAGGCACCAAAGCTCCTTGTCGGACAGGCCGGCCATGGGTTCGCCCTGTAGTTCCGTGACGGTCGAAGGGGCCGTGGCGCGGGCATAGGCCAGTTGTTCGGGCACCGATACGGGAAGCGTCACATCGGCCAAAGTCTCGCCTTCGGCCTTGGGGGCGATGCCAGCGATAGCGTCAAGCGCGGCTGCCGCATTGGGGTGCAGGGAAGCAACCGAAATGCGCGGACCGGCCGCCGCCTCAGCGTTGACCTCTGCGTCGGCAATGCTGGACTGGCCAAAGGCGGCGGGATCGGACGGCGCGCGCAGGGCGGCAATCTGCAGACGGGCAGCCTCGAAGCTCTTCGAAATGGCCAGGGCGTCGACCGCGGGACGGATGCGGTCGGTCTTTTCGGCGCGATTGGGACCGGTGAAGCTGGCGCTGGCGAAGAGGTGATCGACGGAGCCGGTTATGATTGGATCAACGCCGGAATAGCTCAGGCTCGCCTGGGCAATTTCGACCGGCTGGGGCTGGCCGGGCAGACCGGCAGTGCCAAGGGGGGCGGAGCCCGGACCAAAGGCTGCGCCAGCGAGGCCGACATAGGCAAGGGGGGCCAGCAATGTCATCGCAAACGTCCTTGCGACAACACCTGTTCGGCTAACCGCTCTGACCGGGCGCATGGACGCGGCCGGCCGGTGGGAAAGGGCCATAAACTCTACTCAACGCTACGCAACACAACTCAAGCCCGGCAAATGTGACGCTCAAATGCCGACTGTCGTGATGATCGGTTATTAAGGTTAGCGCTGGGTAAATGGGGTTCGGGGCGCGCAAAGGGCGCGTTTATGGCCTCCCTGCGGCAATGGGTGCGACAAAGTGTTTCGTGATGAGCCTATTGTCCGCAGGCGGCCATGACCGGCGCGACTTCGTCGGCGAAGTCGGCGACGCGGAAGCGGACGGAGAGCGAACGCGTGGTCGCCGGCGTCACCCGAACGGTCAGATTGGTGGCGCCAATCAGTCCGTCTAGAAAGCTTCTGGCATCCCGCGTGTTGTCGATCAGTATGGCGGTATTGTCTTCATTGACCGGCAGGGTCGAGCTTCTGGCGCGCTGCAAATCATACTGCAGGGTGATGCCGGTATCACTGCCCAGGGCCGACATGGAATTGCCAGCAAAGCCGAAGGCCACCTTGAGCACATCGGCTTCGCAAAAAACGGTGATGGTCGCAGGCGCCCGGCCGCTGGGGCGGGCGGGGATGAGTTGCTCGGATTGGAGCGTCACACTTGTCGCTTCCGGAACGATCCCGCCGGGGCGGAAGATCTCGTCGTAGCAGACAAGGCGCTCGGCATCGTTGTCGATAGGCGCACATTGTGCCCCCGATTGCGCCTGGGACGGCCCAGCCAGCCCCAAAAGCACCAGCAGCGCCAAGATGAATGCAGGACTTCTCACGTACACTGGGCCCTTCCCTTGTCCCGGCACTTGCCGGCCGGCTTTATCACTCATCGCATATAGGCATGCGATCGCAGCTATTTAAGCGGAAGCCTGCGCCAAGGTCAGCCGGGCCACCGGAACACGATAGGGTGAGCAACTGACATAGTCGACGCCCAGCCCGGCGAAGAAATTGAGCGAGGCCGGATCGCCTGCATGTTCCCCGCAAATGCCGATCTTGAGCCGTGGATTGGCCGCACGCCCCCGCGCAATGGCAATCTCGATCATCTCGCCCACGCCTTTTTCGTCAATGGTGACGAAAGGATCGCGCTCGTAGACGCCCTTGCGCTGATAGGCGGCCAAGAAGGCCGGCGCGTCATCGCGGGAGATGCCGAAGGTGGTCTGGGTCAGATCGTTGGTGCCAAAAGAGATGAAATCGACCATGGAGGCGATGTCACCGGCGCGCAAACAGGCACGCGGCAGCTCGATCATGGTGCCGAAGGAAAAGCGGATGCGGTCCGACCGGCCGAGACCGGCATTTTCGAGTATCGCCATGGCCCGCTCGCGGACCCAGGAGACTTCCGTGGCCGTCGAAACGAAGGGCACCATGACCTCAACCGCGACGGGTTGATTCTGCGTTTCGCTCGCGGCGCGGGCGCCGGCCACCACTGCCTGCATCTGCATCTGCAAGATTTCGGGATAGGTGATGGCGAGGCGCACACCACGGTGGCCAAGCATGGGGTTGATCTCGGCGATACGTTCGAGCCGCAGCCGCAGCGCCCGCACCGCCACACCGAGAGAGGCTGCCGTTTCCTCGATTTCCTCGTCGGTACGCGGCAGGAATTCGTGCAGGGGCGGATCGAACAGGCGGACCGTTACGGGCAGGCCCTGCATGGCTGAAAACAGTGCCGAATAATCCCCGGTCTGAAAATCGACCAGGCCGGCAATGGCGCGGGAGCGGGCATCCTCGTCTTCCGACAGAATCATGCGCCTGAGCGCCACCATGCGTTCTGGCGAGAAAAACATATGTTCGGAACGCGCCAGCCCAATCCCCTCGGCTCCGAAGCTGAGGGCGGTCTGTGCCGACTCCACGGTTTCCGCATTGGTGCGCACGGCAATCTTGCGGCTGGCATCGGACCAGCCAAGCAGCTTGCCGATCGCGCCGCCGATCTGGGGTTGGGCCAGGGGCAGTGTGCCCAGATAGACTGCACCATCGGTGCCGTCGATGGTCAGGCGGTCCCCGGCATGAAACTCGCGGTCGCCAATACGACAGACCATTTCCAATGTATCCACCGTCAGGCTGCGAACCCCGGCGACGCAGGGCTTACCGGTGATGCGCGCGATGACGCCGGCATGGCTCGACATGCCACCCCGCGCGGTGAGAATGCCGGTGGCGGCCTTCATCCCTTCGATATCGGCGGGGCCGGTTTCGTTGACCACCAGGATGCAGTGCTTGCCGCGCGCGCGCAGCCGCGCTGCATCGTCGGGGTTGAAGGTGATGATGCCACTTGCCGCGCCCGGGGACACGCCCAGCCCCATGGCTATCGGGGTCGCCTCCTCAGGAGCCTTCAGTCGCGGATGCAGCATCAGCGCCAGACGGCTGGCATCCACCCGCGACACCGCACCCTGCGGCGTCCACACCTTGCGCTCCACCCGGTCGACGGCTGCCTGCAACTCGGCGCCGGCGCTGGCCTGCACCGGCCGCGCTGACAGAAAGGTGACCTTGCCGCGGTTGATAGCCACCAAGCAGGCCATATGCCGCCCGGCCTTGGCATCAAGCAGCTCGATCAGGGCGTTGACGTCACTGGGCAGGCGCGGCAACGGGCTGCCATCAAGCGGTGCCGGGCCCATGGCGCCGGTGGTGGCGTTGCGGCTCAGGAACTGCTCGATATCGCCTTCGGCAAAGGCCTGAACCAGAACGATCTGGCGGCTCCGGTCATCCTCGTGACGTGGCCCGGCCCAGCCGCGCCCGGAAAACCCATAGCTTTCGAATGCCTGCTTGATGGCCTTGGCCAAGGGCCGCGTGGGATCGACCGAATCCTCCGGCGCGGCGGGCGCGGCAATGCCCAGCCGGGCCGGCGCCAATCCGCTATTGTGAGAGGATGCGGAGGTGCGCACCACCAATTGCGGCGGCGAGCCGTCCTTGGCAACGAGCTTATAAAGGCAGGCAACCCAGTGGGTGCGCAGCCGCGTGTCGCGACGGGCACGTTCGGACTGCAATTCTTCCCAGGCGGCACGCGTGATGGCGATGGTGGGAACGGTGGGGAAGCCGGCCTCGCCGACGCGAAAGATCCACCGCGCCTTCCCGGTGAGTAATTTGAGCTGGCCAGCACTCAGGTTCGCTTTCCCCATCGCCGGGGCAATCGCAAACATTTCCTGCGCCAAACTCACCTGGAACCGTCCTGGTCAAACTATTGCGTGCATATTGCCTATGCCCTGCCCCGGCTGCAACAGCACTTGACTTGCCGGGGCTGCGAAAGCATCTCTCCTGCCATGGAAAAAAGGCCGCACCTCGATATTCTGCTCTGCGCACCGCGCGGATTTTGCGCTGGCGTCGATCGCGCAATCCAGATTGTGGAACTGGCGCTTGAGAAATACGGGGCACCGGTCTATGTGCGCCACGCCATCGTGCACAACAAATATGTGGTTGAGGGCCTCAAGGCCAAGGGCGCGGTGTTTGTCGAAGAACTCGACGAGATTCCAGACACCGAGGCGCCGGTGGTTTTCTCGGCCCATGGCGTGCCCAAGAGCGTGCCGGCTGAGGCCAGGACCCGCAACATGTTCTTCCTCGACGCCACCTGCCCGCTGGTGAGCAAGGTGCATGTGGAGGCCTCGCGCCATTTTGAGGAAGGCCATGAGATCGTCCTGATCGGCCATGCCGGTCACCCCGAAGTGATCGGCACGATGGGCCAGTTGCCCGAGGGGGCGGTGACGCTGATCGAGACCGTGGAGGATGCCAACGCCTTCACCCCGCGTGACCCGGAGACCCTTGCCTTTGTGACCCAGACGACCCTGAGTGTCGACGACACACGGGAGATCGTATCGGCGCTCAAGACGCGTTTCCCCGCGATCAATGGTCCGCACAAGGAAGACATTTGCTACGCCACTACCAACCGGCAAGAGGCCATCAAAGCCGTGGCACCGCTGGTCGATGCGATGATCGTGGTGGGCTCGCCCCACTCCTCCAATTCTCAGCGTCTCGTGGAAGTGGCCCTGCGCAATGGCTGCAAGGTCGCTACGCTCGTCGACCGGGCCAGCGAGATCGACTGGTCGATCTATGGCAATATTGCCTCGCTGGGCGTCAGCGCCGGGGCCTCGGCACCGGAAAGCCTGGTCGAAGAGGTGATCGACGCTTTCGCCGAGCGGTATGACGTCAAGGTCGAGACCAAGACCACGGCCGAAGAACACATTGCCTTCAACATTCCCCGCGTGCTGCGCAATCTCGAAGCGGCCTCGGGGCGATGAGCCTGGATCTGTTCGAGACCGAGCGGCTGGTGCTATCCGGCTGGCGGATGGATCAGCTTGACGATCTGGTCGCCCTGCATGGCAATCCCAATGTGTCGCGATATCTGACCGCGAGCGGAGCGCCTTGGACGCGGGAGCAGGCGGAGGCCGCCCTCAGCGGCTGGATCGAACTGTTCGAAACGCGGCAACTGGGCAAGCTGCGCCTGACCCGAAAAAGCGATGGGAAATTCATTGGCCGTGCCGGCTACGGCATTTATCCCCGTACCGGAGAACCCGAGATAGGCTTTGCCCTGTTCGAGGAGCATCACGGGGCGGGTTATGCGACGGAAGCGGCGGCGGGCTTGCGGGACTGGATCTTCCGGGAGACCAGTGCCAACCACTTTATCGGCTTTGCCGACACCAGGAACGCCCCGTCCCTCGCCGTCCTTAAAAGGATCGGCATGGAAGAAACGCATGTCGAGACTGAACCGCACGGGCTCATCTGCCAGTTCCACATCTACTACCGGCCGGCCGATGTCTGACAGGGTCACTATCCACACCGATGGCGCCTGTTCGGGCAATCCGGGCCCCGGCGGCTGGGGCGCCATCCTGCAGTTCGGCAAGCACCGCAAGGAATTGAACGGCGGCGAGGCGCTGACCACCAACAACAAGATGGAATTGACCGCCGCCATCGAAGCGCTCAACGCGCTCACCCGGCCTTGCGCCGTGGACCTTCATACCGACAGCCAATATGTCAAGAATGGCGTGCAGAGCTGGATCCACGGCTGGAAGCGCAATGGCTGGCGCACCGCCGACAAGAAGCCAGTCAAGAACGTGGAACTGTGGCAGGCGCTGGACGAGGCCACCAAGCGGCACGATATCACCTGGCACTGGGTCAAGGGCCACGCCGGAGACGAACTCAACGAACGCGCCGACGAGCTGGCGCGCGACGGCATGGCGCCGTTCAAGAAAAAGAAGGTCGAGGGCTTTACGCCGCCGTTTTAGGCCGCTTGGGCAAGAGTTTCTTGATGGTGGCCCAGACCGGACTGATGACGTAGCCCACTACCGGGATCAGCAGCGCGCCAAGCGCCAGGCCGATGACGAAATCCACCAAAGCGGTGGCCAGCCACCCGGCCACCTCGGCAATGGCCGGGAATGCCTGTTCGGCCCAGTGGGCAGCGGCTTCGATGACATGTTCCGGGCCGGCGATGCCGAATTCGTAAAGGCCATGGGCGATGATGGAACCACCGACCCAGGTCATGGCGGCAGTGCCGACGAGACTGAGGCCCTGCATGAAGACCGGCATGGCGACGACGATGCCGCGCCCCGCGGACCGGCCGACGCCCGTTCGCGCGGTTTTGGCCAGCCACAACCCGAAATCGTCGGCCTTGATGATCAGCGCCACTGCGCCATAGACCAGAACGGTGATCCCCACCCCGGCGACCGCCAGAATGGCGGCGCGGGACCAGAAGTCGGGGACTTCAATGGCGGCGAGAATGATGGTCATGATCTCGGCCGAGAGGATGAAGTCGGTCTTGATCGCCCCGGCGATCTTCTGCTCTTCCAGCGAGTCCGGTGCGATGGCTGTATGCTCGATCGCGGCCTCGTGCTTTTCCGCCTCGTGCGGCGCGAAGAGGTGGAAGACCTTCTCGGCGCCCTCGTAGCAAAGATAGGCGCCGCCGACCATCAGAAGCGGTGTGATCAGCCAGGGCAGGAAGACGGAAAGCAGCAGCGCTGCTGGAAGCAGGAACAGCAATTTGTTCCTGATCGAACCCCAGGCGATCCTGCCGATGATGGGCAGCTCGCGTTCGGCCGTGAAGCCCTTGACATAGCTCGGGGTGACGGCCGCGTCGTCGATCACCGCCCCGGCGGCCTTGGCGCTGGCCTTGGCAGCCTGCCCCGCCACGTCGTCCAGCGAGGCCGCCGCCACCTTCACCAGGCCTGCAACGTCATCGAGGAGTGCGAGAAGGCCGACCGACATGAATGCCCCGCTTGGCTATTGGTGGAAGACAAGAGCCGGACCGCGTGTGCCCGGCTCCCGATGCTATCCGGCAACCTTCCCGAAATCGGCCACCAGATGCATGGTATCGCGCAAGCGGGCCAGAAGATTGAGGCGATTGGCGCGGACCGCCGGGTCGACATCATTGACCAGAACCGCCTCGAAGAAGGCATCGACAGGCGCGCGCAGGGTGGCCAGCTCGGCCATGGCGCCCTTGTAGTCGTCTTTTGCCACATGGGCCGCCACGGCCGCATGAACGCCATCGATCGCGAACGCCAGCGCGGTTTCTTCGGGCTGCTTCAGCGCCGACAGATCGACGGAGCCGTCATAGGCCTTGCCGTCCTTCTTTTCTTCAGCGGCCAGGATATTGGCGGCGCGCTTGTAGCCGGCCAGCAGATTGGCGCCATCGTCGCTGGACAAGAGCGACGAGAGGGCCTCAGCCCGCTGGGTAATCTGCAAGATGTCATTGCTCTCGGCCGAAATCACCGCATCGACGAGGTCGTGGCGCGCGCCGGCATCGCGCAGCGTGACCTTCAGGCGATCATGGAAGAAGGCCAGAAGGTCCGGCTCAACCTCAAGCGGGAACTTCAGCCCATTCTCGGTGATGATGCGAATGACACCCAGCGCTGCGCGACGCAATGCGAAGGGATCGCGCGAGCCGGTCGGCTTTTCATCGATCGACCAGAAACCGGACAGCACATTGAGCTTGTCGGCCAAGGCTACTGCGATCGAGACCGGTTCGGTCGGCACGCGGTCGGAGGGGCCCAGCGGCTTGTAGTGCATCTCGATGGCATTGGCGATGGCGGTCGGCTCCTTCTGGGCGGTCGCATAATAGCGCCCCATCAGGCCCTGCAGTTCGGGGAACTCGCCGACCATGCCGGTGACGAGATCGGCCTTGGCCAACATGGCGGCACGCTTGGCCAGTTCGACATCGGCCCCCACCTTGGGCGCTATTTCGGCAGCCAGGTGGACAAGACGCTCGACCATGGCAAACTGGCTGCCCAACTTGGCGTGGAACACCATATCTTCCAGCTTGGGCAGGCCATGCTCCAGCGGAATGGCCAGATCGCCCTGATAGAAGAAGGCGGCGTCGGAAAGGCGGGCGCGGATGACGCGCTCATTGCCAGCCACCACAACGGCGCCACCATCGGCGGGGATGGTGTTGGCGGTGATGATGAAATTGGGCGCAAGCTTGCCTGAGGCGTCGCGCAGGCAGAAGCATTTCTGGTTGGCGCGAATGGTGGCGATAATGACTTCCTCGGGCAGTTTTAGGAAATCAGGGTCGAACGACCCCATCATCACATTGGGCCACTCGACCAGGCCCGCCACCTCTTCGAGCAGGCCTTCGTCGTGGATGACGGTCAGGCCCTGTGCGAAGGCGAGATTGTCGGCGTCGGTGCGGATGATGTCCTTGCGGCGATCAATATCGAGCACGACCTTGGCGCGCTCGAGGGCGGTCTGGTAGTCGTCCAGACGCTTCACGCGAATGGCGTCGGGCGACAGGAAGCGATGGCCGAAGGTGGTTTGCCCCGATTCCAGCCCGGCCACGGAAAACGGCACCACGACGGGTTCATCATTCTCGGTGCCGAACGTGGCAGTGACGGCACGCAGGGGACGCACCCAGTTGAAGCTGCCCGAACCCCAGCGCATGGATTTGGCCCAGCCGAAATCGGTCATCACCTTGGGCAGGATGCCAGACAACAGGTCCACGGCGTCGGCGCCCGGCCGCTCGATAACCGCCACGTAGAAATCGCCCTTTTTCGGGTCGCTTTCGATCTTCGCCTGGTCGATCGAGCTCAGCCCAGCCGAGCGCAGGAAACCGTCAATGGCCGGTTGCGGCGCGCCGACCTTGGGACCTTTCTTTTCCTCGCGCGTATCGGGTGAGCGCGCAGGCAGGCCCGACACCGAAAGCGCCAGACGGCGCGGCGTGACAAAGGCCTTGGCGCCTTCATAGACCAGGCCCACATCGACAAGTGCGTTGGTGACGGCTTTCTTGAGGTCCTCGGCCGCACGGCGCTGGAAGCGGGCGGGAATTTCCTCGGAGAAGAGTTCGAGCAGCAGTTCGGGCATGAAGGGCAACCGGTTGTCTTGGGCGTGTGCGTGATTAGCGCGGGGGCGCGGGGATGTCTATCGGCTGGGGAACGCTTTGGCTACCAGCCGCCGCCACCGCCGCCGCCACCTCCACCGCCTGACGAGCCGCCGCCGCCGGAGCCGGATGAGCTGGCCTGGACCGGCTGGGCGGCCACCATGGCGGCCGCCATGCCGGATGATGCCGTTGCCACGGCCTTGGCGATATTACCGGAATTGAACGAGCGGCTGCCGGAATACCAGTGTGGCGAATAGGAACCGCCTTCGGCATCGCTGACCGCATGGCGGGCCAGTTCGGCCTCGAAATGCTCCGACCACGGCTTTTCCACGCCCAGCGCGATGGCGTAGGGCAGGATGCGCTCGAAGCGTTCGACGGTCATGGGCGGTTCATTGACGATATTGAGGCGGTTCTTCTCGGCCGTTTCGAGGTAGAGCTTGAAGCCATCGATCTCGTCCATGACCTTGCGCCCCTGCACCGTGGGCGCCCGCATGAGCACGGCGAAGACGACGCAGATCAATACCATCGACCCAGCGGCCAGGGCGGCCGAGTTGATGGTGAAACCGGTAAAGGTTTCGAGCAGTCCGCCCCCCATGTTGAAGGCAAATATGCCGACGAAGATCAGTGTGATGAAGCGCTGGATGGCGCCGCCTGACCGGATGACGCCGAAGATGACCCCGCCGATGACACCCATAAAGACGCCACCGAAAACGGCGGCGAAGAGCCAGATAGGCTCAAGCACGTCGAACACCACCATGCCCACGATCATCGCGGCGGCGAGCACGAAGCCGAAGCCGGCAAAGCCCCAATTGTTGTTGAACCAGACCTGGCGGTTCTCGCTCTCTATGGCGCTGGTAAATTCGGTGCGCTTGGTGCCCAGATCCTTGCCATTGGCCTTGTCGAACGTCACGGCGCCGCGGCTGTCGAAATAGGAGAACAGCACCTGTTCGCCGACTGGCAGTTTGGCTTCAGGTCGCTTGCCGGTCACCGAGACCGTCAGCGTCTTGCCTGGATTGCGGACGGAAACCAGGCCCTTCACCCCGAGATTGAAGATGGCCGCGGTCATGGCTGTCCAGCCCGCGTTGGAAAAGCCCCATTTGTGCACATAATGGGTCAGCGCCGGGGAGAAGTCGCGGGGCGGATGAAACAGCGGAATGATCGTGCCCTTGGGCGGATCGCGGCCGACGCGCATCCAGGCGGTGAAGCTGTAGACCAGCAACAGGATGACGGCCAGAACTGGCAGCCAGGCCTCGCGCAGGTCTGAAGCGGTCTGCAACAGGGCATCCATTCCCTCTGGATAGCTGACCACGCCCTTCTGGAAGGAAACGGCAAAGCTCATGCCTTCCCCGGGCGCCAGCACCCTCTGGGTCCTGAAGATCGCAGTGGTGTCGCTTTCCCGGGTCATTGATACGGCGCGTTCCCGCGAGCCAACAGCACCGGTATAGGCGGCCATATCCTCGATCACGGCGGCTTCGGGCAGGCGTACGCGCGCCACCGAGGTCAATATGGGAAAGTCCCAGTAATTGCCGGTGGCGTTCCAATACACTTCATCGCCCATGCCATCGGCCGTGGGCCGCGCCATCCGGTTCATGGTGTAGTTGATGGTGTAGCGGTGCTCGCCGGTGCGCAGAAAGACATCCGGGTCGCCGATCCAGATGCGCTGGAAATCCCCCATGCGCTCGACCCGGAACATTTCGGGTTGGCCATCGCGCGTGACGGCCTCGACATCGAGATCGATGCGGATCTTGTTGCCGCTTTCGCCCAGCATGGTCACGGGAATGTCGCGATAGATGCCGCGCCGGATCTGGTTGCCCTCGGCATTGACGTCGATGGTTTCCAGAACGTCGACAGACCCGTCGGTGCGCAATTGCACATCGGACGCGAAGGCGCGGATTTCCTCGCGGGCCATGGCGGGCATGGCGAGGGCGAGAATGGCCAGCAGGATGGCGAACAGGCGGGGGAACATGGAGAGTTTCATGGGTGCCGGTGTTTCCTCACACTCGTAAGCATCCCGGCCTGAAGCCGGAATCCATCTCGATATCTCAGGATGGCCCCCCGCCTTCACCAGGGTGACAGCCAGTGGGCATGGCCGCCGCTGTGCTAGAACTTGACCTGCGGGACGGCGCGGTCGGCTTCGTTCTCGAGTTCGAAATATTCTGCCTGCTCGAACTTGAACGCATTGGCGATCAGGTTCGAGGGGAAGCTTTCGACCTGGATATTAAGGTTGCGCACCGCGCCATTGTAGTAGCGGCGCGACATCTGGATTTCGTCTTCCACCTGCTGCAGAGCCGTCTGGAATTCGAGGAACGTGGTGTTGGCCTTGAGGTCGGGGTAGGCCTCAGCAACGGCGAGCAATCGGCCCAGAGCCGCGGAGAGCTCGCCTTCGGCCTTGGCGCGGGCTTCAGGGCCCGCCGAGGCGGCGCTGGTGGCCTTGGCACGGGCATTCACAACAGCTTCGAGCGTCTCGCGCTCATGGGCCATATAGCCCTTCACCGTCTCCATGAGATTGGGAATGAGGTCGGTGCGGCGCTTCAATTGCACATCGATGCCCGACCAGCCCTCGCGCACCATTTGCCTGTTGGAGACCAGCGAATTGTAGATGACGATGGCGTAGCCGACCACGCCAACAACGAGAAGAAGAATGACCCATTCCATGATTGCGCTCCCTCAAGCGATATGCGGCGCAAACTGGCATTGTGGCCGGGGCTTTGCAACGCTTGCGTGGCCATGGCCTTGACTTCCCGCCGCCAATCCCTAGCTTTTAAGGCATGAACACGCGCCACTGGCATCGCTGCAGCTTCCTTCACGCAAGCTAACCACCCTAGGCATGCCCGCGCCGGAGCCTGCTTAGGGCTCCCGAACATCATGTTCTTACGCCGGCGCCCCGTTCCCAAAGACATTCTGGCCCACCGATTGCAGCGCTTTCGAGCGCGCCGGGGCATTCATAAAGGAAAGACCAATGACTGAAATCCGCCGCGACCTGACCCCGCCCCTGACCCTGGGCAAGGCCGACCACGCCAAGCTCTATGCCCTGGGCGAAGCCGGGCTTGATCGCAATCCCGACCTGGCAGAGATCCTGCTCACCGAGCTCGATCGCGCCAAGGTGGTCAGCGATGCCAAGCTGCCCGACGGCGTGGTCCGCATGGGCTCGCGCGTTACCTATGAGACCAATTCGGGCCAGGAGCAGACCGTTACCCTGGTCTATCCGGCCGACGCCGATATCGAGGCGGGCCGCATCTCGGTGATGACCCCGATCGGCGTCGCCCTGATCGGCCTCAAGGCCGGGCAGTCGATCACCTGGCACGACCGCGCCGACAAGCGGCACAAGCTGACGGTGATCAAGGTCGAGGCACCTGTGGCGGCCTGATATCAAGCGGCGCGGTTATTCCGCGCCGCCGCCGGCAGTTTGCAGCCAGGCTTCGCCGCAGGCCTTGGCCAGTTCGCGGATGCGCAGGATGTAGCTCTGGCGTTCGGTGACCGAGATCACGCCGCGCGCATCGAGCATGTTGAAATTGTGCGAGGCCTTGACGACGTGCTCATAGGCCGGGATCGCCATGGTCTGGCGGTTGCCCTCGGCACCCTTTTCGAGAATTGAACGGCATTCCTTTTCCGCATCCTCGAAATGGCGGAACAGCATTTCGGTATCGGCCGCCTCGAAATTGTACTTCGAACTTTCCTGCTCGTTTTGCAGGAAGACATCACCATAGGTGACCTTCTCGTCGCCGGTCCGGCCGTTGAAATTGAGGTCGTAGACGTTTTCCACGCCCTGCACATACATGGCGAGGCGTTCCAGACCATAGGTGATCTCGCCCGGCACGGGGGAGCACTCAAAGCCGGCGACCTGCTGGAAATAGGTGAACTGGCTGACTTCCATGCCATCGCACCAGCACTCCCAACCCAGCCCCCAGGCCCCCAGGGTCGGGCTTTCCCAATCGTCCTCGACGAAGCGGATATCGTGCGCGGAGGCGTCGAGCCCGATGGCGGCCAGCGAGTCGAGATAGAGCTGCTGGATATTGTCGGGCGACGGCTTCAGGATGACCTGAAACTGATAGTAATGCTGCAGGCGATTGGGGTTCTCGCCATAGCGCCCATCGGTGGGCCGGCGGCTGGGCTGCACATAGGCGGCCTTCCAGTGCTTCGGACCCAGGGCGCGCAGAGTCGTGGCCGTGTGAAAGGTGCCAGCGCCCATCTGCATGTCATAGGGCTGCAGGACCACACAGCCCTGCTCGGCCCAGAAGTGCTGCAGCGTAAGAATCAGGCCCTGAAACGAATTCTTCGGGTCCATATGGGCGGGGCGAGCGGTCATGTCAGAAGTCCTGCAATTATGCGGGACAAAGCTCTAGTGGCGCAGGCCGAAGCGGTCAATGCCGCTTGTCCGCATCGCTCCCATCCTTGGGTCGATAGGTTCCGTCTTCGTCGCGCTTGAGGTCGATGACGCCCGGCTGGGCGCGCTCGGCGCGGTCGCGTTCCCGCGCCAGGCGCTTCGCCTCCTCGGCGTCCTGGTTGAACTTGGTCGACCAGTCTTTCCAGATGCGGCGCACGCCGAAATAGATCAGCAGGCCCAGTCCGACAAACAGCAATATGCGCAGCAGCATCAGCGGCCCCTAAAGTCCCAGACGCGCCCACCAGGCGCGATCCTCAAGGGAGGTGGTGAGGTCATCTACCACGCCCTGGGCAGAAAATCCCAGCCGGGGCAGCGCGAAGAAGGGGCGCCTGGGTGCGATCGGCTTGAGCACAACGTCCGGGCCGAAGCGTTCGCGCAGGGTGGCGTGGAGGTCGCCGATGCCGTCGACAAGCCCCAGCTCGACACCCCTGATCCCGGTCCACCATTCCCCGGTAAACAATGTATCGTCCTCCGCCTTAAGCCGGCCCTGGCGGCCTGCCTTGACGTGGTCGATGAAGACCTCGTGAATATCCAGTTCGAAGCGTTTGATACGTTCCACATCCTCGGCCTTTTCGGGCAGGAACGGGTCGAGCGTGGACTTGTTGCGTCCAGCGGTATGGACGCGGCGCTCGATGCCGAGCTTGTCGATGGCGCCGACGAAACCGAAGGTTGCCATGATCACGCCGATGGAACCGACAATGGATGAGGGATCGACGAAGATCTCGTCGCCGGCCACGGCGATGAAATAGCCGCCCGAGGCCGCCGCGTCCTCCACGAACACCAGAACGGGCTTGTTGTGCTGATTGGCGAGGTCGCGGATACGCTTGGAAATCAGCCGGCTCTGCACCGGGGAGCCGCCAGGCGAGTTGATGACGACAGCCACCGCCGGCGCCGCCTTGACGGCGAATGCCTTGGCCAGGAGCGGCTCAACCGTGGCGATATTGAGCCGTCCGGGGCGCTGCTCGGCGGCGATGACGCCCTGCAGGCGCACGACAGGCACGACCGGCGGGCGATGAATGAGGCGGCTGAGCCAATTGCGCTTGCCGGCAGGCGTATCGGACATGTCCACTCCGTTGGATTTTCTCGTCATTTAGGCAGAGGGGCCGCCCATTACCAGTCCAGCACCGCTGCGCCGCGGAGAATGGCATCGAATTCCGGGGTGAAGGCATTGCCGTCCGGACCGTGCAAAGGGCGGGAGGGCAACAGGGTCAGCGGCGCGCGTGACCCCTTGACCCCGCGCAGAATGACACGCGAAGCCGGTGCGCCGGGCCGTGGGGAAAGCGGCAATATGGTGATGTCGCCAAAGCGGCGGTCGAAGGCACCAAGCAGCGCCGCCAGGCCCTGTGCGGGATAGATGAATATGGCCATGCCAGCAGCCCTGGTGGCCGAGGCGGCGCATTTGACCCAGAGTTCGATCGCCTCGGTTTCCATATGCCGGGCATTGGCGCGGGCCGTATCCGCCGCCTGCGTACCGGCGCCGAAAAAGGGTGGGTTGGCGATCACCACATCATAGCCGTTGTCTGCCAAACCGGCCGCACGGCGCTCCGCGCCTTTGGCCGCAATGTCGACCGCGAGCAGACGGGCCCGCGCGCCAAAGCCGTTCACGTCAATATTGATCCGCGCAAGCGCCAGCGTCGGCTCGTCCCGCTCGGCCAGATCGGCGGCGCCTGCGCGATCCATGGCCAGTGCGACCAAGCCCGCGGTGCCCACCCCGGCACCCAGATCGAGCAGCCTGGCGGTGCCGGCCGGCACCGACGCTCCCAGCAACACGCTATCGAGCCCGGCCCGAAAGCCCTTTTTGGGCTGCGACACAGTGAGCCGCCCGCCCAAAAAGGCGTC